>DATAGO010000012.1:0-7909 GCA_036263675.1 Microvirga sp. | reverse complement strand
CCGCGACGTTCTCCTCCCAGTCAGAGGCGAACGGGCGGCGCGCCGCGGGCGCAGCGGGGGCGTTGTCCTGCTGCGCCCGAACCCAGACCTCCTGCTCGCCGCCACGACGCCTCGCGAGCGCGCCCCTCGTGAGCAGGACAGCATCTACATAGAACAAAGCAGGAACATTGTCAAGCTTGGAGAGGCGAGCGCGTCGCTCCTGCGACTCGCAGAGCACCCCTGTCCCTGCGTCCTTCTCCCTCTCCCCGCGTGCGGGGAGAGGGCCGGGGTGAGGGGCCGGTCGGTGGAGTGCGATGGATCCACATCACGCCTGTCATGGCTTGCTGGGTGAGGGGCCGGTCGGTGAGGCGAGCGGCATCCGCCTCACCTCGTCATAACATGTAAGGTGAGGCGAGCGGCCTCCACTTCACCCCTGTCATGGCCGGGCTCGACCCGGCCATCTCGATCGGAGAGGCGCGCTGCCCCCGCAGCGACAGGCATTACGGTCTTCATGCCGGGATGGCCGGGTCGAGCCCGGCCATGACACGGGAGAGACTGAGCTCCACCGACCCGCCCCTCACCCCAACCCTCTCCCCGTGAACGGGGAGAGGGAGTTCACGAGCGGAGAGAGGGAGCCCATGCGGGGAGACGTCTGCCGCGGAACCGCGCCGGCGCTGCCCCGTTCCTTCCCGGCTCAGGCCGAGGGATCCCCATGCGCTTCCTGCCGTCGCGCCTTCACGGCGTCATCGATTATCTCTGGGGCGTCGCGCTCCTGGCGTCGCCGTGGCTGTTCGGGTTCGCGGACGTCGCCGCCGCCAAATGGCTCGCGGTGGTGTTCGGGATCGGCGCCATCCTCTACAGCGCCGTGACGGATTACGAACTCGGCCTGCTCCGGATCCTGCCGATGGTGCTGCATCTCGGCCTCGACGGCGTCGCGGGCGCGTTCCTCGCCGTCTCGCCCTGGCTGTTCGGGTTCGCGGACCGGGTGTTCTGGCCGCATCTCGCCTTCGGGCTGTTCTCGGTCGCGGCGAGCCTGATCACCCGCACCGACGTGATGCAGCCGACCGGGCGTCAGGCGGCGTGACGGTCGGGACCGTCGCACGGCCCGCCAGCCGATCGGGGACGTGAAGGTCGAGACCGTGATGCGGCCGACCGGGCGCCAGGCCGCGTGAGGATCGCGGGCGCGGCGGCCGGGCCCGCCCGCATGGACAGGGGAGCGTGGCGGTCGTAAAGACGCTTCGGTCTGATCCTCTCCAGGTGATCTCCCGTGACACAGCCTCTTCGGGTCGGCGTCGCCGGCCTCGGCACGGTCGGGGCCGCGGTCGTCCGCATCCTGTCCCGCCAGGACAACGCCCTCGCCGAGCGCTGCGGGCGGCCCGTGCGCGTGACCGCCGTCTCGGCCCGCGACCGCTTGCGCGACCGCGGGCTCGATCTGTCGCCGTTCGCGTGGTTCGACGATCCCGTGGCGCTCGCCCGCTCGGGCGACGTCGACTGCGTGGTCGAGCTCGTGGGCGGGGCCGAGGGGCCCGCGCAGGCGACGGTCGAGACGGCGCTCGCCGCCGGCAAGCACGTGGTGACCGCCAACAAGGCGCTCCTCGCGCGCCATGGCCTGGCGCTCGCCCGGACCGCGGAAGCGCGCGGCGTGGCGCTCGCCTTCGAGGCCTCGTCGGCCGGCGGGATCCCGGTGATCAAGACCCTGCGCGAGGCCCTGCCCGGCAACACGATCTCGCGGATCTACGGGATCCTCAACGGAACCTGCAACTACATCCTCTCGCGCATGGAGCTGGAGGGCCTGACCTTCGCGGAATGCCTGAAGGACGCGCAGCGCCTGGGCTATGCCGAGGCCGACCCGACCTTCGACGTGGAAGGCTTCGACACCGCCCACAAGCTCTCCATCCTGACGAGCCTCGCCTTCGGGACCGAGATCGACGCCGACGCGATCTACGTCGAGGGCATCTCGACCATCACGCCGCTCGACCTCAAGATGGCGAAGGAGCTCGGCTACCGGATCAAGCTGCTGGGCGTCGCCGAGCGCACCAGGACCGGGATCGAGCAGCGCGTGCACCCCACCATGGTGCCGAAGACCTCCGCGATCGCGCAGGTCATGGGCGTCACCAACGCGGTCACGATCGACGCCGACGCGGTGCGGGAGCTGACGCTGATCGGCCCCGGCGCAGGCGGCGACGCCACTGCCTCCGCGGTCGTGGCCGACATCGCCGACGTCGCCTCGGGGAAGGCGGGGGCTCCGTTCGGGCGGCCGGTGGACCGGCTCGAGAAGCCGGCCCGGGCGCCGATGCAGCGGCACGAGGGCGGCTACTACATCCGCCTCACCGTGCCGGACCGGCCCGGCGTCGCCGCCGGCGTCGCGACCCACATGGCGGAAGGCGACATCTCGCTCGAGAGCATCCTCCAGAAGCGCTCGGAGACCGCGGCCACGAAGGACCCGCACGGCCGCTCCGGGGCGCCGGTCTCCCTCGTGCTCATCACCTACGCGGCGACCGAATCCGCGATCCGCGCGGCGCTCGACCGGATCACCGGGGATGGTCTTGCCGCCGAGCCGCCCCAAGTGATCCGCATCGAGCGGGAATAGGCCGCTCCACCCCTTCGCGGGCCGACGCCGCGCACCGAACAGAACAGCAGGGAGCTGATACGTCCATGACGCAGGGCATTACCGTCCAACCGGGCCAGATCATCGAGCGGATCCTGACCCTCGAGCTGGTCCGCGTCACCGAACGCGCCGCGGTGGCCTCGGCCCGGCTGCGCGGGCGCGGCCACGAGAAGGCCGCGGACCAGGCGGCGGTGGACGCCATGCGGCGCGAGCTCAACCGGCTCCCCATCGACGGCACGGTCGTGATCGGGGAGGGCGAGCGCGACGAGGCCCCGATGCTGTTCATCGGCGAGCGCGTCGGCAACCGCCAGGGCCCGAAGGTCGACATCGCGGTCGATCCGCTCGAGGGCACCACGCTCTGCGCCAAGGACATGCCGGGCTCGATCGCCGTGATGGCGATGGCGGAGGCCGGCACGCTGCTGGCCGCGCCCGACGTCTACATGCACAAGATCGCGGTCGGCCCAGGCTACCCGACCGGCGTCGTCGACCTCGACGCCTCGCCTGAGGAGAACATCAACGCGCTCGCCAAGGCGAAGGGCGTGAAGCCGAACGAGATCACCGCGCTCGTGCTCGACCGGCCCCGGCACACGGAGCTCATCGCCGCCATCCGCAAGACCGGCGCCGGCATCCGCCTCATCACCGACGGCGACGTCGCGGGCGTGATCTTCACGAGCATGCCGGAGCAGACCGGCATCGACATCTATCTCGGCATCGGCGCCGCGCCCGAGGGCGTGCTGGCGGCGGGCGCGCTGCGCTGCATCGGCGGGCAGATGCAGGGCCGGCTCATCCTCGATACGGAAGAGAAGCGCACGCGGGCCGCCCAGATGGGCGTGAAGGACCCGAACCGCAAATACGACATGCGCGACCTCGCCTCCGGCGACGTGGTGGTGGCCGCCACCGGCGTCACCGACGGCGCGCTCCTCAAGGGCGTGCGCTTCGGCAAGGACGTGATCGAGACCGAGACCATCGTCTACCGCTCCGCCACCGGCACCGTGCGCCGCATCCACGGCGAGCACCGGGAGCTGTCGAAGTTCCACCTCGACTGAGGCGCTTCCCTCTCCTCGTCCGCGCGGCCGGGTCCTCGACCCCGGCCGCGCCGCAGGTCCCGCCGCCATGATGATCCGCCCGATCCGCCAGGCCCAGCTCATCCGCACGTGGAGCGCAGATCCGTGATCATCCGTCCGATCCGCCCCGACGACCGCGCGGCCTGGGAGCCGCTCTGGCAGGGCTACCAGACCTTCTACAAGGTGGGCCTGCCCGCGGAGGTCACCGAGGAGACCTGGCGCCGCCTGCACGACCCGGCCGAACCCGTGCACGGCCTCGTCGCTGAGATCGACGGGCGCCTCGTCGGCCTGACGCATTTCGTCTTCCACCGGATGACGTGGACGATCGCCGACCGCTGCTACCTCAACGACCTGTTCACCGACGAGCGCGCGCGCGGCCGCGGCGCCGGCCGCGCGCTCACCGAGGCCGTCTACGCCGCCGCGAAGGCGCGAGGCGCCACGACGGTGTGGTGGCTCACCCACGAGACCAACGAGACCGCGCGGGCGCTCTACGACCGCATCGCGAAGCGCTCCGGCTTCATCCAGTACCGGCACGATTCCTGACGCCGAAGGGGAGGCATTCCGGCTTCATCCGGCACCGGCACGATTCCTGACGCCGGGGAGGGGGCACGTGGGGCCGGTTGCGCGCCGGCGCGACGCCGGACGCATGGCAGGGTCGCCAGATCCCTGGCCACTTTGACCACAATCCCCGCTACCCTGGCGCCCGTGTCCGAATCAGCCCTCATCGCCCCCCCGCGCGCCTTCCTCGGCGTCGCCCGCTCCGCGCTCGGCCGCACCTGGACCGAGCGCTGCGATTCCGCCCGCGCCGTGGCCGCGCTCGCGATCGCCCAGACCCACGGGGTGCCGGACGTGCTCGCCCGCGTGCTCGCCGGGCGCGGCGTCGGGGTCGCGGACACGCCGGCCTTCCTCAATCCGCGCCTGCGCGACCTGATGCCGGACCCGCACCGCCTCACCGACATGGAGGCGGCGGCCGCGCGCCTCGCCGACGCGGTCGAGCGGCGCGAGACGGTGGCGATCTTCGGCGATTACGACGTCGACGGCGCCTGCAGCGCGGCGCTCCTCGCCGAGTACCTGCGCGCCTGCGACGTGCCCTCCATGATCCACATTCCGGACCGGATCACGGAGGGCTATGGGCCCAACATCGACGCGATCCGGGCCCTGAAGGAGCGCGGCGCGAACCTCCTCGTCACGGTCGATTGCGGCACCGCGAGCCACGGGCCGCTCGCCGAGGCCGCGCGGCTGGGCCTCGATGCGCTCGTGCTCGACCACCACCAGGCCCCCGAGCAGCTTCCCGAGGTGCGGGCGCTCGTGAACCCGAACCGCCTCGACTGCCTCTCCGGTCTCGGCCATCTCTGCGCCGCCGGGGTCGTGTTCCTGACCCTCGTGGCGCTGAACAGATCGTTGCGCCTGCGCGGCTACTGGAGCGCCCGCCGCGAGCCCGATCTTCTGGCGAGCCTCGACCTCGTGGCGCTCGCGACCGTCGCCGACGTGGTGCCGCTCCAGGGCCTCAACCGCGCCTTCGTACGCCAGGGCCTGCAGGTGATGCGGGCGCGGGGCCGGATCGGCCTCGCGGCGCTCCTCGACGCCGCCGGGCTCAGCGGTGCGCCGGAATGCTGGCATCTCGGCTATCTCGTCGGTCCGCGCATCAATGCGGGCGGGCGCATCGGCGATGCGGCCCTCGGCTCGACGCTGCTCCTGACCCAGGACCCCCTCACGGCCGGGCGGCTCGCCGGCGAACTCGACCGGCTCAACCGCGAGCGCCAGGTCATCGAGCAGGCGGCCGTCGAGGAGGCGGAAGCGCAGGCCTGGCGGGTGCTGGAGGCGGCGCCGGACGCGCCCCTAGTGGTCACCGCGTCCGCGGACTGGCACCCGGGGGTCGTCGGCCTCATCGCGGCGCGGCTGAAGGAGCGCTTCCGGCGCCCCGCCTTCGCGTTCACGCTCGCCACCGCCGGCACCGCCACGGGCTCCGGCCGCTCGGTGCCCGGCGTCGATCTCGGGCGCGTGGTGCGCGCCGCGGTCGACGGCGGCCTCGCCGTCAAGGGCGGCGGCCACGCCATGGCGGCGGGCGTCACGGTCGCGCAAGGGGACCTCGAGCGCTTCACAGCGTTTGCTACCGAGCGCCTTGCCGATCAGGTCGGCGACGCGCTCGCCTTCGACGGGCTCGGCGTCGACGCCACGCTCACGGCCGGGGGCGCGCATGTCGACCTCGTGACGGCCATCGAGCGCGCGGGGCCGTTCGGCGCCGGCCAGCCCGAGCCGGTCTTCGCCTTCCCGCACCACCGGATCGTGGAGGCGCGCGAGGTCGGCAGCGGCGGGCACGTCAAGGTGCGCCTGCGCGGCGGCGACGGGGCGGTGGTGGGCGGCATCGCCTTCCGGGCCGCCGGCCAGCCGCTGGGCGCCGCCCTGACCCGCGGCCTCGGCGCATCCGTCCACGTCGCCGGCACCCTCTCGATCGACCGCTGGGGCGGCGGCGAGAAGGTGTCGCTGCGCATCATGGACCTCGCGACGCCCGACTAGGCACCCCCGCCGGAACGGTCCGCGTCTTGGACCTCGCCAAGGGGGATTGAACGATCCCACCGGAGCAGGCCGTCTCAAGGACCTCGCGACACCGGAAGGGACGATCCCGCCGGAGCGGATCGTACCGCCTCGGGACCCGCGCGAAGCCGGGGAGGAAGGGCCCTGCCGACCGGGTCCGGGAGGATACGGCCGAGCCCCGGCTTGAGGGTTGCCCGCCCGCAGGAACCCCTCTATATCTCCGCGGCATCGAGGCCCTCCGCCCGATCAAGCGCCCTTCGTCTATCGGTTAGGACACAACCCTTTCACGGTTGAGAGGCGGGTTCGATTCCCGCAGGGCGCGCCACTTAGCAAATCAAACACTTAGCGTGTCATTCAGTGCCAATAGCGGCATGGTTTAGCGGCAGTGTAGCTGAAACCACGAATCGAGCTGCATTTGTCGAGACGCGACTGAAGCAGCTTTCAGATTGCCAGCACCAGAGCGCATATTGAGCAGTGGGTGATCCTGCGCTCCTGATACGGCCTACCGTCGTTTCGAAGCCGACATATCAGTTGGACGTGTATGCGAACAAAATATGAACACGGTCCGTAGCTTTTGGCGCTAGTGCAGTGACGCATTCTGAGGATTCACGAGTGGGTGCATGCGTGCGAGTCTGGGGTCATGGCCCAGACGTCGTGCGTGATCCTTGCCCCTGATGATTGTGAGCGCCTCACCTCGATCACCGCTGACCGCAACCGCCCCCAGAAGCATGTGCAGCGGGCGCGCATCATCCTCCACTCGGACGAGCGCCTGCCCGTGCAGGAGGTCGCCGGGCGAGCAGGAGTGAGCCGCCCGGCGGTGTGGCGCTGGCAGCAGCGGTTTGCTGAGGAAGGGGTCGAGGGCCTGCTGCGCGACAAGACCCGCCCGCCTGGCAAAGCACCCCTGCCGCCCGAGACGGCTGCTCAGGTTCTGGCGCTCACCTGCTCGGAGCCTCCCGGCGAGGTCACCCCTGGACCGGACGTGCGGTGGCTCAGATCGTGGGCATCTCCCTGCGCGCGGTGCAGCGGATCTGGGACGCTCACCGCCTGCAGCCGCATCGGGTGCGCACCTTCAAGCGCTCGAACGATCCTGCCTTTGCCGAGAAGGTCGAGGATATCGTCGGCCTTTACATGAGCCCGCCCACTCATGCGGTGGTCCTCTCCATCGATGAGAAGTCCCAGATCCAGGCGCTCAGCCGCACCCGTCCCGGCACGCCCGTGAGACCAGGCCGCCCCGCGACCATGACCCACGACTATGAGCGCCACGGCACCACCACCCTGTTTGCCGCACTGAACGTGCTGGATGGGACCGTGCTGGGCCGGTGCATGCAGCGCCACCGGCACCAGGAGTTCATCCGTTTCCTCAACACGGTCGAGGCGAGCGTACCCGCAGGCAAGCTCGTCCACGTGATCCTGGACAACTATGCTCCCCACAAGCACCCGAAGGTGCGGGCTTGGCTCTCTCGCCATCCGCGCTGGGTGTTCCACCTCACCCCGACCTCAGCCTCCTGGATCAATGCCGTGGAAGGCTTCTTCTCGGCGCTAACCCGGAGGCGGCTCAAGCGGGGCGACTTCACCTCGATTGTGGACCTGCAGGCGGCGATCAACCGCTACATCGCCGAGCACAACAGCAGCCCACACCCCTTCGTCTGGACCAAACCCGCCAAGGCTATCCTCGCAAAGGTTCGCCGAGACCCTGCACCTTCCGAATGAGTCACCGCGCTAG
>DATAGO010000011.1:0-107838 GCA_036263675.1 Microvirga sp. | reverse complement strand
GCCCCTGGAGATCGACGGCTTCACGAGCGGGCTCGACGAGATCCACCTCGACGACAAGTGCTTCAAGAACCTCGGGCTCGGAACCGACGACGGGACGGCGCTCAAGAAGGGCATGTTCGTGGCCAACTACACCGGCCTGGCGACCAAGAAGTTCGCGCAGATCGTCTACGAGAAGGACACGGGCGAGCTCTACTACGACGCCGACGGCAAGGGCGGGAAGGAGGCGATCCACTTCGCCACCCTCACCGACCAGGCCGACCTCTTCCTCTCGGACTTCTTCATCATCTGATCACGGACCGATCCGGACCGGGGCCGGGAGCGCGCAGGCGCTCCCGGCCTTTCGTTTGGGCGCGGCACGAAAGGCGCAGGTCGCTTTCGGGTGAAGCCGTGCGGGCGGACGGTGCCGAGGCCGGGCCGGAAGTCCCGGATCAGGTCGACGCCGTCGCCCTTGGCATAGATGAACTTGCGGGCCCGGAACCGTGCGTCAGCGGCCCGACACGATGGCTTCCGCTTCGATCTCGACCGCGTAATCGCCCACGAGCCGGCCGACTTCGAGCAGCGTGTTGGCCGGGCGGATCGCGCCGAAATAGCGGCCGTGGACCCGCGAGACCGGCTCCCACTGGTCGGCGTCGCGCAGGTACACCCGCGTGCGCACCACGTCCTCCAGCCGCCCGCCCAGCGCCGCGACGCTCGCCGCGATCTTGTCGAGGATGTAGACCGCCTGCCCGTGCGGATCGTCCGGGCAGATCATCTCGCCCGAGCCGTGCGTCGCGGTGGTGCCGCTGACGAGGATGCGCTCGCCGACCCGCACCGCGCGGCTGTAGCCGCAGATCGGCTCCCAGACGCTGCCCGAGTCGATCCGCAGCCGGTCCGGCCGGCCCTCCACGGACACGGCGCGGTAGAAGGGCGGGATGCTCTCGAGATGGTGGCTGAGGTCGCCCGAGGCCGTGAGGAAGGGCGGCCGGCGGTACTCGTCGCCGCAATCGCCGGGAATCCGGCGCAGCCCCTGGAGGGCCTCGTCGATCAGGGCACGGTCGTCCGCGTCGAGGGAAAACGAGAACAGGGCGAGGTTGTCGGCCCGGTGCTCGCGTTCGCCGAGGCGCGCGCCGACGATGACGGCCGCGACGGCGGGCTGCTCCAGCACCCAGCGGGTCGCCACGTTGGCGACCGAGACGCCGTGGACGCGGGCCACTTCCGCGAGGGCCTGGAGGAGGCCCTGGAGCGCGTCCCAGCCCCCGACCGTGTCGATGAAGCGCTTGTACTTGGACTTGCTCCAGTCCGCGATCGAATCGGGCTCCGGCTGTCCGACCCAGCGGTCGGTGAGGAACCCGCCGCCGAGCGTCCCGTAGGCGAGGAGCCGCACGCCGTTCGCCAGGCAGAAGGCGCTCATGTCCTCGGCGGCGCGTCGGTCGAGGAGCGAGAACGAGACCTGGTTCGAGACGACCGGGAAGCCGTGCTTCACGAGGAGGCGCAGGTGGTCGGTATCGAAGTTGGTGAGGCCGAGATGGCGGATGCGGCCCTCGTCGCGGAGCGCCGCCATCTCCTTCATGGCGTCGATGTAGCCGGGATGCTCGAAGGTCCACCAATGGAGCTGCAGCAGGTCGACCGCCGCGACCCCGAGCCGGTCGAGGCGCTCCTGCACGCCCGCCCGCACCACCTCGGGCGTCATCGCCTCCGGGGCCGGGCACCATTTCGTGAAGGCGGACGGCCGGCCGATCCCGGGCAGCGTCAGGAACCGGCCGGTGATGAGCTCCGCACTGCCGTAATGGTCCGCCATGTCGAAGCTGTCGAAGCCCGCGCGGGCATATTCGGCCATGGCCGCGGCGGCCGCGTCGCGGTCGAGCGCGCGCCCGCCGCGCTCCATGTCGGCCACCTGCCACAGGCCGGTGACGACCCGGCTGATCTCGAGGCCGGGGGCCAGAACGGTGCGGTCGGGGCGGGTCATGACGGTCCTTCGGGTCTCGAAACGGAAAAGGCCCCGCGCGGCGCGCGGGGCCCGGATCTCGGCGGCATCCGGCTCAGCGCGCGGGGACCTTCGCCTTCACGGCGTTGACCTCCTCGACCGCCATCTGGCCGACGGTCGTGACCTCGCCGTTCTGGATCCGCCACAGGCGGAAGGGGCCGGTGATGTCGCCGTTCGGGTCGAAGCTCGTCGGGCCGATCACGCCGACATAGCGGATCGGCTTGCCCTCCTTGATGAGCTGGAGCGCCTTCTTGAAGCCCTCCGGGCCCGCATGGATCGTCTCGCCTTCGGAGCCCGTGACCTTCCGGATCGCGTCGCGGATGGCGCCGGATTCGAACTTGCCGGCCTGGGCGATCGCGAGCCCGACGATCGCGGCGGCGTCGTAGGCGCGGTCGGCCGCCGGCGCGTTGGGATCGAAGCCGCCCGACATGGCGGGATAGGCCTTGGCGAAATGCTCGGTCGAGGGCGTCTTGGTGGTGCCCGACGAGGTCCCGAAGGCGTCGTTGAGGAAGCGGGGGCCGACGTCCTTGATGAAGTCGGCGGAGTTCATGCCGTCGTTGAGCAGGAACTTCGGCGCGCCCCCCTGCGAGATCCAGGTGCGCGCGATCGTGGTGCCGTCGCCGGGATAGGCCACGAGGTAGAGCGCCGGCGGCTCGCCTTCCAGCGCCCGGGTGACTTCCGGAGCGTAGGAGGCCTGGCCCTGGTTGTACGGCGTGGTCGTGGTGATCTGGCCGCCGAGCGCCTCGTACGCCTTCCTGAACTCGGCCACCATGTTGACGCCGAAGTCGTTGTTGACGTGGATGATCGCGACCTTCTTCATCCCCTGGTCGAGGGCGTATTTCGCCGCCGCGGTGCCCTGGAGCGCATCCGAGGTGATGGTGCGGAAGAAGACCCCGTTGGACTTGCCCTCCTGGGCCACCCGCGTGAGTGTCGGCGACGAGGAGGCGGGCGAGATCTGCACCACGCCCGCGGGCGCGGTCACGGAGGTCAGGACCGGCAGCGACACCGAGGAGATGATGCCGCCGATGATGACGGGCACGCGCTTGAGGTCGACGAGCTGGCGCGCCTGATCGACCGCGACCGAGCCCTGGCTCTGGGAATCGCGCAGGTCCATGGCGAGCGGGCAGCCCGCGACGCCGCCGGCGTCGTTGAGCTCCTTGAAGGCGAGCTCGATCGATTTCGAGGCCGCCTGGCCGAAGCGGCCGGCCGGCCCCGTGAGCTCCACGACGACCCCGACATTGTGGGGGCAGGACCCTTGCGCGAAAGCGGGCAGCGGCGCGAGGGCGGCCGCGAGGGCCGCGGCGGACAACAACGATGCGAAGCGCATGGACGGGACTCCCCTGAAGGCTGGCTCCGGCGGACGCGTTCTGCCGCGTCCTGACCCGCCTGTGCCGATCGCCGGAGTGTTCCGCCACTCGGCGCCTTTGGCAAGCGGATCTATCGCGCCGGCCGCGTCTCGGGCCCGGCGATCCGGGACTCGGACCGATCCGTCACGCCGGCTGCCCTC
Source organism: Microvirga sp. (assembly GCA_036263675.1). GTDB lineage: Bacteria > Pseudomonadota > Alphaproteobacteria > Rhizobiales > Beijerinckiaceae > Microvirga. The sequence continues at coordinate 104,368 of DATAGO010000011.1, read as the reverse complement.
CGGCGACCCAGGTCTCGTGCACGGTGAGCCACTCGACGCCGGCGGGCGCGCGGCCGGACGCCCGGAACAGGGCCATGGAGCGGCGCGAGGTGCGCGCGTCGCCCTGGCGCTGGTCCTCGACGTAACGCAGGACCGCGAGGGGCGGCTCCAGGTGGAGGAGTTCCACCTCCGCGATCCCGATCCGGAACGGCCCCCGGCGGCCCTTGGCGCCGTGGGCGGCGCGCAGGGCGGCGATCACCGCGCCCCGCGCGTGGGCGGCGCCGTCCGGCCCCACCATCGAGAACGAGGGCGCGAGCGCGGCCTCGATCCGGGCGAAAGCGGCGTCGGTCGCCGGGCCGCTCCCGCCGAGCCAGGCCTCGAACGCGGCATGCAGCGCGATCACCTCGCGCCGGGCGGCGTCCGCGAGCGGATGGTCGAATCCCGCCAATGCTCAGACCTTGTCGAGGTTGTACGTCATGATGCGTCTCCGCCCGTACCGCATCGGACGATCAGACCTTGTTGAGGTTGTATTTCATGATGCGCCCGTGCCGGCCCTCGCGGTCGCGCTCGAGCGCGAAGGTGTCGCCTTGCGGCCCCCCGCGCCGCGCCAGCACGGCCCCGATCGCGGCCCGGTCCTCGGCGTCGAGGGCAAAGCGGAACACCGTGAGATTGTCGGCGAGGTGCTCGGCGTAGCGCGCCCCGATGATCGCGCCCGCGACCTGCGGCCGGTCGAGGATCCAGCGCGTCGCCACCGCGGTGATCCCGACGCCGTGCTTCCGGCCGACCGCCTGGAGCGTGCGCAGGAGTTCCTGGAACAGGTCCCAGCCGCCGAAATCGTCGATGATGAGCTTGTACTTGGTGAGCGAGCGGTTGGCGAAGGCCTCGCCGGGCTCCGGCTGCCCGAGCCAGCGCTCGGACAGGAACCCGCCCGCGACGGTGCCGTAGCACAGGAGCCCCACGCCCCGCTCGGCGCAGAGCGCGACGAGGCCGTGCTCCGGCCGGTCGTCGAGGAGCGAGTACTGCACCTGCATCGAGACCAGCGGCACGCCGGCGTCGAGGAGGGCGCGGGTGTGGGGCGTGTCGAAGTTCGTGCCGCCGATCCGGTCGATCTTGCCCTCCCGCTGGAGGTCCCTGAGGACGAGCGCGGCCTCGACGGCGCCGGGAATCGCGTAGTTCCACCAGTGGAACTGCACCAGGTCGAGCCGCTCGGCGCGCAGGCGCCGGAGCGAGCGCTCGATGATGGCGCGCACGTAACCGCCGTCGACGCGGGGGAGGTCGTCCCAGTCAGGCACGAACTTGGTGTGGACCTTGAGGCGCGACAGCGCCTCCGCCCCGCGCTCCGCGAGCATCCGCTCCCGGAACAGGCCGATCATCTCCTCGACGCCGGTGTAGATGTCGGCGCAGTCGAAGGCGGTGACGCCCGCGTCCAGGAAGGCCGCCATGTCGAGGATCGCGCGCTCCTCCTCGACCTCGCCGTGCCCGCCGGCGAGCTGCCACCCGCCGCGGAGCACCCGGGAGATGCGGTAGCCCGGCGCGAGTTCGATGGTCTCGGGCGTCATGCGTGGGGATCCTCGGCGACGGGGAGCGGGACCGCCGTGACGTCGGCGTGGCGGAAGACGCGTTTCGCGAGGCGCGTGATCCTGAGCCGCGTCGGGCAGTTGGGGTCGGGGCAGGCGACCTCCGCGTCCGTCGACATCCAGTCGTTCCGATGGGTCGCGCGCTGCTTGGCGGGCAGGAGCGGGAGAATGGCGGCGATCGAATAGATCGAGAAGCCCTGACCCGGAGGCAGATGCAGCATTTCGCCCCTGAGCTCGAAATGGTCGCCGGGCTTGGCGCCGCAATAGATCGTGGCGCCCTCGGGCGCGACGACCTCGACCCTGAGGTCGTAGAGTTCGAAGGAATCGTCCGGCACGGGCGGCGCGCTCGATCGCTGTTGCTCTCGCCCCCCTCATGGCCCAAAGTGCCCGCGCCCGCAACACGCCGGCCCCGCCTCCCCGCCCCTCCTGGAATCCGCCCCGCCGCGCCCGATCCGATGCTGACCGCGCACGCTCTGTCGAAATCCTTCGGGGGCAACCGGGCCGTGGACGCGGTGTCGTTCACGGTCGAGCGCGGCACGATCACGGGCCTGATCGGCCCCAACGGCGCCGGCAAGACCACGCTCTTCAATTGCCTCGCCGGCCTGTTCCCGCCGAGTTCCGGGCGGCTGGACCTCGAAGGGGAGCGGATCGACGGGCTCTCGCCCGACCGGATCTTCGCGCGCGGGCTCGCCCGCACCTTCCAGATCCCCCGCCCCTTTCCCGAGATGACGGTGCTGGAGAACGTGCTCGTGGCGCCGCTCCATCAGGCGGGAGAGCGCTTCTGGGCCAACTGGCTCACGCCGGGCCGCGTCGCCGCCCAGGAGCGCGATCTCGTCGCCAAGGCACGGCACTGGATCGACTTCGTCGGCCTCTCGCGCCTCGAAGGCGAGCCGGCGCGGGTGCTCTCCGGCGGCCAGCGCAAGCTCCTGGAGCTGGCCCGGGTGCTCGTCGCCGAGCCCCGCCTCATCCTCCTCGACGAGCCGGGTGCCGGCGTGAACCCGCGGCTCCTCGACACGATCGTGGAGAAGATCGCGATCCTCAACCGCGAGGGCGTCACGATCCTGATCATCGAGCACAACATGGACCTGGTGATGAGCCTGTGCCGCCCCGTGATGGTGATGGCGCAGGGACGGCTCCTGACGAGCGGAGACCCCGAGGCGGTCCAGCGCGACCCGCGCGTCGTCGAGGCCTATCTCGGCGGAGCGCTCGCGTGAGACGGCCCCTGCCGGCACCTGCCCCGTCCGGAGCGGCGCCGTGAGCGCCCTCGCGATCGAGAATCTCGAGGCTGCCTACGAGCCCGGCCTGCCGATCGTGCGCGGGGCGTCGCTGCGGGTGGAAGCCGACGAGATCGTCGCGATCCTCGGGCCGAACGGCGCCGGCAAGTCCACCCTCGTCAAGGCGGTCGCGGGCCTCGTGCCGGTCACGGCCGGGCGCGTGACGCTCAAGGGCCGCGACATCACCGGCCGGCCCGCCCACCGCCTGGCGCACGAGGGCCTCGGCTTCGTGCCGCAGACCGAGAACGTGTTCACGAACCTCACGATCGAGGACAACCTGGAACTCGCCGCCGCGATCCTCAAGGTGCCGAGGCGCCAGCGCCTGTCGGAGCTCTACGCGCTCTTTCCCGATCTCGCGCGCCAGCGCCGGCTGCTCGCCGGGCGCCTGTCCGGCGGGCAGCGGCAGATGCTCGCCGTAGCCCGGGCGCTCGTAGGCTCGCCGCAGGTCCTGATGCTCGACGAGCCTTCGGCCGGCCTGTCGCCGAAGCTCGTCGGCGTGGTGTTCGAGAAGCTGCGCGAGATCCGCGGCAGCGGGGTCACGATCGTGCTCGTGGAGCAGAACGTGAAGGCGGCCCTCGCCATCGCCGACCGCGCCGCCGTGCTGGTCGAGGGCCGCGAGCGCATCGTCGGCCGCGCGGCGGACCTCGCCGCGGACCCGCAGGTCGCGGCGCTCTATCTCGGCCACAACGGAGCGAGGCTCTGATGCCGCGCCATCTCGCACGCAAAAGGGAGCGGCGCTGATGCTTCAGCTCCTCGCCGACGGTCTCGTGATCGGCTCCGTGATCGCGCTCGGCGCGATCGGGGTGACGCTCGCCTATTCGATCCTGCGCTTCGCCAACTTCGCCCACGGCGAGTTCCTGACCTGGGGCGCCTATCTCGCCTGGACGGCGCTCGTCGGCATCGTCGCGGTCGCAGGACCGATGGAGCCGATCGGGCCGCTCTCCTTCGGCTGGCCGCTGGTGCTGGCCCTCCTCGCCGGGGCCGCCGGGACCGCCGTGCTGGCGCTGGCGCTCGACGCCGTGCTGTTCCGGCACCTGCGCGGGCGCGGCGGCGCCATCACCCTCATCATGGCGAGCTTCGGGGCGGCGCTCGTGCTGCGCAACCTCCTGCAGTTCGCCTACGGGGCCGTGCCCGAATACTACACCCGCGAGATCCAGGTCGCGATCCGCCTCGTGCCCCGCGACGTGCTCGGGGGCCTGCGCGTGACGGCGGACCAGCTCTTCGTGATGGGGCTGACCGTCGTGCTCGTGGTCGCGCTCCACCTCTTCCTCACGCGCACCACCTTGGGGAGAGCCATGCGCGCCGTGTCGCAGAACCCGTCTCTCGCCCGCGTGACCGGCATCGACGTCGACCGCGTGATCCGGGCGACCTGGATCATCGGCGCGGTGCTCGCCGCGGTCGCGGGCGTGTTTTCCGGGCTCACCGTGCAATTGCGCCCGCAGCTCGGCTTCGACCTCCTCCTCCCCCTGTTCGCCGCCGCGATCTTAGGGGGCATCGGCTCCGTCTACGGCGCGGTCGCGGGCGGGCTGATCGTCGGGCTGGCGGAGAGCTTCTCGGTGCCCCTCGTCGGCGCGGAATACCGCGCCGCCACGGCCTTCGCGGTGCTGATCGCGATCCTGCTCCTGCGCCCGACGGGATTGTTCGGGGAGAAGCCGTGATGCGCCTCGCCATTGCCGCGCCGGTGACCGGCCCGTTCGGGGAGAAGCCGTGATGCGGGACGGGAAAGACGCACCGGCGACCGGCCCGTTCCGGGAGAAGCCCTGATGCCCGATCTCCTCGGCCTCGTCTCCTATGGGGCGTTCTTCCTCGTCTTCGCCTCGATCTTCGCCGTCATCGTGCTCGGCCTGAACCTGCAATGGGGCTTCACGGGCCTCTTCAACGTGGGCGTTGCCGGCTTCGTGGCGGTCGGGGCCTACACCTCGGCGATCCTCACGGCACCGGACGATCCCGGCCGCATCGGCGGCTTCGACCTGCCTATTGTCGTCGGCTGGCTCGGGGCCATGCTGGCTTCGGGTGCGGCGGCGCTCGTGGTCGGGGTCGCGGCCCTGCGCCTGCGGCACGACTACCTCGCGATCACGACCTTCGGGATCGCGGTCGCCCTGCAGCTCGTGGCGCTGAACGCGCAGGCGCTCACCGGCGGGCCCTTCGGCCTCCAGTTCATCCCGAAGCCCCTGTCCGGAATCGCGACCGGCAACCTCGCCTGGAACCTCGCCTATCTCGCGCTGGTGCTCGCGATCCTCGCCCTCGTCTACGTCGCGCTGGAGCGCCTCGTGCGCAGCCCCTGGGGACGCGTGCTGCGCGCGATCCGCGAGGACGAGGTCGCGGCGGAGGCGCTGGGCAAGCGCGCCTTCCGCTTCCGGCTGCAATCCTTCGTGATCGGCTGCGCCGTGATGGGGCTCGGGGGGGCGCTCTACGCTCATTTCGTCGGCTACATCGCGCCCGAGGATTTCCTGCCGATCCTCACCTTCCAGCTCTGGACCATGCTGATCGTCGGCGGCTCGGGCAACAACCGCGGCGCGGTGCTCGGCGCCTTCGTGGTCTGGGCGCTGTGGTCGCTCGCCGGCGGCGCCTTGCGCGGCATCGTCCCGCCCCAGCACCTCGCCCGGGCCGCAACGCTCCAGGTGGTGCTGATCGGGCTGTCCCTCGTCGCGGTCCTGCTCCTGCGCCCGCGCGGCCTCCTCGGCGAAGAGGCGGTCGTCTCGCGGCACGCCCGCGCCCCCTCCCCGGCCGAGAACCGGGATTCCGGCTCCCTCCCGGGCTGAGCCGGCGCTTTTTTTCAGACCCGCGGCATCGCCGGGCTTGCGGCGAGCCGCGTCTGCGCGGCAAGCCGGATCGGGGCGTTGACGGCCCCGTACCCGCGATAGGCCCGCCGCTGCACGATCTCGAAGAAGAAGCCGCCCTCCAGCGTCTTCGTGTAGGCCTGATAATAGGCGGCCTCGCCCTCGCCGTCGTAGAGGATGTTGCCGGCTTTCAGCCGCTCGAAAACCTCAGGCGCGAGGTCCGCCCGCACCTCGAGGTCGTCGTAATAGTTCTCCGGGATCGGCAGCATCTCGACCCCGTTGGCTTTCAGGCGCTCCACCGTCGCGAAGATGTCGTCGGTCGCGAGCGCGATGTGCTGCACGCCCGAGCCGAAGAGATCGGTGAGGAAGCGCGAGGCCAGCGTCTGCCGGCTCTGCGAGCCGTTGAGCACCAGGCGCAAGGCCCCGTCCGGCGTCTCCACGACCTGGCTCTGCACCACGCCGCCGGGATCGAGCACGGTCTGGGCCGGCGTCTTCCGGACGTCCAGGAGCGAGGCGTAGAACAGGAGCCAGGTCAGCATCTCCTCGTAGTGCATCGACTGCGAGACGTGATCGACGACCGTGAGGCCGGCTTCGCTCCCCTCCTCGACGACGGGCTCGAAATCCACCTCCCAGAGCCGGGCGAGCCCGCTCTTGCGGTCGACGAAGTAGAGGAGGCTGCCCCCGAGACCCCGCACCGCGGGGATGTCGAGTTCGCCCGGGCCGACTGGCTGCCGAAACGGCTGGTCGAGGAGCGCGAGCGCCCGGTCCGCGGCGGCCTGCGCGTCGTCGACCCGCAAGGCCAGCGCGCACACGGAGGTCCCGTGCGTGATGTTGAAGGAATGGGCGAAGCCCTCCTTGTCGGCGTTCACCACGATGTTGATGTCGCCCTGCCGCCAGCGCGTCACCGCCTTGGAGCGGTGGAGACCCGCCCTGCGGAAGCCGAGGCCGGCGAGAACCGCCTCGAAGGCGGAGGCGCCGCGCTCGTCCACCGCGAACTCCACGAACTCGACCCCGGAGCAGGCGGCCTTCGGAGGCAAAGACGGCGCGCCCGTGCGGCGGCCGAGTTCGTCGAGCATCGCGAGGAGGGAGCGCTGACCGTCGACTGCGACGCTGCGGGCGGAGCCCGCCCGGAAGCGGTCGTTGAAGATCTCGAGCGAGAGCAGGCCGTCGAAGCCGGTGGCGCTCAGTGCCTGCATGAAGTCGTCGATGGCAAGGTCGCCCTGACCCGGGAAGCAGCGGTGATGCCGGCTCCACGAGAGGTAGTCCATGTCGAGCTTCGGGGCGTCCGCCATCTGGACCAGGAAGATCCGGTCCTTCGGAATGGCGCGGATCGCCGAGAGATCGGTGCCCCGTGCGAGGATGTGGAAGGAATCGAGCACGAGCCCGACCGCCGGGTGGTCGGCGCGACGTACCACCTCCCAGGCGTCGCGGTAATCGTGGATGTGCCGTCCCCAGGACAGGGCCTCGAAGGCAACGCGCATGCCGCGCTTCGCGGCGCGCTCGCCGAGCTCGCGGAAATCGGCGGCGGCGCGGTCGATGCCGCCGAGGGAGGCTTCCGAGACGTTGCTGCACACCATGAGGAGGTCGCAGCCGAGCTCCTCCATGACGTCGAACTTGCGCTCGGCGCGGGCGAAGACCTTGGCGCGCTGCGGCTCGGGCATGCCCTCGAAGTCGCGGAAGGGCTGGAGCGTGATGGTCTTCAGGCCCAGGCCCTCGATCAGGCGCCTGGCATCGGCGGGGGTGCCGTTGAAGGAGAGGAGATCGTTCTCGAAGATCTCGACGCCCTTGAAGCGCGCCGCCGCGATCGCTTCGATCTTCTCCGCGAGGGTGCCGCTCAGGCAGACGGTGGCGATCGCGGTCAGCATGGGGGTCGGTCCTGGTCTCGAAGGGCTCGGGCGAAGCGGGCGGTCGACCGATCGTGCCGGTCGCGAGGGCGTGCTCGAAGGGCTCGGACGAAGCGGGTCGTCAACTGATCGTGCCTGTCGCAAGCGCGTGCTCAACGCCGCCGGCGACGTGTCGCGTGAGCACCGCGCAGGCCTGCGCGGCGTCGCGCTTCAAGGCGCAGTCGAGCAGGAGCGCATGCTCCTCGGCCGCGATGCCGCCGCGGTAGCCCAGCGCGAGCATCTGGTAGCGCAGGTACTTGTCGAACACCGCCGCATGGGTGTCGATCAGCATGCGCGAGCCGCAGGCCGAGATCAGCGCCTGGTGGAACTGCCAGTCGTAGCGCTTCCACTCCTCGGTGCCGGAGCGGTCGCCCGCCGCCATGCGCTCTTCCATGCGGGCGAGGCGGTAATGGGCGGCGACCACGCGGCCTTCCCATTCCATGTCGCCAGCGCGGAAGGACTGCTCCAGGGCGCGGCATTCGAGGAGCTGCCGCAGGGCCGCGATCTCGCGCAGGTTGGCGATCGACACGGGCGCGACCTCGAACCCCTTCTGGCCCTCCGCGACCACGAGGCGCTCGGAGGCGAGGCGGTTCAGGATCTCGCGGAGCGTGCTGACGCTGGCGCCGTAGGCGGCCTTGAGGCCGTCGAGCTTCAGCTTGCGGCCGGGTTCAAGGCGGCCGAACACGATGTCGGCGCGGATGCGCTGGTAGGCGCTCTCGCCGACGGAGCCGGGGTTGTGCAGATCGTCGGCCATCACAGCGCTCCGCCCGCGAGCGTATGCTCGACGCAGCCGTCGACGTGCCGGGTGAGGATCGCGCAGGCCGTTTCCGCATCCCGCGCGAGCGCGCAGTCGAGGAGGCTCCGGTGCTCGGACGCCGCGACCGCCCCGCGGAACACCACCGCGACCATCTGGTAGCGCAGGTACTGGTCGTAGACGCCGCCATAGAGGTCGAGCAGGGTCTGCGAGCCGCAGGCCTCGATGAGGGCCTGGTGGAACTCGCGGTCGTAGCGCTTCCACAGCTCCATGTTGTCCCGGTGGCCCGCGAGCATGCGGCGCTCCATGGCGGCGAGCTTGTGGTGCGCGGCGACGACGCGGCCCTCCCATTCGAGGTCGCCGGCCGCGAACGCCAGCGGCAGGGCATAGGTCTCGAGCAGGAGCCGCATGGCCGCCACGTCGCGGAAGCCCTCCGGCGAGACCGGGCTCACCCGGAAGCCGCGCTGGCCTTCCGCCAGCACCAGCCCTTCCGAGGACAGGCGGTTGAGGATCTCGCGCAGGGTGCTGACGCTCGCGCCGTAGGATTCCGCTAACCGGTCGAGCCGCAGCCGCGACCCGGGCGCGAGCCGGCCGAAGACGATGTCGGCCCGGATGCTGTCGTAGGCGCGGTCCGCGATCGACGTCGCCAGGAACTCGATGCTCATCCAGCCACCCTTCCGCCCCCGCTCCACGATCGGCCCGGAGCAGGTCCCGCACGCCCATCATGGGACAGAGGGGCCGCCGCTGGCAATATAGGAGTTTTCTGAAAATATCATACGTTCCTGCAAACGCCTATTGATTCTCCGAACCTCCGAGCCGATAGTACGGCGAGCTGCGGGAGAACCGTCCCGCACCATGGGGAGGACCATATGCCGTTCGGAATCAGTCGCCGTTGTCTCGTGGCCGCCGGCGCGGCCGCTCTCGCGCTCGGCACGGCCGGCGCGGCTCTCGCGCAGTCCGCGCCCGCGAATCTGCGCTTCTCGGCCGTGTTCTCGGAGCAGGACATCCGCGCCGAGATGATGAAGCGCTTCGCCGAGGACATCAAAGGCCAGGGCTTCAACCTGCAGCCCTATTACGGCGGCACGCTCTACAAGCAGGGCACCGAGCTCGTCGCCATGCAGCGCGGCAACCTCGAGATGGGCAACATCGCGCCCCAGGACATCTCGAACCAGATCCCGGCCTGGTCGATCGTGACCTCGGCCTACCTCTTCCGCGACGCCGACCACCTCAAGAAGGTGTTCGCGAGCGACGTCGGGCGCGATCTCAAGAAGATGGCCGCGGACCAGCTCGGCATCCACATCCTCGGCCCGACCTATTTCGGCGCCCGTCACGTGGGCCTGAAGCCGAAGACGAAGATCAACACCCCCGCCGACCTCGCCGGCGTCAAGCTGCGCATGCCGGGCGGCGACGCCTGGCAGTTCCTCGGCCAGTCCCTCGGCGCCAACCCGACCCCGATGGCCTATGCGGAGGTCTATACGGGCCTGCAGAGCGGCGCCATCGACGGGCAGGACAACCCGCTGCCGAACGTGCAGAACATGAAGTTCTACGAGGTCTCGTCGCAGATCGTGCTGACCTCGCACCTCGTCGGCTTCGACCTGCTCGCCGTCACCAAGAAGGTGTGGGACGCGATGCCGGCCGAGAAGCAGGCGGCCTTCCAGGCCGCGGCCGACAAGGCGATCGAGTGGAGCACCCAGGAGCACCTCAAGAAGGAGGGCGAGCTCGTCGACTTCTTCAAGAAGCAGGGGCTCGAGGTCTATACCCCGGACGTGAAGGCCTTCCGCGAGTTCGCGCAGAAGAAGTACCTCGCCTCCGACCTCGCCAAGGGCTGGCAGCCCGGCATGCTCGACAAGATCAACGCGATGTAAGGTGACGGCATCCGCAGCCGCGAGGGCCCCTCGCGGCTGCAGCCTGCCGGAGGAAACCCCGATGCCCCCGTTTGCCGCCAAGTCGGGCGCCTGGCTCGCGCGCAGGGCCGAGAACGTGCTCGCCGCCATGCTCGCGGTGATGTTCGGCGCGTTCCTGCTCCAGATCGCGTTCCGCTACCTCCTCGGCCTGCCGATCGGCTGGACCCACGAGCTCAGCGTGATCCTGTGGGTGTGGCTCGTCCTGTGGGGCGCGTCCTTCGTGATCAGCGAGCGCGAGGAGATCCGCTTCGACATCCTCTACGGCGCGGTCGGACCGGGCCCGCGCCGCATCATGGCGCTGACCACGGCCGCCGCGCTCGTCGCGCTCTACCTCGTGTCGCTGCCCGCGACCTTCGACTACGTGAGCTTCATGAAGGTGGAGCGCACCGCCTACCTCAAGATCCGCTTCGACCTCCTATTCTCGATCTACGTGGTCTTCGTGGTTGCGGTCGTGGTCCGCTACCTCTGGATCGGCTGGCAGGCGCTGCGCGGCGTCGCGCCCGACGAACTCGACCCCACGCAGGCGAGCTCCGGCGTGTGAGGCGCGCAGCCCTCGCCCCTCGCGATCCCCCATTCCATCCCGCACGGGCGAGTTCCGCCGCATGACTCTGGCCAGCCCCTTCTCGATCGCCCTCGTCGCCATCACGGCGCTCGCCTTCCTGGGGCTGCCGATCGGGCACGCCATGATCGCGGGCTCCGTCCTGTACCTTCTCGTCGCCGGGCTCGACATGGGCACGGCGGCCGAGCAGCTCCTGAACGGGATGTACACCAACTACGTCATCCTCGCGGTGCCGCTGTTCATCCTGGCCGCCGAATTCATGAACATCGGCAGCATGACGGACCGGCTGATGGCGTTCTGCAACGCGCTCGTCGGCCGCTTCCGCGGCGGGCTCGCCCAGGTCAACATCGTGCAGAGCATCATCTTCGCGGGCATGTCGGGCTCGGCCATCGCGGACGCGGCCGGCACGGGACGCATGATGCAGGTCATGATGACCCGCGGCGGGCGCTACACCCCGAGCTACGCCGCTGCCGTGACGGCGGTCTCCTCGGTGATCGGGCCCATCATCCCGCCCTCGATCCCGATGGTGCTCTACGCGCTGGTCTCCGACGCCTCGATCGGCTTCCTCTTCCTCGGCGGCGTGGTCCCGGGCCTCCTGATGGCGCTGGCCCAGATGATCATCGTGGCGATCACGGCGCGCCGGAGGAACTTCCCCGTCGAGGCGCCCGTGCCGATGCGCGAACTGCCGCGCATCACCATCCGGGCCTTTCCCTCGCTGATGATGCCGGTGGTGCTCCTGGGCGGCATCTACAGCGGCGTCATGACTCCGACCGAGGCGGCGGCCGTCGCCGCGGCCTACGCGCTCCTGATCTCGGCCGGCCTCTACCGCAGCGTGAGCTGGCGCGACTTCTACCGGGCGGTCGCGACGAGCGCCCGCACCTCGGCCTCGATCGGCATGCTGATCGCCGGCTCGCTCGTGTTCAACTACGTGGTCACGGTCGAGAACATCCCCGAGAGCGTGAAGGCGCTGCTCGCGGGCTGGAACCTGTCGCCGCTCGGGTTCCTGATCCTCGTCAACGCCCTCCTGCTGCTGCTCGGCTGCGTGCTCGAGGGCACCGCGATCCTCCTCATCGTGGTGCCGGTCTTCATCCCGACCGCGCAGGCGCTCGGCATCGACCTGGTGCATTTCGGCGTCGTCGTGGTGGTCAACATCATGATCGGTCTGATCACGCCGCCGTACGGGCTCCTGCTGTTCATCATGGCCAACATTTCGGGCGAGCCGCTCCGCGCCATCGTGCGCGACACGCTGCCGTTCCTGTTCGCGATGCTCGTCGCGCTCGCGATCCTGACCTTCGTGCCTGGAACCGTGCTCTGGCTCCCGCGCCTGTTCGGCTACGGCGGCTGACGAGCCGCCCCGAACGCCAGTCCCGCGGCCACGGCCCCCGCCGCCCCTTTCGGAACACTTCACATGACGAAGCCGATCTACATCCTCAACGGCCCCAACCTGAACCGCCTCGGCACGCGCGAGCCGCAGATCTACGGCAGCACCACGCTGGCCGAAATCGAGGCCATGTGCCGCGACGCCGCGGACGGCGGGACCGTCGTGTTCCGGCAGTCGAACCGTGAATACGAGATCATCGAATGGGTGCACGAGGCCATCGACGAGGGCAGCGGGATCATCATCAACCCTGCAGCCTTCACCTTCACCTCCATGGCGATCATGGACGCGCTCAAGATGTTCCCCGGGCCCATCATCGAGCTCCATATCTCCAACATCCACAAGCGCGAGCCGATCTACCACCGCTCCTACGTCTCCCCCGTGGCGACCGCCGTCATCGCGGGACTCGGGCCGCAAGGTTACCCGATCGCGGTGCGGGCCATGCGCGGCCTGAACGGCCGGTCCTCGTGAGGACGAGGACGCGATGACGGCCGCCGCGCCCGCCCGCGACCTCGGCGAATCCGTGCTCGTAGGCCTGATCGGCGCCGGGATCCAGGCCTCGCGGACGCCGGCCCTGCACGAGCGGGAGGCCGCCGAGCTGGGCCTGCGCTGCCTCTACAAGCTGATCGACCTGGAAACGCTCGGCCTCGGCGCCGAGGCCCTGCCCGAGCTCCTGACCGCGGCGCAGCGTTTCGGCTTCGCGGGCCTCAACATCACGCATCCCTGCAAGCAGGCCGTGATCCCGCTTCTCGACGCGCTGTCGCCGGACGCCGAGGCGCTCCAGGCCGTCAACACCGTGGTGCTCCGGGACGGGCGCCGGGTGGGGCACAACACCGATTGGTGGGGCTTCGCGGAGAGCTTCCGCCGCGAACTCGCCGACGCCCCCCGCGGCCGCGTCGTGCAGTTCGGGGCCGGCGGCGCGGGTGCGGCGGTCGCCCATGCCCTCCTGACCCTCGGGACCGGCGAGGTCCTCGTCGTCGATACGGACGAGCACCGCGCCGCCGATCTCGCCGCGGCCTTGCAGAGCCGCTTCGGCGGGGGCCGCGCCGCCGCAGCCTCGGACGTCGCGGCGGCCCTGGCCTCCGCCGACGGCCTCGTCAATGCGACGCCCCTGGGGATGGCGAAGTATCCCGGCATGGCGGTCCCGGCCGACCTCCTCCGCCCCGACCTGTGGGTTGCGGACATCGTCTATTTCCCGCTCGAGACCGCGCTCCTGCGCGAGGCCCGGGCGCGGGGCTGCCGCACCATGGCGGGCGGGGGCATGGCGGTGTTCCAGGCGGTCGGCGCCTTCCGCCTCTTCACCGGCCGCGAGCCCGACCCCGCCCGCATGCTCCGCCACTTCGACGGCATGTGAAGCGTCCGACCGCGGCCGGAGCCTCGGCGGTCCGTCAAAGCGACGCGGAACGCGCGTATCGACGTCGGGAAGCGGCCCCTCGACCAGGTGGCCGCCGGATTCCTGCGCTCCGCCGGGCTGGTGCCGGAGGAGCCCGGCCGGATCGCGCCGCTACAGACGGTAGATCCGCTCGGCGTTGTCGTGCAGCAGCAGGCGCTGTTCCGCGGGCGTGCGGTCCGCGATGGCCGCGAGGAAGCCGCGCAGGATCGTGCCGTAGGACGCCACGAGGCTGTCGACGGGATAGTTGCTCGCGAACAGGCAGCGCTCCGCCCCGAAGACCGCGATGGCGTCGCGGATCACCGGCACGTTCGCGGCTTCGGTCCAGGGCAGGCCGCGCTGGCCGAGACCGGAGATCTTGAGCGCGACGTTGGGCCGCCGCGCCACGTGCTCGAGGGCGCGGCGCCAGGCGGCGAGGCCCTCCGGGCTGCGGTCGGCCGGCAGCGCGGTGTGGTTGACGACGATCGGCGTGTCCGGAAAGTCCGCGGCGAGGTCGGCTGCGGCGTCCATGTGCCACCAGGGCGTCTGGAGGTCGAAGCTCAGGCCGTGCCGCGCGAGTTCGGCGTAGCCCCGCCGCCAGGCAGGGTCGTCCATGGACCCCGGCGCGCCTCGCCTCGCCTCGCCCGGGGAGGCCGCGGCGGCGGGCTTGTGCCGGATGCCGCGCACCATCGCGTGCGCGGCGTGCCTGGCGAGCACGTCGGCCGCATCCGCGCGGTCGAGGGCGGCATGCGCCACGCAGGCCGTGGGGCGCCCCTCCCGTGCCGCGAGGGTTTCGAGCCAGCGGGTCTCGGCGACCGGGTCGAAGCGCTCCCATTCGGCCTCCACATGCACCGACTTCACGATGCGATAGGGGGCGATGTCGCGCTCGTAATCGACCGGGAGATAGGTGCGGCGGAGCGCCGAATAATCGCCGTAGCGGAACGGGATCGGCTCCGGGTCCTGGAGCCAGGGGTAGGGATTGCGCTCGAGGTCCCAGAAATGCTGGTGCGCGTCGATGACGGCGCCCGGATCCCCCCCGCTCATGGGCGGCGCTCCCGGCGCGGCCCCGGCCCCCGGGCCCTTCGATCGGTCATGTCGCTCTCCCCGTCCTCGGCTGTCGAGCCGCGCATGGTGCATACACTGCGCCCCTGCGCAATTCGCCCTGGCCGCCCCGACCGGGGAGGCTGGCCTCCGCACCGAATTGCGTGCAGAACGCCCGCGTGCGGGCTCTGCGGCGACGCCGAGGCCGTCGTCCTGCCGTCACGGCTGTGATGGAGCGTCGGCGGCAGGCGGGCTGCGAATCGGGGGACTCGGGCGAGGAGACATCCATGGCGAACGGACCCTTGGGCGCATCCGGCCTCCTCGGCATCGGGATCTGGGCCGCCGGCCTGCTGCCGGCCGGCGCCTTCGACCTCCAGGGTCACCGCGGCGCGCGCGGACTTGCCCCGGAGAACACGCTGCCGGCCTTCGAGCGGGCGCTGGCGGTCGGGGTCACGACGCTCGAACTCGATGTCGGGATCACCCGGGACGGCGTGCCGGTCGTCGCGCATGACCCGAAGCTCAATCCCGCCTTCACCCGCCGCGACGGCACCTTCCTCGAATCGGCCGGCCCGGCGCTGCGCTCGCTCACGTTGGCCGAGCTCAAGGCCTACGACGTCGGCCGCCTCAAGCCCGGGACGTCCTATGCCCGCTCCTTCCCGGAGCAGGCGCCCGCGGACGGCGCGGCCGTGCCGACGCTCCAAGAGGTGTTCGACCTCGCCCGCGCGGCGCCGGTGCGCTTCAACGTCGAGACCAAGATCACCCCGACCTCGGGCGACGAGACCGCGGACCCGGACACCTTCGTGCGGGCGATTCTCGGCGCCGCGGACCGGGCCGGAATCCTCGACCGGATCAGCCTGCAATCCTTCGACTGGCGCACGCTCCAGGCGGCGCGGACCCTGGCGCCCGCCGTCCCGCGGGTCTGCCTCACCACAGAGGGCGCGACGTTCAACAACCTGCGCTCGGGCCCCGCCGGCGTGTCGCCCTGGACCGGCTTCGATCTCGCCGCCTTCGGAGGGTCCGCGCCGCGCCTCGTCAAGGCGGCGGGCTGCGCGACCTGGTCGCCGAATCACCAGAGCCTGACGCCGGAACGCCTGAAGGACGCCAGGGCCGAGGGCCTCCTCGTGGTGCCCTGGACCGTGAACGAGACCGCCGACATGGAACGGCTCGTCGCCTGGGGCGTCGACGGGCTGATCAGCGACTATCCCGACCGGGTCCGCGCCGTCCTCGCAGGCCGCGGCCTGCCGGTGCCGGAGCCCTGGCGCGGGCCGTGACGGCATCCGGCCCGCGCGAGCCGGCACCATCCGCTGAACTCCGGTTGAAAGAATGCTGCCGGCGCCGCCCCTCGTTGCAGCGCGGGTCCGGATGCCCGGACTCCGTGTGGACAACGGCGCGGGCCGATCCTACATCGATGCGTGTCGATCAAACCTCCGTCGAAGCAGCATGGGCCCGATGAATCACCAGACGCGATCCCCTGCAGGCGAAGGCCGGAGCGCCGGTCAGTCCGGCGCGCCGGCCCGCGCCGCCTCCGAGCGGACAGACCCGGAATGGTTCGATCCCTTCCAGGACGACGTGCCGGAGCGCGACGTCCACGCGGATCTCGCCGCGGCCGAGGATGCCGCGATCCCGCTCGACCCCGAAGCCGCTCCCATGGCGACGGACGCGGCCACCGATGCGCCGCCCGCCCCGGAAGCCGAGCCTGACCGGGGCTCCGCTCCCGAAGCCGCGCCCGCCGCGGCGTCCGTGCCGGAGGCGGACGACAGCCCGGTCGCGGCCCGGCCCGGCCGACGGGCGACGCGACGCGCCGACGCGGCGGCAACCGGCATGGCCGGGGACAGCGTTCCGCGGTCGACCGCCCGCGGCCCGCGCGAGGTCTCGCCCGCCGCGGCCGCGCCGGCGCCTCAGCCGCTCGTTCCCGCATCGGGGCGCAGCCGGCGGGGCGGGGCGGGCCGGCTGCCGCCCGGCCAGCGCTGGAAGGAGCGCCGGCTCCCGCGGGTGTGCTGGGACCGTTGAGGCCGCGCGGCGCGCCGACGGATCAGGCGCCCTGTGCCTCGGCTGCGCTGGCGCGGTCGAGCGCCTCGATCGCCGCGGCGTCGAGGCGAAGGCGCGTGGCGCCGGCGAGGTCGTCGAGCTGCTCCCGCGTGGTCGCGCTGGCGATCGGCGCCGTCACGCCGGGCTGCGCCATGAGCCAGGCGAGCGCGACCTGCGCGGGCGTCGCGCCGAGCGAGCCCGCGACCTCGTCGAGCGCCCGGAGGATGCGATGGCCGCGCGGGTTGAGGTATTTGGCCATGCCCCCGCCGCGCGCGCTCTTCCCGAAATCCGCTTCCGAGCGGTACTTGCCGGTGAGGAAGCCGCTCGCGAGCGAGAAATAGCTGATGACGCCGAGCCCGCGCTCCACGCACAGGGGCTGGAGTTCGGCCTCGAACCCGGCGCGCTCATAGAGGTTGTACTCCGGCTGCAGGCTCTCGTAGCGCGGCAGGCCGGTCCGCTCGCTCGCGTCCAGTGCTTCCTTGAGGCGCGCGGCGCTGTAGTTCGACGCGCCGATCACCCGCACCTTCCCGGCCCGCACGAGCTCGTCGTAGGCCTCCAGCGTCTCCTGGACGGGCGTGTCGGGATCGTCCCAGTGCGACTGGTAGAGGTCGATGTAGTCGGTCCGGAGGCGCTTCAGCGAGGCCTCGACGGCCTGCCGGATGTAGTCCTTTTCCAGGCACTTGCGCCCGAGCCCCATGTCGCCGCCGACCTTGGTGGCGATCACGACCTTGTCGCGCCCGCCGCGGCTCTTGAGCCAGGCCCCGATAATGGTCTCGGACTCGCCGCCCCGGTTGCCGGGCTTCCAGCGCGAATACACGTCCGCGGTGTCGATGAAGTTCAGGTCGGCGGCGACGAGGGCGTCGAGGAGCTCGAACGAGCGCGCCTCGTCGACGGTCCAGCCGAACACGTTCCCGCCGAAGCACAGGGGCGGCACCCGCAGGTCCGAGCGGCCGATGCGACGTTGTTCCATGGCAATCCTCCTGGGGTGATGCTCGGAGCTTCGGATGCGGGGCCTTGGGCCGATCCGTCCGGTGCGAGGCGTCACCGCTCCTCATAGCCCGGATCGTCCCCCGTCATGGCATGATGCATGTCCTGCGAGACCGCATTCTGCCGGTCGGCCTCGTCGGCGGCGTCCCGGAGCGTCCGCGCCAGCTCGCCGTGCCCCTCGCGCGCCACGCGCTCGGCGAGGCGGCGGGCGGTCTCGGCCAGCATGCCGTCCACGAAGGTGCCGCCCGGCCAGCGCACCTTCACGCCCCACAGGCCGGCTTCGAGAACGCCGGCCTCGACGGATTCAGGGGTGGCCTGGCTCATGCGCGTCAGGGATGGACCCGCAGGATCTCGACCATGGGCGGCGACAACAGGATCTCGCTGAAGGCGTGCATCCAGTCGCCCGTCTCCGCGCCCGATTCGACGCCGCGGCTGCGGAAGCCGTCGAGCTGGTCGAGGCTCGTCATCTCGAGCTCGAATTGCAGCGCCGCCCCGCCCATGCCGCGGGTGAGCGGAACGAGGAGCCGCGCCGTGAGCCCCTTCGCCCGCGCCGCCTCGACCTCGCGCTGGATGAAGCCGATCGCGGCCTCCCGGTTGACGGGCAGCACGTCGTAGGAGAAGCGGGCGAGGTACATGGGAAGGCTCCGGCCGGGCAGCGGCAGGATCATCTAGCGCCGGCGCCGTGCGCGTCCATGCTTCCGCCCCGCCTCCGGCGCGCGAGACCCACCCCAAGGCCCTGCGGCTTGACGGGAGCGCGCCGCGACCGCATGTGCGCTCCGGACTTGGATCGGACGGGATGGCACATTTGCAGGTGCTCCGAAGGCTCGCGGCCGCCGCAGCTATCGGCATGGGGGCGGCGCTTCCCGCGCATGCGGTTCCCGGCCCGCATGCGGTCACGGACGTGTCCCAGGCCCTGGTGCGGGCCTACAATGCGCAGGACCCGGCCGCGCTCCACGCCCTCCTCGCGCCGGCCCTGCAGGCCAGGTACGGCCTCGAGGCGCTGGAGCGGGCCCTCCTCCTCTGCCGCGTCCTGACGTCCGAGATTTTCCGCATCAGCACGCCCGTCTGGGGGGCGCGGCACTTCGGGTATTTCGCGGTCTATGCGGAAACCAAGCCCTTCGAGATGATCCTCGAGATCGACGACGACGCGCGGATCATCCATTGGGTCATCACCGACGACGTGCAGGCGAAGGCGCAGCAATGCCAGCTGTCCTACCGGGAATGACGCCGTCTCGGTGCCGAAAGGGATCGGCGCACATCGAGGGAGAACGGTCGGCATGATCACGAGACGAAGCCTGGTCGTCGGCGCGGGAGCGGGGCTCCTCGGGGGCCCGCTGGGGCGGATCGCATCGCCCTCGGCTGCGGAGGATTGGGCGGATGGCTTGGGCCGCTCCTTCCGGGACATCGAGGCCGGGCTGAAGGGACGGCTCGGCGTCGCGGTCCTCGACACGGAAACCGGGCGGAGCGCGGGCCATCGCGGCGGGGAGCGCTTCCCGATGTGCAGCACCTTCAAGCTGCTGGCCGCAGCGGCCGTGCTCGCGCGCGTCGATGCGGGCCGGGAGGATCTCGACCGCCGCGTCCGCTTCGGAGCCGACGAGATCATGGCCCATTCGCCCGTGACCAAGGAGCGGGTCGGCGACGGCATGACGCTCGCGGAGCTCTGCGAGGCCACGATCACGCTGAGCGACAACGCCGCCGGCAACCTCCTCCTCAAGGCGCTCGGCGGCCCCGCAGGCCTCACGGCCGCCCTGCGGGCGTTCGGCGATCCCGTGACGCGGCTCGACCGCTGGGAGCCCGGCCTCAACGAGGCGAGGCCCGGCGACCCGCGCGACACCACGAGCCCGGACGCCATGGCGGCGCACCTGCAACGGCTCGTGCTCGGGGATGCCCTGTCGCCCGCGTCGCGGGACCGGCTCGCCGCATGGCTCCTGGGCAACAAGACCGGCGACGCACGCCTGCGGGCCGGGGTGCCGCAGGCGTGGCGGGTCGGCGACAAGACCGGCACCGGCCACAACGGCACCGCCAACGACGTCGGCGTGATCTGGCCCCCTCGCCGCAAGCCGCTCGTCGTCAGCGTCTACATCACGCAGACGAAGGCCCCGCTCGCCGAGCGCAACACCGCCATCGCCGAGGTCGCCCGCGTCGTCACCCGGTCCCTGGCGGCCTGAGCGTCTGCGCGACCGGGCCGCTCAGGCCGCAGCCGCCCGGCTGGGATCGAGCAAGCCCGAGACGCTGACGGGTTGGCCTGTCTTCGTGCTCTGCAGGGCCGCGACGCCGCACAGCACCGACATGGCGCCCGCGCGCGAGCCGGCGCGCTGCTTCAGCGGATCGGGCGTGCCGGGCTTCAGGAGCATGTCCTGGAGCTTCGGGTCGCCGCCGAAATGCCCGCCCGGCTCGTGGGGGACGAGGATGCGCTCGGCCCCGTCGAAGTTGCGGACCACCAGGATCTCGTCGTGGTCCGGTGTCTCCCAGGGCTGGCGCTCGTACTGGCGCATCTGGATGCGGCCCTTCGTGCCGTCGAAGGCAATGAAATGACCCTCGATCGGCATGTAGGTGTTGACCGAATAGGTGACCTGGACGCCCCGCCGGTAGCGGATCAGCGCCGACATGGTGTCGGGGATGTCGATCTCCTCCCGGAACACGCAGGCGTCGCGCACGTAGCCGTCCTCGCGCGAGGGATCCTCGTAGAGGCTCTCGAGCCAGGGGTCTTTGCTCATGTCGAAATGATAGTCGCAGTAACTGGCATGCGGGCAGATCCGGCAGCGCGGGCCGCGGAAGGGGCCCGCCTTGCCGTAGGTGCGCTGGCTCCCGAAGGCGAAGACCTCCTCGGGATCGTCGTCGAGGTACCAGTTCAGGAGGTCGAAATGGTGCGTCGCCTTGTGGACGAAGAGGCTGCCCGACTGCGCCTCGATGGCGTGCCAGCGGCGGAAGTAGTCGGCGCCGTGCTGGGTGTCGAGGTACCAGTGGAAATCCGCCGAGGTGACCTCGCCGATGATCCCGGAGGCCAGGAGTTCCTTGAGCCGGCGGGCTGTCGGCGCGTAGCGGTAGTTGAAGGTCACGTCGACCCGCCGGCCCGTGCGCCGTTCGGCCTCGAGGATGCGCCGCACCTTCTCGGCCGTGGTCGTCATCGGCTTCTCGGTGATGACGTCGGCGCCGGCCTCGAGCGCGCGCACGATCACGTCGTCATGGGCGGAATCGGTGGTGCAGACGATCACGGTCTCGGGCCGCGCCGTGCTCAGCATCTCCTGCACGTCGGTGAAGATCGGGGCCTCGATCCCGATATGGGCGCGGGCCCGCTCCGCCCGCAGGCGGTTCTGGTCGCACAGGCCCACGAACTCGACCCATTCGCCGTAGCCCCGCGCGACGTTGATGCCCCACATCCCGGTGCCGCGGTGGCCCGTGCCCACGAGCGCGATCCGCTTCCTGCTGAAGTCCTGCATGCTCTTGCGATCCCCCGCCCTGGCCGCAACCCCGCGGCAAGTCGTCAGACAAATCTTGCCATCGTGAACCGGCTTCCGTCAAAGCCGGAATGGCAAAGGTTTCCAGGCAGAAACGGAACCGGCCGACGCGGGCGCAGCCTAGTGGGTTCGAACTCGTCATACAACAGGTTGACAGGGTGCGCCGAGTTCCGGCTTGATAGGATCCGGTGGGGCTCCTGCGTCGCGGGGAGAGCGGAAGCGCGGGCCCGGCATCGGACATGAGCGCGTCGGCTCACGAGCGCGCGCCGCTAGGGAGGGAACGATCCATGGCAGGTGATCTCAATCGCCGGACGCTGCTGAAGGCCGGCCTCGGCTCGGCGGGCCTCGCGGCGCTGGGCGGCACGTCCGCCCTCGCGCAGCAGGGCACCCGGGTGCGCATGTACTGGTGGGGCTCGAAGGAGCGCGCCGACCGGACCCTCAAGGCGGCCGCGCTCTACCAGCAGCGCCATCCCGACGTGAAGATCGACGGCGAGACGCTGGCCTGGGGCGATTACTGGCAGCGCCTCGCGACGCAAGCCGCCGGGCGCAACGCGCCGGACCTGATCCAGATGGATTACCGCTACATCGCGGAATACGCCCGCCGCGGCGCCATCCTCCCCCTCGACGAGTACCTCGGCAAGAGCCTCGACCTGTCCGACTTCGCCAAGGAATCGATCGATAGCTGCCGGGTCGACGGCAAGCTCTATGCGGTGAACCTCGGCAACAACTCGAACGCGATGATCTACAACAAGGCCGCCTTCGAGAAGGCCGGCGTCCCCATGCCCGAGAACGTGACCTGGGACAAGTTCGCGGAGCTCGCGGCGGCCGTCACCAAGGCCCATAACGGCGAGTATTTCGGCACCTCCGACGCCAGCGGCCAGGAATCGGCGCTCGAGAACTGGCTGCGCCAGCGCGGGCGGGCCCTCTTCACCAACGACGGCAAGGTCGGCATGGACGAGAAGGACATGGGCGACTGGTTCGCCCTATGGGCCAAAATGCGCGAGACGAAGGCCTGCCCGCCGGCGGACCTCCAGGGCCTCGACAAGAACAACATCGAGACGAACCTGCTCACGCAGGGCCGCGCGGCCTGCGCCTTCAACCACTCGAACCAGTACATCGGCTACCAGGTGCTCAACAAGAATCCGCTCGGGATCGCGATGTACCCGCAGGGAGCCGGGCCGCACCACGGGCACTACCTGAAGCCCTCGCAGATGTGGAGCGTCTACGCCCGCAGCAAGGTCGCGGACGAGGCGGTCAAGATCGCGAACTTCACCGTGAAGGACCCGGAGGGCGCGCGCATCCTCGGGGTCGAGCGCGGCGTTCCGGCCTCCGCGGCGATGCGCCAGGTCGTGTCGGCGGACCTCGACGAGAAGGGCAAGCTCGTGGTCGACTTCCTGAGCTATGTCTCCTCCAAGGTCGGCCCGATCCCGCCCGCCCCGCCCCAGGGCGCCGGCGAGGTCGAGAACCTGCTCCGCCGCGTCAGCGAGCAGGTCAGCTTCGGCCGCCTGTCGCCGGCGGACGGCGGCAAGCAATACGTCGCCGAGGCGAAGGCGATCCTGAGCCGCGCCTGACGCGCACGCTTCCCGGGGCCGGCCCCGCTCGTCGAGGCCGGCCTTTCGCACGATTTCACGCACGGCGGCCGGGCGCGTCCGGACCGGCATTCGAGCAAGGTTGCCCCTGAATGGCAGGCACGGCGCAGGTTGGTCTGGCGGCTCCGCGCCCGCGGCCTGCCCGGCGCGGCTGGAGCTATGGCGGGCAGGCGCTCGCGGGCTACGGCTTCCTGGCCCCGTGGCTCATCGGCTTCCTGGGGCTGACGCTTGGGCCGACGCTCGCCTCCCTCTACCTGTCGTTCACGGATTTCGACCTGTTGCGCGATCCGCGCTTCGTCGGGCTCGCCAACTACGAGCGCATCTTCACCAACGACCTGAAGTTCCGGCACTCCATGGAGGTGACGTTCCTCTACGTCGCCCTCGCGGTGCCCCTGAAGCTCGCCTTCGCGCTCGCGCTCGCGATGGTGCTGAACCGCGGCATCGCGGGCCTGCCGATTTACCGGGCGCTGTTCTACCTGCCCTCGCTCCTCGGGGCCAGCGTCGCGATCGCGGTGCTCTGGCGCCAGCTCTTCGCCAAGGACGGGCTCGTGAATGCGGCACTCGCCCTCGTCGGGATCCAGGGGCCGAGCTGGATCTCGGATCCGAGCACTTCGCTCTACACCCTCGTGCTGCTCAGCGTCTGGCAGTTCGGCTCGCCGATGATCATCTTCCTGGCGGGCCTGCGGCAGATCCCCCAGGACGTTTACGAGGCCGCGAGCATCGACGGCACGAACCGCTGGCAGCGGTTCGTCCATATCACGCTGCCGCTGCTGACGCCGGTTGTGTTCTTCAATGCGGTCGTGCAGACCATCGAGGCCTTCAAGGCCTTCACGCCGGCCTTCATCATCAGCGAGGGCACCGGCGGGCCGATCGACTCGACCCTGTTCTACACCCTCTACCTCTACCAGGAGGGCTTCGCCTATTTCCGCATGGGCTACGCCGCGGCGCTGGCCTGGATCCTGCTCGTGATCATCGCCTGCTTCACGGCCTTCTCGTTCCTGACCTCGCGGTACTGGGTGCATTACAATGAGTGAGGCGATCCGGACCGTGTTGACGACCTCGCGCTGCCGGGTGCACTCCGATGCGTGAGGCGATCCGCACCGCGGCACCGCTGATGGACGACGCCGCACCCGGCCGCTGGCAGCGCTGGACCGAGGGCGGAGCGCGCTCGCTCCTCGCGCACGTCGCCCTCTGCGCCGTTTCGCTCGTGATGCTCTATCCGCTCCTGTGGATGCTCGCGAGCAGCTTCAAGCCCGACGAGGAGATCTTCGGCAACGCCTCGATCTGGCCGGAATCCTTCACGACGAGCGCCTATCCGCGCGGCTGGACCGGGCTCACGGTCGGCTTCGGGACGTTCTTCTGGAACTCGGCCGTGATCGCCACTTTGAGCGTCATCGGCAACGTGATGTCGTGCTCGCTGGCGGCCTATGCCTTCGCGCGGCTGCAGTTCCCGCTCAAGCGCTTCTGGTTCGCGCTGATGCTGGGCACGCTCATGCTGCCCTACCACGTGACCCTGATCCCGCAATACGTGCTCTTCCTCAACCTCGACTGGGTCAACACGATCCTGCCGCTGGTCGTGCCGAAATTCCTGGCCGCGGACGCGTTCTTCATCTTCCTTCTGTATCAGTTCTTCCGCGGCATCCCGCGCGAGCTCGACGAGGCCGCGATCATCGACGGGGCGGGGCCGTGGCGCATCTACTGGAGCGTCATCCTGCCGCTCGCGATCCCGGCGCTCACCACGGCCGCGATCTTCACCTTCATCTGGACCTGGGACGATTTCTTCGGGCCGCTGATCTACTTGAGCGACATCAGCCAGTACACGGTGCAGCTCGGCCTGCGCTCGTTCGTGGATTCCACGGGCAAGTCCGACTGGAGCGCGCTCTTCGCCATGTCGGTGGTGGCGCTGATCCCGGTGCTCCTGTTCTTCGTGATCTTCCAGCGCCTTCTGATCGAGGGCATCGCGACCACAGGCATGAAGGGCTGAACCTGCGCGCCGCGCCTCAGACGGCGCGGCCCGCCGGGCTCCAGTCCGCGTAGCGCGGATGGTCGGCGCCGATCGGCAGCGCCTGCGGGAGGCCGGTCTCGGCCGAATGGTAGAACGCCGTCAGGAGCTCCAGCGACTGCCGTGCATCCGCGAGGGTGATCGGCAGCGGGCCGCCTGAAACGAGCGCGGCGTGGTAGGGCGCGAACAGGCCCTCGAAGCGCGAGGGCACGAGGGTCCAGTCCCGGAGCGCCGCGTCGACCGCTTCCTGGACCTCTGGCGAGCCCGCGATGATCCGCCAGGGATCGTCGCCGGGCGCATAGGGCTTGAGGCTGCTCTCGAAGGTGACGTTCTCGAAGTGGAAGCGCAGGCGGCTGATCTCCTCCTGGGAGCCCAGCGTCGCGGCGACCGAGGCGAGCGCGCCGCTCTGCATCTCGAGCGCGCCGACGGCGCAATCCTCGACTTCGATGGGATTCACCCGCGTGGTCGTGCGGGCGAAGACTGATTTGACCGGCCCCATCAGGAAGGTGAGGAGGTCGTGGATGTGGATCGCGTGGGTGATGAGCACGCCGCCGAGCTCGGTTGCCCAGCGGCCGCGCCAGGGATTGTCGTAATAGGCGGGGGTGCGCTTCCAGAACGTCTCGGCCGAGGCGACGTAGGGGCGTCCGGCGATCCCCTGGTCGATGATGTGGCGGGCCCTCATGACGCCGTTGCCGAAGCGGTACTGGAAGATCGGCAGCACGCGGGCGGAGGAACGCTTCTCGGCCGCGATCACCACGTCGATGTCGGCGAGCGAGCCCACGATCGGCTTCTCGCACACCACGTTCTTGCCGGCCGCGAGCGCCGCCAGGATCTGCTCCCGGTGCAGCGCCGGCGGCGTGCAGATGTCGACCACGTCGACGTCGTCCATGCGGAGCACGTCGGTGAAGTCCCTGACGCGCCGCTCGATGCCGAATGGCTCGCCGATCGTGGCGAGCCGCTCCTCGCTGAGATCGCAGATCGCGGCGACGCGGAACTTGTCGGGATGGGCCGCATAGGCCTCGACGTGAAGCCGGCCGATGCCGCAGCCCACCACCGCGACGGACTTGATCACGAACGCGCCTCCCCCGGCTCGCCCGCTCGATTCACGCGGACGTCGTGGTTGCGTTCATAGTCGATGCGGGCGGACAGGGAAACAGGCGGCGCACCGGTCCGGGACATGCGGCCCGTCGGCGCGCTGTCCCTCGTCCTTGTCGAAGAGGTGAGCGGGGGCGGGCGGCACGCTCCGGGCGCCGCCGCCGGCTCGATCGGGCAAGTGGCCGCCCGCGGTCACGGCCGCGGGCGCAGGTCGATGGTGACGGGCCGGCCGGTCCTGGGGTCGAGGATGGTCATGGCTCTCGCTCCGTGGCTCGGGGCCGCATCCCGGATCGGTTCGCGCGGAGTCATCAGCCCCGCGGGGTGTAGGCGATGATGCGGGCCGGCTCCGGGGAGGCGTGGCCCGCCTTCACGGGCACCACGAAGGTGCGGCGGGTGTGGGTCTGGGTGTCGATCACGACGAGAACCATGGCGGCCTCCCGGGCAGTTGCCCCGAACGGTGTCAAGGGGATCATGGCGCTGCGGCGTGCGGACATCTGTGCGCATCGTCACATGCCGGCGCGGCGGGATCGGGCCCCTCACCGCCGGGTCAAGGCACGCCCGGCGTCCCTGCGGGCTGCCGAGGACGGGAGCGGCCAGGAGCCGATGCGGCCGCGGCGCGGGCCGTAGACGCTGCGGTTGAGCAGCGCGGCGAGTTCGTCGGCCGCCGCATGCTCGAGCTCCACGAGCGCGAGGCCGTCGAGGATGGCCGGCCGGCCCGTCCCGGCATCGTAGACGGTCCAGCCCACCCGGTCCGGCTTGACGTCGTACATGCTGCACTCTCCGGATTGCGCCTGAGCGGCGATGTGTCGGGAGAATGCGCGGCGCCCGAGGATCGATCCGCCGCGGCCGGGCCTCGCTCGCATCGTGGTGAACGCTTGGTTAGAGTCCGTCAGTCTGTTTCAGGATCGGGTCCGGACGGGGTCGCGGAGCCGACAGCCCCGCCCCTCCCGATCCCATCACGAGCAGACAGATTCTAGCGCGGCGCCGCCCCGGTCAGATCCGCGCCAGGAGTCCGTCCGCCCAGCGCGGGACGACCTCGCCCGCCGGCCCGTAATGGGTCTCGTCGAACTGCCGCGCGTTGTCGGAGGGCTCCAGGTTGATCTCGCAGGTGCGGATTCCGGCCGCCCGGGCGTCCGAGACGAAGCCTGCGGCCGGGTAGACGGAACCGGACGTGCCGATCGAGACGAAGAGGTCGGCACCCGCGAGGGCGTCCTCGATCAGCTCCATCCCGAGCGGCATCTCGCCGAACCAGACCACGTGCGGGCGCATGCCGCCGGCGCGGCCGCAAGCCGGACAGGCGGTCTCGACCCCCATGTCCTCCCGCCAGGGCACCACGGCGTCGCAGCCGAGGCAGCGCGCCTTCAGGAGTTCGCCGTGCATGTGGTGCACCTGCCGGGAGCCGGCCTGCTCGTGCAAGTCGTCGATGTTCTGCGTGCACAGGAAGAGGCGGCCGCCGCGGGCGGCGAGGCCCGCCTCCAGGCGTGCCAAAGCCGCGTGCGCCGCGTTCGGGCGCGCGGCGAGCAGGTTGGCGCGGCGCGCATTGTAGAAGGCGTGCACGCGCGCGGGATCGCGGGCGAAGGCCTGCGGCGTCGCGAGCGTCATGGGGTCGAACTTCGCCCACAGGCCGCCCTTGTCCCGGAAGGTGCCGAGCCCGCTCTCGGCCGAAACGCCGGCCCCCGTCAGCACGAAGATGTTCATGAATGGGACGCTCCGTCGGACCGTGCGGCGGGCAACCTTGATCTCCCCCGTCTCCTGAGCCAACGTCGGGCTGCTGGGGACAAGCCGGAGGAGGATGAGATGGCGGAGGGGACGACGCAAGAGGTCCGCGCGGCCGAGCACCCGCTGATCGAAAGCCATCGCGTGGAAGGGACGCGGGTCTACGACCGCGACGGCCAGCACGTGGGCACCATCGACCACCTCGTGATCGAGAAGGCGAGCGGGCGCGTGGTCTACGCGGTCGCGAGCTTCGGGGGCTTCCTCGGCCTCGGCGAGCGCCTCCACACGATCCCGTGGGAGAAGCTCGACTACGACCCCAAGCTCCACGCCTTCCGGGTCGACGTCACCGAGGCGGAACTCCAGGACGCGCCGTCGCTGCCCCACAACGCCGACCGCGAGCAGGAGGACCTGCTCCGGGCCTATTGGGCGCTCGGCCCGCACGGGCTGTAGCCGCGCGCGACCCGCCGCCGCTCGCCCCGCCCTCGGGGCTGCGGGCGCGCACGACGCGAGCCGGCGCCGCGCCCCCGGTATGCCCCGTTCCGCGGCGCTACCGCGTCGCGGGACCGGGCTCGATCTTGACCTCGATGATGCGGGCGGTGCTGCTCTGGTGGATCAGGAGGCTGCCCTCCCGGGTCGGCCGCATGTGGCGGATGATGCCGGCATGGACGCCGCCGGAGGGGATCGGCCAGCTCTGGAACGCTTCCGTGTCGGGGTCGAAGCGCACCAGCATGTCGGGCCGCATGCCGGATTCGTTGTACCACACCGCGCCGTCCACCACCGCGATGGCATAGGGGTGGGATTTCGGCCCGCTCGGCGACGGCCATTCCTTGATCGCGCCGGTCTTCGGGTCGTAGCGCCCGAGCCGCCCCAGCGTCGAGTTCACGTACCAGATCATCCCGTCCTCGGCGATGTCGAGGCGCCGCACGGTGGTGCCGGGATCCGGCAGCTTGATCTCGGTGAGGTCCATGGTGGAGGGATCGACCTTCACGAGGCAGTTGCTGCCGTTGCAGGCCACCCACGGCACGCCGTCGGCGTCGATCTTGATGCCGTAGGGCCGCGCGCCGGCCGTCTTCATGGTCACGAGCTTGATCGCGCCGGACTTCGGATCGAGCCGGCCCACCATGTTGCTGAGCTGAAGGGTGAACCAGAGCGTGCCGTTGCGGTCGAACACCGCCGTGTGCGGGTCCTTCGCGGCCGGATCCGGCATCTTGTATTCGGTGACCGCGCCGGTGTTCGGATCGAGCCGACCGACCGACCCGTTCTTGTTGCCGGTGTACCAGACGCCTCCCGCGGCATCGAGGGTGACCGTGTGGGGCATCGCCTCCGGCGGGAGAGGATACTCCTTCATGGCGCCGGTCTTCGGGTCGAGGCGCCCGACGAGGTTGGCCCATTGTCCGGCCCACCATATCGACCCGTCCTCGGCCTGCACGGGGTCGCGCGCCCGCTGGCCCAGCGTCGGCACCTGCCATTCCTTGAAGCGGACCTGCACCCCGCCCGCCATGGCCTTCGGGGCCCGCTTGTCGTTCGGCGGGAAGTGGGTCGCGAGGTAGTCGGCGATCCGGTCGCGCTCCGCGGGGCTCGCCGAGAGGTCGACCATCGTGCCGAAGAGCTCCTTCCAGCCCTCGCGGGTGTAGCCGGAACTGCGCAGGATCTCGCTCGCCTGGTGGCAGCCGGTGCAGACGCCCTGCACCATCTCCCTGGCCTCCCCCGCGGGAAGGCTCTGGGCCTGAGCCCCGAGGGAGACGAGAGCGCCGAACAGAGTACCCGTGAAACCAGCAACCGGAAGCCTGGCCATGGTGACGTCCCTCCGCCTCCCTGCAGGCTTGGCGCTCGGCGATGCAAAGTCAAGCGGGGCCGCAGGGCCGTCCGCCGGGCTGCGATCCGTCAGGGATGGCGCGAGGCGAGCCCGGTCCCGGCCCCGAGCTTGAGCCGGCCCTGCCGGTAGGCCCGCGCCGCGGTCTGGTAATAGGCGATCGCCTCCTCGAGCAGCGGGCGGGTGGTCTCGTCCACGGCGCGCTCGCGCCCGGTCGCGGCCTCGACGATCCGGGTCCGCCCGCCGGGCTTCAGCTCCACCGTGATCCCGTCCGCGTGGTAGCCGACCGTCTGGTAGTTCGCCATCAGGGCGCGGGGATGGTCGCGGCCCTCCCGCAGGATGTCGTGGCCGAAGAACCGGGAGCGGTAGCCGAAATCGAGGAGACCGAGCACCGTCGGGGCGACGTCGATCTGGGATGCGAGCGTCGCGACTTCGCCGGGCGCCACATGCTTCGGCGCGTAGACGATCATCGGGATGTGGTAGTTCTCGAGCGGCAGTTCCTGGAGCCCCCGCCCCTTGTGGGTGTGGTCGGCGAGGATCACGAACAGCGTGCTGTCGAACCAGGGCTTCTTGCGCGCCTCGTCGACGAAGCGGCCGACCGCCCAATCCGTGTATTTCACGCCGCCGTTGCGGCCGCTCGTCTTCGGGGCGAGGTCGATGCGGCCTTCGGGATAGATGTAGGGGCGGTGGTTCGAGGTCGTCATCACGTGGGCGTAGACCTTCCGCCCCTGCGCATGCCGCGCGTCGAGCTCGCGGAGCGCCATCGCGAAGAGGTCCTCGTCCGCGACGCCCCAGATCGTCTCCACGTGGATGTCCTTGGAGGAGAGCGCGGTGCGGTCGATCACCGTGTAGTCGTTGCCGCCGTAGAAGGCCGCCATGTTGTCGAAATAGGAATAGCCGCCGTAGAGGTAGAGCCGCTCGTAGCCCTTCTGCCGGAACACCTCGCCGATCGTGAACAGGCCGGCATTGTCGGGCCGCTTCACGATGGAATGGCCGGGCGTCGGCGGCACCGAGAGCGTCACGGCCTCGAGTCCGCGTACCGTGCGCGTGCCGGTCGCATAGAGGCGCGTGAACAGCATGCCCTCGCGGGCGATGCGGTCGAGGTTGGGGGTGAGGCCCTCGGCGTTGCCGAACGCCGCCATGAACTCGGCGCTCAGGCTCTCCATGGTGACGAGCACCACGTTGAGCGGACGCTCGGGCCCGTTCGAGCGCACCTCCCGCTCGAAGGGCAGCGCTCCGGCCGGGGCGCCGCTCTTCAGCCGCCGCGCAAGCCGGTGGTGGGCGACCGCCTCGGGCAGCACGGCGTAGAAGCGGTCGTAGTCGATCTCGTTGGCCCAGAAGGCATGGGCGAAGTCGAAATAGCCGTTGCCGGCGAGCTCGTTGAGCTGCGCGTTCGGGCTGAACTCCTTGTAGCGCGCATCGAGCGCCGCATAGGCGATGACGGGCAGCACGATCCAGGCCGCGAGCGCGGCGAGGCGCCGCCGCCACGGGGGAAAGGGCCTCGCGAGCGGCGCCCGCATCGCGCGCACGAGGAGGAGCCAGAGCGCCAGCGCGACGGCCCCGACCGCCGGCAGGAGCAGCCCGAGGTCATAGGACTCGCGGATGTTGCCGAGCACCTCGCGCGAGTAGACGAGGTACTCGACCGCGATGAAGTTGAAGCGCGAGGCGAACTCGTTCCAGAACGTGATCTCGGCCCCCGCGGCGAAGACCGCACCCAGCATCGCGGGCAGGAGCAGGACCGCCAGCGTGATCCGCAGGCCCCGTCTCCAGCGGGCCGGCCAGAGCGCGATGACGAGCGCCAGCGGCGCCACCGCCATGATCGCGACGCCGAGATCGAACAGGGTACCGATCGCGACCGCGGGCAGGATCCGCCACGGCAGGAACACGCCCGGGTCGCCGTTCACCGCGGCCAGGACGAGACGCAAGGCCCCGTTGAGGGCGAGCGACAGCGCGACGACGGGCAGGACGGCGCCGACGGGTCCCGGACAGATCAGGCCGGTCCAGCGCTGAAGCAGGCCGGGACGGCGGAGGGCCTCGTTCATGGCGAGCGGCTCGTCGGCGGGAGGCGGAAGACGCGATGGCGGCCCAAATGCGTCCGGAGCGCCGCGCGGGCGGAGCCTACGCGGGCTGCCCGGCCCGTTCAACACCTCGCGCCGTCGAGGCATCCCGCAACCGGGACCCGCAGGCGCTCGCCCGATGCCTCCCCGGCCGGCAATCCGGGCCGGCACGCGGGCGGACGAAATGCTGCGGACATCAAAGCGCGCTTCCGTGCGGCGGGACGAACATCGGACGAGGCGGAGCGATGAGGGGAACGGCGATGGCGGCGGGCGCCGCCTGGATCCTGGCGGGACTGACCGCCGCGGCCGCGCAACCGGGGTCGGTGCCCGGCGGCGTCGAAGGCCCCGCGGCGCCCCGGCCGAAGGCTGCAACGCATCTTGCGGTCGCCAAGCCGCCCCATCCGGAGGCCGTGCAGGCGATCCTCGATCATGCGCGCCGGGAATGCCTGGCGCAGGAGGGCGAGTCCTTTGCGATCGGTCCCGGGGCCGTGCGGACAGGCGACCTCACCGGAGACCGGCGCGCGGATTTCATCGTGGACCTGCGCGACGTCCGCTGCGCCGGCCGCTCCTCCCTGTTCGAGGGCACGGGCGGCTGGCCGGTCACGATCCTGGTCGCCGCGCCGGACAACGGGCTCGTCGAGGTGTTTTCCGGCATGGTGCGGGACTACGGCGTCTCGCGCGGGTCCGGCGCCCGCACGATGACCTTCCACCTGCATGGCGGCTTCTGCGGCCGCTCCGGCGCCGACGACTGCATCCGGCGGCACCGCGTGAGCGCCCGGCCGTTCGAATTCAGGGAACGGTGAGGGACGGCTTCCGGATCAGTGCACACTCATCGACAGGCAGGCGGTCGCGGGCGCGGCGCTCTGCATCCGCTTCGAGGCGGGCTCGAAGCCGATCACGCCGAGCGCGCCCGTGGCCGGGCAGGCCTCGACCGCAAGCCGCGTCAGGCCGTTCAGCACCGGTTCGCGCAGCCAGTCGAAGGGCTCCGCGGCCTCGTGGCCCTGGAGCGCGTTCCGGCGGCGCGACGAGTCGTCGTGCCCGCGCAGCAGCGAGCCGCGCGCGAGCCAGCGCCCCGGGCGCGCCGGGCCGTCGGGATGCCAGTCGTTCGCGATGGCGCAGCGGCCCCGATGGACCCGCGCCTCCGTCTCGGTCCGCTCGATCAGGCAGGCTTGGCCGGCCTCTGCCCCGGCGAGCGAGAACAGCACGGGCTTCGCGACCGGCGTCGCGCTCAGGACCGCCACGGCCTCCTCGAAATCGCGGCAGGTGTCGAACACGTGCCGCAGGAGATGCGCCACCGGCCAGCGGTCGCTCCGCCGCCAGGTCCCGACCGCGTTGAGGCCGAAATCGAGCGGCAGGAGCAGGGAGGCGTCGCTGCGGCGGTACATGGGCCCCTGGTTGATCGCGGCCGCGAAGCGTCCCGCCGCGACCGCGGTGAGCACGCCGACGGCGCCCGGCCAGGTCACGTTGGCGTAAGGCCCCGCGCCGCCGTCCTGGAGCGTCACCTCCACGTGGCGCCCGAGACCGGGAAACGGCCAGTCGAGGGTCCGGCGCAGGATCGGCGCCGCGCCGTCGTCGACCCGCGTGGTGCAGCCCCATTCGTAGGACGCGTTGACGAACCACACGCCCGGCCGGCCGGCGATCTCCGCGATCTGGGCCACCTCGCCGACGAAGGGGCTCGGCGTCCGCTTCAGCCAGGCGGCCGACACCCGGTCGAGCGGCGCGACCAGACCCTGCAACGGGCGCGGCACCACGGAGAAGCAGGCGTCGCGCAAGGAGAGCATGGCCTCGCGCCGCTCGACGGCATGGGCGACGGGCCCGCGGCCGCGCAGGTCCGTGACCGGTATGACGGGAAGCGGGCGGGGTGGGACGGACATGGGAGAACTCCTCGGATCGTCGCGACGGATGAAGCGGACGCTCGTCACGGTCGGTCGCCTCACGCCGCTGCCACCACGGCGCTGCGCTCGCGGGCGAGGCGCGCGACGGCGACGTGATCGAGCTTGCCGGAGCCGAGCACGGGCAGCGTCTCGACCACCAGGACTTCGCCCGGGATCATGAGGTCGGCCGCGCCGCGCTGCTTCGCGTGCGCCTGGAAGGCCGCGCGCGCCGCACCTTTCTTCTCGGTGACGAGCACGAGGCGCTCGCCCTTGCGCTCGTCCGGCACCGCCGCGACGGCCGAGAGCGCGTCGGGCCAGAGTTCGGATGCGAGCGCCTCGACGGCCGCGAGCGAGATCATCTCGCCGCCGATCTTGGCGAAGCGCTTGGCGCGGCCCCGGATCGTCACGAAGCCCTCGGCGTCGATCGAGACGATGTCGCCGGTGTCGTGCCAGCCGCCTTCGGGCGCCTCCAGCACGCCGGGCTTCTCGGCCCTGTAGTAGCCCAGCATCACGTTGGGCCCGCGGACGTGGAGCCGCCCGCCCTCCGCGACGCCGGGCACGGGCTCGAGCCTCGCCTCCATGCCGGGCATGAGCCGGCCGACCGTGCCGAAGCGGTTGAACATCGGCGTGTTGATGGCGAGCACCGGCGCGGTCTCGGTGACGCCGTAACCCTCCAGGATGCGCAGGCCGAACTTCTCCATGTAGGCGCGCCGCGTCGCCTCCTTCACGGGCTCGGCGCCGGCGAGCACGTAGCGCAGCGAGCGGAAGTCGTACGCATGGGCCGTGCGGGCATAGCCGGCGAGGAACGTGTCGGTGCCGAACAGGAGCGTGGCGTTCGAGCCGTAGACGAGCTCCGGGATCAGCCGGTAGTGCAGCGGCGACGGGTAGAGGTAGACCGGGACGCCGGAGACCAGCGGCAGCACGAGGCCGACGGTGAGGCCGAACGAGTGGAACACCGGCAGCACGTTGAAGACCTTGTCGGTGCGCCCGAAATCGATGCGCGCGGCGGCCTGGGCGGCATTGGCGAGCATGTTGCGGTGGGAGAGCACCACGCCCTTCGGCAGGCCCTCGGAACCCGAGGTGAACAGGATCGCGGCCGGATCGTCGGGCCGGCGCCGGACCAGGGGCTTGGCGTAGGAGAGGAAGCCCCCGAGCTTGTCGGCGAGACCGATCGTGGCGCGGACGTCTTCCAGCTCGACGATGCCGATCTCGCGCTTCAACGCGTCGACGAGGCCTTGCAGCTTCGCCTTCTCGACAAAGGCGCGAGAGGTGACGATCGTGCCGACCTCCGCGGCCCGGCACGAGGCCAGGATGTTGCCGGCCCCGGCCGTGAAGTTGATCATCGCGGGCACCCGCCCCGCCGACATCGCGGCCAGGATCGTGGCCGCCGCCCCGTTGGCGTTCGGGAGCATGATTCCGAGCGCCCTCCCCTCCTCGGCCAGCGGCATGAGCTTGCGGCCGAGCACCCGGGCGCCGACGAGGAGCCGGCGCGAAGACAGCGGGCCCGCGACCGGATCCTCCACCGCGATGCGTCGTAAGCCGTTCGCGCCCGCCGCCTCGATGACGGCCTCGATCACGGTGCGGTCGGTCGAGGTGGTGCGGAACACGAGGTCGGACATGACGCGATAGAGCGCGGCGCCGGCGGCCTGGCGGCGATGCTTGCCTTTCAGTGCCGGATCGACGCCGAGCCGCACCGGCTCCAGGACCGTGACCGTCACCTTGGGCCACCAGCGGCGGCGAACCTGCGTGCGGGAGAGGCGCGAGAAGAAGGTGCGCTCCAGGCCCTCGATGCGCACCGGCACCACGAGAGCATCCGACTTGTCGGCGATGAGGCCGGCGCCGTCGTAGACCTTCATGAGGCTGCCCGTGACGGTGAGGCGGCCTTCGGGGAAGATGATCAGGGTCTCGCCATTCCGCACGGCCTGGATCAGCGTGCGGGTCGCCATGGGCTTCGACGGGTCGAGGGGCATGGCGCGGGTGATCTTGAGGAAGGGCCGCACCCACCAGCGCTGCGCGATGCCATGGTCGATGGCGAAGACGGGCTCGCGGTCGAGGAGGGAGAGCGCGAGCGCGGCATCGAGGAAGCTCACGTGGTTGAGCGCCACGATGGAATTCGGGCCGGCCGTGTCGAGATTCTCCTGGCCGCGCACCTCCAGGCGGTAGAACGCCCGGAACAGGATCGAGAGCAGGTCGCGGAACGGGCTCGTGGGCAGGGTGCGGAGGACCAGGATTCCCGCCGCGATGTTGGCGGCGGCGAGGCCGGCGACGAGCGCGGGCACGCCGATTCCGGCCGCCTGGAACCCGGCCACCACGAGGGCGCCCGCCACCATGAAGGCGGCCGAGAGCACGTTGACGGCGGCGATGACGCGCGCGCGCCGCTCCGCCCCGGCCCAGGCCTGGACCGCCGCGAAGGAGGGCACGATGAAGAGGCCGCCCGCGACCGCGAGGCCGAGGAAATCGATTCCGACGCGCCAGCCGGTGGAGTCACCGAAGAAGGCGCCGGCGCCGAGCGGCGTCGCAGGCGCCGGCGCCTGGTGCACCGTCCAGGCAAGGTCGAGGCCGAAGGCGCCCATGAGCACGGCCGCCAGGGCGCTCGGCAGGAGCACGATGCGGCCGCTCGCGAGCCAGGAGGCGAGGCCGGAGCCGAGCGCGATGCCGACCGAGAACACGGCCAGCAGCGCCGTGACGACATCCTCGGTGCCGCCGAGGCGGTTCTTCACCAGCGGGGGCAGGAGCGAGAGCGTCACGGCGCCGACGAGCCAGAACCAGGACACGATCACGCCGCCGCGCCAGAGCCGGGCGTCGCGCCACAGGTCGCGCAGCAGGGCGCCGGTGGAGCGGACCACGTTCGGGTCGACCCGCAAGGACGGCGCGGCCTCGCCGGTGCGCGGGATCAGGAGGCTCGTGGCCCAGCACAGGACCGCGAAGGCCATCACGAGCCCCCCGAACGCCGCCGGATCGCCGCCGTCGCGGGCCGCATAGCCGCCCGCCACCGTGCCGATCAGGATCGCGAGGAAGGTCGCGGCTTCGACCAGCGCATTGCCGGCAGGCAGCTGCTCGCGGGCGAGGTGGTCGGGTAGGATGCCGTACTTGATCGGCCCGAACAGCGCCGACACGACCCCGAACGCGAAGAGCGCGGCAAACAGGGTGGGAAGCGAGTGGAACCAGAATCCCGCCACCGCGAGCCCGGCCGCACCAATCTCGGCGAGCTTCAGGCGCCGCGCCATCAGGGCCTTGTCGTAGCGGTCGGCCCACTCGCCGCCGAGACCCGAGAGGAAGAAGAACGGCGCGATGAAGACCGCACCCGCGAGGGTGACGAGCGCCTCCGCCTGCGAGCCGCCGATCTGGAACAGGATCAGGAACACGAGGGCGTTTTTGAGGAAATTGTCGTTGAAGGCCGAGAAGAACTGGCACCAGAACAGCGGCGCGAAGCGCCGGGAGGTCATGAGATGGCGGAACATGGCGGTCTCCGGAGCGCCGCGGCCCGGTCGGGCGGAAGCGCGGACTGGAAGGGATCTGAGGGGGCGCAGATTGCTTCAGGCGCGGGCGGGATGTCGTGCTGCGCAGCACGCGCCCCGCAGACGGGGGTCATGCGGCTCGAGCCTCCCGCGAGCCGGAGTGAAGACCGGCGCCGGAGAGCGGCCATCGGCCCGCCCCGTCAGCGGCAAGGGTGCGTGAGGACGGAGAGCCTGGAGCCGGATGAGGTTGAACATCGGAAATCCCACTGCTATGAACATCGTTCACAGGTGGACCATGCCACAGCCGTGAACAGCGTTCAAGTCATTTTTTGAACTATGTTCACGCTCAAGGAGAGCGGATGCGCACCACGGAGCGTCGGGAGCAATTGCGGGACAGGCTCGTCGAAGCCGCCGAGAGGACGGTCGCGTCGCAGGGACTGGCCGCCGTGCGGGCCCGGGATCTCGCCCAGGAGGTCGGATGCGCGCTGGGATCGATCTACACGGTCTTCCCGGACCTCGACGCGCTGGTTCTCGCCGTGAACGCCCGCACCCTCGCCCGGCTCGATGCCGCCCTCGCCCCCAGGCCCGCAGCCGCGCCCTCTCCCAGGGGCGACGCCCTGGAGGATGCGATCGACGACCTCGTCGGCCTCGCGCTGCGGTACCTGGATTTCGCCGCGGCGAACCCCCTGCCGTGGCGCGCCCTGTTCGAGCACCGCATGCCCGAGGGGCAGCCCGTGCCCGAAGCGCATCTCGCCGCGCAGATGCGGCTCTTCGCCTATGTCGAGGAGCCCCTGCGCGCGCTTCTCCCCGGGTTGAAGGGCCGCGAGCGCGCGCTTGTCGCCCGCTCCCTGTTCTCCGCCGTGCACGGCGTCGTCGGGCTGGGGCTGGAGGAGAAGCTCGTCCCCATGCCGATGGCGACGCTCCGGCGCCAGCTCGCGCTCCTGGTGCGGGCGACCGCGAGGGGATTGCCGCCGGAGCAGGATGCGGCGGATTGAGGCGACATGACCCGTCTCCGAGGCTCAGGAACCGGCGCTCTCGTGGAGCGCGGTTCGGATCTGTCCGATCTCGTCCGTGAGTGCGAGGAGCTGCGGCACCGGCCGGTCGAGGGTGCAGACGAGCTGCGCCATGATGGGCGCGGCTTCCGCCTCCAGCGCCCGGCCCCGCTCGGTGAGCCGGACCCTCACCTGCCGCTCGTCCCGCGGGTCGCGCGTCCGCCGCACGAGCCCCGCGGCCTGGAGGCGCTTGAGCAGGGGCGTGAGCGTCCCCGAATCGAGAAACAGGCGCCGCCCGATCTCCTTCACCGTGAGATCGTCCCCGTCCCAGAGCACGAGCAGCACCAGATATTGCGGATAGGTCAACCCGAGCGGATCGAGGAGGGGCTTGTAGGCCCGGGTGAAAGCATGCCCGGCGGAATAGATCGCGAAGCACAGCATGCGGCCGAGCCGGTCCGGGGGCGCAGGCGCGCCGGGGGTCGAGGTGCAGGAGTTCATGCAGGATCCGTATCAGCATATCATATTGCACGCAATGTAATATCGCTCTATATGACTGGGATGCGGGCCGGAGCGTCCGCCTCAGCCCCTCGAAGGAGCGTCCCATGCCGACCGAAGTGAAGTACTCCACCCAGGCGACCGCCACCGGAGGCCGCGACGGCCGCGCCGCCACGGCCGACGGCAGCCTCGACGTGCGGCTGTCCACGCCGAAGGAGCTCGGCGGCGCGGGCGGCGAAGGCAACAACCCGGAACAGCTCTTCGCAGCCGGCTATTCCGCCTGCTTCCTCGGCGCGCTGAAGTTCGTGGCCGCCCAGGAGAAGGCGCGGATCCCACAGGACGCCAGCGTCACCGCCACCGTCGGCATCGGCCCGCGCTCGGAAGGGGGCTTCGGCCTCGACGTCGGCCTACGCATCGCGCTGCCCGGCATCGAGCGCCAGCAGGCCGAAGCCCTGGTCGAGAAGGCGCATCAGGTGTGCCCCTATTCCAACGCGACGCGCGGCAATCTCGACGTCCGTCTCGACGTGGCCTGACGCCTCGACGGCCGGGCGCCCGCGCCCGGCCGTCCTCCTATGCGATGAGCAATTCGTAGAGCCGCGCGAGCGCCAGCCCGACGGCACCTCGCGCCGCAGCCCGCACCCCGAGGGCGCTGGTCTCGATCCGGAGCGGATCGGCCATGTGGCGCAGGGCCAGCACGCGCACCCGCTCCACGAGTTCGGGCCGCGCCCCGATGCTGCCGCCGAGCACGACCCGCTCCGGGTCGACCACGGCCCGGATCGCCATCAGCCCCTGGAGCAGCAGCCGGGCGACGTCGTCGAGCACGGCCGCGGCCGCGGGATCGCCGCCTTGGAGAGCATCGAACACGCCGCGCACGTCGTCCGCCGCTCCGCCGAGCGCGCGGAACCGCTGCAGGATCGCCTCGCTGCCGATGGCGGTCTCGAAGGTGCCGAGACGATGGCCACGCGGATCGAAGGGATCGCCGCCGAGCGGCAAATGCGCGATCTCGCCCGCCGCGCCGCGGGCGCCCCGAACCGGCCGCCCGTCCACGATCAGCCCCATGCCGATGCCGGTGCCGAGCGCCACGAAGGCGAAAGTCGAGGCGCCGCGGCCGCCGTGCTCGCCCAATGCGGCCATGTTGACGTCGTTCTCGACCGCGACCGGAACGCCGCACGCCGCCCGCAGCGCCCCCGGCACGTCGAGCCGGTCGAATCCCACGATGTTGGGCGCGTCCAGGACGAAGCCGGTGTCCGGCTGCACGATGCCGGGGCTGCCGACCGCCCCGCCCCGCACGCGCTCGGGCGCGACTGCGGCCTCCGCGCAGAGTCGCCGCATCAGCGCGCCGATCTGATCCGTGACGAAGCGCCCGCCGCGCGGATCCGTCGGCTCGATGGCCTCGACGAGGATTTCGCCCGAGAGGTCGGCGAGCACGGCATGGACCTTGGTGCCGCCGAGATCGACGCCGAGCACGAAGGCGCGGCTCACATCGGCCTCATAGGGCGCGGCGCCGTTCTCAAGCGGACGCAGACACCCCTCCGCGACGAGCACGCTCAGGGCCGCGGCGACCGCGTCCGAGGACAGGCCGGTGATCCGCGCGAGATCTGCGCATGCAACCGGGCCGTGCCGCGACGCGGCCTCCAGCACCGCACGCAGGTCGGAGGGCGTGGGCATCGCCCTCGTCAGAGCGCCCGGCCGCTTGCGGCATCGAAGAGGTGCAGGTTCTCGTCCCTGGCGCCGAGCCGCACCACTTCGCCGACCGGCGGGGGACGCTTGGCGGGCGCGCTCGCGAGCACGAGCTGGTCGCCGACCTCCACATGCACGAAGGCCTCGGATCCGAGCGGCTCGACCACGCTGACGCGGCCCTGGAGCTCCACGTCTCCGGATGCGGCGCCCTCGCTCAGGACCGCGAGATCCTGCGGCCTGACGCCGAGAAGGATGTCACGGCCGGGTTCGAGATTCGGGGTCCGCGCCAGCCCGACCGGCGCGCCGACCCGCAACTCGGCCACAGGGCGCCCGCCGCCGGCGGCGAGGCGACCGGCCAGCAGGTTCATGGTCGGGCTGCCGATGAAGCGCGCCGTGAACACGTCCGCGGGGCGCTCGTAGACCTCCATAGGCGGGCCGACCTGGAGGATGCGGCCCTCCTTCATGACCACGATGCGGTCCGCCAGCGTCATGGCCTCGACCTGGTCGTGGGTC
This sequence comes from Microvirga sp., assembly GCA_036263675.1. Lineage (GTDB taxonomy): Bacteria > Pseudomonadota > Alphaproteobacteria > Rhizobiales > Beijerinckiaceae > Microvirga. Next base: position 64,113 of record DATAGO010000011.1, on the reverse strand, counting down.
ACGAACACGATCGTGGTGCCGAGGCGCTGGTGCAGGCGCTTGATCTCGACCCGCATCTGAGCGCGCAACTGCGCGTCGAGGTTGGACAGGGGCTCGTCGAACAGGAACGCCGCCGGATCGCGCACCATGGCGCGTCCGATCGCGACGCGCTGGCGCTGTCCGCCCGACAGCTCGGACGGGCGCCGATCGAGGAGCGCTTCGAGCCCCAAAACCTGCGCGGTCTCCTCCACGCGCCGGCGCTTCTCGGCCTCCGAGAGCGGCGAGGTGTAGAGGCCGAAGGCGATGTTCTTCGCTACGCTCATGTGCGGGTAGATGGCGTAGTTCTGGAACACCATCGCGATGTTACGGTCCTTCGGCTCGAGCTGGTTCACCACCCTCCCGCCGATGCGGATCGTGCCGTCGGAGATTTCCTCCAGGCCCGCGACCATGCGCAACGTCGTGGATTTGCCGCAGCCGGAGGGCCCGACCAGCACCACGAACTCGCCGTCGGCCACGTCGAGGTCGATGCCGTGCACGGCCGTGACCTTGCCGTAGCGCTTGACGACGTTCCGGATCTCGATTCCCGCCATCACGGCTCTCCCGCGAGCGCGGCGAAGCGCTCGGCCAGTTCGCGCGCGGAGCCCGCCTCGCGCGCCGCGTGCCCCTTCGCCTCGCGCTCGAACGCGTCGAGACGATCCCGGTAGCGCAGGAGCGAAGCTTGCAGCGCCTCCGGGGCCGGGCCGCCGAAGCGGCCGCGTACGGCTACGAAATGCTCAGGCGAGACGATCTCGGCGAAGCGCCCCGCGTCGATGCCAGGCGGCCGGCCCGCCGCATGGGCGAAGGCCGCAACGAAGGGCGCATAGCCGTCGCCGGGCAGGCTGCCATCCGCGGCCACCACAGCGCGGGCAACCGTGGAGGCGATCTCGTGCGCCTCGCGGAAGGACAGGCCCTCGATCCGCACGAGGCTGTCGGCGAGCTCCGTCACCGTGATGCAGCTCTTCCTGATGTTCTCGGCAACGCGCCGCGGATCGACGCGCAGGGCCGGGACGAGAGCCGTCAGCAGGTCGAGGACACGGAAGGCGGACGCGAAGGCGCCGTAGCCCATCTCGTGGGTCTCGCCTTCGCTGTCGTTCATGTCCGTGAACGGCGTGTTGTGGACGATGTCGAGCATCGCGCGGGCCCGGCCGACCGTCTGGGAGGCCAGGTGGCGCAGGTGCTCGATCGGCACGGGATTGCGCTTCTGCGGCATGATCGAGCTGATCTGCACGAAGGCGTTGGGCACGTAGATCTGCCCGACCTCGAAGCTCGTCCAGAATTGCAGGTCCTGGATCGGCCGGCCGAGGTGGAGGAAAGTCAGCTCGATGGCGCTGTAGGTCGCGGTGACGTAATCGACGGAGGCGATGCAGCCGTAGGAGTTCTCGAGCGGCGCCGCGAAGCCGAGGAGTTCGGCCATGCGGTGGCGGTCGAGGGGAAAGCCGGACGTCGTGATCGCGGCGGCGCCCATGGGCGAGAGATCGACGATCCGACGTGCCGCCATCAGGCGCTCGAGGTCGCGCAGCACGAACTCCGCTACCGCCGCGAGGTAGTGCCCGAAGGTGTCGGGCTGCGCGGGCTGACCGTGGGTATAGGCAACGATCAGCGTGCCACGTTCCCGCTCGGCGGTGGCGAGGAGCGCATCGACGAAGCCGCGCAGGCGGGCACCGAGCGCGTCGATGCGCTCCTTGAGAGCGAGCTTGAACAGGGTGTGGTCGATGTCGTTGCGCGAGCGGCCGGTGTGGAGGCGCCCGGCGACTTCCGGGCCGATGCGGCGGCGCAGCTCCTTCTCGATCAGGAAGAAGAAATCCTCGACCTCGCCCGTATAGGTGAGCGACGGCACGTCGAGGTCCCGGTCGATGGCCTCGAGCGCACCCGCGATGGCGCGGGCGTCCTCCCCGCGGAGGATCCCGGTCTCGGCCAGCATCACGAGATGCGCCCGGTCGATGCGGCGGAAGCCCGCCACGTGATGGGCCTTGGCGCCGTCGAAGAGCGGGCGGAGCACCGTCTCCTTGTAGGTCGGGTCCGGGAAGGCGGAGCGGTCGGACGCCCTCGGATCGTCGCGCGTCGGGTCGAGGTCCATCGTCATCCCCTATGCGCCCTGCGCGGTCGCCGTTCCGACACCGTGATCCGCCCCCTCATCCCTTGAGCCCGGCCATGACGACGCCGCGGACGATGTAGCGCTGGAGCGTCAGGAACACGAGGAGCGTCGGCAGCGTCGCAAGGCTCGCGCCCGTCATGATCATCTCCCACTGGATCGACTGCTCGACCGCGAAGCTCGAGAGGCCGACCGGCACGGTGTAGAGCTCCTTGCTGGTGGTCACGATGAGGGGCCAGATGAAGGCGGTCCAATTCCCGAGGAACGTGAAGATCGCGAGCGCCGAGAGCGCCGGCGTCACGAGCGGCATGGCGATGCGCCACCAGATCGTGAACTCGTTGAGCCCGTCGATCCGCGCGGCCTCGATGAAGTCCTTGGGCACGGTCTCGAAGAACTGCTTCATCAGGAAGGTCCCGAACGCCGTCATCATGCCCGGGAACATGATGCCCCAATAGGTGTCGAGCCAGCCGAAGTTGCGCGCCATGATGTACCAGGGGATGACGAGCATCTCGGTGGGGATCATCAGGGTCGAGAGGATCGCGACGAAGACGAGGTAGCGCCCGCGGAACTCGAACTTCGCCAGCGTGTAGCCGACCAGGCTGTCGAAGAAGACGTTGGAGAGCGTCACGATCGTGGCGATGGCGATGGAATTGACGAACCAGCGGAAGAAGCGGCCGTCGGAGAGGACCGTGACGTAGTTGTCCAGCGTCGGATCGGCCGGGATGAGCCGCAGGTCGTAGACGTCGGAGGCGTATTTCAGCGACGTCGAGAACATGAAGAGCAGCGGCGTCAGCATCACGAGCCCGCCGAGGAACAGGAGCGTCCAGGCGACGATGCGGCCCGGCCGGATCTTCGACGATCCGTGATCGACGGGGCCGGTCGCAAGAATGTCTGCGGTGGCGGCCAATTCAGCGCTCCTTCCCGACGCGGAGCGAGATCAGCGACATCATGCTCATGTCAGCGATCCTTCAGGATGCGGAGCTGGATCAGGGACACGGCAAGGAGGATCAGGAACAGGACCACGGTCTGAGCGGCCGCATAGCCCATCTCGAAGGCCCCGAACGCGGTCTGGTAGATCAGCAGCACGAGGGGCTTGGTGCTGTTGAGCGGTCCCCCGGGATCGTTCGTGGTCATGTTGTAGACCTGATCGAAGATCCGCAGGAACCCGATCGAGGAGAACACCACGAGGAACACGATGGTGGGCTTCAGGAGCGGCAGCGTGATGCGGGTGAGGATCGCCCAGTTGGACACCCCGTCGATCCGCGCGGCCTCGTAATAGGTGGTCGGAATCGCCCGCAGGCCCGCCATGAAGATCACGACCTGAAAGCCGAGGCCCGCCCAGATCGCGGGCGCGAGCACGGAGGGGAGCGCCTGCGCGGTCGAGCGGAGAAAAGGCTGCTGCGGCAGGCCGACGGTGGCGAGCAGGTCGTTGATGAGGCCGATCGGCACCGGCTGGTAGAACCAGCGCCACACCCAGGCCATCGCGGCCGCGGTGGTCAGGAACGGCAGGAAGTAGAGCGCGCGGATGAAGCCGTGCAGAAAGCGCACCCGGTCGAGGTGGTAGGCGATCGCGAACGAGAGCAGCAGGCTCACGGGCGTGCCGATGAGGAGATAGAGGAAGGTGTTGCGGAAGACCTGCCAGAACAGGGGGTCACTGACGAGCCGCTGGTAGTTGGCGAAGCCCACATAGGCGGGCGGGCGCAAAAGGTTCCAGTTGGTGAACGAGAGCCGGAACGCGTCGAGGGTGGGCCAGAATCGGATGACCGCATAGAACAGGATCGGCACGGCCAGGAAGGTCCAGGCCCAGACGACCTGCTTCTGGTGCAGGCTCAAGCGGTCCCAGGCGCGGCCCCTCGGGGCCGCGCCTGGTCGCGTGGCGGCGTCATGCGCCATGGGGCGCGCTACTTCTGCTGGCTGTAGTAGCGGTCGAGGATCGCCTGCTCGGCCTTGGCGGCCTCAGCCAGCGAAGCCTTGGGATCCTGGTTCTGGAGCAGCACCCGGTTCGTCATGTCCATGGTGATCTGGCGCTGCGCCGCCTCGTCCACGAAGAGCGTGGTCTGGGAGTATTCGAGCGCCTTGAGGAAGGGGCCGTAGACCGGGTCGGCGAGGTTCTTCTCGGTCAGCGCCACCGAGCGGCGGGCTGGCACTTCGCCCACGGTCTTGAGCCAGAGTTCCATGGCCTCGGGCGAGGTCACGAAGGCCAGGAACTTCTTGGACGCTTCGAGCTTCTCGCCCTGCGCCTTGGTGGTGATCGCGTTCACCCAGTAGCTCGCATAGTTCGAACGCTTGCCCTCGGCATTCGCGGGCAGTTCCGTGACGCCCCACTCGAAGCCCTTGATGTTGCCGAAGGCGCCGAGGCGGAAGGTGCCGTCGATCGTCATGGCGGCCCGTCCGGCCCGGAAGGCCGCCTGGCCTTCGTCCATGAAGCCGACCTGCCCGACCTTATGCTTCTGCTGCAGGTCCACGTAGAACTGGAGCGCCCTCGCCCCGGCCTCGCTGTCGTAGGTGACCTTCCTGGAATCCGCGCTGTAGGGCGCGCCGCCGAACTGCCGGACCAGGACCTCGCGCCACCATTGGTGGTCCTGGCCTGCCATGTCGAGGGTGATGCCAGCCGAGAGCAGGTTGCCGGCGCCGTCGCGCTTCGCCGCCTTCTGGGCCGCCGCGAGGAGTTCGTCGAGAGTCTGCGGCGGCTTTGCGGGATCGAGCCCCGCCTGCTCGAAGAGCTTCTTGTTGTAGAAGAGGGCGAGCGACCGCACCGCAGTCGGTACGCCGTAATACTTGCCGTCCCGCTTCATGGCCGAGATGATCGGGAAGAACTCCTTCTCCAGCATCTCGGGCGGGAAGGTGTCGGTCGGCAGGGGCTGCACGAACTTGGCGGAGACGAAATTGTCGAGCCAGCCGTAGAAGAGCTGGACCACGTCCGGACCCTGGCCCGCGGGAATCGCGGCCGCGATCTTGGTCTGATAGTCCGCATACGGGAACGTGGTGTGCTTGACGGTGATGCCCGGGTTGGCGGCCTGGAAGCGCTTGATCAGCTCGTCCATGGCCTTGACGCGGGATTCGAACACGTATTGCCAGTATTCGATTTCGACGGCTTTCGCCGTTCCGGCGGCCATGAGGCCGATTCCGGCCGCAAGGCCGAACACCATTCCGCGAAGCGCGCGCATCGACATCTCCCGTTCCAGCCGGCTGCCCGCGCCTTGAGGGTGCGGATCTCTCGCCGGTGCCGAACCGGCACCGTGGCGTGAGGCCTGCCGCCCTGTCAACGGATCAAACTTCACGGTTGCGAGGGGGAGCCCGCCGCTCTTTGCATGGCGGAGGTCGCGGTCCCTGCCCTATTGATGAACCAGTCTCGGGCGATGGCCTGCCCTACGGAGACCCCGATGCTCACCGACCACGAGCGCATCGCCCGCCAGAGGGAGGAGCCCGCGATCCTGCGCCTCCACCGGGCGCTCACCCGGCTCACGGGCGTGATCACGTATCTGAACACCGGCGCGCATCCGGACGACGAGCACAACGGCCTCCTCGCGGCACTCCGCTTCGCCCATGGGATGCGGGTGGTGGTGGCGTGCTCGACCCGGGGCGAGGGCGGGCAGAATGCCATCGGCCCGGAGCGCGGCGCGGCGCTCGGCGTGCTGCGCACCCGGGAGATGGAGGAGGCGGCACGGGTCATCGATGCGGGGGTCGTCTGGCTTGGGCACGGGCCGGACGATCCTGTGCAGGATTTCGGCTTCTCCAAGAGCGGCGAGGATACCCTCGCGCGCTGGGGCGAGGCGCGGATCCTGGAGCGCCTCGTGCGCGCCTACCGGAGCGAGCGGCCCGATATCGTGGCCCCGACCTTCCTCGACGTGCCGGGCCAGCACGGCCACCACCGGGCCATGACGCGCGCCGCCATCCAGGCCTTCGCGCTCGCGGCCGACCCGGACGCCTTCCCGGAGCACCGCGCGGAAGGATTGGCGCCCTGGCAGGCCGCGAAGCTCTACCTGCCGGCCTGGTCCGGCGCCGGCACGGCCTACGACGACGAGGACCCGCCGCCGCCCGAGACGGTGGCGGTCGAGCCGCCGCGGCGCGACCCCGTCACGGGCGCGACCTATGCGCAGATCGGCGAGTGGTCGCGGGCCCTCCACCGCAGCCAGGGCATGGGCATATGGCGCGACGCCGGCCGCACCCGCTGGCCGCTCCACCTGCTGCTGCACGCCGGACGGACACCGGGACCCGAAGGTTCGGTCCTGGACGGCCTGCCGCGGACGATCGGTGAACTCGCCAGTCTCGGCGGCCTGCCGGCCGATGTCGGCCGTACGCTCGCGGCCGCGCAAGCCGCGATCGATGCGGCGCTCGCGGCCTTTCCCGACGGCCGCCGGATCACGCCGGCCCTCCTCGACGCGGCCCGCTCGATCGAGGCCGCGCGGGCGGCCTGCCCGCCCGGATGGGCGCCCCGGATGGCCCACCGCCTCGCCCGGAAAGCAAGGGAGATCGATGCGGCTCTGTTCGAGGCCGAAGGCGTGGTGGCGCGGGCCTGCGCCCGCCCGGCGCGGATCGCGCCCGGCGAAGCCGCAGACATCGAGGTGTTCGTGGAAGCCTCGACCGCGACTGCGGTCGCGTTCGACGCCGTCACCTCCGGAGCCGTTCACGCGGTCGGGACGTCGGACACCGGCGGGCTGGCCGTGATCCATCTCGCGGCCCATTGCGGTGCGCCGCCCTCGTCTCCCTATCCGCCTTCCTTCGATCCGCTCGGCGGCCGCGGCGAAGCCGTCGTGCGGCTCCGCATGAGGCTCGACGGCCGCGAAGCCTCCCGGCTCCTCGATCTCGAACAGCCCCTGCTCGTGCGGCCGGCGGCTTCGCTGCGGCTCGACCCCGACGCGGTCGTGATCAACCTCGCCCGCCCGCGCGGCGATGTCCGGATCGAGGTTGCGGTCGACGGCGCGGCCGGACCGGACGCGCTCTCGTTCGAGGCGCCGGAGGGCTGGGGCGTCGCGCGCGAGCCTCATGGAATCCGGCTCGTGCCGCCGCCCGACCTGCAGCCGGGGCGGACGGCCCTTCGTCCGATGCTCGCGGGCCAACCGGCCTACCGGGTCATGCCGGTCCCGTCCGCGCCCGGCGGCGCGGACCTCACCCAGTTCTCGGAGTTGCCGGTCCTCGCCGTCGAGGCCCGCCTGCCGGACGGCGCTCGGGTCGCTTACGTGGGTGGAGGCAACGACCGGGTTGGCACCTGGCTTGCGCGCATGGGCTTCGACGTCGCCGAGCTCGATCCCGGTCGCTTGGCGCAGGGCGACCTGTCGGCCTTCACCACGATCGTCGCCGGCATCTTCGCCTTCGGGACGAGGGCCGACCTTCGCGCCGCCGCGGGGCGCCTGCGCGCCTTCGTCGAAGCGGGCGGGCATCTCGTGACCCTCTATCACCGCCCCTCCGACGGGTGGGACCCCGACGCCACCCCGCCGCGCCGCATCGAGATCGGACTCCCCTCCGTGCGCTGGCGCGTGACGGACCCGGGAGCGCCCGTGCGGGTGCTGGCGCCCGGGCACCCGCTCCTGACGCATCCGAACCGGATCGCGCCGGAGGACTGGAGCGGTTGGGACAAGGAGCGCGGGCTCTATTTCGCAGCCGAATGGGATCCCGCCTATACCCCTCTCCTCGCCCTGAACGACCCCGGCGAGCGGCCCCTCGAAGGCGCGCTCCTTACGGCCGAGATCGGCCGCGGACGGCACACCCATTGCGCCCTCGTGCTGCACCACCAGCTCGACCGTCTCGTCCCAGGCGCCTTCCGCCTCATGGCCAATCTGGTGCAGCCCGCATGACGGACTCGGGAGCGCTCGGCCTCGCGGCCCGCATGGGCCGGGCCGCGTGAGCGACGCGACGCCCGGGGCGCCGACGCCGCAGCCCGCCGCCGCAAACCGGCAGGGCGCGCTCTTTCTCTTCGCCGACATGAGCCTCATGGTCCTGGTGACCGCCACCGTGAAGGTCCTCGGCGGGACGCTTCCCGCGATCCAGATCGTGTTCCTGCGCGCGGTCGTGGGGCTGCTCGTCGTGCTGCCGCTGGTCTGGCGCTACCGCGCCGAAGTCTTCGACACGAGGCGCCTGCGCGACCATCTCGGGCGCGTCCTGTGCAACGGGCTGTCCTTGAGCTGCACCTACGTGGCCGTCACGGCCCTGCCGCTCGCGGTCGTGACGGCGGTATCCTTCACGCGGCCCCTCGTGACCCTGGGCTTTGCCGCCGTCCTCCTGGCCGAGCGGGCGCCGGCCATCCGTTGGGCGGCCTCGCTCGTGTGCTTCGGCGGCGTGCTGCTCATGACGAATCCGGGCGCCGTGCCGTGGGACATGGGCTTGGCCGCGGCCTGCGGCGCGGTGCTGTTCGGCTCCCTGTCGGTGATCCAGACCCGGCGCCTCAGGGGCGAGAACATGGTCCTCATGATGCTGCTCTACACGTTCGGCCTGACGCTGCTCACCGCCGTCCCGGCGGCCGTCCTCTGGGTGACGCCGCGTCTTGCCGACGTCCCGGCCCTGGTCCTCATCGGGCTGCTCTCGCAGGTCGCCCAGGTCTGCTTCCTGCGCGCCCACAACCTCGCGGAGATCCGTGTCCTCGCGCCGCTCGGCTACCTCGCGATCGTGCTCTCGATGACGATGGATTATGCCGCCTTCGGTCTCGTGCCGGCGCCGGTCGCGCTTCTCGGCGCCGCGATCATCATGGTCTCGGCGTTCGGGGCGCAGGTCTTGGACCGCACGCGGGCCCCGTGACGCGGGAAGAGAGCACGGGCGCAGGTCCTGAACCGCACGCGGGCCCCATGACGCGGGAAGTGGCAAAGCAGGCACGGACCCCGTGGATCAAGCCCGGCGAAGCGGCCGGACGGTGCCTCCGAAGCCGTCGGCGGCAGATCGGCCCCAGTTTCCCCGGGACCCTCGCCTAGAACGAGAAATCCTGTGGTCCGAGGAGGTCGGTCTTCTCCACGGTCAGGGTCCCGCCCCCGCGCGGCAGGTCGATCACGAGGTCGCCGCCCACCTGTTTCATGTTGGCCTCGAGCCGGGCGTAGGACCGGAAGATCCCGTCGAGCTCGATCGTGTCGCCGCTCTGGAAATCCTTGATGCGCATCTGGCCGGACCGCGACAGCACGACGAAGATGTCGTTCCCGCCCCCGCCCCACGCCGTGTCGTTGCCGCCGTCGAAGAAGAGCCGGTCCTCGCCCGCCCCGCCGTTGAACTGGTCCGCGCCGGCACCGCCCCAGAGGGCATCGTCGCCGTCCTCGCCCCAGAGCCGGTCGTTGCCGGTCTGCCCCACCACGAGATCGTCGCCGGCGCCGCCCGCGAGGTAATCGTGCCCGGCCTCGCCGGAGAGTTGGTCGTTCCCGAGCCCGCCCCAGCCCCGGTCGTCGCCCGACCCGAGGATCAGGACGTCGTCGTCGCCCCCGCCGTCGGCGGCGTCGTCGCCCGCCTCGCCGTGGATCGCATCCCGCCCCGCCTCGCCCCAGGCCTGGTCGTCGCCCTCGCCGAGCCAGATCACGTCGTCGCCGGCGCCGCCCACCGCCCGGTCGTGCCCGAAGCCGCAGAACAGGGCGTCGGCGCCGTCCTCGCCCCAGAGCGTGTCGTCGCCGGCGCCGCCGTCGAGCCGGTCGTCGCCGCCGCGGCCGGCGGTGCGGTCGTCTCCCGCATCGCCCGTGATCTCGTCGTGGCCGCGATGGGCCGAGAAGGAGCCGCCCCGGGCGAGCTTGAGGTCGGAGCCTGCGACCGCGACGGTGAGCACCGCGGTCGCGGTGTGGCCCGCCTCGTCCGCGACCGTATAGGTGAAGCGCTCGATGCCGGTCTCCCCGGCGATGAGGGCGTCGGTGTTCCCGAGCGTGTAGTCGTAGGTGCCGTCCTCGCGCAGCGTCAGGGTTCCGTACAGGCCCGCGAGTGTGAGGTTCGCCCCGAGCGGCCGGCCCTCGAGGGCGGTGACGCGCAGCCGATCGCCGGCATCCGGATCGCTGTCGTTCGCGAGCACGCTGCCCGAGACGACGCGCTCCAGGAGGCTCGCCGGGTCCTCGACCGCGAACGCCTGGTCGTCGCGCGCCTGCGGGGAACCGCCCGGATCCGCCTTCGGCCTGACCTCGATGGTCACGGTCGTCGGGTCGCTCTCCAGGGCGCCGTGCTTCGCCTGGTAGGTGAAGCTGTCGGTCCCGGAGAAGCTGGGATCGGGCACGTAGGTGAAGGATCCGTTCGGCTTGAGGACCAGCGTCCCGTGCGCCGGGCCGTCGACGAGCTTGGTGACGAGCGCGGTGTCGTCGCGGTCGGAATCGTTGGCGAGGACACCCGCGCCGGACGTGACCTCGAGCGGCTCGCCCTGGCCGACCGAATAGGAATCGCCGGCGCCCTCCGGCCGGTCGTCGACTCCGTGGAGCTCGATCGTCACCGGGACCTGGGCGACGAATCCGCCGTCGCGGATCGTGACCGTGAACACGTCCGAGGCCGTGTCCTTCAGAGCCTCGATGGCGCCGTCGTCGGGAACGTAGAGGTAGTCGCCGGTGCAGGTGTCGAGGTGGAGCGTGCCGTACGAGCCCGCGAGCGCGAGGTCGTAGCCGGACAGCGGCGAGGGGTCGGCGCAGGCGAGCGAAAAGGCGGGGTCGAGGGCGTTGGTGGCGATCTGGCCCGAAGGCGACGGGAAGCTGTCGTCGCCCGCGGTGTCGCCGATGGACGCGCAGACGGGATCGGCCTCGATCGCGATGTTGAAGAAGACGTTGTCGAAATCCGTGTAACTGCCGCCCTCGGAGACCGCATGGGAGGTCTCGATGCTGATCTGGACGGGCTGAAGTTCCTCGTCGTAGCCGTCCGGCGGATCGCTCTGGTGCTGATAGGTCAGGCCGATCAGGGCCGTGTTGATGTCGTCCTGGCTTCCGGTCAGCACGAGAAGGGAGCCGTCCTCGAAGACGTCGAGTTCGGGCGGGCGCTCCTCCGGCGGCAGGGCCAGGGACAGCGTACCCCGCGTCACGCTCAGTCTGACCGAGAGATCGCCGCCGTCGCTGTCGGTCACCTGAATGATGTTGTCCGGGGCCCCGTCGAAGACATGGCTGCCGTTCGGCGCGAGCGTCAGCGTATGGGTCGGACTCGTGTTGACGGGAGCGGTGTCGAAGCCTTCCGAATAGAGCTGGAAGGAGATCTGGTCGCGATCGGTCCGGAACCCGTCCGAGGTCGAGACGGAGACGACGCCCGAGAAATCCTCCCCGGGCGAGAGGCGGAGCGTGTCGAGCGCATCGTTGATGTCCGCGATGCTGCCCTCGATCTCGATCCGGGAGCCGCCCTCGCCGCTCACGATCAGGTCCGGCGACACGTCGCCGAGCGTGAGCGTGCTGTCCCCGCCGGCATCGACGACGACCCGGAGCACCCCTCCGTCGAGATCGCCGACCTGAAACTCTCCTTCGACCTCGCTATTGAACAGATAGTCGTCGCCGGCGGAGAGATCGATCGTCGCGGTCGGCACCGTATTGACCGGGGCGTTCGGCGAACTCGTGTCGATCGCGAACCAGACCTGGTCGACGTCCTCGATGCCGCCCGATTCGGACATCTCGCCGTCGTAGGTGTAGATGTACAGCGCGTCCTGTCCTCCGACCGCGAAGCCATCGCTGGTATAGACGAGACCGTCCAGCGCCACGTTGATGTCGGCGGCCGACCCGACGAGCTCGATGCTGCCGTCCTCCCCCTCGGTGACGACCAGATCGCCGGGCTGGGTGCCGAGGGTCAGCGTCCCGAAATCGACCTCCAGGATGACCCGGAGCGTGTGGTCCTCCTCGTCGGAGACCTGGATGGTCTGCCCGAAATCGTGGCTGCCGTGCCGGCTCAGGTAGATCGGTCCGTCCGGGACCGTGTTGACGGGGCCCTGGTTGCTCGGCACGCCCGTCGGGGTGATCTCGACATAGACATCGTCCTGATCCTCCCAAAACGGATCGTCGGTGGTGATGCGGAAGCCCCCGTAGGTGCTGCCGCCGCCGTTGTGGGTGTAGACAAGGCCATCGAGCGCCGCGCTGATGGCCTCGCTTGTGCCGGTCAGTCCGATGGACCCGGAATTGTCGGCGCCCACCGTGATCAGCCCCGGCGCGACGTCGGGCCCGAGCTTCAGGGTGCCGTTGTAGGCCTCAAGCCCCACGAAGATCTCGTCCCCGTCCGCATCGCTGACCTTGATCAGCGACCCGAATTCGACCCTCCCACCCGAGGCGACCGCGAAGGTCTGCGTCGGCACCACGTTGACCGGAGCCGATCCTAGACGTCCAGACATGGCCCGCTCCCCCGTCGACGAACCTCACCCTCAAGCATGACCCTATCGCCGCGACAGTGTCGAGTCGAGTAGTTCGGCAGAGCCAGCAAGAATTGGAGTTGTTCCTTCTTGTCGCGGGGGTCCGGACCCGCGGCAGAAAACCTGTCGTGAGCCGTCGAATGACTTGGACCGTCCGGCCGCACGCCCGGTCACGGGCCGGTTGCCCGGAATGAGCCGGCGGAGAGGCCGGAGGTCCGGAGTCGGGCCAGCCGGGGCGGCCTGCCGTGCGACCGAGGGCGGTCCCACCGACGGGAACGGATTCCACACGAGCGGAAACCGCCCTAGGATGCCGGTCGGGACGATCATGGGGAGCGGAATGGCGGCGCGATCGAACGAGCGGGTGGCGTGGTTCAACGGCGAGTTCATGCCCGAGCGCGAGGTCAGGATCCCGTTCCGGGACCTGAGCTGGGTCTACGGGGACGGCTGCTTCGACATGACCCGCAGCTTCGGCCACCGCCTCTTCAAGGTGAAGGAGCACGTGGACCGCCTCTACCGCTCCCTGAAATACCTGCGCATCGACCCCGGGATCGGGCCCGAGCGCATGCGCGCGCTCACCGAGGAGTTGTTCGAGCGCAACCGCCACCTCCTCGGCCCGGACGACGATTACTGGGTCGGCCAGCGCATCAGCCGCGGGGTCAAGAACGTCGAGGGCGACAACCTCGACCACCACGGGCCCAACATCGTGCTCGAATGCGCGCCGCTGCCCCTCGTGCAGCGCGCGAAGCTGTTCCGCGAGGGGATCCGGGTCGTCGTGCCCTCGCACCGCCGCGTGCCCCCGGACGCGCTCACGCCGCGGGCCAAGACCCACAACTACCTCAACCTCATCGTCGCCAGCCAGGAGGTCCAGAGCATCGACCCGGAGGCCTGGGCGGTGCTCCTCGACGTCAACGGCAACCTCTGCGAGGGCCAGGGCTCGAACATCTTCGTGGTCCTGGACGGCGAGATCCTCACCCCGCACGAGAAATACGTGCTCCCCGGGGTGAGCCGCCAGACCGTGATCGACCTCGCCCGTGCCGAAGGGCTGACCGTGCGCGAGGCCGACATCGACCTCTACGACGCCTACAACGCCGAGGAGGCGTTCCTGACCTCGACCTCCCTGTGCATCTGCCCCGTCACGGCGGTGAACGGGGTGCGCATCGGTCCGGAGGGCCAGGTCTGGGGCCCGGTCACGGACTGCCTCGCCGAGGCCTACAAGCGCTTCGTGGGCCACGATTTCGTGGCGCAGTACCTCAAGCGCTACACCGAAGGGATGAGCGCGCGGGCCTTCTGACGCCCGCATGCCGCGGCCGACCGGGTCCCGCACCCTCGGCGGGCCGGGCAGGTGCCGCGGCGCTATGATCCCTTCCGTTCCGTCACGCTCAGGAGAGCAGCATCCATGGCACGGATCGCCTCGATCGAACCCGGCTTCTACCGCATCCCGCTGCCCACGGTCCTGACCGATTCGACCCACGGCGCCATGCGGGCTTTCGAGCTCAACACGGTGCGGGTCCGCGACGCCGACGGCGCCGAGGGGGTGGGCTACACCTTCACGGTCGGGCGCAACGGCGCCGCCGTGGACGCGGTGCTGTCGCGCGAATTCCCGGACATCGTCGCAGGCGAGGAAGCGGATGCGATCGAGCGGCTGTGGCACAAGGCCTGGTGGGCGCTCCATTACGGCGGCCGCGGCGGGCCGACGGTGCTGGCGCTCTCGGCCTTCGACATGGCGCTCTGGGACCTCAAGGCCCGCCGGGCGGGGCTTCCGCTCTGGAACCTGCTCGGCGGCTTCGACCCGAAGGTGCCGGCCTACGCCGGCGGCATCGACCTCGACCTGCCCCTCGACGCGCTCCTCGCCCAGACCGACGGCAACCTCGCCAAGGGATTCCGCGCCATCAAGATGAAGGTCGGGCGCACCCGCCTCGGCGAGGACGTGGAGCGGGTGCGGGCGATGCGCGCGCATCTGGGCGAGGGCTTTCCCCTCATGGCCGACGCCAACATGAAATGGTCGGTCGACGAAGCGATCCGGGCCGCGCGGGCGTTTCAGCCCTTCGACCTCACCTGGCTCGAGGAGCCGACGATCCCCGACGACCCCGCGGGCCATGCCCGGGTCGTGCGCGAGGGCGGCCTGCCCGTGGCGGCGGGCGAGAACCTGCGGAGCGTGTGGGAGTTCAAGCTCTACATCGCGGGCGGCGGCGTGACCTACCCGGAGCCGGACGTGACCAATTGCGGCGGCGTGACGCCGTTCATGAAGATCGCCCACCTCGCGGAGGCCTTCAACCTGCCGGTCACGAGCCACGGGGCCCACGACGTGACGGTGCATCTCCTCGCCGCCTGCCCGAACCGCAGCTACCTCGAGGCGCACGGCTTCGGCCTGGAGCGCTACATCGCCGAGCCGCTGCGGGTCGAGGACGGCTTCGCGCTCGCCCCCGACCGTCCCGGACACGGGATCACCTTCGACTGGAAGGGCCTGGCGGCGATCCGGGCCTGACGGGGATCACGAGAAAGCCGGCCCGAGGGCCGGCTTTCGAGTTTCGGGACGGGGCCGCGAGGGTCAGGCCGCGTGCGCGGCGGCCTTGCGGGTCTTCCAGAGCGAGAACAGCACGCCGCCGGCGATCGTCGCGAGGGTCACCGAGAGCGAGATCGCGGGGTCGAGCTTGCCGTACCAGTGGTTCCAGAAGATCTTAGCCCCGATGAAGACGAGCACGAGGGCGAGCGCGTATTTCAGGTACTCGAAGCGGTGCACCATCGCGGCGAGCGCGAAGTAGAGCGCACGCAGGCCGAGGATCGCCATGATGTTGGCCGTGAATACGATGTAGGTGTCCGTGGTGATCGCGAAGATCGCGGGCACGGAATCGACCGCAAAGACGAGGTCGGCGACGTTGATGACCGCGAGCGCCAGGAAGAGCGGCGTCGCCCAGAGCACGAGCCGGCCCGTGGCGGGATCGGGCTTCCTCACGAAGAAGCGCTCGCCGTGCAGATCCGGCGTGACCCGCAGGCGCCGCGACAGGAGGCGCACCACCGGATTCTTCGACACGTCCTGTTCGCTCTCGCCGACGAGAAGCATTTTGACGCCGGTCGCGACCAGAAATGCGCCGAAGAGAAGGAGCACCCAGTCGTATTCCTGCACCAGGGCCGCCCCGATGCCGATCATGAAGCCGCGCAGCACCAGCACCGCCACGATGCCCCAGACGAGCGCCCGGTACTGGAATTTCGGCGGGATCGCGAAGTAGCCGAAGATAAGCGAGATCACGAAGACGTTGTCGATCGAGAGCGCCTTCTCGATCGCATAGCCCGTGAAGTATTGCAGGCTCGACTCAGCGCCCCGCGACCACCAGATCCAGGCCCCGAAGGCGACTGCGATCGCGATGTAGAAGGCGGAAAGCTTCAGGCTCTCGGCGATGCCGAGTTCCTTGTCGTCCTTGTGGAGAATGCCGAGGTCGAAGGCGAGGAGCGCGGCGACGATCCCGAGAAAGCTCAGCCAGAGCCAGGCGGGCGTGCCGAGGAAGTCGGCGGTCGCGAAGGAAAGCAGCAGATCCACGGTGGTAGTCCTCTGATGATGAGGACGCCGCGGGAAGCCGGACGAGGATCGACGCTGGGTCGGGCACGGGCACCGTCACAGGCCGGCCCGGTCCGGCGCCCGTAAGGCGTCGCGTTGGCCGAATGCAACGGAGGACCGACATCGCAAGCCGCGTCGGAGAGCGGCCGCCAGAGGGGCCCGGGCCTCACGGGAAGCGAAATAGGAACTCCTCGGCGCAGCCGCAAGGACCCCGCGCCGATGGCGGCGATCGGGTCTGCCGATGGCCCGGCTCCATTGGCAGCGGAGCTCGGGCGAGCCGGCGCCTCACTCGAAGGTGAGCGACACCTTGGGTGTGCCGGGCAGGCCCTCGTAGCGGACGGTGACGGTCTGGCCTGGCTTCGGCGGCGTCAGTGGGGTGAAGGACCCGACGCTGATGAGGTCGCCGGCCGCGAGTTTCCGCCCGGCCTTGCCGAGGTCCTCGACGAGCCACACGACGGCGTTGAGCGGGTTGCCGAGGGTCGCGGCGCCGGTGTTCTCGGCGAGCGTGGCGCCGCTCGCGTCCGTCGCGACCACACGGGTCTCGGCCAGGAGCTTCACGGTCTCGGGGCTGGCCTGGAGCGGCACCTCGGCGCCGGCGACCCCGAGGCGCGCGCCGACGTTGATGGCGGCGAGCTGCGTCCCGTCGAGCTTCTCGCTCGGGGCGAGCGCGAGATCGGGCAGCTCGACGAAGGGGCGCATGGCGGAGATGTGCCGCAGCGCCTCCTCGGGGGTCTTGGCGCCGTTGATGCCCTCGTCCTTCACGACGAGCAGCATGTCGGCCTCCCACACGCCGCGTGCGCCATAGGCGGCCGGCACCTTCGCGCCGTCGGGGAGGATCATCTTCTCGAGCAGCACGCCGGACACGGGCGCGGTGGCGTTGAAGCGCTCCTGCACGGCCTTCGCGGTCAGGCCCGCCTTGTAGCCCACGATCTTGCCCTGCGATGCCGTGAGGGCCTGCACGAGCCGGTCGCGGGCGCAGGTCGCCTCCTCGAGGCTCGCGACCGGCAGGGCCTGCGTGGCACGCCTGGCCTGCCAGTCGTCCACGAAGCGTCGGACCGTCTCGGCGTCGGGGCAGGCAGCCTGGGCGGGAGCGGCGGCAAGGATGCCGCTGATGGCGGCCCACAATACGATTCGGCGCATGATGTCCTCCGGTCGGCGCTGTCGCGGCGAGCCTAGGCGAGAACCGCCCGCCGCACCATCCGGTCCCGATTGACGCGGGGGCCCGCGGGGCCCACCATCGCGGGCGTGGGGGCGTGCCACAGGGAAGGCCGCCATGCAGGGTTTCGACCACCTCCTCGACTGGTCGCTCAAGGCCGGGTCGCACGCGTTTCCGGGCCCCGCGGGCGGGACCTGCATCAACGAGGCCGCCCTCGTGGCCGCCGGCTTCGCGTATCGCGAGATCCGCACCGCCGAGGAGATGCCGCCGTGCTTCTCGCGCCCGATCTGCCGCTTCGCGATGCTCCTGAACGACCTCGCGGGAGACGATGACCGGCAGCGGCTCATGCCTTACGTCCTGCGCCTCGCCTGCGCCGACACGCCCGCGGTGGAGCGCCTGCGGGCCGCCTTTATCGAGCAGCAGACCCGCGGATTCCAGATCCGCATCACCTTCGAGCGCGGCCTCGCGATCCTCGACGGCGCGCTCTCGATCGGGCGGCAGGCCGACGGCCTCGCGCCGCACGAGGCCGGGGCGAGGCTTGCGGCGGCAAGACCCCGCGCCTTTGCGGATGCATTGTAGACGGCGCCGGAGCCCCCCGCCTCGCCTGCGCCCGACGCGCTTCGCTCCGGCGGGTCATGCTGCGGCCACGATCGGCTGATGAACCGGCGCGCCACCCACAGGACGAGACCGTTCATGCCCCAAATCCGCCTCCTCGCCGCCTCGACGCTCGCTCTCGCCCTCGCGGCCGGTCCCGCCCTCGCGCAGGAGAAGCTCTTCCGCACCGTGAAGGCCGCGCCGGGCCAGCAGGCGCGGCTCGGGGTGCTCGGCACCGTGAAGCGGGACTGCACGGCCGGGCCGGCGCCGGAGGTTCGGGTCGTGACGGCGCCGAAGCAGGGGGCGCTGGCGATCCGCGAGGGCAAGGCGAAGGCGGGCGACATCAAGCGCTGCCCGAAGCTCGAGGCGCCCATCAGGGGAGTGTTCTACCAGGCCAATGCCGGAACCTCGGGCACCGACGAGGCCGTCTACGAGATCAGGCGCGCGGACGGGAGCACGCAGACCGTCACGGTCCGGATCGAGATCGGCGCCGCAGCCGCGCCGGGCGGCGCTCAGGACGCGACGGATCTGTGAAATACACCGTCCCCGGTTTTCCGCGTCCCCAAGCACAGGACCGGAATTGCGAAAGGCGACGCTGAAACCCTCGCCCGCGCCATACGTTGGCCCCTCACGATGAACCGCAAACGAGAGGGTCGCGATGGTTTGCCAATACTGCAAGCAGGACGTGGATAAGCCCTGCCATTCGATGCAGGACGTGCAGCAGAGGGCGTCCGACCATGTGGAGCGCTGCGAGAAGGCGCTGAACCGGCAGAAGGACGCCAGCCAGGGCCAGAGCGGCGGGAGCATCTGACATGGCGCACAAAGGCCGCCGCCGCCCCTCCTGGAAGAAATCCCGCAAGTCCCAGAAGCCGGCCGAATCGGCGGAGCGGGATTCGAGCCAGCGCAGCTGACGCCCCGAACGGCGAGGTGGACCGCCGGTCCACCTCGGACCATTCCGGACCATTCCGGTCCACTTGGACCGAGAGAGCACCATCGCTTCGGCTTGGAGCGATGGTGCTCTCTCGATGATCGTCATGCCGCATGATCTTGTCCGAAAGGTCTGCAGCCTTTCGGGATCGTGCTCTCAACCCTGCCGCAGCGGCCGCAGCGCCTCGGTCCAGCGCAGGAGCTCGTCGAACATCGCCTTCGCCGAGACCGTGTGGGGCTCCTGCGGCGTGAACACGCCGTCGGCGACGTGCTGCGCCACCATCTGGATCGTGACGGCCTCGTTGATCGGCACCATCTTGAGCGCGAGCAGCGTCAGCTTCTCGGTCTGCGCGGCGCGCAGCCCGCCCGAGACGCCGCCGTAGCTCACCAGCGCGGCCGGCTTGTAGTTCCACTCTGTGTAGACGTAGTTGAGCGCGTTCACGAGCGAGGGCGGCGGGCCGTAATTGTATTCCGGCGTCACGAACACGAAGGCATCGGCCGCCGACACGCTCTCGCTCCAGCGCCTGGTGTGCGCGTGCTCGTACTGCTTCAGCCGCGGATGCTTGGGCTCGTCGTAGATCGGGAGATCCACCTCGGCGAGGTCGACCAGCACCGGGTCGAAGCCGCCGTGGCGGCCGGCGGCCTCGTGGACCCAGCGGCCGATGGCGGGGCCGACGCGGCCGGGGCGCGTGCTGCAGACGATGACGTGGAGCTTGGGAGCCAAGGGACCTCTCCTGATGCGGCGACCTTCGCCCCGCGCCGGACGGGCGGGGCTTTCGCGCACAGGTCTGTCCCAGGAATGCCCGCTCCGCAACCGCCTCCGCGGGTTTCGTCGCGCCGGAACCCCGATCAGGCTGCGCCCGGCGTCACTCGGCCGCGCGCCGATGCTTGAAGAGCCCGTCGTCGACGGCGCGCACGCCCGGCGTGGTCTCGGCGGCCACGCGCAGGGCCTGGCGCTGCTCGGGCGAGGTCACGGGGCCGCGCAGTTCCACCACGCCGGCCTCGACCGTCACGGTCACGAGCCACGGCATCCCGCCCGGCACCTGCTTGAGCCGGCGGATCACCGCCTCGCGCAAGGAGCGGTCGTCCCGCACCGTCTCGGGCGCGCGCTGCGCCGCGGCCGCGGCCGCGAAAGCCTGCAGCAGGTTCGCGCGGCTCACGAGGCCGACGAGACGCCCCTCGCGCAGGATCGGCACCCGCTTGATCCCATGCCGCTCCAGGAGCGAGGCGATCTCGTGGAGCGGCGTCTCCTCGGCGGCCGCCACCACGTCCGCGGTCATCAGGTCGGCGACGCGGGTGGCGTGCGAGCGGACGAACTCCTCGGTTTTGACCGCCTGCGAGACCATCATCTCGAGCCACCAGGAGCGGCGCCGCTCCGTGCCGATCTCGGTCCGGCGCAGGAGGTCGCCCTCGCTGATCACGCCGACGAGCCGGCCGGCCTCGTCCACCACGGGCAGGCCGCTGATGCGATGCTCGAGCAGCACCCGGGCGGCCTCCTGCAGGGTCGCGTCGGGCGCCACCGTGACGACCTGCGCGACCATCACGTCCGCGGCCGTGAGCTCGTGTCCTGCCTTGAGATCCGTCATCGCCCTGCTCCGCCTTCCGTCCCGTCGATCCGATGCGATGTCTCGTGCGGCGGCCGCGCCCGCCGCGCCTTGAGGTGAATCAAGCCGCCCGCCTCCGGCCGGAGACGCGGGACGACCGGCGCGCCGGAGCCCCGCGCGGTCGGGCCGGCCGGCGGGGCTCCGTCGGGTGTGCTTCCTTTCAGAGGATCACGTCCGCGGCCGCGAGCCCGCCCGTCACCTTGATCTGGAAGTCGGCCTTGCCGTCGCCGTCCGTGTCGCCCGACAGGATGCCGCCGTCGAAGCGCAGCTCGCCGGCCCGGCCGGTGAAGCCGGCGTCGAGATCGTGCTTGTCGGCCCAGCGGAAGGCCTGGTTGCCGGCCTTGTCCTCGTGGGCGTCGATGTCGAACAGGTCGATCGTGTCGAGGCCCTTCTCGAAGCCTGCAATCAGGTCGCGCTTGGCGCCGGGTCCCGAATCCGCCGCGAGGTCGAAGTCGAACACGTCCTCGCCGAGCCCGCCGGTCAGGCTGTCCTTGCCCGCGCCGCCGGTCAGCCGGTCGTTGCCGGCGCCGCCGTCGAGGGTGTTGGCGCCGGCATTGCCGGTGATCGTGTTGGCGAGCGCGTTGCCGGACCCGCCGATTGCGGCCGATCCGACGAGGACGAGGTTCTCGACGTTCTCGGCGAGGGTGAAGCTCACCGCCGCGTTCACGGTGTCGGTTCCCCCGCCGGCCGCTTCGATCACCCGGTCGCCGGCATGGTCGACCGCATAGGTGTCGTTGCCGCCGAGGCCCGACAGGGTGTCGGCCCCGCCGCCGCCGTCGAGCACGTTGTCGCCGGCATTGCCCGTGAGCGCATTCGCGAAGGCGTTGCCGGTGAGTCGCATCGCCGCGACGCCGGCGGCATCGGCGGCCGCGAGGGTCTCGATCTCCTGCCCGGCCGCGAGCGCGTAGCTCACGCTGGTCCTGACCGTATCGCTGCCCTGACCGGCGAACTCGAACACCGCGTCGCCGGCATCGTCGACGAGGTAGGTGTCGTTGCCGCCGTTGCCCCGCAGGGTGTCGGCGCCGGCGCCGCCGTCGAGGACGTTGGCGCCGGCGTTGCCCGCGAGCGCGTTGGCGAGCCCGTTGCCGGTGGCGTCGATGTCGCCCGTGCCCGTGAGGGTCAGGTTCTCGACATGGGCCCCCAGCGCGGCGCTGATCGAGGCCTGGACGAGGTCCGTGCCCCCGCTCAAAGCCTCGACAACCACGTCGCCGGCATTGTCGACCACGTAGACGTCGTTGCCGGCCAGGCCGGTCATGCGGTCGGCGCCCGCGCCGCCGTCGAGGGTGTTGGCGCCGGCATTGCCGGTCAGCGCATTGGCGAACGCGTTGCCGGTGAGGTTGATCGCCGTCAGGCCCGCCGCGTCGGCCGCCATCAGGGTTTCGATCTCCTGGCCCGCGGCGAGGGCGTAGCTCGCCGAGGCCAGGACCGTGTCGTTGCCCTGCCCTGCGGCCTCGAACACCTTGTCGCCGGCATTGTCGACCCGGTAGGTGTCGTTGCCGCCGAGCCCCGAGAGCGTGTCGGCGCCGGCGCCGCCGTCGAGGCGGTTGTCGCCCGCGTTCCCGGTCAGGGCGTCGACCGCCGCGCTGCCGACGAGGTTCTCGATCCCGGCGAGCACGTCGCCCGTGGCGTCGCCCCCGAAGGCGAAGCCGGTCAGGAGGCTCACGGTGACGCCCGCAGCCGATCGGGCATAGCTCGCCGTGTCGTTGTCGGCGCCGCCGTCGAGCAGGTCGGCGTTGGCGCCGCTCACGAGCGTGTCGTCGCCGCCATCGCCGTGCAGGGCGAGCGTCATCGCTCCGGACCGCACGCCGCCCGCATCGATGACGTCGCCGCCCGCGCCGCCGACGACCGCGAGCCGGTCGTCCGCGGCCGTGGCGTTGCGGATCGTCACCGAAGGCTGCAGGCCCGTCACGCGGACGGTGCCGCCGGACTCCGTGATCGCGATGGAATCGGCGCCGGCCGTGCCCCTCGCCTCGACCGTGTCGGCGGCGGCGTCGCTGCCGCCGCCCGCGCCAGCGAGATCGATGTCGACTTCCGCGAGGTCCGTGCCCGCGAGGTTCTCGACCACGATGCGGTCGGCCCCGCCGAGCGCGCGGAACTCGATCCGCTCCATGTCGTCGAGGTCCATCGTGATGTTGGCGACGTCGCGGGTGAAGCGCACGCGCCCGCCATTGCCGGAGATCGCGATGTTCTCGGTGATGTTGGAGCCGTTGAACGCCATGGTGTCGGTGCCGGCCTGGCCCTCGACCACGTCGCTGCCGTCGCCCGGATCCCACTGCATCGTGTCGTTGCCGGCGCCGAGGAAGACGACGTCGTTGCCCTGCTGGCCGTCGATGAAGTCGTTGCCGTCGCCGCCGAGGAGCACGTCGCCGCCGTTGCCCCCCAGGATGGTGTCGTTCCCGGCGCCGCCATCGACCGTCACGCTGATGAGCGCGGCGAGGTTCCCGGTGGCGCTGAACGTGTCGTCGCCGCCGTTCATGCTGACCACGAGGTTCTCGGTGGTGCCGATGTCGAGCGAGAAGGGCGCGGGATCGAGCCGGTCGAAGCGGACGCGCGTGCCGTTGGCCGTGGCCGTGAAGACTTCCGCGCCGCCGCCGCCGTTCACCTCCGCGGTGTCGGTGTCGGCGCCGCCTTCGAACAGGTCGGTGTCGTCGCCCGGGTTCCAGACCATGCGGTCGTTGCCGGATTCGCCGAAGACCTGGTCGTCGCCGTCGCCGCCCGTGAGGATGTCGTTGCCTGTGCCGCCGAACAGGAAGTCGGCGCCGCCCTTGCCGAGGAGCGTGTCGTTCTCGCTCTGGCCGAACAGCATGTCGCCGCCGGAGCCGCCCGTCAGGGTGTCGTCGCCGGCGCCGCCGAACAGGTTGGCGCGCGGCAGGGCGCCGCTCGCCTCGTTGAGCGAGATCGTGTCGTCGCCGGCCTGGCCGAAGGTCTGGATCAGGGTGGTGTTCGCCACCGTCGCGGTCCCGCCCTGGATCGGCACGGCGCCGCCGTTCACCAGCAGTTCGCCGGCGGCGTTGCGGCTCACCACGACGGTGTTGGAATCGACGTCGCCGAAGTTCGACAGGATGCCGCTGGCGGGACTGAATGAGCTCGTGACGGCCATGGGTTTGATCCTTCAGGCAAGGGCGCGCGGGACGCGCGGCGCGAGGGGGATGGGCCGGAACAGACGGGCTGCCGCGGCGAGGCGGGGTGGGCCGGGGCGGTCAGGCCGCCGCGGCGAGGGGGTTGGACGAAGGCATGGCGGCGCGGACATGCGCGCCGATCAGGGCCGCGACCGCGGCCGCGTGGGTGACCGGGCCCATGTGCCCGGCGCCGCGCACCACGTCGAAGCGGGCCCGGCGTCCGGCCGCGTGCAGGCGCCGGGCGATCAGGACGGTCGGCCGCGGCGCGTGCTCGCCCTGGAGGACCAGGACCGGCACGTCGAGGCGCCGGTAGGCCTCCAGGCGCACCCGGCTCGTGAACAGGGCGCGGAAGTCGAGGCAGGCCTTGGGCAGGTAGGCGACGAGTTCGGCCCGCAGGCGCGGCTTCATGGCGGCCCAGGTGCCGGTGCCGTTCCAGTAGTCGACGAAGCGCTCCGCGGCGGCCTGGTAGGCGCCGGAGAGCAGGCCCGTCTCCGCGGCGCGGGCGACCTCCTGGATCTCGCGCAGGCCGGCCACGCCTTCCGCGCCCATGTCGGGCAGGAGGTGGAAGGCGCAGGGCTCGTACAGCGCGAGGCTCGCGATCCGCGAGGCGCGGAGCGCCGCCACCTGCAGGGCGACGCCGCCGCCGTAGGAATGGCCGACGAGGTGAACCGGGCCGGCCCAGCTGTCGATCAGGTCGACGACGGGTTCCGCCTCGTGACGAAGCGTGAACGGCCCGCTGCCGCACCACGGACCCATGTCGGGGGTGCCGACGAGGTCCGGCGCCACGACCGGGGCGGTCGGGCCGAGTGCCTCGGCGAGCGCCCGCCACTGCCGGCCGGTGCCGCCGGAGCAGTGCAGGGCGATCACGAGGGGCCGCCCTTCCGCCTCGCGGCGGATGTGAGGGGGGAGGATCGGGGACATGCTCAGCGGCTCCCCAGGAACCGGCGGCCGTGCTCCACCGCGAAGGCGACCTCGCCGCGGGTGAGGCCCATGTCGGCGAGCATGAAATCCGGCAGGTCGAGCAGCTCGCGGCGGGCGCGGCGCAGCGCGGCGCGGCGGCTCGCCTGCTCGAACCAGAAGCGGATGCCGGCAAGGAGCGCGGACGGGGTGCGGACGGCCCGGGTTTCTGCGATGGCGTGGTGAGCGATGGACAGGGACATGACAGATCTCCGTTGAAGGCCGCGCGGGGCGCCGGAGACCTCGTCCGCCGGCCGGTTCCTCGGAGGGTCCGGCCTGTCGGCGGCGACGATGACGTCCTGCGCAGCACGCTGGCTGGCAGGACGGTTATGCGCAGGAGACGGGCCGCCCTTCCGTGATGCGGATCACGCAAGCCCGGCACGCATGGAGCGGCCGCGGGACGGCGCCGTCGGGAGGGCCGCGCACCGATTCCGCACCTGGCGGAGGACGTGGCGGACGACTTGGCGGAGGGGCGCGACCGGAAGGGCCGCGCAGGGTTCCGCGGCCGGCGGCGGGACCCGATCGGGAGGGCCCGAAAACGGAAAAGCCCAGGCTCCGGGGCGAACGGAGCGCGGGTGCAAAAGCACCTCGCGCCGCGCCTGCTACGGGCCTGGGCTAAAAGGTTACCAGTCGGGCGCTCGCATCGTCAGGCGAGCGCGAGGCCAGGATCGAGCCGGAGTACATCCGTCCTGACACGATCCCATCGAAGCGCGGCGGTGACGCCCGCCGCCTTCGAAGTCCACACGATGTCCGCTGGGATAAACCCCATATGGGGATTGGTTCGGCCGATGCAAGGGCCTCCGACCGCTGGTTCCGGTCCTTGTGCGAGGCGCGGCCTGCCGCCGCCGCGCAGCCGAAGCTCCGGGCGCTCCGAGGCCAAGGGGTCGTCCGCGTGGAGGGCACCCGGCGCGGCCGCCGGGAGGCGCGGGTCCCGGTCGGCCGCGGGGCGACGGCCTTCGACGCCCATCCCGGGCTGGACGCACGGCCGGCGATCCGCCGGCGCGCAAGCCTGGCCGCAAGCCTTCCTTAACCATGCTGCGCGACTGTGCCGTCCGGGCGGGGTGCGCCCGCACGGAGGATCCGCATGAACGTCTGGCGCAGCCTGCACCCGTCGCTCCGCGTCGGGGCCGTCATGGGCGCCCTCGGGCTCGCGCTCCTCGCCGCGAAGGGCGCGCCGCCGATCTTCGCGGCCCAGGCCCGCACGGCTCCCGCGGCCGCGAGCGTCGCGGCGGCGAAGCCTGCCCGTGCGGAGATCGCGCCCTTCCGCATGCTGCCCTCGGACCTCGCGCCCGGCGGGGCCTCGCAGCACGCGCCCACCAAGGGTCCGTTCCTCGGCCCGCGCCGGAACGCGCCGTAGCGGTCTCTCGGCCCGCCACGAGACCGCCGGCCGAGACCGCAGGTCGCACCTTGGCGGCCTCTCAGGCCACCACGAAGTCGCCGATCACGCCCTGGCGGTCTCTCAGATCACCACGAAGTCGCCGGCCGCGAGCGTCGGCGCGCCGGTCAGCGTCGCGAGCAGCACCGCGGCGCCGGACCCGCTGCCGTCCGCGTCGAAGAAGAGCTCGCCCGAATCGGTGTCGTAGACCAGCCGGTCGTCCGCCTCCGTCGCGACCCCGCCCGCATTGGCGGCGAAGAGCTCCGGATCGAGCGCGCCGGCCGCCGGCGGGGCGGCGCCGAAGAGAGCCCGGTCGAGGGCGATGCGGTCCTCGCCGGTCGTGAAGCCCGCGATCCGGTCGCCGCCTTCGTCGAGGCCCCCGTACACGAAGGCGTCGGCGCCCGCGCCGCCGGAGAGCGCGTCGGCGCCGGTGCCGCCGCGCAGCACGTCGTCGCCCTCGCCGCCGCGCAGGGAATCGTTGCCGCTGCTGCCCAGGAGGCCGTCGTCGCCGGCCCCGCCCCGGAGCGCGTCGTCGTCGCTGCCGCCGTCGAGGGCATCGTCGCCCTCCCCGCCGGACAGCCGGTCCGCGCCGCTCTCGCCCATGAGGCGGTCGCCGCCGGTTCCGCCGCGCAGGTCGTCGGCGCTGGAGCCGCCGTCGAGCCGGTCCGCGCCGTCGCCGCCGGAGAGGCGGTCCTCGCCGCTCTCGCCCAGGAGCGTGTCGTCGCCGTCGTTGCCCCTGAGGCGATCGTCGCCCGCGTTGCCGTCGAGCGCGTCCGCGAAGGCGCTGCCGACGAGGCGGTCGCCGAACGCGCCGCCGAAGAAGGTCGCGGCCGCCGAGGCGTCGGCATAGCTGAGGAGCACGCCGACCTTGCCGGCGAGGACGGGCTTGAACCCGTCCGTGAAGGCGGGGACCGATTGGCGGCCCTGGAGCAGCACGAAGGCGTCGGACCGGCCGCGGCCGGCCACGTCCAGGGCCGGACCGATCGTCGCCGCGCGGCTGCCGTCCACCTGCGTCCAGGAGAACGTCAGACGGGCGCTGTTGCCCGAATCGTAATCGCCGCCCGGCGTGTAGCGAAACCTGCCTGCCATGGTGCTCCTCGGCCCGAACCCGGTCGATGTCGGGATCATCACACGCCGGCCCCTCGGCGAGAAGCCCCGCCTGCATGAGTCCTTCGGCCTTCGCCCCGTTCGAGGCCCTGGCGTCGCGGCGCCGGCCGCAGGCCTTCGCCCGCGAGCCTCACGGCGCCCGGGCGCCGGACGGATCGCACGACCTGTCGTGTCTCGAGGGACGCGCCCGCGAGACGCAGGGCATCAGGACGCGCGCCGCCGTCGCACCCGGACGTCGAGCTGCTTGCACATCCAGTAGAACAGCTCGCGGATCTCCTCGGCGGCCTTGCCCTCGGGCTCGTATTCCACGACCGAGCGCCCGTCCGTCTTGGCGTAGGTGAAGGCGATGCGGTTGTGGATCCGGTGCGGCGCGAGTTCCATGCCGGCCTCCGCGATGGTGCTCTCGGCGTCCGCCACCGCCCCGGTGGCGATCGGCGACACGCCGTTGAGCACGACCCAGGCGGCCTTGCGCTCCTCCCTGGTCATCGCCCAGGTGTTCTCGATCGCGAGGAGGTCCCAGAGGTCGGCCCGGGCCGGGATCAGGACGAGATCGCTGTGGCGGACGCCCAGGCGCGCCTCGCGGGTCTCCGAGGGCGGGGTGTCGATGAAGGCGAGGTCGTACTCCTTGCCCTCGGCGCTCTTGAGGTGCTTGGCGAGGTTGCCGGCCTTGGCGCCCACCACGTCCGGCCCCTCGAGCTCGCGCAGGTCGCCCCAGGCCTCCGAGGTGCCCTGCGGGTCGAGGTCGAGGATGATGGCGCTCAGGCCGTGCAGGTGCGCGCAGACCGCGAGATTGACGGTCAGGGTCGATTTGCCTGCGCCCCCCTTGAAGGCGGTGACTGCGATGGTCTTCACGCGATCCTCCTGTCCGAACCGTCCGATCGGGTCCCGGGAGCGCGGGCGCCCCGGCCGGCGGGCCGTCTCCCGTGCGGCGGCCCTGCCGGCCGCAGGACGGCGCGGGCGGTCGCCGCGATTCAATCAGAGGATAGGACCCGTGAGGAGTTCGCCCAAGGCCCCGTCCACAGCCAATGACGGACATTCGTGAAAAGCCGCAGGGGCTTGCCGGGCGGCCGGGCGAATCACCCCCATGCGCGGCCCGGAGCCGCCGGGGCTGCGGCCCTCGGACGGGGTCCTCTCCGGCCGTGCCTCTCCCTTGCCACATTGAGGGGGTGGGTTCCTGGCCGTTGCGAACAGCAGGAGGGGTCATGAGCCTCGATATCGCCAGCGATCCGCAGGAGGGTGCCGCCGACGGCGAGGTCATGGGCCTCGACATGGACAGCGTTCCGCAGGAGGGACCGGCCGAGCGCCAGGTCAGCCTGGACCGGCTCGCGGACGTCCTCAACGCGGTGCTCTCCGTCCCGGCCGCCGAGGGGCTCGCGCTCCTGGTCCGGACCCAGCTCGCCCGCGCCGCCTCCGGGACGGCAGCCTCCGCGGAAGCGGCCCGCCCCGAGATGGCCGACGCCTAGCGCCGCGCGGGGACGCCGCCGCCCGGCGAGCGCCCCGCCTACCGGTGCCGCGTGCCCGGGAACAGGCGCCGGCGCAGGACCGCCCACTTGCCGATGAGCCAGATCGTGAAGCGCCCGACCGGCTCGCGCAGGACCGGCACGTCGTAGGCGATGAGGAGCAGGCCCAGCGGCAGCATCCAGATGCCCAGCAGGGGCAGGATCGAGAAGACCCCGCCCAGCACGAGGAGCAGGCCCGCGGGGATGCGGATCCAGCGGGCGTTCGGGTGACGCAGGTTCCTGAGCGCGCGCCCGACCTGGCCCGGCACCTCGTTCTCGAGGCGCCGGAAGGCCTGCCTGAGCGTCGCCTTTCCGGTGTTTGCTGATCGCATGCCTTGGTGAAACCTCGGACGGCAGAAGGGTTCCGTCGGCCGCGGCGCAAGGCCCCGCGACGCGGGCCGGCAGACGGAAGAGCCCGCGGGATGCGCGGGCCCGCCTCCCAATCGGGTGACGAACACGCCCGAAATGAGGCAGAGGTAGACCCGGGCGAGGCGGGCGGCCCGGGCCGCCCGGCCTTTCGCACCCGCCCGCACGATCCACGGAGGACCTCCCCGATGACCCGCCAGGCCGCCCTCGCGAGAGCCGACCAGTACTTCACCTCCGGCGGCCTCAAGGCCGATCTCGCCCGCCTCGTGGCGCTCCCGACCGAGAGCCAGAACCCCGAGCGCGCGCCGATGCTGGAGACCTACCTCGCGAGCGAGATGCGCCCGCTCCTCGAGGGCCTCGGCTTCTCCTGCCGCACCCTGACCCATCCCCGCGCCAAGGGCCCGTTCCTGTACGCGGAGCGGATCGAGGATCCCGCGCTCCCGACCGTGCTGGGCTACGGCCACGGCGACGTGATCCGCGGCCTCGACCGCGACTGGACCGAGGGCCTCTCGCCCTGGACGCTCGCGGAGGTGGGCGACCGCTGGTACGGCCGCGGCGTCGTGGACAACAAGGGCCAGCACCTCGTCAACATCGCGGCCCTGCGGGCCGTGCTGGAGGCCCGCGGCCGGCTGGGCTTCAACGCCAAGTATCTCATCGAGATGGGCGAGGAGATGGGCTCGCCGGGGCTGCGCGAGCTCTGCACGGAGCACAAGGACCTCCTCGCCGCCGATCTCCTGATCGCCTCCGACGGCCCGCGCCTCAACGCCGAGCGCCCGACGATCTTCCTCGGCTCGCGCGGCGGCGTGACCTTCGACCTCACCATCGATGCGCGGGAGGGCGGCCATCATTCCGGCAACTGGGGCGGGATCCTGTCCGACCCCGCGATCCAGCTCGCCCATGCGCTCGCGACCATTACCTCGCCCACGGGCCAGATCCGCGTCCACGAATGGGTCCCGAAGGAGCTGCCGGCCTCCGTGCGCCGGGTGCTGGCCGATTGCGAGATCGACGGCGGCCCCGACGGGCCGACGATCGATCCCGCATGGGGCGAGCCGGGCCTGTCGCCCGCCGAGCAGGTGTTCGGCTGGTGCTCCTTCGACGTGCTCGCCATGAAGGCCGGCAATCCGGAGACGCCGGTGAACGCGGTGCCGCCGCGGGCGTGGGCGCGCTGCCAGCTCCGCTTCGTGGTCGGGATCGACCCCGCCGGGGTGCTGCCGGCCCTGCGGCGCCATCTCGACCGCCACGGCTTCCCGATGGTGCAGGCCGCCCTGAGCCGCGACGAGATCTTCAACGCCACGCGCCTCGACCCGGACGATCCGTGGGTCACCTGGGCGGTCGGGTCGCTCGA
Source organism: Microvirga sp. (assembly GCA_036263675.1). Lineage (GTDB taxonomy): Bacteria > Pseudomonadota > Alphaproteobacteria > Rhizobiales > Beijerinckiaceae > Microvirga. Next base: position 34,149 of record DATAGO010000011.1, on the reverse strand, counting down.
GCGCACCACCGGCAAGCGCCCCGCGATCCTGCCCAATCTCGGCGGCTCGCTGCCGAACGACATCTTCTCGGAGATCCTGGGCCTGCGCACGATCTGGGTGCCGCATTCCTATCCCGGTTGCTCGCAGCACGCGCCGAACGAGCACCTGCCCGTCGCCATCGCCCGCGAGGGCCTCGCGATCATGGCGGGCCTCTACAGCGATCTCGGCGACGGCCCGGTCCCGGCCCTCTCCCGCGCCGCGTGAGGCGCCGCGGGGTTTCCTGCGTGAAGTGCGGGGCGCGGGATTCAACGATCCGTCAACCATACCGGCGACAAAGCCGCGCCTCGCACGCAACGGCCGGGCCGCGCCCGCATTGGTTCGATGACGGACCGCGGTCCTCCCGCACCGTCGGCGTTCTCCCTCTGAAACTCGGCCCCGTCTCCGACGGGGCCTTTTTCGCGGCGGATCTCAGCGCTCAGGGATCATCCCCGATCCCGGTCGCCTCGTACCACGCCGCGTAGGGCGTCGAGCGGACGAGCCGGCGGTTGTAGTCGGGCGCGCCGTCCGTCCACCACGGCTCGCCCCGCTCGCCGAGCGCGACCTTCGCGGCATCGACGCGGGCGCGCGCGGCGGCGAGCTCGCCCCGGCCCCGGAGCGCGTCGCGCACCGCCCGGCGCGCCGCCATGAGCTCGCTCACGAGACCGTCGCGCCTGTCGGGATCGAGCCGCGGATCGGCCATCCGCCACAGGCGGCCGCGCACCACGAAATAGCGGCCGTCCGGCGTCACGGGATAGCGCATGGAATCCTTTCGCGAGGCGGGCGCGGCGGGCGGTTGCGTCCCGGCGGCGCAGGCGCGGCGCGCGGCCGGTTCGCGGCCTGCGCGGGCAGACGATCCGTTAACCGTATCATCATGAATGACCCGTAAATCAAAGACTTCTGCTTGCGTCAGCGTGTTCGTGCCATGTCCCTTCCGAAGGCCAGTGCCATTCTCGTCGCGACCGTGTCGTTGTGCGGGCTTGCAGTCGCACCGGATCCGGCCTTCGCGCAGTTCGCGTGCACCAGCCTCGGACGGGCGGGAACCGCCGGCGCGACCGCGAGCGGGACCCTGTCGGTGGCCTGCGGCAGCGGGGCGACCGCCACCGCGGACCAGAGCACGGCGCTCGGCAACGGCGGCACGGCCACGGGCGAGTTCGGCACCGCGATCGGCTCCGGCGCCACCGCCTCCGGCGGCATCGGCACCGCGGTCGGGACGGGCAGCCGGGCCGCGGGCGAGGGCGCGACCGCGCTCGGGGTCGGGAGCACGGCGCGGGGCAGCAACACCATCGCGATCGGCGTCGGCAGCAAGACCTCCGCGGGCAACGCGATCGCGGTCGGAACCGGCAGCGAAGCCTCCGGGCGCGACAGCCTCACGATCGGGACGGGGAGCCGCGCCGCCGGCCTCGACAGCGTCGCCTTCGGGACCGGCAGCCAGGCCACGGCCCGGCAGACCACCGCGCTCGGGACCGGGAGCGCCGCGACGGGCGCGAGCGGCACCGCCGTCGGCGGCGACGCGATCGCCTCGGGCGAGAACAGCGCCGCCTTCGGGACCCGCGCCAGCGCCGAGGGGCGGCAGGCGACGGCGCTCGGCGTCGACAGCCGCGCGCGCGGCGGCGGGGCCACGGCGATCGGCGCAGGTGCGCAGGCGCGCCACGCCAACGCGGTCGCGATCGGCGCCGGGGTGCGGACCGCGCGCGAGAACCAGGTCATGATCGGCACTCGGAGCAACACCTACACGATGCAGGGCCTCAATTCCTCGGCGAGCCGCCAGGCGCAGAGCGGCCAGACCTATTTCGTCACCACCGACGCGCAGGGCAACGTGGCGACCAGCAACCTGAGCGCCTCCACGATCAACACCTTGAGCAACCGCGTCGACCAGCTCGGCCGCGACGTTCAGGAGACGCGCACCGAGGCCCGCCAGGGCATCGCCGCCGCCATCGCGATGTCCACCACGATGCCCTCGGCGCCGGGCCGCATCAGCTGGTCGGTAAACTCGGGCATGTTCAAGGATGCGACCGCCTTCGGGGGCTCGGTCGCCTACCGGCTCGGGACCTGGATCCCGCTCTCGGTGAATGCGGGCTACGCGTTCAGCGGCACCGACACCCACGCCTTCCGGGCCGGCGCGTCGGGAGAGTTCTGACGCGCCCGACCCCGATCCCGCACGGACCCTCCCGGAGGCACCCTTGCCACGCTGCGCCCCGCTCCTCGCCGCCCTGCTCGGCCTCGCGGCCCTGGGAGCAGGCGCGGGCGCGCGGGCGCAGGGTTCGCCGGAGGGGCCACGGGTTCAGCAGGCGCAGGCAGGCGCCGGCCCGACAGCCGTGATCGCGCGGCCGGCCGCGCTCTTCCTGGTGCGGTCGGTCCTGCTCGCGCTGCATCAGGCGAACCAGACCGGAAACTACACGGTGCTGCGCGACATCAGCGCGCCCGGCTTCGCGCAGGCCAACAATGCGGCGCGGCTCGCCGACATCTTCGCGGCCCAGCGCGCGAAGGGGATCGACCTCTCGGAGGTCGCCGTCCGGGATCCGGACCTGACGCCGCCGGAAGTCACCCCGCAGGGGCAGTTGCGCCTCGCCGGGCAGGTGCGGTCGTCCGACAACCAGATCGAGTTCGAGCTGCTCTTCTCGCCGGTCGAGGGGCGGTGGCGGCTCGGCGGCATCGCCACGAACGTGACGCCGCTCCAGGCCGAGACGGCCGGCGCGCGGCCCGAGCCGCGCCGCCCGCCCGCGCTACGCTCCTCGACCTCGCCGCTCGGCCCCCTCGGGCCGAGCGCGGGACGCAGCCCGGAGATGCTCTGACCCGGCGTCCGGCCCGAGGACGGCGGCTTTCGCCGCCGCGACGGCGGCCCGGTCGGTCACCCCGCAGGCGGAGAGAAGCGCCCCCGAGCCGGCGACGGCAGTGGCGGTGTTCGTGAAGGTGGCGCCCGGTCGCGGCGAACGGTCTTTCGACCGTCATGTCCGCAAAGCCCGAAAGCCCACGATCCAAACGAGGATCGATCGGCGCCCCGCGCAGGGAGGCGAACGCAAGCGGCGGATGTCGCGCCGGCTAGCGGCGGACGCGGTCGATGGCGGCGAACCACAGGTCGAGCACGCGCCGCACGTCCATGAGGTTGCGCCGGTTGGAGCGGTCGTCGCCGAGGCAGAGGCCGAGGGCCTGCTTCAGACGCGCGCGGAGATCGGGTCGAACGAGGGTGCCCATGACGCTCTCCTGGTGACGCTCTCCTGGTCGGCGACTAATCTCTACCAATTAGGTAGAGATTGCAAGCGGCGATGCGCGCCGCTGCGCGAATGTCGCATGCGAGGCGCCGCGGCGATGCCAGCGGCGGACCGGCTCGCCCGCCTTCGCGGAGCGGCCGTACCATTGACGCGGGGCGGCATCCCGCGCCTATTGGCCGGCATGATGCTGCCTCCCGCCCGATCCCGCCGCAGCCGACCCGTTCGGGTCGGCTCGCTTCTGACGATACTCTCGAGCCTGCTCGTCTCGGCGGCCCAGGCCCAGGAGCGGCCGCTCGCCACGCGCACGCCGTGCAGCCGCCTCGCCGCGCTCGTGGCCTCGCAGGGTTCGGCGGTGATCAGCACGAGCCCGGCGACGTACGACCGCTACGTGGGCGACAGCTCCGCCTGCACCATCGGCGAGGCGCCGATCCCCGCCCTGGTGCGCAGCGCCGACAACCCCTCCTGCTTCATCGGCTTCCGCTGCGGCGGCGTCTCGCGCGGCGGCAACTGACCGACGAGGATCGGCAGCCGGAGTCTCGCGCGGCGCCACCCGACCCACGAGGATCGGCAGACGTCGCCTCGTCCGGCGGCAATTGAGCCGCCGGGACCGGAAGGTGACCTCTCTCGCGGCGGCAACCGACCTGCCGCGACCGGCAGGCGGCGTCTCGCGCGGCGCCACCCGAGCCGCTCGGGCCGGCGCGCGACGGCGCGCGACGGCGGCGCAGTTTAGAAATCATCTAAGTTATTGATCCGCCTCCGGTTTTTCCTTGACGGGCCGGGCCGCGTCTGGTCTGGAAGGATCCGCCTCTGAGCGCGGGCCTTGAACCCGCCGGTTGGAGTTCGTCGATCATGACCAGCAGACATCGTCCTCTGCTCGCGGCCGCTTGCGCCGATCAGGCCGAGGTTCTCGCCCTCTCCGTCACCCGCTTCATCGCCGCCGGCTACATGACGTCCGACGCCGCGTGCTGGGATGCGGCCCATGCCTGCGCCGAGGAACTGCTCGGCGTCGCGGCCGGGCCGAAGCTCGTGGCGGCCTTCGCGGGCGTCATGCGGGCCCTCAAGGCCGAGCGGCACGAGCCCTGGAGCTTCATGCCGGCCCCGTGCTGCCGTATCACCGAGGACGAGGCGGATCTCCTCGCGGCGCTGCAGGTCGCGCGGCGCGGGGACCCGCCGGCCCTGCGGCAGGCCTCGCTCAGGCTCGCCCGCATCGAGGCCGCGCCGCGCCTCGCGGCGGCGCTGGCGGCAGCGGCCGAAACGCTCGAGGCGCTCGTGCCCGCGCTTGCGGATGCCGGCAAGCCGGGCGCCCTGCGCCGGATGCACTGAGGCGCGATCCCCTGTCCGTCCGTCGCCGCATCCCGTTCCCGCGCACGATCCCGTCCGGATCGGTGCAGCCGTCGAGCCCCCCATGATCGTCTGTCACTGCAACGTGTTCTCGGACCACGACGTGCGCGCCTGCCTCGGTCCGGATGGGCCGCGCACCCCGGCCCAGGTCTACGCCTGCCTCGGCTGCAGCCCGCAATGCGGGCGCTGCGCCCGCACGATCCGCACGGTCCTGGACCGGGCGCTCTCGCCCGCGGCATGCGCCGCCGCCTGCGGGGCCGCGTGCCCCCATGCGCCGGCCGCGGACGCGGATGCGCGCCTCGCGGCAGCATTCGGTTAACCCTACGGCGACATTCCCCCCGCGCCCGGCGCGCGTTGAGGTTCCGTTAAGGATCCGGCGCGATTCATCGTCTCCAGGGCGAGCGTTTCCTGACGGCCCATGGGGATCTCATATGCACAAAGTCGTTGCGGCGGTGGGTGTCGTTCTCGCTCTGGCGGGTGCCGGGTGCACCACGGCCGAACAGAGCGTCGCGCGCGGGGCGGCGGTCGGAACCGCGACCGGCGCGGCCATCGGCGCGCTCGCGACCGGACGGGCGAGCGGCGCGCTCGCGGGCGCCGCCATCGGGGGCGCGACCGGCGCGGTGATGGGCGCGACGCCGGCGGGCGCGGCGCCGGCCGTCGTGGTGATGCCGCAGCCCGTGATCGCGATCGCGCCCGCGCCCGTCGTGGTGCACCGCCGGGTGGTCTACCGCTAGCGCGGCTCCGACCCGACGCGGAGCGTCCGGGCGCGATCGTCCGGACTCCTTTCACGAGACGACATGATCGCTTCGAACTGAAGCGATCGTGCTCCTATGCCCGGCGCATTGTCCGGTGCCGTGCCGGCGCGCGGCCCCCGCCGCGCCTACAGCCTGATCCGCGACACGAGCGGCGGCTTGCCGTCCCGGGGCACCACGAGCCACAGGCTGCCGAACTCCGCCTTGCCGACCTCGACCGCCGCCGGATGCCCCCAGAGCTTCAGGAGGGCGGGAATGGTGTCGGAATGCGCGACGACCAGGACGGTGTCCTGCGCATGCCGCTCCCTCAACCCCGCGATCAGGGCCGGCAGGTCGTCCTTGGCGAGCGTCTGAGGTTCGAGCCCGAGCGCCCTCGCGAGCGGCTCCGCGGTCTGCCGTGAACGCGCGTACTGGCTCGTCACCACGGCGGTGATTCCGGCTTCCTTGAGGGCGACGCTGAGCGCCGCGGCCCGCTGCTGCCCGGTCTCGTTCAGCGGCGGGTCGCCGTCCATCATGGCGCCGACCGGCGTCTGCTCCGCGTGGCGCAGCAAGATGACCGCCTGTTGCGCGAGCCCCGCCTGACCCTGTGCGAACAACGCGCCAGCGATGAGCGCGCTCCAGACGAGACAACGCAGCAGACGTGAATTGATTAAAGTCGGTTTCATCATGGAACCTCCCTCTACGGAAGCGGCTCACAGGACCGGTCAAAATCATCGACACCTGTAGTATAGCTCAGCCGAAGCCGACTGTCCCGCTTGCCGTGATCTGTCTTCGGCCCGCCGTGCCGGCCGCGTCAGGTGGCCTAGTCCGATCTGGAGGGTTGCGGCCGCCGCGGGGATATGGTCGGGTGACGTTGGGGAAGCTGTGCTTTGCCCGCAGGCCTGCCGGAGACCGCGATGAACTACCCGCTCGACCCGAACGAGTTGCTGCGTCTCAGGACCATCGACGAGCTTCAGGTCGGCCGGCGCATCCCGGATGCGGCCGTCGACCGGATCACGGCCCATGCGGTCGGCCGCTTCCGCGTGCCCGTGTGCCTCGCGACCCTGATCGAGGCGGACCGCCAGCTGATCCTGTCGCGCCAGGGCATCGACGTGACGCAGACCCCGCGCGAAACCTCGTTCTGCACCTACACGATCCTGAGCCCCGAGGTGCTGGTCGTCTCCGACGCCACCGCGGACGCGCGCTTCAAGGCCAATCCCTACGTGACCGGCCAGCCCTTCATCCGCTTCTATGCCGGCGCGCCGCTGATCTACGAGGAGCGGATCCGCCTCGGATCGCTCTGCCTCGTCGATACCCGGCCCCGGACGTTCTCGCGGGGCGAGCGGGCGGAACTCGCCATGCTGGCGGAGCACGTGGTCTCGATCCTGATCCGGCGCGCCTACGGGTTGCCCGAGCCGGACCTGAGCGCGGCGCTGGCCGCCTGACGGGACGCCGGTCCGTCGGGAGCGGAGGCGAGGTTTCGCCGGCCTCCCGGCAGCCGCGCCGGGCCGGCCGAATCCCGCCCCGAACGGGGCTCGCCGCCCCATCGAATCGCTGGACACGGCGGCGTTTGTTCCCTATTCGTTCTCGCCTCGACGGAGGCAAGAATGAAGAAGAAAACATGGACCTTCGCGGCGGGGGCGCGCGTGCCGCGCTGGCTCGTCGAGACGATCGACTGCACGGCCATTTTCAACTGGCCCGCCATGGTGGTCGAGGACGCGGAAGCGTGGGAGGTCTATCCCACGGAGCCGGTCGAGCGGGGCTCGCCGCCGTTCCTGCTGCGGCCGGCCTCGGAGCGCCACCGGGGGGTCGCGCTGCCGACCCGCGCGATCAGGCCGTCCTACGCCGTGAAGCCCTCGACCACGCGGCACTGAACGCAGCCGCGCCGATGCCCGCAAGCACTGCGCACCCGGACCCGGGCTTCGCAGTCAAGCGCTCGATCACGGCGCGGCCGCGCCCGCTCCCGTCGTCCCGCCCGTCGGACGCTTCCCGCCCCCGCGGCTGCGCCGCCGGCAATCCGGCCCGGGCTTCATCTTGGGGTAAGGGGGAGCCGCTAGCGTCGGGGCGTCCGGGAGGAAGTGGTCATGGCACGCGTTCGACGGCTTCTCGGCCTTGCCCTCGCGGCCGCGGCGCTCGCCTCCCCGGCGCGTGCGCAGCCGGAGCGCCCCCCTCCGGCGAACCTCGCATCGACCACGACCGCGCCGGCGGAGCGCACCCCTCCTGCGAACCTCGCATCGGCCGCGGCCGCGCAGTCCGACCGGGCCAAAGCCGCGGCCGGCGCCGCGCCGGCGGAGGGGAGCGCGGCCGCGCTTCTTCCCGCCTGCCGCCTCTATGTCGCGCAGGCGGCCCGGGGGGATCGCCTGCGCCTCGAGCGGGGCGTCTGCATCGGCACGGTGGAGACCGTGCTGCTCCTGCACCGGCCGCTGCGGGCCGCCTACCGGTTCTGCCCGCCGCGCCAGGTCACGCTTCTCGACGCCATGCGGATCGTCGTCGCCTTCGCGGACAGGGACCGTGAGGCCGAGCGGTCGCTGCACGAGGTGGCGATCGAGGCCTTCCAGGACAAATGGCCCTGCCAGGACTGAGGCTTGAAGACCGAGCCCCTGCCGCAAGGTCCGACCGCCGCCCGCGGCGCATGACGTAGAGGAACGTCATCGTTCAAGGCTAAATCGTCGGGGGTGCGACAGATATGCACGCACTCGTCTTGGAACTTTCCGGCGAGACATATTCTCGCCACAGAACCCATTAGGGTGCGCCCCATCAACAACAATACGGGAATGCGCATCATGACGACCACGAAGACGCTTGTCCGCGCGGCTCTACTCTCCAGCCTGACCGTTCTCGGGATCGGCGCGGCAGAGGCGGGTCCGCTCGGACGCGGCAAGGCGTCCTGGTATGGGCCCGGCTTCCATGGCCGCCTGACGGCCAACGGCGAACGCTTCAACACCAACGCCTACACGGCGGCCCACAAGACCCTTCCCTTCGGCACGAAGGTGAAGGTCACGAACGCGAAGACCGGCCGGTCGGTGGTGGTCCGCATCAACGACCGCGGCCCCTACGCCCACGGTCGCGTCATCGACCTCTCCAAGGCCTCGGCCCAGGCGATCGGCGTCACCGGCGTCGCGGACGTGGCGCTGAGCCGGCTCTGATCCCGGCGACCGCGAGCGCCGATTCGGCACCCGTCCTCCAGGCGGTCGAGCGTCCCGGATCTCCGCCGGGCAGCGGAGCGCACCGGTCCTCATCGCTCCCTCACGACGCAGGCCTGCGGGCCTGCGTTTTCGTTTCAGGGCAGGCGGCGCTGCGCCGGCGACAGCCGCCGCCATTCGAGCGCCAGGGCGGCGACGCTCGCGATCAGCAGCATCAGCGAACCGGCAATCATGGCGTCCATCGGCTGGCCTCCGGGGCCCCGGAAGCGAGCCCCGCCGCCGAGCATGGGCCGCGAGGGTTAGCGAAAGCCTAAGCGGGCCGGGCCCGGCCGCGCCGCACGCGAACTGCGCCCGTCAAGACTCGTGCCCGGGCGCCGCCACCTCGAGGCTCAGTTCGCCTGCGACCCGGTGGAGCGCCATGGTGACGTAGAGGCGCGTCGTGTCGCGGACGCGCCGCTTCACCGTCTCGGGATGCGAGCTCACCACGTGCTCCACGCTCTCCAGGGCGGCGGCGCACAGGAGATCGAACATCGGCTGGCGCAGGTCGGACGGAAGCCGCGTCAGGACCGAGCCCGCGACGTTCGCGAGCACGTGCGCCATGTGCATGGCGCTGAGCCGGGTGACCTCGACGGCCGCTGCGGATTCCGTCGTCACGCCCCGACCGCCCGCCGCGCGGAGCCGCCGTGCTCCCCTCTCGCCGTCATCGCAGCCTCCCCTGCCGTTCCGAGCCCCTGCCCCAGCGTAGGGCCGCAGCCGTCGCCACCACGTTAAGACGGCGCCCGAGCGCCGCGCACTTCCCGAAGATGTGACCGCGCCGGCCCTTCCCGGCCGCCGGCCGCGGGGCGACACTCGCTCCGCATGCACAGCGGCGCCACGTCGAATCACGCCACCCCACGTCACGGGCTCTGCTTCGAAAGCGCGTCCGGGCGTCGCCGCGACTGCCGCCCCGCGGAGCCGGCCCGGACCGTCACGAGACGTCATCGCGCGAGCCGCTTCGAAAGCTCGTCCGAGTGCCGCAGCCCTGCGGGGCCGATCCAGACCTTCACGAGACTTCATCACGGGAGCCGCGCCCTCCGGCCGGGAGGGGCGAAGCGCCACGATCCGGAGGGACCGCCATGGCCAAACTGAATGTCAACGGCAGAGACATCGAGGTCGACGCAGACGAGAACACGCCGCTCCTGTGGGCCCTGCGCGAGCAGGCCGGCCTGACCGGCACCAAGTACGGCTGCGGCATCGCGCAATGCGGCGCCTGCACGGTGCACATCGACGGCGTGGCGCAGCGCTCCTGCGTGCTGCCGCTGTCCGCGGTGACGCCCGACCAGAAGATCGTCACCATCGAGGGCCTGTCGCCCGACGGCTCGCATCCCGTCCAGAAGGCCTGGCTCGCCCTCGACGTGCCGCAATGCGGCTTCTGCCAGTCCGGCATGATCATGGCTTCGGCGGCGCTGCTCCAGACGACGCCGAAGCCCACCGACGAGGACATCGACCGCGAGGTCACGAACATCTGTCGCTGCGGCACCTACAACCGCGTCCGCGCGGCCATCAAGCTCGCCGCCGAGGGCGGCGAGGTCCGCGGCGGTTGAGCGCGAAGCCCGTAGAGGAGGATTGTCCATGACGAAAGCGCACGCGCATCCCGCCCCGGGCCCGTCCCGCCGCGGCTTCCTCGCCGGCTCGGCGGCCGCCGCTGCGGGCGGGCTCACGCTCGGCTTCCACGTGCCCTTCGACGGCACCACGACGGCGCAGGCGCAGACCGCCGCCGCGCCCGAGGTCAACGCCTGGGTCGTGGTCCGCCCCGACGACACGGTGGTGATCCGCATCGCCCGCTCCGAGATGGGCCAGGGCACCCTGACGGGCCTCGCCCAGCTCGTCGCCGAAGAGCTCGAATGCGACTGGGCCAAGGTCACGACCGAATATCCGACGCCGGGGCAGAACCTCGCCCGCGACCGGGTGTGGCGCAACTTCTCGACTGGCGGCAGCCAGGGCATCCGTCAGTCGCAGCAATATGTCCGCGAGGGCGGCGCCGCGGCGCGGCACATGCTCGTGCAGGCCGCCGCCAATGGCTGGGGCGTGCCGGCGGGCGATTGCCGCGTCGCGAAGGGCGTCATCACCCATGCGGCGTCCGGCCGCTCGGTCACCTACGGCCAGGTTGCCGACGCCGCGGCGCGGGTCGAGGCGCCGCAGACCGTGACGCTCAAGGATCCGAAGACCTGGACGATCGCGGGCAAGCCGCTCAAGCGCCTCGACACCGCCGACAAGCTCGTGGGCAAGCAGGTCTACGGCATGGACCTGCAATTGCCGGGCATGCTGAACGCGGCCATCCGGGCCTGCCCGGTCTTCGGCGGCAAGATGGCGAGCTTCGACGCCGGGGCGGTGTCGGGCATGCCCGGCGTCAAGAAGGTCGTGGCGGTCGGCGACAACGCGGTCGCGGTCGTGGCCGATACCTGGTGGCGCGCCAAGACCGCGCTCGACGCGCTGCCCATCGCCTGGGACGAGGGCCCGAACGCAAAGGCTTCGAGCGAAGACTTCGCGAAGGTGCTGGACGAGGGCCTCGCCGCCCGGGACGCCTTCATCGGCAACGAGGCCGGCGATGCGCGCGGGGCGATCGCCGCGGCGGCGCGGCGGATCGAGGCGGTCTACGGCGTTCCGCACCAGAACCACGCCTGCATGGAACCCATGAACGCCACCGCGCGCTGGACGCCGGAGCGCTGCGAGGTCTGGTGCCCGACGCAGAACGGCGAAGCCGCGCTCGCCGCGACCGCGGAGGCCTCGGGCCTGCCGGCGGCGCGCTGCGACGTCCACAAGATCCATCTCGGCGGCGGCTTCGGCCGGCGCGGCCAGACCGACTACGTGCGGCAGGCGGTGGCGATCGCCAAGGAGATGCCGGGTACGCCCGTGAAGCTGATCTGGTCCCGCGAAGAGGACATGCTGCACGGCTACTTCCACCCGGTCACCAAGGCCAAGATGACGGCGGGCCTGGACCCGCAGGGCAACGTCACCGGGCTGCACATGCGGATATCCGGGCAGTCGATCCTGGCCGGGCTGCTGCCGCAGAACCTGCAGAACGGACGCGACCCCGTGACCTTCCAGGGCCTCAACCCCACGGGCGCGGAGGGCACGTTCGGCTACGGCATCCCGAACCTGCTCATCGACCACGCGATGCGCAACCCGCATATCCGCCCCGGCTTCTGGCGCGGCGTGAACCTGAACCAGAATGCGATCTACGTCGAATGCTTCATGGACGAGATCGCCCATGCGACGGGCCAGGACCCGCTCGCGTTCCGCCGCAAGCTGATGGCGAACCACCCGAAGCACCTCGCCGTGCTCAACGCCGCCGCCGAGCGCGCCGGCTGGGACAAGCCGGCGGCGCCGGGCGTCCATCGCGGTCTCGCGCAGATCATGGGCTTCGGCTCCTACGTGGCGGCGGTCGCCGAGGTGTCGGTGAGCGACGAGGGCAAGCTCAGGATCCACCGCATCGTCGCCGCGACGGATCCGGGCCACGCCGTCAACCCGCAGCAGATCGAGGCGCAGGTCGAGGGCTCCTTCGTCTACGGCCTCTCGGCCTGCCTCTACGGCGCCTGCACCGTGAAGGACGGCCGCATCGAGCAGGAGAACTTCGACTCCTATCCCGTCATGCGCATGGCCGAGATGCCGCCGGTCGAGACCGTGCTGGTGCCGACGGGCGGCTTCTGGGGCGGCGTCGGCGAGCCGACGATCGCGGTCGCGGCGCCCGCGGTGCTCAACGCGATCTTCGCGGCGACGGGCAAGCGCATCCGCCAGCTCCCGATCGCCGACCAGGACCTGAGGAAGGCGTGAGGGCGGCAGCCCTCGCTCTTGCGATCCTCGGCTGCGCGACGGGCACCGCCGTTGCGCAGCCGGCGCCCGCGGGCGCCAGCGCCTGCTCGGGCTGCCATGCCCCGCAGGGACGCCTGCCGGACGGCGCGATCCCGCCCGTGCACGGGCGGGACGCCGCCGAGATCGTCGCCGCGATGCAGGAATTCCGCGCCGGCACGCGGCCCGCGACCGTGATGGACCGCCTCGCGCGCGGCTTCTCCGACGAGGAGATCCGCGCGGTCGCGGCGTGGCTTTCCGCGCAACGCTGAAAGAGGAGAACGATGCCGCGCCCGACCCGCCGCACCGTGCTCGCCGGCCTTGCGGCCGCGCCGCTGATGCCCGGCCCGGCCCGCGGCCAGGGGGCGGCGCGCGTCGTCGTGGTCGGCGGCGGGTTCGGGGGCGCGACCTGCGCCCGGGCCCTCAAGGCCGCCGGCGTCGCGGACGTCACGCTCGTCGAAGCGAACGCGGCCTACGTCGCGTGCCCGTTCAGCAACGCGGTGATCGCGGGCCTGCGCGAGCCGGAGGCGCAGCGCTTCGGCTATGACGGCGTGCGCGCGGGCGGCGTCACGGTCGTCCATGCCGCTGCGACGGAGGTCGATGGGACGGCACGGCGCGTCGCGCTCGGCGACGGGACCGCGCTGCCTTACGACCGCCTCGTGCTCGCGCCCGGGATCGACCTGCGCTTCGACGCCCTCCCGGGCTACGCGGAGGCGGCCGCCGAGGCGATGCCCCATGCCTGGAAGGCGGGCGCGCAGACCGAGCTCCTGCGGCGCCGGCTCGCCGCGATGGAGGACGGCGGCACGGTCGTGATGGCGGTGCCGGCGAACCCCTACCGCTGCCCGCCCGGTCCCTACGAGCGCGCGAGCCTGATCGCGCACTATCTCAAGACCCACAAGCCGCGCTCGAAGCTCCTCGTGCTCGACGCCAAGGACGCGTTCTCGAAGCAGCGCCTGTTCCAGGCCGCCTGGGCCGCGCTCTATCCCGGGATCCTTGAATGGGTGCCGCTCTCGGGCGGCGGACGTGTCGTCGAAGTGGACGCGGCCGCAGGGATCCTCAAGACCGAGTTCGGCCAGCACCGCGCCGCCGTCGCCAACGTGATCCCGCCGCAGCGCGCAGGGATCATCGCCCAGCGCGCCGGCGTCGCGGACCGCACGGGCTGGTGCCCGATCGATCCCGCGACTTTCGAATCGCGCCTCCAGCCGGGCATCCACGTGATCGGCGACGCCGCGATCATGGGCGCGATCCCGAAATCCGCCTTTGCGGCCAATGCGGCGGCCAAGGCCTGCGCGGCGGCGGTCGCGAGCCTCCTGCGCGGCGAGGCGCCGGCGGCGCCGAAGCTCCTCAACACCTGCTACAGCCTGGTGGCGCCCGATTACGGCATCTCGGTCGCGGGCGTGTACCGCCCGAACGCCGCCGGGCTCTTCGCCGACATCGAGGGCGCCGGCGGCACGAGCCCGCCCGACGCCGCGCGGGAGTTCCGCTCGCGCGAAGCCCGCTATGCCGAAGACTGGTTCGGGACCATCACGGCGGAAACCTTTGCGTGACGGCGCGCGGGTCCTCGCCGCCCTATGGCTGGCGCTCGGCCCGGCGCCCGGCGCCGCGCAGGGGCTGGCCCCCTTCACGATCGTGGGCGACGCGATTCCGCAGCCCCTCGCCGCGGGTCCGCCGGACCCGGCGCGGGGGCGCGCCATCGTGGCGGACCGCACGCGGGGCCTGTGCCTGCTCTGCCATGCGGGGCCGTTTCCCGAGGAGCGCTTCCAGGGCAATCTGGCGCCCGACCTCGCCGGGACCGGCGAGCGCTGGAGCGAGGGTCAGTTGCGGCTTCGCCTCGTCGACGGGCGCCGGCTCAATCCCGACACCATCATGCCGTCCTATCATCGGGTCGACGGGCTCACCCGCGTCGGACCCGCCTGGCGCGGCAAGCCGATCCTGAGCGCGGAGGAGATCGAGGACGTGGTCGCCTTTCTCAAGACACTGCGCCAGCCGCCGGGCGGATCCCGATGAACCCGCCCCATCGCCTCGCGACGCTTCGCCCATCTCCGGGAGGATTCCGATGAACCTGTCCCCCTCCCCTGCCGCCGGCACCCGCCGCGCGTTCCTCACGCGTGCCGCGGGGTTCGCGGCCGCCCCTCTCCTGCTGACGGCCTGGAGCGGCCGCGCGGCCGCGACGCCGGAGGCCATGGCGGCCGCCATCCGCCTGTTCACGGGCGGCGCCGCTCCGCGCCCGGGCGGGATCCGGCTCGACCTGCCGCCGCTCGTCGAGAACGGCAATTCCGTGCCCCTCACGGTCTCAGTCGAGAGCGCCATGAGCGCGACCGACTTCGTGCGGCGCATCGCGGTGTTCAACGAGAAGAACCCGCAGCCCCATGTGGCGGTGTTCCACCTGACGCCACGCTCCGGCCGGGCGCAGGTCACGACCCGGATCCGGCTCGCCGATTCGCAGGTCGTCGTCGCGATCGCGGAGCTCGGCGACGGCACGTTCCGGACCGCGCGCGCCGACGTGATCGTCACGCTCGCGGCCTGCATCGAGAGTTAGACCATGGCACGGCCGCGCCTCGCCGCGCACATGACTGCAAGGGAGGGCTAGACCCGATGGCACGCACCCTGACCCCCGCTCCAGCGGCCCCTCCGGAGGGCTAGACCCGATGGCACGCACCCTCATCAACGTCCCGAAGACCGCGAAGGCCGGCGAGGTCGTCGAGATCAAGGTCCTGATCGCCCATCCGATGGAGACGGGCTTCCGCCCCGGACCCAACGGCCAGATCCTGCCGCGCGACATCGTCACCCGGTTCGCGTGCCGCTACGACGGCGAGGAGGTCTTCGCCGCCGACCTCTCGCCGGCGCTCGCCGCAAACCCGTTCCTGACCTTCACGACGGTCGCGACCCGCACGGGCACGCTCACCTTCACCTGGGAGGGCGACAACGGTTTCAGTCAGACCGAGACCGCGAACCTCGTGGTCGAGGCGTGAGGGCCAGGCGCCGCGCCGCCGCAGCCCTGGCCGCGGTCGCGCTGGCCGCAGGCTCGCGGGGGCTCGCAGGTGCGCAAAGCATCCCGCCCGACCGCCTGCGCTCCGGCTTCGAGGACATGAGCCGGGAGAACCAGGCGCTGCAACGGGACGACACCGCCAATCCGGGCCTGCTCTGGGTGCAGGACGGGGAGGCGCTGTGGTCGCGAAAGCCCGGCCCGGAGAGCCGCTCCTGCGCGGAGTGCCACGGTGCCGCGCCCGTGAGCATGCGCGGCGTCGCGGCGCGCTATCCCGCCTACGACGAGGCGAGCGCGCGCCCCGTGGATCTGCAGGGGCGGGTGAATCTCTGCCGCACGCGCCACCAGGGAGCCGCGGCCCTGCCCGACGAGAGCGCGGATCTCCTGGCGCTCACGGCCTACGTGGCGCTCCAGTCGCGCGGCCTTCCCGTCGATCCCCCCGACGACCCGCGCCTTGCGCCCCACCGCGAACGCGGGCGCACGCTCTTCGCGGCGCGTTTCGGCCAGCTCGACCTCGCCTGCGCCCAGTGCCACGACGCGAACGCGGGCGGCCGGCTCGGCGGCAGCACGATCCCGCAGGGCCATCCCAACGGCTACCCGCTCTACCGCCTCGAATGGCAGAGCCTCGGCTCGCTCCAGCGCCGCATCCGCAACTGCCTCACCGGCATCCGCGCCGAGCCGTTTCCCTATGGCGCGCCGGACGCCGTCGCGCTCGAACTCCATCTCGCCGAGCGCGCCCGGGGCCTACGGATGGAATCGCCGGCGATCCGGCCCTGAGCGGCGGGACCGCCGCGCCCCACCCAATCGAACGCGCATCGCGGCGGACGGCTTGCGGCGCGCGGGCCCCGGAGCGATGCTGCAACGACGCAGACCCGGTCGCCAAAGGGGCCTGCACGGGACGAGCGCGTCGCGCGAGGCGGAGTCAACCCGCGCAACGACGATGCGGCCGCACCGCCAGACGAACCGGTCCGACCTCCGTCGGACCGGCTGCAACGACACCTGGGAGGGCGTCATGAGAAGCTTGATACCATTCGTGCGGGCGGCGTCGGTGGCCGTCCTGGCGTTCGCGGCCTTCGCGGCCGCGGCCGCGGAGTACCCGGCCCCCAAGGAAGGCACCTACGTCGCCAAGGACTTCAAGTTCCACACCGGAGAGGTGCTGCCGGAGGTGCGCCTGCACTACCGGACGATCGGCGAGCCGACGGGCGAGCCCGTCGTGGTGCTCCACGGCACGGGCGGCTCCGGAGCCAGCATGCTGACGCCGGCCTTCGCGGGCGAATTGTTCGGCGAAGGTCAGCCGCTCGACGCCAAGAAGCACTTCATCATCCTGCCCGACGCGATCGGCCACGGCAAATCCACCAGGCCCTCCGAGGGCCTGAAGGCGAAGTTCCCGCGCTACAATTCCGAGGACATGGTCGACGGGCAGTACCGCCTGCTGACCGAGGGCCTGGGGCTCAAGCACGTGCGCCTCGTCATCGGCAACTCGATGGGCGGCATGCACACCTTCCTGTGGGGCGGCAAGTATCCGGACTACATGGACGCGCTCGTGCCCATGGCCACGCAGCCGACCGAGATGGCCGCGCGCAACTGGATGCTGCGGCGCCTGATGACGGAGACGATCCGCCAGGACCCGGACTACAACGGCGGCAACTACACCGCGCAGCCGAAATCGATGAAGCTCGCCAACGTGTTCTACGCCACGGCGACGAACGGCGGCACGCTGGCCTACCAGAAGCTCGCTCCGACGCGCGAGAAGGCCGACAAGTTGGTCGACGAGCGCCTCGCCGCGCCCTTCACGGCGGATGCGAACGACTTCGTCTATGCGTGGGAATCCTCGGGCGGCTACAACCCGACGCCGCTCCTCGAGCGCATCACGGCGCCCCTGCTCCTGATCAACGCCGCCGACGACGAGCGCAACCCGCCCCAGACCGGCGTCACCGAAGCAGCCATGAAGCGCATCAAGGCCGGCCGGCTGCTCCTGATCCCGGAAAGCGAGGATACGCGCGGGCACGCCACGACCGGTATGGCGAAGTTCTATGCCAAGGACCTGCAGGCCTTCCTCCAGGCGGCGCCG
Organism: Microvirga sp.; assembly: GCA_036263675.1. Lineage (GTDB taxonomy): Bacteria > Pseudomonadota > Alphaproteobacteria > Rhizobiales > Beijerinckiaceae > Microvirga. The sequence goes on along the minus strand of DATAGO010000011.1, from coordinate 16,821 downwards.
CGGCGGACGGGCAGCTCGAACTAGCGCGTTCGCGCGTCGCGCGGATCCGGCCCGCACGCGGGCGATCCAGAAGACGAGAGCCGATCGGCCCGGGCCGATCGGCTCTCGGTCGGCGCCGCCGCCCGCACCTGTGGACCGGAGCGCGGCGGCGCGTGCGAGCCCCGGCATCCCGTGCGTTCGCCCCGCCGGACGGGCGGGGCGAACGCAGGCTACTTGATGGCGCCCCGGGTTTCCCCTACGTCGAGAGGGCCCCTCCCCTCCGACCGAGGCCCGTCATGTCGCAGCCGGACAGCATCGCGTTTCGGCGTCGGCGGGTCCCGGAGGTCCCGTGAGCCGAGCCCCGATCCAGCCTCACGGTCGGCCTCCGCGGCGAGGCCCGGGGGCCCCGTGAGCCGCGCCCCGACCCTGCCGCGGCTGCGCTCGACGCGCGGATACCTCCTCGGGCTCATCGCGGCGGTCGTGATCCCGCTCCTGGTGTTCGCCGGCCTGCTCCTGGTCCGCTTCGCGACCGCCGAGCGCGACCGCTACGCGCGGGATGCGGTCCAGATCTCGCGCCAGGTCGCGCTCGTGCTGGACGGCGAGCTCGCCGGCCTCCTCGCCCTCCTGAAGGGGCTCGCCTCGTCCTCGGCGCTGGCGGGCGGCGACTTCGCCCGCTTCCACGAGGAGGCCGGGCGGGTCGTGGCGGGCAGCGACGCGGTCGTGCTGCTGCGCGACCTCGGCCCGCGCCAGCACCTCAACACGCAGACTCCCTTCGGCCAGGAGCTCCCCCCGGCAGTTCCGCTCCAGCCCGAAGACCGCGCCGTGCTGGAGAGCGGCCAGCCGCTGGTGGGGGACGTCTACCGCAGCCCGATCTCGGGCGAGCCCCGGGTGCCGGTGGTGCTCCCGGTCCGGCAGGACGGCCGGTCGATCCACCTCCTCGCGGTGACCGTGCCGACGACCCGTTTCCACGCCGCGCTCCGCCAGTCGGTCCCGGAGGGCTGGATCGTCGGCGTCGGCGACCGGCGCGGCACCTACGTGACCCGATCGGCGCGGCACGAGGACGTGTCGGGCCGGCCGAGCGTGCCCGAATACGTCGCCAAGGCCACCGGCCAGGCCGGCACCTTCACCTCCCGGAGCCTGGAGGGGGTCGAACTGCTCGCGGGCTACTACAAGCCCGAATTCTCCGGCTGGCTCGTCGCCGCCAACGTGGCGCGGGCGGTGGTCGAGCGGCCCCTGCAGCAATCCCTGACCCTGCTGGGCCTCGTCGGCACGGGCGCCCTCGGGCTGTCGCTCCTTCTGGCCTACCGGCTCGGGGGCCGGTTCACCCGGGCCGCGGCGGCGCTCGCCTCGCAGGCGGAGGCGCTGGGCCGGGGTGGCCCCGTCCCGCCGCAGCCGGCCGCCTTCAGCGAGTTCGCGACCGTGAGCACGGCCCTGACGGCCGCGGCCGCGGCGGTCGCGGAGCGCGCGAGGGAACGGGAGCGCGAGGTCGAGCGCGAGGCCCTGCTCGCCAGCATCTTCGACACGGCGGGCCTCTCGGTCGCGGTCGTGGAGGTCCTGGCTGAGGACGGCCGCCTCGTCGCGGCCAACGGCAACATGGCGGCGCGGTTCGGCCTGGCGGCCGGAGCGATCGAGGGACGGCTCGCCGGCACGCTCGACGCCGACCCGGACGACGTGCGCGCCTGGCTGGCGCTCTGCCGGCAAGCCCTCGCGGTCCGGGGCCCCGTCACGACCGAGTACGCCGTCGGCGGCTCCGAGGGCCCGCGCTGGGAGCTCGGGACCTTCACCCCGCTCCCGGGCCCGGGCCGCGCGCCGGACCGGGTCGCCTTCACGGGCATCGACATCACCGACCGCAAGCGCGCCGAGCAGGTGCTGCGGGAGCGCACGCACGAGCTCGAGGTCGTGCTCTCGACCGTGCCGACCGCGGTCTGGTTCACCTACGATCCCGACGTGCGGGTCGTGATCCGCAACCGCGCCGCCGCGGCCCTCATGGGCGTGCCCGAGGGCGAGAGGCGCTCGCTCGGCTCGGAGGACTCGGCGCTCGCCGGGGTCCGGGTGTCGCAGAACGGGGAGCCGCTGCCCCGGGAGGAGATGCCGCTGCAGCGGGCGCTGCGCGGCGAGACCGTCGAGGGCGAGGAATTCACGTTCGGCTTCCCCGACGGGCGGGAGCGCACGCTCCTGGTGAGCGCCCTGGCGCTGCGCGACGAGGCGCGCGGCGTCGTCGGCGCGGTGTCCGCGGGTCTCGACATCACGGACCGCAAGCGCGGCGAGGAGCAGCGGCTGCTTCTCGTCAACGAGCTGAACCACCGGGTGAAGAACACCCTCGCGACCGTGCAGTCGATCGCGCTCCAGACCCTGCGCGGCGCCGCGACCACCGCGGAGGCCGGGCAGGCCCTCACCGACCGGCTCCTCGCCCTGTCCAAGGCCCACGACGTGCTGACGCGGGAGAGCTGGGAAGGCGCGCACCTCAGCCAGGTGATCGCCGGCGCCCTCGACGCGCATGCGGGCGAGGGCCGGGTCGACCTGGAGGGGCCGCCGGTCTGGCTCCCTCCGGCGCTGTCGCTTTCGCTGTCGCTGGCGCTGCACGAGCTCGCCACGAACGCGGTGAAATACGGCGCTCTCTCGGCCCCGGAGGGCCGGATCCGGATCGCCTGGGAGGTGCTCGGCCCCCCGGGCGGATCGAAGCTGCGCCTCCTCTGGACGGAACGGGGCGGACCCGCGGTCCAACCGCCGACCCGCCAGGGCTTCGGATCGCGCCTGATCAGCCGGAGCCTCTCGGCCGACATCGGCGCCTCGGTCAGCCTCGACTACCCGCCCGAGGGCGCGACCTGCACGATCGAGGTGCCGCTTGGAGGGTGAGGCCTAAAGCGTTTTCGCGCGAGGGGGATCCGGCTCACGTCAAGAATACGCGGCCCACCACGGACAAGAGCTGATCCGGTGTAAGGCGAAACGGCTTAGTCCGCGCGGGCCCGGGCCCAGGCCCGCAGCCGGGCGATCGGGTTGCCGCCGGTCGAGACGATCAGGACGCCGAGGAGGGCGAGCGCGGTGCCGATCCCCATGCGCAGGTCGAACGGGTCGTGCGTGACCGCAATCCCGAGGGCGACGGTCATCAGCGGGTTCAGCACCATCAGGGGCGCCAGGAGGTTGGCGGGATAGCGCAGGAGGAGCCCGTAATAGATCGTGTGCGTGAGGAGCGAGACCACGACGGCGGAGAACAGCACCGCGGCCACGAAAGGCCATCCCGCGGCGGCGGCCCGCACGATCTGGCCGTCCTCGAGGGCGGCGGTGAGCGGCGTCAGGACCAGCACCGAGGTGAGCCCCACCCAGGCCTGGAACTGGAGCGGCCGCACGCCGTGCACCTGCTTCATCATCACCGAGGCGAGCGAGCCCACGAAGGCCGAGGCCGCCACGAAGACGAGCCCGCCGGTGAGGCTGAGGCCCGCCGGATCCCACATCACGAGGATCGCGCCCGAGAAGGTCAGGGCGCTGCCGAACCAGCGCCGGCGGTCCGGGATCTCGCCGAGCATCACCACCGAGAGGAGCGTCATCATCGGCAGCCCGAGCTGCTGCACCACCGCGGAGCCCGAGGGCGTCGCGGTCTTGATGCCGGTGAAGAACAGGGCGAAGCCGCCCGCGCCCATGAGCAGGCCGACGAGGGCCGTGCGCCAGAGCGGCCGCGGCAGGGGCAGGAGCCAGGGCAGGGCCAGGATGGCCACGAGGCCGTACCGGAGGGCGGCGTAGAAGAGCGGCGGGATCTCCATGCCGGAGACCACGATCTTGCTCACGATCGTGTGGACCGCCCAGGTGAAGCACACCAGCGCCAGGAGAAGGAGGTCGCGCAGCTTCATGGGGAGCACACCGGCGCGAGGAGCAAGAGGTCGCGCAGCTTCATCGGAAGCACGCCGGCGTCGGGAGCAGGAGGTCGCGCAGCTTCATGCCGGCCCGTGGGAGGGTTGTCGCGTGAGGTGGGGTCCGGCTCCCGTGGCGACGCAACCGCACCGGGCGCGGAGGCGGCTCCGCAGGTTCCGAACGAGCTCTAAGGCGAATGCCGCGCGAGCGCCAGACTCCCCGGCCGGCCGCTCCCATGCCGGCGGCGCAGGCCTGCCGGTCCCCCCGCCGCCATTGACCCGGCGGTGCCCGCGCGCCATGCCTGCCGGCATGGCATCCACCGCACTGACCTCCGCCGCGACCCGGCCGCTCCTGCCCATGCTGGCAGCCTTGAGCGTCGCGCATCTCCTCAACGACCTGATCCAGTCCCTGATCCCGGCGATCTACCCGCTTATCAAGGAATCCTACGGTCTCGATTTCGCGCAGATCGGCTTCATCACCCTCGCGTTCCAGGTCACGTCCTCGATCCTGCAGCCGGCGCTGGGCTACCTCACCGACCGGCGCCCCTGGCCCTACGCCATGATGGCCGGCATGGGGTCGACCCTCCTCGGCCTGCTCGGCCTGTCGATGGCGGGAAGCTACGGCATGATCCTCCTCTCCGTGGCCCTGATCGGGCTCGGATCCGCGGTGTTCCACCCGGAGGCGACGCGCATGGCGCGCCATGCGGCCGAGGGCCGGCAGGGGCTGGCCCAGGGGGTGTTCCAGATCGGCGGCCATGCGGGCTACGCCATCGGCCCGCTCCTCGCCGCCGCGGTGGTGGTCCCGCGCGGCCAGGCCAGCCTGTCCTGGTTCTCGGGCGTCGCGCTCGCCGCCATGGTCCTGATGTCCTGGATCGCCGGCCGCTACGTCACCCTGCGGCGCGAGCAGGCGGCGGCCGCGGGCGGCCGGGCGAAGGCGCCGGCGGTCCGGCGTCCGGCCGGCCGCGTCGCCTTCGCGATGACGATCCTGATCGTGCTGCTGTTCTCGAAGAACGCCTACACGGCGGGCTTCACGTCCTATTACACGTTCTATCTCATCGAGCGCTTCGGGGTCTCGGTCGAGGCCTCGCAGTACATGCTGTTCCTCTACCTCGTGGTCGGCGCGTTCGGCGTCATCGTGGGCGGGATGGTGGGCGACCGCATCGGGCGCGACCGGGTGATCTGGCTCTCGATCGTGGGCGCGCTGCCCTTCGCGCTTCTCCTGCCCCATGCGGACCTGGTCTGGACCGGGATCCTGAGCGTCCTGATCAGCTTCATCATGGCGAGCGCGTTCTCCTCGATCCTGATCTATGCGATCGACCTCGTGCCGCACCGGATCGGCCTCGTGGGCGGCCTGTTCTACGGGCTCGCCTTCGGCCTCGGCGGCGTCGCGGCCGCCGGGCTCGGGCTCCTCGCCGACCGCGTCGGCATCGTCGAGGTGTTCCGCCTCTGCGCCTGGCTCCCGGCCGTCGGGCTCCTCACCTTCCTCCTGCCGCGCAGCCCGCCCCACGCCTGAGGCGGGGCCTGTTCCCGCGCAGGAGGCGGCCCGGCGGACGCTCGCCGGGGCTGCTTTCATGGTTCCTCGGCGATCTCGCCCGGCAGGCCGAGATAGTTGTCCTCGTGCCGCATCGCCCACACATAGGCGTTGGGCGGGTCGACGGCGCGCGCCCATGCCCCGATCAGCGCCTTGTCGCGTTCGCGCGCCCGCATCCGGCCGTCGATGGCGACGGGATCCCAATCCGCCAGCAGGCGCGCCGTCAGGGCCTCGCGGACGGGCGCGTGCCGGGCCGAGCCCGCGAGATCCCGCTCCTCGCAGGGATCGTCGGCGAGATCGAAGAGCTGTGGCGGGTAGCCGTGATAGTAGATCAGCTTGTAGCGCCCGGTCCGGATCATCCGCTGGCGCACCGCCATGCCCCCGGTCCAGGCCGGCGTCGCATCGGTGCAGTATTCGGCGAAGACCTCGTCGACCCACGGCGCCGACGGGTCCTGCGCCACGGTCAGGAAGCTGCGCCCGTCGGCATTGGGGAGCGGCGGCGCGCCGACCGCTTCGCCGACCGTCGGCGCGAGGTCGAGCAGACTCACCACGGCGCCGCGGCGCTCGCCGGCGGGCAGCACGCCCGGCCACCGCATCACCAGCGGGATCTTCACGCTCTCGTCGAAGAAGGTGTGCTTCCACCACAGGCCGCGGTCGCCCACGTGGTCGCCGTGATCGGAGGTGTAGACCACGAGCGTGTCGTCGGCGAGGCCGAGCGCGTCCAGGGCCTCGAGGATCTCGCCCACGAGGGCATCCATGCGGTGCGTGAGGGCGTAATAGGCCGTGCGGGCGCGGATCGCGTCCTCGGTCCCGACGGCCCGGATCTCGCGGCTGTCCCGCCACCAGGCGATCCAGGGATGCTCCTCGTCCGGGGGCGGGATCGGAGGCGCGCCGACGCGGCCCTCGTAGCGGCGGTAATCCTGCGCGCGCGCCACGTAGGGCGGATGCGGCAGCATGTAGCCCACCGTGAGCGCGAAGGGCGCCGCCCCGCCCGCGCGGCGCTCGGCGGCGAGATCCCCCAGCACGGCGACGGCGGCGCGCGTCACGTCGACGTCCTTGACCTCGTAGGCGCTCTGGCCCGGTCCGGACCGGACCACGCTCGCGCGGTAGGGATCGTTGGTGTTGGCGAGCGGTCCGAGGTCGTGCCGCGGCACCCCGATCCAGTTCGGGCTGTGGTCGCCGATCTCGCGCCGCACGTAGCCGTGGAGCTGGTCCGGTCCGAGCGCGTGCATCCGCCCGACGAGGATCGGGCTCAGTCCCGCGGCGCCGAGCGCATGCGCCATGGTGGGGATGTCGGAGGCGAGGTAATCCGTGTTGGTCCAGCAGCTCTGCCGATGGGGATGGCGCGCGGTGAGCGCCGACATGCGCGCCGGCAGGCAGATCGGCGACGGGCAATAGGCGTTGTCGAAGACGACGCCCTCGGCCGCGAGCCGGTCGATGTGGGGCGTCTCCACGATGGCATCGCCGTAGCAGCCCGCGATGCGCTGCGCGTGCTGGTCCGACATGATGAGCACCACGTTCGGACGGCTTGCCATCGGGGCTCCCCCATTTCATATTCAAAATGCCGTTGCATAGAGGAAACAAGCGGCGAACGGCTGTCAATCTCGGCACGGGGCATGAGCACGCGGGAGATGCGCCGCTACACGGCGCCGGCCCTCGAGAAGGGGCTCGACATCATCGAACTGCTCGCCCGCGAGTCGCGGCCGCTCGCCATGCCCGAGATCGCCCAGCACCTCGGCCGCTCCAAGAGCGAGATCTTCCGCAACCTGCGCATCCTCGAGGAGCGCGGCTACCTCGCCCGCGCCAACGGGAGCGACCAGTTCGCGCTGACGAACCGGCTGTTCCAGATGGGCATGCGCTCCCCGCCGACGCCGAACCTCATCGAGGCCGCCTACCCCGCCATGGCGGACGCCGCGCGGACGATCGACCAGTCGGTCCATCTGGGGGTCCAGAGCCGCGAGCAGATGGTCGTGGTGGCCCGGGTCGAGAACCCGGGCGGCGTCGTGTTCACGGTTCCCATCGGCCATCGCGGGGTGCTGTCGGAGACCGCCTCCGGCCGCGTCCTCCTCGCCTTCCAGAGGCCGGAGGTGCAGCAGGAATGGATCGGGCTCGTCAGGCAAGCGCTCGGCAGCCGGTTCAGGGCCAAGGCCCTGCGGCGCCAGCTCGACGCGATCCGGGCGCGCGGGCACGAGCTCTGCGAGAGCGCGGGCATCGCGGGCGTGACCGACGTGAGCTTCCCGGTCTTCGATCCCGCGGGACAGGCGGTCGCCGCGGTGACCACGCCGACGATCGTGCACCTGAAACAGCCCACGGACCTCGAGGCCGTGGTCGCCGCCATGCGGGCCGCCGCGGAGCGGATCAACGGGGCGCTCGCGACGCCGCTCACGCCATGAAGCCGGCGCACGATCCCGGGCCGGTCCCGCAGGGGCACCGCAGGAGCGGCGCGCGTCGCATCGGCCCGCGCCTCACGGGCAGGACGGGCGGCAAGTCGCGCGGCAGGATTCGGGGCGGCGACGCCTGCGCCGTCGATCAGGCACGGAGACCCTCATGACTCGCTGCGTCGGCATCACGGTCCTGCCGGAATACTTCCAGAACGAGGGCGTGGACGCGGTTCTCGACAACATCGTGCGCCGGGCCGGAGCGACCGCCGTCGCGACCTCGCCCTACGTCATGGCGCCGGCCGCGGAGGGACAGGGCAGCCGCGAGCCGCCGATCGACGCGGGCGCGGGACAGGTCCGTCTCCTCGACCGCCCTCTGTGGGGACGGCGCGAATTGTGGGTGCGCACGGCCCCGAGCTTCGCGCCGGACCGCTCCCTCTATGCCGGCCTGCGCTACGCCCCCGCGAGCCCCGACGCCTTGAGCGAGGCGGAGGGTGGCATCGTCGCAGCCGCCGTCGCGGCCGCCAAGGCGCGGGGGCTCGAGGTCCATCTCCAGGTCCAGGCCGCAATCCCGCCGGGCTACCGGGTGCAGTTCGGCGGGCCGGAGGCCGAGGACCGCCCGCTCCTGCCGGACGGATCGGCGCCGGCTTTGCGGGTCGACAACAACGGGTCGCTGGCGAGCCCGCACATCCTCGCCTACACGCAGGCCCTGATCCGCGACCTCGTGCGCGCCTATCCCGGAATCGACGTGATCCGGCTCGACTGGCCGGAATACCCGCCCTACTCGCTCGATGCGCTCTTCTTCGACTTCTCGCCCCACGCGGTCGCCGCCATGGCGGGGCTCGGCCTCGATCCGGAGCGCATGCGCCGCGACGTCGACGCCCTCCGGCGCGCGGTCCTGAGCGGGCAGGTCCGCTTCGACGGCTACGACGCGGTGCGCTTCCTCCAGCGCCATCCGGGCGTGCTCGACTGGGTGCGCGCCAAGGGCGCGATCGTGACCCGCTTCATCGGCGCCTGCGCCGACACCCTGCGGGAGGCGAGCTCGGGCCGCATCGCGCTCATGCCGCAATCCTTCCCGCCGCCCTGGACGCTGGCCTCCGGCTTCGACACCCGGGCGGTGTCGGGGCTCGGCGTCGGCGGCATCGGCGTGAAGCTCTACACGATGCATTGGCCGATGATCCTGCGCGCCTATGCGGACCCGATCCTCGCGAACGGTGGAACCGGCGAGGCCGACCGTCTCGCAGGCGCATTGTCGGCGCTCCTCGACGACGGATCGCGGCCGCTGGCTTACGGAGACGTGCGCTATCCGGAGCCGGAGGAGCCGCATCCGGCCGGGCGCGAGGCGCAGGCGCGCAAGATCCGGCAGGCGCAGCGCGAGGCCGGCACGACTCCCGTCCACGCCTTCGCGCACGGCTACGGGCCCGTCGACGACGTGCGGGCGCGGGTCGCCGTGGCGTTCGAGGCCGCGGAGAGACGCCTCTGGGTCAACCGCTACGGCTACCTGTCCGACGCCAAGCTCGACGCCATCGGCGCCGTGACGGGTGCCCCGGGGCGATCGCCATGACGCGCCGCATCGCCCGCCGGCCCGCGTTGGCCGCGCCTGGCGAGATCCACACCCCTGACAGGACCCGATCCATGACTCCGGAATTGCCGCCCCGGAGGCCTGACGCTACGCTCCACCGAAAATGAAGACGACACAGGAAGGGAACGCCATGTTGAACGTCATCGCCAAGGCTCTTGCGGGAGCCGCCCTCGCCGTCGCGGCCGCCACGGCTCCGGCCTGGGCCTGGCCCGACAAGCCCATCAAGGTCATCGTCCCGTTCGGGCCCGGCGGCACCACGGACGTTCTCGGACGCCTGCTCCAGAAGGCGATCCAGGACAACAACCTGAGCCCGCAGCCGATCACCATCATCAACGTGGGCGGCCATTTCTCGGTGGGCTCGATCCAGGCCAAGAACGCCGCGCCGGACGGCACGACCTTCCTCCTCGTCCATCTGGCGCTGCTCTCGGGCGAGGTGGTCGATCCCGGCCGCAACCTCTCCTACCGCGACTTCGAGCCTGTCGCTCTCACGGGCGGCTTCTGCCTCCACCACGTGGTGCGCGAGGATTCGCCCTACAAGACGCTCCAGGACCTCACCAACGCGGCCAAGGCGAAGCCGTCGCAGATCCTCTTCGGCGTGAACATCGGCGCGCTCAACCACATGGGCGGCGGCTTCCTGGAGCGCGGCGCAGGCGTGAAGTTCCGCTTCGTGCAGATCGGCGGCGGTGCGGAGAACTACGCGGCGCTCAAGGGCGGGCAGATCGAGACCACCATGCTCTCGGGCTCCGAGTACCAGAACTTCAAGGGCACGGGCGTGCGCGCGCTCGCCTATACCGGCCCGCGCCGCCTGGAGGTCGAGCCCGAGATCCCGACGGCCCGCGACCTCGGCCTGAACTACGAGTTCTGCATCAACAATTACTGGTTCGCCCCGAAGGGCACGCCCAAGGAGGCGATCGAAGGCCTCGCGACCCTTCTCGAGAAGGCCATGGCCACGCAGACCGTGCAGGAGGGGCAGCGCAAGCAGGCCTCGACCACCGACTTCCTGCGCGGCGACGCCTTCCGGCAGAACCTTGAGGAGACCTTCAAGGCCGTGGAGCCGGTCGCGCGCGAACTCGTGCGCAAGTGACCCCCGCGACGCGGAACCGGATTCGACCATGACGGCCCCGGGCGACACGGGACCCGGCCCGGCCATGACGCCCCCCGGCGGCACGGGATCGGGCCCGGCCATGACGGCCCCGGGCGCCAGGGCTGCCGAGATCCTGATCGCGCTGCTCGCGATCGTGCTCTCGGGGGCCTTTCTCGTGGACGGCCGCAAGCTCGGCCCCGGCGTGTTCGAGCCGATCGGCTCGGGCGCGGTGCCGGGCGGCGTCGCCTGGATCACGATCGCTCTGGCGGCTCTCGCGCTCGTGCAGGCCGTCCGGCCCAGGCGGCAGGAGACGCAAGGGATTCAGGAGACGCAGGGCCTGCCGGAACACGGGCTCCGCGCCGTCCTGGTGTTCGCGTGGACCTGCCTCTATGCGCTCGTGCTCTCCAGCGGAATGGTGCGCTACCAGTGGGCGACGCTGCTGTTCCTGCCCGTCGCGATCCTGATCGCGTCGGACGACCGGCGCGCGGCGCTCCCCTATGCCGCGGGGCTCGGCGCGGTTCTCGCCTTCGGGCTCGACTACGTGTTCCGGCGCCTGCTCGTCGCCGACATTCCCTGAGGCGCCGGCATGGATCCGATGGGAGCTCTCATCGACTTCGTGTCGCCGACATCCCGCGAGGCATCGGCATGGATCTGATCGGGACGCTCATCGGCTTTGTGTCGCCGACATTCCCTGAGGCGCCGGCATGGACCTGATCGGGGCGCTCATCAATCTCGTCACGCCGACGCAGCTCGCCTTCACGGTGATCGGCACGGCGCTCGGACTCGTCGTCGGCTGCATGCCGGGCATCAACGGCTCCATGCTGATCGCCCTGACGCTGCCGATCACCTACTATATGTCGCCGGTTTCGGCGATGAACCTGCTCGTGTCGATGTACACGGGCGCCATCACGAGCGGCTTCGTGACCGCGACGCTGCTGCGCATCCCGGGCGAGCCCGCCAACGTGATGACCACCTTCGACGCCTTTCCCATGGCGCGCCGCGGGGAGGCCGCGCGGGCGCTGAGCCTCGGCCTCTTCTCCTCCGTGTTCGGCGCCCTGTTCGCCTGGGTGGCGCTCGCGACCCTGACGCAGCCGCTCGCCGACATCGCAATCCGGTTCACCCCGTTCAACTACTTCGCCCTTGTGCTGACCGCGCTCGTGCTGATCGCCTCCGTGAGCCAGGGCTCGCTCGTCAAGGGGCTGCTCTCCGCCGCCCTCGGGGCGCTCTTCGCCTTCCCGGGCGTCGATCCGAGCTCCGGCACGTCGCGCTACACGTTCGGCTGGTGGCAGTTGACGAGCGGGCTCGACCCCCTGCCCGTCCTCGTCGGCATGTTCGCGGTCGCGACGGTGCTGCAGGATTGCCTGACGCCGTCGGGCCGCGCCGACCGGATCGCCTTCGCGGGCCGCAGCTTCGTCCTGCGCTTCGCGGAGTGGCGGGGGCAGTTCTGGAACCTGCTGCGGTCCTCGGCGATCGGCACGTGGATCGGCATCCTGCCCGGCGTCGGCGCCGCCGTGGGCTCGCTCGTCGCCTACACCTTCGCGCGCAGCATCTCGAAGACGCCCGAGGAATTCGGCCAGGGATCGCCGGAGGGCATCGTGGCCTCGGAGGCCGCCAACAACGCCACCATGGGCGGGAGCTTCATCCCGCTGATCGCCATGGGGATCCCCGGCAGCGTCACCGACGTGTTCCTGATCGGGGCCATGATGATCCACGGCATCCAGCCGGGGCCGCTGCTCTTCACCCGCAACACGGACGTGGTCTACACCATCATCGGCGCGACGCTCACCTCCACGCTCGTGATGTTCGGCCTGATGCTGGCCTCGATCCCGCTGCTGCGGCGGGTCATCGACGTGCCGAAGCCCTACATCATCGGGCTCGTTCTGGTGTTCTGCGTCGTCGGCGTGTTCGCCTACAACAACCGCTGGTTCGAGGTCGCGCTGATGCTCGGCTTCGGCGTCTTCGGCTTCGGCATGGAGCGGGCCGGCATGCCCCTCGGGCCGTTCGTCATCGCCTTCATCCTCGCGCCCATGGCGGAGGCGAAGCTGCGCTCCGGGCTGATGATGACCGGCGGCGAAATCACGCCGCTGTTCACGGAGCCCCTCACCGCCGGCCTCCTGCTGGTGTCGCTCGCCCTCCTGGTCTGGCCGTTCGTGCACCAGGCCCGGCGGAGGCGGACGGCACCGCCGTGAATACGTCTAGCGCGGAACGAGTCTGGGGACGCCCGCGCGGCCGATGATCCCGTGCAGGGCATCCGAACGGGCGCGAGTCGCGCCGAGACGTAGCCGTTTTCCACGGGCCATGAAAAGCCTGGCGGTCCCGGGAGGACTCGAACCTCCGACCTTCGGTTTAGGAATCCAGTGCTTCTTAAGCAAAAACAGATGCTTAACCAATTGAGAAACGTCTACACGCCTAATGTTACTCAATAGCTTAAGAAGGGCCTGTCTACGTTCCCTTTCATATCCCTTCGCGTAGAGAACGACTCCCCTCATTAGCAAAGTGGAGCTTTATGGGCCGGCCAATGCACTCCGTGAGTGCCGCCTGCCAAACCGGAGCATTTGCTAGCCGCGCAAGCAAGCGCGGCTAGATCGGCCTAGTACCCGTGCATACGGGGTAGCGCGTACAGCCCCAAAATCTATTCCCACGTAGCCGTCCCCTTCGAGCCTGCCGGGTCACCATTTTGGAACTGCATACGGGACAGGAAGGACTGGCCGTGCTTGACGTCTGATACGGGTTAACTGTCGATCCCGCATTGGTTTGTCCAGGGCCAACGTTAGGCCTAGAGCCCAGACCAGAGCCCGCGGATGGGTTCTGATTCGAGTTGATAGGGGCTACAAACCCAGGCGCTGTAACGCCGAAATAATTCAAATCTGCTACAACTTGTTGCCTATCACGCCATGCCGACGCGATTGCAGGGTCAATGGCGCTGATTTGGCGATTGAACATCGATAGCGCGGACTGGAACTCGCTACATCGTTTGCGGAACCCTTCCGTGTATGCTTTCTGTTTTTGAGCCACTTCCGCCTCGGCCTCAGACCTAATCCGCTGAGTTAGCGCCGGGTCAACAGTAGGGACGTACTTAGCCTCGAGACTACGAGCCCATGCTACAAGCGACCTAGAGTTGACTGGACCGAAACCAGGAACAGTCGAAACACTTTTAGAAACCAAATCTGCCGCCGTCTCAAAACCATACGAGGAAAGCGTGGCTAATTTACTGGGGCCGACGCCATTTATTTTCGTATTTCGAATAAAATATCTTTGAAGAAAGTTCCTCTTTGCTTCTTCTGTGGCAATTATTGCTTTCTTACCGATGACGCCAGCTAATTCTGATTGGGCGTTAAACCTGGGAGTTGCAAGCAGATCGCGCCTGATCTCGTAGAGAGCTACCAAGCCAGAATTTTGGCGCCAGCGCACGATTGCTGAATTGAGGTTTGTATCAACGCGGCTGAGTTGCTGTAGTAATTCCGGAACTAGGTTTGTGGGCTTAGGTGCAAGAAATGGTAGCAGACTGCCCCAGAACCCGACCTCGGGATGCTTCGCTCTTTTTGCACGCTCCGACACAGGTGGAAGTAACTGCGGCAATGGGGGCATGATCGATAGATCGGGCAGGACGACGGCTGTTAGGTCGCTAAACAGCCTGTCTAAATCTTTACCCTCGATACTGTAGCTCGGGGTCGCGCCTGCTTCCGGCACGAACAATGTAATTCCGACCTCGCTTTCTACACGGCACCAGGTACATTTTGAGGCTGCCGCTGGGTACCAGTGGAGTGGATTTCGCGAGCAGCGCGTCAGAGATTTCTCAAGCTCTGATAGAACGCTAACCCACTGATCTGCGCTAGGGCGAATGCCGCCTACGCCAAAGGCCTCTTCGAAGGCTTGCCGAATGTAGTTAGGGAAATCTTCTAAACTGATTGCCCCTGGCGGAACTAGAAGATCACTTCGACGTATCTTGCTGTAGGCAAAGCGGTTTTGGGAAATGGCTTCCTCTATCCGCAGATCGCCCTTTGCATACGTGCCGGCGTATGGATGCTTTCCCATTCCAAGCAGAAGGAATATAACCACCGACAAGCCGAAAGCATCGTGATTTTCGGTTCTCACGATGCTTGATAGATTCTTCCCTTGAAGCTCGGGGGAGGTATATAATGGGACGCCCACGTTGCATGGGAATATCTTACCCCCGGCGCTGAACTGGAAGCTGTCCGCGTCGATCAAAGCTGCGGTTGCCTTTTCAGACACCAGAATTCCAGACTGATTCACGTCTCCGACAATACAACCACTCTTATGTACAGCCGCGACAGCCCGAGATATGTTTGTGGCTGCCCGAACCAAAAACGGATAGTTCGCCTTCGGGAAATTTGCTTTTCGCGCCGCAGGTGCATACAACTCAAATACTGGCTTGTGACTCTGCACAAGACGCATTGAAAAGCCAAGGAATTCGCCGGATTTTGAAAGAAGTAGATGTTGGGGAAATGAGACAAGGTTTGAACGAAGGGCTAGATGCTCCGAGATCATTGTCCGAATTTTCGGCTCCCGGTTAGCCCGATGCGCCGGATAGTAGATTTTAGCGGCTATGTCTTCGCGCCCTTCAAGGTTAAATACCTCTCCTTCGCCGCCCCTTCCGAGCATCTTTCCTAATGTTACACTTTTGTTGTCTAGAACTAGAGAATTAATCATAGTCACACCGCAGCGATGAGCAGCGTTTTATCGTCATCTGTTCTATTATTAACTCGTTCGCTGCCCAAAAATTCGTATAGCAGACGAGATAATCCCTTTAGATGACCACTGTTGCTGCGGTCCGTGTGTAGGGGCGTTATCATCCCAGAGAAGAACGGCTGATGGGCGGAACTCTCGGCAAAATTGAGCGCAAGGCGCTCAATTCCGTCAGTAAACAAAGCGAGAGAGTCGACGGGTTTATGACAGTTCGATATCCGTAACTTTAGTAATATTTCATCCGTCACAAAGAACGTGGATGAAGCGAACTCGCCCGCATCGGGCCAGCTAAGCGCGCTCCAAAGCAAGCTGTCTGCACGACGAGCTACGACGGCACCGTCGCCTACGTGCGCCGTGAGCGTTTCATTGCCATTTGAAATGCAGCAAACAGCCGTTGTGGCAAAGTCACGAAGTGCTAGGCCGTGGCGGCCTGAAACATCACCAAGCCGATCGCGGACCTGATCAAACCAGGTCCATACGATGTCACTATCTGGGATTGTGCCTGTTTGTGCCACATAGTCACTGAACTCTCTATGAAGAGTTCTGCTAGCTATGAATGCACCAACTCCCCCGTAAACTGCGGAGCCAGCACCGTCACATGCCACTCCGATAAAAAAGTCACCCACACCAGAACAACAGAATGCATCTTGGCGGGGCGTCCCGGAGTGCAAATGCGACGTTCCTTGACGGCTTGCGGCTGCCCATCGCCAACGATTGGTCACCCTACCAGAGCCCAACCGTTCGGGGCTGCCGGATTGACCAGAGGCACCTGATCACCTGGATTCGAGCGGGAGACGGCAGACAGCGAGCTTGAAAGCCATTGAAATAATTCGGCAAAGGCTAGGCCCTTTAGCTTTAATGGCTGACGGACACCTAGTTGTGCTAGGATGTCCATATTGGCGCCCTCAACCCCAACGGCGAAAAAGCTAAATTCCTTATTCCTTTCGCCAGTCTTGAGTAATTCAGCAGCCTTCGACCAACTATCTGTTGGAGCGCCATCGGTAATAAGGAAAATCCATGGCCGGTAGTACGATATCCCGTTTTGACGGTACTCCACCTTACGCGCTCGGAGAAGCTCCAAACCTCGTTCGATAGCTTCCCCCATCGGTGTCCCGCCGGATGCGGACAGATTCGGAGGAAAGAAATGCTGCATCGGCTGGAAGCTCGTATCAACTTGAACTGGTCCGAACGTCACAATTGCAACTTCGATCCGCTTCGAAGCTAATGAGTCCAGGGAAACCTCTGCCCTGAACGTCGCTAAGCCGCTATTAAGCTGATCGATTGGCGCTCCTGACATTGACCCCGACGTATCAAGGAGAAGAAGGCACGGGCACCGCGGTTCGGGGTTCTCCGCAAACTCAGCAGGTCCGAAGGGAACTTGTTCGTCAGTCACTTACTCTGCCCCATTCTAAACGTGAATCTTGTTCTGGCGACGATATACGAGATAACGTGCGTCAGCCAAGCGCCACACGGCAGAGTCATGACACAGCCGGATATCGCGGCCTGATGTTAGATTTGCGAGAGTAGGTGGATGCCGGAAACTACGCCTACGGAGTTTGTCAGAGAAGCGACATGCTAGTGCAGTGACTCATTCGGAAGGTTCAGGGTTTCGGCGGACCCTTGCGAGGATGGCCTTGGCGGATTTGGTCCAGACGAAGGGGCGCGGGCTGCTGTTGTGCTCGGCGATGTAGCGGTTGATCGTCGCTTGCAGGTCT
>DATAGO010000010.1:0-77192 GCA_036263675.1 Microvirga sp. | reverse complement strand
ATGTGGGCCGCTCAAGGTGAGGCCGCGGTGCGCACCGTCGTTGATACAGCCCGTCTGACACCCGGTGCCTCCATCTTCGGCACCATCCTCGCTACCGTCAGCGCCTAAAACCGCTCCTGCTGATGGCGTGGGTAATTACCGCCGACCGCAGGGTTATCCCCCCGGATCACAAAACGTCGCTTGTGATGCGCGGCATCCTCGTAAGGGCCGAGAAGAGCACCCAGAAGCCCTTGCAATGTCGTTGCAGATCGCTGGGCAGGGGCTAACTTCGAGGGCACGACATAGTCGAGGGCGCGGCTTAAGGCTGTGAAGCGCTCCCGCAGGGTCGCCGCAAAGGGCTGCACGGCAGGATTGGGACGAGCCGCAAGGGTGATGAGCCCATTGACGAGAGCGAAGATGTTCTTGATGCGGTGGCCGAGTTCCAGAGCCAGCAGGTCACCGGCTTCGGCGTAATCTCGTGCGGTGGTCACATCACGCGAAACGACGAGGAGGTGCGTGAGCGTTCCTCGGGCGTCGCGCATCGGTGTCACAACCACGTCCCACCACTTTGGTCTGCCCTTAGCCGTGGGCCGGTATCCAGAGTATCGCCCGACATCACCGGACAATGCGGCGTTGATCGCCCGCTGAACGGCGGGGCGCTGATCGTGGGACCAGAACTCGATCCACAGCGTCCCCTTCAACTGCTCGACCTTGTCGATCTCCATCAAGCCGCGGCCATGCTCGTTCATGGAGAGCACGCGACCATCCAAGGTGAGAACCTTGATGCAGTCCGCGCTCGCTTCGAGAATGCTGCGATTGAACTCGGCCTGGGTAACGCTGCCTGCCCCCTGGCTTTCGAGGGATTCGCCGCTGATGCCCAAACAATTCGGTATGCTGATGTCCAACCGAGTCTGAGCCGTCAGGAGTGCTAGGCCGCGCTTGAGGTGCTCCTCGCTAGTCGCATGCGACACAATGATATCGTTGTTCCGTCTCATGGTCCTGCCCCCTGGCCGAGGTGAATGTTGCCTCGGACCGCGTGTGGCGGACGCATTTCTGGAAAACGGCCATGCGCCTCGCGACGGCAGCCCATTGAGCCGCCGTTCACTCAGGTCACTCGTACTCTGATTGTTCTAGGTGCAATACCATTTCCGCAGAATTGCCCTGTCCTGCGACACTATGAGGATGGAACAATTCCCGATATCGGTGAAGCCTGTGTCGCAGAAATCCTGGCTAGGTGGTTGGTCCTGAGGTGTGGTGGTGCGGTCTTGCCCTTGCGCCTGCACGTCTCGATCAGCGGCTCCAGCACCATCTATTGTGCGTCGGTCAGCATCGTCTTCCTCCCTCAAGAGGAGGAAAACGCTCGGTCGCAGGAAAAATTCAAGGTCGAACAGGCCGCATTTCTGAATAATACCATTGTACTTCCATGAGATGGCGCATTAAGATTGATATGATCTACGCAAAATCTGGAGAATAAGATGATTGTTTACGAGACCATTCGAGTCTCTCCGCAGGACATTTCTGCAAAGTGGACCAAGCTTACACCGGCTGCGGCTGAAGCTCTTAAGAGCCCCGAGGCTCTCTCGGCACAAATTATGAAGAGCTACAGCCTTTCAAAGGATCAAGCTGATTCCGACGTGAAGGCGTGGCTGGCAGGTCGCAGAATGTAACTGCGCGCTGTAGATTTCTTTTCGTCTCCAACTTATGATTTTAGAAGGCCGCGCCAGTTTCCTGTGTCGTCTCAGCTATGCCTTGCGTGGCATGGAACTCGACCAGACTGCTTTAATTGTCCAACTGGTATACTGAACAGTGGCGCAGGAGCGCTGCTATGATGATCTCAATTGAGGCAAGCGTTGTCTATCTGGAGCGGCTAATCGCATGGCTTCTGGCCGACATCGTCACCGTTGCTAACGTAGCTCAACTCCCTGCTATTGCACTGACTGGCGCTATCGCCTGGCTTGTGTCACGTCCGATCCGCCAATGGACGTGCCAGTGGATCAGCCAGGATCTCACTGACGGTTCAGGCGAGTGGGCAGCCCGCCGCGACTGGATCATCAACCGGATCGTGCCTCTCATCACGACGGCAGTATGGGCGCTGGGGCTCTGGGTGGCCATTGCGGTGGCGGCGCAGCGAGGCTGGCCGCACGATGTCGCGCGCGTGGCCGTCAACCTGCTTGTCGCATGGCTTTTGATCCGCCTTGTTGCCGATCTCGTGCCCTCACGCTCGCTGGCTCGCCTCGTGGCGCTGACGGCTTGGACGCTGGCCGCTCTCAACATCGTCAATCTGCTGGATCCGCTCCTGGATGTCCTAGACAGCCTGGCTCTTACGACGGCAACTGTTCGCCTCTCAGCATTGAGCGTTCTCAAGGGCCTTCTCTCCCTCGCCCTGCTGCTGTGGGTAGCGACTGTGGCCTCCCGCCTGTTCGAGCAACGGATCGCACGGGTCAAGGATCTTACCCCACGCGCTCAAGTGCTGTTGGGCAAGCTCCTCAAGGTCATACTTATCTCGATTGCTGTCGTGTTTGGCCTCACAAGCGTAGGCATTGATCTCTCCACGCTCGCTCTTTTGACTG
Organism: Microvirga sp.; assembly: GCA_036263675.1. Lineage (GTDB taxonomy): Bacteria > Pseudomonadota > Alphaproteobacteria > Rhizobiales > Beijerinckiaceae > Microvirga. The sequence goes on along the minus strand of DATAGO010000010.1, from coordinate 74,643 downwards.
GCGCGATTGGTGTGGGGATCGGGCTGGGTTTACAGAAATCCGTGTCAAACCTCTTCAGCGGCTTCATCCTGCTGATGGACCGCTCGATCAAACCTGGTGATGTGATTGAGGTCGGCGGCACCTATGGCTGGGTATCAACCCTAGGTGCCCGCTACGTTGCCATCGAGACGCGAGACGGGACTGAGTACCTGATCCCCAACGAGGACATCATCACGCAGCAGGTCCTGAACTGGTCGCATAAGAGCGACCGAGTGCGGCTCAAGCTGGACGTGAGGGCACCCCTGGATGCTGACCTCGAGCTGGTGCTGGCACTGATGAAGGAGGCTGCCAGTCGGCCGCCTCGCATCCTCAAGAGCCCTGTACCCAATCCACTTGTGATAGCTTTCGGCGAGAATGCAATTGAGCTGCAACTTCGATTCTGGATTGCTGATGCGACCAACGGGATCCACAACATCAAGGGTGAAGTCTTATTGGAGCTGTGGAAGCTGTTCCGCGAGCACGGGATAGCCCTGCCGCGGCCAGTCCGCGAAATCTACATGCACCCGCGATCCAACCAGGAGGAGGCGCGGCCCGAACCCACGAACCGTCCCAGCTTGGCAGTCCAGACAACCCGATCCCGGAGCTAAGGCAGCAGCGTGACCAAAGTCATACATCAGCGCGGCATCCTTAGGCGCTTGGGAAGGGCGGCAAAGGGAATCCTGAACATTGTTGCGCGCCCAGTGCGCACAGCTCAGGGCAGGAGCGGTATCGTTCTCGAGCCCTACCGAGGCTATGGGTCACGGACTGAAGTCTTCCTCATTGGTCGTGTGTACTGGCAATCGCACTCCGGGCATTCTGCCAATGACGAGAAGCTCTCTTCGCAGCTGCGAGACATTGGTCGTCGTCTCGCCCGCCGAACGATTGCTGGCCCCGTGATTACCGCTCGCTTTTGCGGCACCGAAGAGCGGGTCACAACAGATCAGGACGGCTACTTTAGAGTTCATCTCCGTCCGCGAACAAAGCCAACTCCCAATGACCTCTGGCACCCCATAGACCTGGTTCTTGAGGAGCCGCAGCGGGTCGAGGCGCGTGGCCAGATCTTCATCCCATCTGAGCGCTGCCGATACGTTGTCATCAGCGACATCGATGATACGATCATGCATACGGGCGTCGCCAATAAGCTCGGCATGCTCTGGCGGCTGTTCGTCGAGGGTGCCCAGAGCCGCGTCGCCTTCCCTGGTGTGGCTGCGTTGTACAGGGCTCTTCATGCAGGAGTGTCGGGCCATGAAGCCAACCCGATCCTCTATGTCTCCCGTGCACCCTGGGGCATCTATGGCGTGCTGGAGGAGTTCTTCAGCCTGCACGGGATTCCTGTGGGTCCTGTTCTGTTCCTGAGGGAGTGGGGTGTCTCCTGGAGGAGCCCGCTGCCGCGCAAAGCGGAGGATCACAAGCAGGATCTGATCCGCAACATGCTGGCGCTTTACAGCGATCTGCCTTTTATCCTGATCGGTGACAGTGGGCAGCACGACCCTGAGGCTTATCGTCAGATCGTCGAGGAGCACCCCGGCCGCGTACTCGCTGTCTACATTCGCAATGTCTCTCGGGATGCCCGAAGGGTTACGGAGATCGAAGGGCTCGCTAAGGCTGTTGCAGAAGCAGGCAGCAGCCTGGTTCTTGCCGCAGATAGCGTGATCATGGCGGAGCATGCAGCCGGTCTTGGGCTTATCCAGCCTCAGGACGTGATGGCGGCGGCAAACGAAAGATCAGCGCAGGAAGAGGTAGGATCATCCTCTGGTGCACGGCAGCTCACGCGAGAGACTTCAGCTGAGACCGCCAATGCAGTTGCCGCAGGCGCACTTCAGAGCCTGCTAGAGAGTGCCCCTGATGAGCGGTCGCCTAATGTTATCGTGGAGCCGGCACGCCGCAACGCGCTGGAAGGTTGAGGTGAGGAGCCTGCATGAGCCTCCTCTGCCTCGCCGCTACACTCGGCTGGATCAAGCAATGGGACGGCCTGGACGCATTGCCTGCGCTTTAACCCTGTGACGCGCCAAGATGATCCGCCATGTTGGCTCGACGGGCCCCAAGTGGCTTCGGTGTCCCCTCGGTGCTGTCTTTTGCAGTCTGGTGTTCCATCTCAGCATTGAGCTCGGCCCCGAGCAGGACAATCACTACTGACAGCCAAATCCACACCATAAAGCCCACGCCTGCGCCGAGTGAGCCATAGGCCTTGTTGTAGCTGTCGAAACTAGCGACGTACCAGGAAAACAGCATGGATGCCGAGAGCCAGAGCACGGCTGCTGCTGCGCTGCCCCAGTTCACCCAACGCCATTTTGGATTGCGGCGGCTCGGACCGTAGCGATAGATAACAGCAAGCCACACCCCCACGACCAAAAGAAGGGCGGGCCAACGCAGAACCGCCAGGAACCGTTCGGCTGGGGTTACAAACCCGACGAAGGTGAGGACAACAGGCGTAACGACCACGGCGATAATAGCCAGGATTGTGAAGCCGATCATCCCAAGGGTGAGCAGAAAGGTTGTGGCATAGAAGCGTACCAGGCTGCGCTTCTCCTTCTCGCCGTACACCACGTTGAGAGCATCGAAGAGCGCTGCTACCCCAGAGTTTGCGCTCCAGAGTGCCACCAGGAAGCCGGTGACGAAGGCTGCGCTGAGCGTATCATGACCCTGGGTGCTGATCAGACTGATCTGCTCCCCGAGGAGTTCCAGCACGCCGCCGGGCAAGATTCCTGCGAGAAGGGACAGGTGGCCCCGGATAGTGCCGGGATCGGCAAAGAGCCCATACAGCGACACGATCGTAGCAATAGCTGGAAAGACAGCCAGCAGTGCGAAGAACGCCACCCCACCCGATGTGGACAGAATACGGTCATCCGAGATCCCCCACAGCACACGCCAGAGGATGTCCGTCCAGCCGCGCGCAGGGATCTCTCCTGGGGTGTTGGCTTCGCGCCCTCGGCCCAGCTCTTGACCGCGGGTGAAATCGTCTGACTGGGGGGCAGAGTCACCCTCCTCTTCAACCTTGGACCGCCAATCTTCTCCGTGTTCGCTCATGGGACACCGTTTGCCGCTAGTAGGGTACACGTCTGAGGTGCTCGGTCCAGGAGGCAGTGGGTTTTGGGCGCGACGTGTAGACTACGCACCATCGGTCCTTTGCAGCCGTTACCGCAACCAGGACCATACAGATAAGTCTGAAATGCCGTGCCGAGCACAAACTTGGCAGGCTCCGAAGCCTTATTTGGAGCCAAGAGCATTTCCCTCATCTGCACTCAGAGATGATGTGCCGTCCAGCCAAGGCGGAGCGTGGCGTTGGGCGACCAGCGGGAGGGCCGGTGGAACTAAGCTCTGCCACATCCATTGAGCTCGAAGCTCGAGAGTAGTCCGCTAAGGTGATCTGTGTCCTCGACCATGATGATGCCCCAGCGTTGGCCGGAGCGCCTCTGGATTGTTCGACATGGCGAGAGCGCCGGCAATGTCGCACGCGATGCGGCCCATGCAGCGGGTCTTGCTCACATCGATATCGCCCACCGCGACGTCGACGTGCCTCTGAGCCCCCTTGGGGAGGTTCAGTCGCGTGCCCTTGGCCGTTGGTTCTCCGAGTTCCCAGCGGACGAACGACCGAACGTGGTTCTCACCTCCCCCTATGTGCGGGCCAGGCGAACAGCAGAACTCATTAAGGCAGAGGGCGGCGTCTGCACCGAGCGCCAGGCCCTCGCGGTCGACGAGCGGCTGCGCGAGAAGGAGTTCGGCATCCTCGACCGGCTGACACGAACAGGCGTCGAGGCGCTCCATCCGGAACAGGCCGAGTTCCGTCGCCTCCTTGGCAAGTTTTACCATCGCCCGCCGGGTGGCGAGAGCTGGTGCGACGTGATCCTGCGCCTGCGTAGTGCGCTCGACACGATCTCGCTTCATCACAGCGGCTGCCGCGTGCTGATCGTCGGGCATCAGGTGGTGGTGCTGTGCCTTCGGTACCTTCTTGAGACCATGACCGAGCAGCAGATCCTGGCCATCGATGCGGAAGCGGAGGTCGCGAACTGCTCCGTCACGGAGTACCGGCTTGACCCTTCGATCGGACAGAACGGCGGCCTCGTCCTGCATCGGTACAACTTCGTTGCTCCTCTCATTCAGGCCGGGGCGCCGGTGACGTCGGAGCCCGATGCCAAGGTAGCGGCACGATGACTTTCGTGATTACAACGGCCTCCCTGAGTTCTAATCCGCTGCCAGAGCCCGACGCCGAAGGCGACAAAAACCAGCGGGGCAGGGTGCTGGTCATCGCCGGGAGCGCTTCCGGTCCGGGAGGCGCTCTTCTCGCGGGCACGCCGGCCCTGCGTGCCGGAGCGGGAAAGCTCCAGGTCGCCACGGTTGATCGCGTTGCGCTGCCGCTCGGTCTTGCCTTGCCGGAGACACTTGTTGTCGCTCTTCCCGAGACGCCAGACGGAGACATAGCTCCCGCCTCAGCCGATCTGCTCCTGGAACGGGTGACCAAGTGTGACGCTATCCTGATCGGGCCCGGGATGCTGGATCATGACGTCGCCGCTGAGCTGACAGGTCGCCTCCAGGAATGCGAGCCGGGTCCGGCATTCGTGCTCGACGCGGCTCCACTCGTGGGACTCATGGCGCTACGAGACCGCGTCGCTCGGCATGGCGGTCGGGTCGTGATTACACCTCATGCGGGCGAGATGGCAGGGCTCCTCGGGATCGACAAACAGGCGATTGGGTCCAACCCCTACCATGCCGCACACAAGGCGGCGGCATTGCTTCAGTGTGTGGTGGTCCTCAAGGGCAGCGACACCCACATCGTAGCCCCGGATGGGTCTGCTTCGATCTATACCGAGGGAAAGATCGGCCTCGCCACATCGGGATCTGGAGATACGCTGGCCGGGATCATCGCGGGACTGTTGGCTTGTGGTGCTCAGCCCGTCCAGGCCGCTCAATGGGGCGTGTACCTGCACGGGGAGGCTGGAAACCGCCTCACGTACAGTCGCGGTCCTCTTGGCTTCCTTGCGAGTGAACTGCTAGCCGAGATCCCTAGCATCATGGCAAGCCACACTACAACTCGGGTGGGAGGCTAAACCGCCTATGTCTATGAAGCAATGCAGGGGTAACGGCAAAGGCAGGCATAGCTCAATCGTGCCTAGATAGGAACCATGCTGCTGCAGGCGAGCATAGGCGATTATGCTGTTGGTGGTCGCCCCTGCGAGCGTGCAGTCGAAGCCGCGGAGTAGGCATCACCGTTAGCCTTATAGGTGACGCCGGTGCCAAAATGGATTGGGCCGGTTCGCGATCACCTTTGTGAACCGGATCTTGGGAAGCGGGACGGGGATCGTCAGAAGGTGCTCTGACCTTTGGAACGTCAAAGTCAGGTGGGGGGTACGCACCATCTGCCGGAATGCCGGTTTGAGTGCCCCGCCAGGCGTCGTGAACGGGTTAGGGATGCCCTGGTACCCCTTGAGGAGGGCTGTACGCGCCGCCAATATCGGATCGCTCTCCACGGCAATATACGCAGCACGGTTGATGCCATGCTCGGCCCTGGAGTAGAGCCCATAGGTCCCGATGCTAGCCCGGACCTCAGCCAAAGCTGGAAACCCTTCAAGGTCGAACGCGCCCCTGTTCAGCCGCAGGAGCGTGACATGCAAGTCCTCAGGCGCTATCGGCTTGATGCCATGCCCCTGCACAAAGGCCGCAATCGTCTCGGCGTCCTCAGGGTACACCCTAAGGGCCAGGAACAAGCCACCGTCGGTACGACGCGGCTCGCTCCTAAAGGATGGTGGCTCTCGTGCTATCACCGTGCCATCTCTCGCCTTCTGGAACGGTCGCTCAGGACAGTGAGGGCGCTAACGGGAATATCTTACCTGGGTTCATGATGTTGAGAGGGTCCAATGCGGCCTTGATGGACCGCATGGTCTCCACATTGGCACCGTGCTCCAGGAACAGAAATTCTTGTTTGCCCTCGCCGATGCCGTGCTCGCCTGTGCAGGTCCCGTCCATGTCGAGCGCACGCTGATTCAGGCGATCGATGAAAGCCTTGATCTGACCCATCTCCTCGGCGTCGTCTATCATGCCCATCACGGAGACATGAAAGTTTCCGTCGCCGACATGCCCGACGATCGGCGCCACGAGCCCCGTCGCCTCGATATCCGACTTTGTCCGCACCATACACTCCGCGAGCCGCGAGATGGGGACGCACACATCGGTTGCGATGAACTTCGACCCCGGTCGTAGCTCTAGGCAGGCCCAGTACACGTTGTGCCGCGCTTCCCAAAGCCTCGTGCGATCCTCCGCCTGGACAGCCCAGTCGAACGGGCCACCGCCGAACTCTCGGGCGATTTCCGCAACCGTTTCGGACTGCTCCCGGACGCCAGCTTCGGTGCCGTGAAACTCCAGGAAGAGCGTCGGCATCTCCGGCAGGGTCAACTTGGAATGCAGGTTGCAGGCACGCACCTGAACCTCGTCGAGAAGCTCGATCCGCGCGATCGGAATGCCATACCGGATCGTGGCGATCACCGCGTTGCAGGCTGATTCGAGATCTGGGAACGGACAGACCGCGGCGGCAATGGATTGAGGGATGCCGTGCAGCTTCACCGTCAGTTCGGTGATGACACCGAGGGTGCCCTCGGCTCCGACGAAGAGGCGTGTGATGTCGTAGCCTGCAGCGGACTTGCGGGCGCGCGTGCCGGTCCTGCGGATCGATCCATCGGGCATCACGACCGTCAGCGCCAGCACGTTGTCTTTCATGGTGCCGTAGCGGACCGCGTTGGTGCCCGACGCTCGCGTAGACGCCATGCCGCCGATGCTCGCGTCCGCACCAGGGTCGATCGGAAAGAACAGGCCTTGGGAGCGCAGGTGAGCGTTGAGCTGCTTGCGCGTCACGCCCGCCTCGACAATGCAGTCCATGTCATCCTCGTGGACGGCAACGATCCGGGACATACCGCCCATGTCGATCGAGATGCCGCCGAACGGGGCGTTCACGCCTGCTTCGAGGGATGTTCCCACGCCGAACGGAATGATGGGGACGCGACGCTCGGCGCAGATCGAGACGATCTCGCTCACCTCCGCGGTGGATGTGGGGTACACGACCCCGTCCGGGACTTTGACGGGGTGCCAGCTCGTGATGTTGGCATGCTGCTCGCGAACCGCCCGGTTGGCGCTGAATTGGTCTCCGAAGCGGTGCGCGAGAGCCTCCACGGCCGACGCGATTGCAGCTCTGTCGAAGGGGCTTGGCGGCGTGTAGTCGTGCAGATTCATGAGGGCGCTTTCCTAGTCCTGCCCACTCGCCCTGGAGCCGGAACTCGGACGGTCGTGTTGCAGTTCGGCAAAGTTCATCCAGTGAGACGTCGCGAGCCAGCCGGCATCCACCGGGATGCTTGCGCCTGCGATGGCACTGGCGTCGTCGGACATCAGGAAGCTCGCGAGCGCCGCAACCTCCTCGGGCTCAACAAGTCGACCAAGGGCTGTGTGGGCCTCGATCGTTCTCACGTCCCGTTTGCCCGCCGCGATCTTGGATTTGAGGATCGGGGTGAGGGTGAAGCCCGGCGCGATGGCATTGACGCGGATGCCCGCTGGCCCGAGCTCGCCTGCCGTGAGTGTTGTGAGCGCGCCGAGCGCCACTTTCGTGGGGGCGTAGGGATGCAGGGGCAGCGGGCGGTGCTCGTTGATCGAGGTGATATTCACGATGGATCCACCACCGGCACTCTCCATAGCGGCACTGAAGACCTGGGTGCAGGTGACAACGCCGAAATTGTTCACGTTCCAGATGGCGTGCTGCTGCTCGGCGTCCATCGACAGGAAGGGTGTCGCGTCCTGAAGCAGGCCCGCCGCATTGACGAGCCCGGCGACGGCTTGCCCCTCACTGCTCAATGCAGACGCAACCGCCTCGACGTTGGAGCGGTTGGTCACATCCATTCGGAGCAACCGCAGACGCGGGCCAGCGCTCACGGCCGCGGCAGTCGCATCGAGAGCCTCCTGGCTGACGTCGGTCGCCACGACGATCCAGCCGTCGTGAAGCAGCCGGCGCGTGATCGCCATCCCGATCCCGCCTGCGGCGCCGGTGATCACGATGCTGTGGTCGGCTTCTCGATGAGCCTCCATGCGCGGGGGGCGTCTCACCTCACGAGGGGACACAATGGGACTCCTTCGACGTAGCCAGGTTTTACTCGACGCTCCTTCTGGATCGGTGCTTGGGCAAAGACAAGGCTGGGTCGAGAGCAGAGGGAGTTCCTATTGGGCTGCCAGCTACTCCATTCGGCAGACTGAACTGCGGCCAAGTGACTTACTCGTCGCGGGAGCATCAAGACCTCTCGCCCGGCGAGGAGCGGCAACTACTCCCGTGGCAGTTGCCGCGTTCAGGTTGTAACCCTACGGTCATGACTTCTCCGCACGTGGTGCATGTGCAGCCCACAAAGTATCTCGGCCTGTCGAATATTAAGCGCATATTTTGATATAAGATCCAGGTGCTCTTGCGTTTCTGGCCGCATGTGCATAGCTGGGCCCTGCTCCTCCGGTAGCCAAGCGAGATCGAACACCGGCGGACAAACAACCTCCTATCAGGATGCCCCAACGTGACCGACCAACTATCCTCCACCAACACCTCTGCGGACTACATCGGTCTCGCAGCTGACATCGTGTCTGCTTTCGTGAGCAACAACTCCGTCCCAGTCACCGAACTGCCGGCTCTCATCGGCAGCGTGCATGCCGCGCTGCAGAACGTCAGTAATCCCATTCAGGTGAAGGTGGCGGACAAGCCTACCCCCGCCGTCTCGGTGAAGAAGTCGGTCACGCCCGATGCGATCATTTCTCTGATCGACGGCAAGCCCTATAAGTCCATGAAGCGGCATCTGGCTCGCCACGGCCTCACCCCGGCCCAGTACCGGGAGCGGTACGACCTTCCGCGGGACTACCCCATGGTGGCGGCGAGCTACGCGGCCAAGCGCTCGGAGCTTGCAAAGAGCCTCGGCCTTGGTCAGAACCGCCGCAAGGCTGCCCCGAAGACTGCTGACACGGCTGAGACGGTGAGCGCTCCTGCGAAGAGCACGCCAGCAAAGAAGAAGAGCAGCCGCAAGAAGGCGGCCTGATCTTCGAGACCAGAGGATGAGAGAGAGCCGCCTTGAGGGGCGGCTTTTTCATAGCTCGCAAGCGTTCGTGGCACCACCGAGAATACGGATGTGCGCGATCTGCAAGCTGCACAAGCGCAGAGCAATACGAACACCTGCTCACCTCCGCCATGGCTGATATAAGCGGCTTATGCCGCTGCTCGCTTTTACCGGATCGGGAGAGCCCCTTATCGCTCCGCTGATGAGTGATGAAGCCTGGGAAGGGCTCAGCTCTGCGAAGGATCGTGATGCCTGGATGCCCTGGAGCCGAAGGCGAGCAATCCCGAAGGTCTCGCGCCTGGGCACCCGCTTCTTTGCTCACCCCCCAGGACATGCTCCCGAGGGAGCTAAGGAGAGCGATCTCCACCTCTATCTCAAAGCGCAATGTCTGATCGGCGCAGCAGCAGTAGGATGGGAGGCGCTTCCAGAGCAAACGGGCAGAACCCCTGACGGGCAGGAGTGGCGAGCTGACGTGCTTTGCCGCCGTCCCGGCAAGGCTTGGTCCATCGGCTTTGAGGTCCAGGTTCAGCTTCAGGGGAAGGAGGCCTACCGTCAGCGGCAGGAGCGTTTTGCCGCCTCGGGCATTCGCACCCTGTGGCTTGTCGCCCATGAGCCAGCAGCGCTTCAGGGCTACTGGCGTAAGCCGGACCAGCACCTTCCGGCGTTCAGGACCACCACCTGGAATGACCCTGGTGGACGACCAGGTGCACACGTGCATGTGGACGGGCTCTCGCTCAGCGTTGCCGACTTCGTTGCGGGTGCGCTCGCCCGGCAGCTGCGGTGGTACGAGAACGGCCGGCATGCGATCGTGATGCTCGTTCTCCGGGAGGACCAATGCTGGCACCGAACCTGTCGCAACCAGGTCCTGCTGGTCCACACGGTTGAGAGCCAAGGTGGCGGCCCTCTCGACCTTGAGATCGTCCAAGCGATGGAAGGGTACGGCCAGGCTTATGAGAAGGCGCAGAAGGCTCTCCCGAGCCTTGCAGACAGCCCATGGCCCTTCAGGCGTGTCTTGGCCTCACGTTGCCCGCATTGCCGGCGCGAGGTCCGCTACCAGCCCGCCGAGAGGACAAGCTACACGCCAATGAACTCTCGAAGCAGAGGCCTCGCCGCGTCTTCCGGGACTGCAGTTCGCGTCCCTATCGGGATCACGCTTCCGGATGAGGCGACCCGCGCGGACTTGTCCCCGCACGCAGGGTGGCACTGGGGGTCTGAAGATCGGTGGCCGGACTGGGCGCCCCTCGGCGGGATTGGTCTGATCTCCAAGGGCGCTGAAGGCAACTGAGGCGGAGGTCCTCAGCGAGACCCCTCGGCAGGCCGTCGAACCAGCCTCAGGAGGACGGCCCCAAGACCCAGAGCCTAAGGCCTGGCCGCTCCGATGCGGCATTCCGCACCCTGCCTCTGGCGCGAGAACAAATGTAGAACATAATCCCGGTGTATGGATAATGTCCGCTCATCGTCCGATCCCGGAGACGGACGTAAGCTTGGAGAGGCAGGGCTGCCGACGCGGCTCTGGTGAGACCCATGAACCAGATGGTCCGACCCGCCCAGTTCGAGAACCGCGCACCGAAGGAAGCGCTGGCGGGAACGGTGGAGCGTGTCACCTTCCACAATGCCGAGAATGGCTTCTGTGTGCTCAAGGTCCAGATGCGCGGCAAGCGCGACCTCACCGTGGTGGTTGGCCATGCTCCGGCGGTCGGAGCAGGGGAGTGGATTACCGCCACTGGGACTTGGGTGTCGGATCGGGTGCATGGGCTCCAGTTCAAGGCCGATGTCCTGAAGACCACCCCGCCCACGGGTGTGGAGGGCATCGAGCGGTACCTCGCCTCCGGACAGATGCGCGGCATCGGTCCCGCCATGGCCAAGCGCATCGTCGCAGGCTTTGGCGAGGGTACCTTCGAAATCATAGAGGCCAACCCAGAGCGCCTGACGGAGGTCTCCGGCATCGGACCGATGCGGGCGTCGCGCATCGTCTCGGGCTGGGCCGAGCAGAAGGCCGTGCGGGAGATCATGATCTTCCTGCACGCGCATGGCGTGGGCACGGCACGAGCGGTCCGCATCTTCAAGAGGTACGGCCACGAGGCCATCAAGGTTATGACCGAAGACCCCTACCGCCTCGCGAAAGACGTGCGGGGTATCGGCTTCAGGACCGCAGATGCCATTGCGATGAAGCTCGGGGTGGAGAAGACCTCGCCTCAGCGTCTGCGGGCGGGTGTCTCTTTTGCCCTCCAAACTGCCACGGATGAGGGCCACTGCGGGCTTCCCATAGAGACGCTGATCGGATTGGCCGAGAAGCTGCTGGAGGTAGAGGCTGACCTCATCCGGACAGCTGTGGTCGAGGAGATCCGGCAAGGCGAGCAGGTCACCACCGACATGGTGGACGGCGAGCCGTGCGTCTTTCTCATGGGCCTGCACGCGGCCGAGCGCCTGATCGCCGAGCGGCTGATCGAGCGGGCCTCTGGCACTCCACCTTGGCCCAGCATCGACTTCGACAAGGCTCTTGCCTGGGTCGAGGGGAAGACGGCTAAGACTCTCTCGGCCTCGCAACGAGAAGCCGTCCGTCTGATGCTGACCTCCAAGCTCGCGGTGATGACAGGCGGACCCGGTGTCGGGAAGACCTCCACGCTGGACTCGATCCTGCGCATCCTGGTGGCGAAGGGCGTGCGGGTGCTGCTCGCTGCTCCCACAGGCCGCGCCGCAAAGCGGATGACGGAGCAGACGGGCCTTGAGGCCAAGACGATCCACCGGCTGCTGGAGATTGACCCGAAGCATGGGGGCTTCTCCAAGAACGAGGACAACCCGCTCGACTGCGACCTCCTCGTGGTGGACGAGACCTCCATGGTCGATGTGCCGCTCATGAATGCGCTCACCAAGGCCATCCCTGAACATGCCGGTATGCTGCTGGTCGGCGACGTGGACCAGCTACCCTCGGTGGGACCAGGGCAGGTGCTGGCCGACATCATCTCCTCGGAGCGGGTGCCGGTGGCGCGGCTCACGGAGGTGTTCCGGCAGGCAGCCGAGAGCCGGATCGTTGTGAACGCCCACAGGATCAACAGCGGCCAGCTGCCCGAACCTCCCAAGGCGGGGGAGGAGAGCGACTTCTACGTGGTCGAGATCACCGAGCCCGAGGAGGGAGTGGCCAAGCTCATCGAGGTGGTGACGAACCGTATCCCCCGGAAGTTCGGGCTCGATCCCATACGAGACGTGCAGGTGCTTTGCCCCATGAACCGAGGTGTGCTCGGAGCCAGGAACCTGAACCACGAGCTTCAGCGGGTGCTGAACCCGAACCCTCCGGCCACCGTCGAGCGCTTCGGCTGGTCGTTCTCGCCGGGCGACCGGGTGATGGAGACGCAGAACGACTACGACCGAGAGGTCTTCAACGGCGACCTCGGCATGGTGGCTCGGATCGATGAGGAGGAGGGTGCTGTGGTCGTGAACTTTGATGGGCGGGAGGTGATCTACCCCTTCGGCGAACTCGACACGCTGGTGCCCGCCTTTGCGACTACGATCCACAAGAGCCAAGGGTCGGAGTACCCGGCTGTGGTGATCCCGGTCACGACCCAGCACTACACCATGCTAGCGCGTAACCTCCTCTACACGGGCGTGACCCGAGGCAAGCGCCTCGTGGTGCTGGTGGCGCAGAAGAAAGCCATCGGCATTGCCGTACGGGGACAGAAGGCGAAGCGGCGCTGGACGAAGCTCAGAGAATGGCTCGCCGGAGCCTCTCCCGCACGAGCAGCAAGTCCATACATCGTCGAAGTGGACAGCGAGCCAATGCAGCTGCGACGGGCGGGATAGCGGCCAATGTATCGAGCGACGCTGATCCAGCGAGCGGATCACCTACAGGGGTGATCCTCGTCCCAAGTTCTTCATGGCCTTCGAGTACCACGCGGGGAGCGGCGAGAATGGACGTAGGGCATCATCGTGTCTCACTGACGTGTCTGCCTCGGTCATGTTCTGCCTCGGTGATGTTCGGCCGTGAACTTGATGTCATGTCCGAGTTCAGATCGCTCAACCACCCAGGCGAGGTAGTCCGTCGGCACCTCGCTCCAGCTGCAGCCTCGATGCCGTCCGAAGGTCACCCGAGGGAGGAGCGCGGGCTCGTCGGTCCAGGTGATCAGTTCCTCGACTGTGGCGACCCGGAGCAGCTCACGAAGGATGTGCGCCGTCACGAGCGCATCCGGAAGCGGACGGTGGGGCGGGGTGGCTATCGAGGAGCTGAGCCCCTCAGGCTTGAGCCAGTACCGCAGCGTCTGATTGGAGTGCCCAGGAGCTTCCGGCCACACCCGAATAGCGGCCTTGTAGGTGCAGATCGCCGGTCGACCTCGGAGGTGCTCTCCGAGCCATTGAGCCTCGAAGGCCCAGTTGTGGGCGACGAACACGTCGACGTCAGCGACTCGGTCGATGTCCATGTAGACGGGTAGAAGCGCCTCCAGGTCGGGGGCTCCTACAACGTCGCTGTCGGTGAGGTGATGGACCGCAGAGGCCTCTGGCGAGATCGGAACGAGCGGCGTCACGAGATGCGAGCCAATGGGGATGATGTCAAGGCCGATCAGGTCGACTGCGGCGATCTCTACGACGTGATCGTTGGCCGAGGCGCCCGTCGTCTCCAGATCGAGCACGCGGAAACGAAGGGACGCGTCCGGCACGAGAATCATCGCGCCTCCTTCTGAAGATCGCGTGCATGATTGTCGGAACATGCTCCTTGTGACGGAGTGGTGATCTAGAGGAGCCGTATCCCCAGAGCACAGGCAGCCGCTTGATATCGCGCGGATCTGTGCATCAGAAGCCCAGAAGTGTTCGCCATCTCCTCAGGCTCCACGGCCCGACGATAGTGTGCTTCCTCCTGAAGTGACCGTGCTTCCTTCCAACAGCGGTCCAGCGCGGCGTGTAGGAGGTCGATCTGCTCCTCTTCCCCGAGGTGCGGACACTCGGAGTTGAAGAAGCGGTCCAAGATGGCCTCCAGAGTACTCTTGACGTTCAGCGAGGCCGGAATGGCTGTGTGGCTCGACACAGCGTTGATGCAGCGACTTACAAGCTGCGGAGAGGGGAGGGGCTTCGTCAAAGGGGTGCTCATGTGGGTACGGAAGGGTCGGTGAGCTGAGACCCGGCTGCACAACGCGGCATCGTCGCTCACTGACGGCGGCACGGAAGGAAGAACGAGTCTCGCGATGGTGTGGGCGACACCGCTTCAGTGCGGTCGAGCCCTCACCTCGTCCTCCTTCTGCTTCTCGATCAGGTACGCGCCGATGCGCTTGAACATGTCGAAGTATCCGTCAGAGAGCCGCTTGTGACCGAGCGCCTGCAGAATGGTTTCCAGGTCCATCGTCTCCTCAGAACGAGTGGCGAGGTTCAGAGCATCCTGCTGCAGCGCCTCAGCACGGGACCAGCAGAACTCATAGGCCAGGGTGAGGACCCGCCTCCGGTCGTCCTCAGAGAGGTCGGGATCCTTCCTGTCAAAGAACGTCGAGACGAACATGTCGAGGTCCTCAGAGGATTTGGAGAGATCGAGAATGCAGCTCTTGGCGAGCTGAGCGATGGGGGAAAGTTGAGTCATATACGTCGTCCAATCCGGATTGTGTTCTCGTTTATTTATGGTGTTTCTGTTGAGCCCCGCTGACAGTAGGGCGCTCTAACCTCGTTGGCACCAAGCCGCTCGGCCGTGATCCACTTGGCCGCTCGACGCTTCGAGCGGATCGGGACCATGTGATGCTCCGAAGCCGAAGAGGCGGCCCGATACAGCTGGTGCACATTGGTCACGGGAACCTAGTCAGCAGGCACCGGGCGACGGATGTATGAGCCGTCCTCCCGCCGGTCCACGGACGCCGGAGAGAGCTGGTTCGAACAGATCCCGGCCAGCCTGAGGGCATCGTTGATCATCAGGGACGCTTCCGTCACGATCTTGATCGCGTCCGAGGACGGGGCGTCTTCCTTGAAGATGGCGAGAGCCGCGTGCTCCAGACCGTGAGCGGCATCCATCAGGAGAGCAGCGACTCCTCCAATGGGTTCGTCGGTGCGTTCATGCAGCCGATACTTCTCGCAGATTGTCCACGCCCATTCAGGAAGGTCGAGGGTATTGGTGTTCATCAGTGTGCCTATCTGGTTGTCGTCTATGATGGTTCGTTAGGGTGGTGCTGGGGTGCTCGTCGGGCTCGACGCAGCCGCGGTGTGGGCGATGGACAAGGTTGCGCTTCGCCGACGGACGCGGTCTGGTGCGGCGATAGAAGTCAGCCGGGTGTTAGTGCTGCTCGCGCCGTCTCAGCTCATCAATGGTGCGATGACGATGCCGGTGAGGACCATGAACGCGGTGATCGTCCACAGCAGACCAGCGAGCCATGCTCGAACGCCGGGCCGAGCGGCCCGGTGCATCGATTCCGACATCATGCTGCGAGCCTCGTATCGCCGACGCCGGTGGTCCCCAGGTCGGCTATCCTGGGACCGCCCCGGATCGTCAGATGCATCGCTGCGAGGAGTTCGTCGAACTGGTCCCAGCACACTTGAAGGCGGGCGGCGTCTTCAGGCCATTCTTCGAGTTCGCAAATGCCCAGATATCCGTCCACCGCGTCCATGACGCGATCGAGGGTGTTGAGCGCGACGTCCGGATCCTGCTCAAGTGCCTCCGTGGTCGCTGCTACTGTGGTAACGTGTGACGGGAGGCCGAGAAGGTGAAGTTTGTAGCCGCGCGGATCGAACTTGGTGAAGCTCTCGAACGTCTCCAGCAGCTGGAAGACGAGGAGATCGATGGGGAGACGCCATCTCAGCTCCTCTCTTGTAGCGGGCGTATGTTCCTGGTGATGCTTCATCGTGTGGGTTACTTGCGCCATGGCGCGCTCCTGTTCAGGTCTTGTCCTCCTATTTAGGGGTGTCGGAAGGGGCTCCGTTTGAGCGGCCCCTGTGCTGGTGCCGGCCATGGTGCCGGCGACATCCGTGTCGGTGCGCTGCACGGATTGCGAGATCGACGTGGGGGCGGTCAGGACCTTTGCCGGAGGCTGCTCATGATCGAGGGGATCTGGGCCCTTCGCTCGTCCGAAGATCGTCCGTAGGCGGCTTCCATGCGGAGCATGGATTCGATCTCGAACAGGCTCATCCCTGTGGACCTGAGGTCGAGGGCGAACCGGAAGAAGCGATCGTTCCCCTCGCCTGGGTAGGCAGTGGACATGCGCCATCTATCGACAGCCGCATTGACGCGGGCTTGATCGACCTTGGTGGAGAGGGGAGGGGGCGGATCAAGATTCGACGTGTCGGGGTTGATCAAGTACGCGCTGTGCTCCACCCAGGTGTATGGATCGAGGGTGATGCGTTCGGGCGTGATGAACATCCAGAAGAAGCTCTCCTCCGGATCCTGGGCCTGAGAGGGGGCGTAGAAGAGGCTCGTGGGGGCACTCTTCCCCCAGTCGAGACCAGATCGACGCGGAGGGAACGTGCGGGTCTTGTCCTTCTTCGTCTTCTCTACACGATACCCTGCGTCCTCCAGCTTTGCCCGTACGGCTTCGTACAGGAGGCGGTACACCTTCGGGGTCATCTGCTGCGTCGTCGGGATGATCACACGGAAGCGAGGCTCCCTCCTGGTGTGGTGGAAGGAGTTGACGACCACCATGCGCAGGTACGGGAAGAGGGCAGGGACCTCCTCTGGGGGCAGATCACCGTTCTCGAAGTCGAGCCACATGTGACGGAGGTAGACGATATTGTCCTTGCCCCTCTTGGTGCCCGATACCCGGTCGGGGTCAAACACGGCAGGGCTGATGAGGAAGTTGTCCTCCTTGGTGGTGATGACCCTCTGATGCATGGCCTTGAGGAGCCAGAAGAACTCTTCGTCCGGAAGGTGCTTCAGGTACCCAAGGGGCGTGGAGGCCTGCTTCGCAGGATACACCGTCCCTGAAGTGAGATTTGTAACGAAACCCCTATAAAGGTATATAGTGTTTACGTTACAGAAGTCCCTATCAGTGTCCTTCTGGCGGCAACTCTCCTTCTCGGCAGCATCCTGCGCACGAAGGGAGAAGAGGTCATTGAGCATCTTCAGCTGCTCTTCCCGAGCCCTCTCACGGGATGCTGCAGTCCGCTCCTTCCCTGAAGCGTGCTTCCTGGGCCGTCCTACCTGCTTCTTGATCTCCTCCCCCAACCCGATCTCCAGATGTTCGAGACGAGAGCCGGGGAAGAGCCCATGGAGGTACTCGGCCAAAGGCAAATCGGGAACGAGGATGCGCTTCGGAGTGGTCGAGGATGGATCCCTCGTCGAGGTCCGCATCACCGCCTGATAGGCGCCCTGGAAGTAGATCGCCATCGTGACCTCGTCGCCCGTGAGCCCCTGGGTTTCCAAGAACCGGAAGTGATCCGGCGGAGGGTTCAGCGACGACACGAAGGCTACGTTGTCGACATGGAGGAAGCTGTTCAGGCCATGCGGCTTATGGGGCAGCCGGACGGCATTCGGACCGAAGGGGTTGTCCTGGCACTCCTTGTTGGCTTGCCACACGAACGGCTCGAAGCCGAAGAGCTGCTCCGTCGCCTTGATCATGAGGTCAAGGGTCGTCTCCCCATTCGGCCCTGTAGCCGCCAGACGTCGCCTGCGCGACCATGCACGCTGCGAGGCGAAGTAGATCGTCAGGAGGTCCCCATTCGTATGGGCGGTGGACCGCAGCCTCTGGCCGAAGTCGAGGTCCTCCTCGAACGTGACACCTCGTCCTCCCCACAGCGTGAAAATGGCCGCGTCCTGAAGGTTGGCCGCCGCCATGAAGACGCTGCGGAAGCCCTCCAGGACGGACGGCTGCAGAACCGCGTGGAAGGCGAGCTGACGAGCCTGCCCGGCCTTGACCCGCTCGTACTGCTCCAGATTGACGAACGTCTCCCAATGCGGGTTGACGATCGTCCGGAGCGTCTTGCTGAAGAGTTCGAGGACCTCGTCGCCCTGGCGGTTCCGGGCGAGTTCATCAAGCTCGCGAGGATCGGCCGCGCTCACGCGCCCATACGTGGCGTTGACAGACTCGATCACGAGCTGATCCGTCAGCAGGTGATGCGTCCGGGGGACGTTGTACACCTGATGACGGAGGACCTGGAGTTCCTCATCGACGAGGATGTCCAATTGATCCTTGTTCGGCCAGACACGCACGAGGGGCAGCAGGGCGTGGGTGATCAGAAGGATCTGGCCACCTGAAGGGGGATCCCTCAGGTAGTCCATGAGCGCGTTCGCCACGGAACCGTGAGCGATCGTGCCGCTGTGGAACACCATGACGGGCGGATGTGAGGGCTGTTCCTTCAGCTCCTGTGCGGTTCTGTCGACGAGCTCCTTGGTGGGTTGCAAGATGATGGCGCACCTACCGGCCTCAGCCATGCGAAGGGTAAGGCTGACGAGCTGATGTGTTTTGCCGGAGCCGGCGGGAGCAGGGCTGTAAGAGATTTTGACAGACATACGTTCTCAGGCCCCTGTCGTTGATGACAGAGGTTGGAAGCGGATTGAGGAGTGGGATTGGATGATCGGCGCTGATCAGTTTGTCGTTGTGCTAGCGCCCAGCCGGACTCGGTCGGGCGCCAGCGAGTTATAGTCGTGACAGCTCTGCAAAGAGCTGATCCTACCGAGAAGTGAGCCTCACCTGCTCACTCGCGAGATGAAGACCGGTCGATCACTTCGTCGGCGAACTCGTTCGCGGTCATCTCCAGGAAGCCGTTGATCCACGACGGGTGGAGCAAGGAAGACGGGATGGCAGCGACAATCTGGGCCACCAGATTGCGCCCGAGATGGATCTCGTTGCGCGCCTGCGGAACCGTGTCGAACTGCCCTGCTACGCCCCTGCTCTGGATCAGGTCGGCCACGTAGAGGTCCATGATGGGACCGCAGAGCATTTCGTGCAGATCGTGCTTGATCTGGATCCCCGCTTGGGCACGCCTGTTACGCGCGTGGGCGGAGCACAAACGTGCCAGGTCAGCTCCGACCGTCTTGAGCTGCCGCTCCGTGAGGTCCATCTCCGCCTGAAGCGCGTCGAGATCGCGCAGCAGGCTCTCCAGCGCTTCGGGATCGCCCTGGATCGCTTCCCGCTCCTTCTGACGGCTCGAGTACTGTCTCTCGAGTTCGTCACGCTGATCAGCGGCGACCTCCTTTCTGCGCACGAGCTCTCCGATCATTTCTTCGGTATCGACGCTGTGGTCGGGCTGCCAATTGGTCGGTCTCATAGTCTATCCTCTCGATGTTTTGTAACTGATAGGAGCTTCGGAACCAGACTCGTAGCACCTGTCAGTAATTTCTGTCCGGTGAGTTAAGTTGATCGGGCAGCGCGCTCGACGCCGCTGCCCGATCAGTGAGTTGCTCTACGTGACCTGAACATGGTCGCTGAGCAGATCCTCGCGGCCATGTTCAGGTTTGTAGGCATGCGCGGTGCTCGCCAGCGCGTCAGCTGTTACAGCTGTGCACGGCGCCGGTTGCGCGGGCAATTGATCTCTCTTTCTAGGGTGCGGTTGTGTGATTGCCTCCGTGTTCAACATTTCGTGCGTAGATTTATACGGATATATATTATCAATGACAATACGCACAACTTGGAAGTCGCTGGACTATACTGGATTTACATGGACTATGATGGACAATGTTGCGACACAATGACCAATTCGGCCAAATAATCGGTCAACTGCAGCCGTACAGCAGGGAGCTTCGCCGGAGGTTGAACCCACATGCTCAGGATGTTCGTCGACCCAGATGGAGACCTCCAAAGCCTCCCTGCTTTTGCGGCTGGTGTGAATCAAGCACCGCCGCGCGGAGCGGGAGCGGCGGACGCTCGGTCGGGCTGGGTTCTTGGATCTTGATGATCGCCCGAAAGAGCTGTTCGCCAAGCGAGACCACCTTGAGCGCCTGAGAGCCATTGTTGACTTCGAGGTGTTTCTTCCGGATCCCCCCACGCGGTGCCGCGCTCCGATAGCGCGAAGGGTGGCCGCCCCGCGTTCGACCTCGTGTTCATGTTCAAGGTCCTGATCCTGCAGGCCCGACACAGCCTCTCGGACGAGCGCACTGAGATCCTGATCAATGAACCGGCTCTCGTTTATGCGCTTCCTCGGGTTAGGACTGACCGATCCGGTGCCGGATGCCAGCACGATCTGACCTTTCCGCGAGGCACTCACGCGAGCGCAGGTCGGTGGAGGGCCCGCGATCCAGACTCTGTTCCGCTCCTATGAGGCGGCGCTGACCAAGGCAGGCTTCCTTGCCATTGCGGTTAGATCATCGTGCTCTTCTTGTGGCATCCCCCAAGGAACGCAACACTATTGCCCGGCACACAGAGGCGGCCTGAGCAACAGAGATTCCCAAGCGGTAGGGATAATCCTGATCGCTCTGCGAGTAGCCTGCGGAATTTGCAGCTGGAGGCCGCTTGTAGCAAATCAGGCGAAGCTGAGATCCGCTCGACGTGAAAAAAGAGGGGGCACATGCCCCCTCTTAAAATTTCAACGCCCTAACACAACGACTCCGAAGCAAAAGGGTGAGTGGCCTGATATCGGTCGCGCATGCAGATCAAGCGCCCCCGTCGAGGATGCGCCAGATGTCTTCAGCACGCCACACGGTGATCCGAGGGCCCAGCTTGATCGGCTTTGGAAAACGGCCCGATTTCACTCCGGCCCACCACGTCGACTTGCAGACGGGAATTGGGCCGTGAGGAGCCAAAATATCCTTGAGCCGGACCAAGCCGGTCCGAGGGAACTGCGCCTTGCTAGACAAAGCATGACTCCGTGCGTCTTGGAGTCAGCTAAATCCACCTACTAGCGCGACATGTCATCAGTATCTTAGTCCGGTAAATTGCGCAATTTGTGAGACTCGAGCGCTCGCATCACTTTGGCGCGGCTAAATCCGTATTCCGTGCAAAGCTCGTGTACAGCTGCCTCCAATTTACCCGAACGCTTTTGAGCGGCTTGCACCATCATGTTTATCCATTCTTCCTCAACCCTAGCAGTGATGGGATGGGCGGAAGGCTTGCCTTTCCTGCGTCGTTTAACGGCAAGTCGGAAATTTTCCGGAGCCTCCTCATTGAGATCAAGGGTACGTTGGATAGTCCTAAGAAGCTTTGCGACATCTCGAAGATCCCAGCTGATGGCGTCCGCAACATCATAAGAGCTGCGCGCATCTGTGCGGTCTCCAGCTGACACCTGCTGGGTCAGTTCTAATGTCGGACTGCGAGCGACTGTTAAGGAAGGCTTCGCCCCTTCTAGTGCAGGGTTGAACGACTCTGCCCACGCTTCTAAATCAACAGCGATATCTTCCAAGCATTCAGCAAGAATCAACTCAGCTTTCACTATCTTACCGCGTCTCTTCCAATCGCCGTGGGCAAGCACATCACGCGCGGTAGCAGCGGAAATATTGAGACGTGAAATTTTCGGGTCTGATCCATTTCTTTCTCGCAAGATTGTAGAAGACTCAGTTTGAAACATAATATTATTCCTCATTTTTTCTTTGTAATGAAATAATTTCTATATAATCTGCCCAGGACTGCATCATTTCGCGGCGCTCGTTGAGATACTCAGCTCTGTGATATGCTGCCCGAACCTTGTTTCTCTCCTTGTGTGCAAGCTGACGCTCCACTACGTCTGCGTCAAAGCCAAGCTCGTTGAGCATCGTCGATGCTGACGACCGGAAACCATGGCCCGTGGCACGACTGTGATAGCCTAGCCGATATAGCGCATACAAAACCGTGTTTTCAGACATAGGCTTTTGGGGGTCTCTCTCATTTGGAAACACTAGGACCGACCGTCCTGTGAGCAGCCTCAGAGACTGCAGAAGCTCAATAGCCTGGCGGGAAAGGGGGACGATATGTTCCTCGCCCATCTTCATCCGTTCAGCAGGGACTCGCCACGTCGCTCGCTCGAAGTCGAACTCGGACCATGCCGCACCCCTGAGTTCCTGCGTCCTGACAAAGGTGTAAGCCATGAGGAGCATCGCAGCTCGAGTCACAACGCTCCCGTCATAAGTTCTGATCTTTGCCAAAAGCTCTCCGAACTCCTGCGCCTTCGTGACAGCGGCGAAATTCTTCGGCTTGTGAGCCTTGAAAGTGCCCCTCAGGGGTGCTGCCGGATCGCTGTCGGCGCGGCCGGTAGCGATGGCATACCGGAATACCTGACTAGCCCACATACGAACTTTTCGCAGGGCGGCCAGGGCGCCTCGCCTCTCCATCAAGAGTAGGCTCTCTCGCATAACAGGAACAGTGATGGCTCGAATCGGGTGCGCCCCGATCTGCGGGTAGAGATTTGCCGCAAGAGCAGACTGGATAGCTTCGCGGTAAGTCGCGGACCAAACCCCGGCTCGTGAGGTGATCCACTCCTCAGCTACCGATTGGAAGGTCTCAGCAGAGGAAGCGACCGTCGCAGCGCGCAGCCGCTTGCGTTCGGCAACAGGGTCCTGTCCCTCCCGGATGAGACGGCGGGCGTTCAGCGCCTTCTCCCGAGCCTCCGCGAGACTAATCTCAGGGTAGACGCCGACGGCGTAAAGCTTCTCTTTGCCGGCCAAGCGGTACTTCAGCCGCCAGTAGCGAGTGTCGTTCGGATTAATAAGAAGGAAGAGACCGTTGCCGTCAGCGAGTTTATAGGGCTTAGAGCCAGGCTTGGCTTGGCGAACTTTGGTGTCGGTGAGGTGGTCGCGGGGCATCGCAGCGGCACCGAGCTGAGCGATGGGGGTACAGGATCACCATCGCCAATCGTCGTACCCCAAAACGTACCCCCAGGAGTGCTGGATGGCAACGCACGGCGCTGCATCGTGCTGGACGACCGCTAGCGCCTAAAAACCTGTTTTTTCTATACTATTTGGACTTCACTGGACCACTCTGGTCAGCGATGTGGCGGAGAGAGAGGGATTCGAACCCTCGATACGGTTTCCCGTATACACGCGTTCCAGGCGTGCGCCTTCAACCACTCGGCCACCTCTCCGCACGAGGGACTTGCGGCCCTCCGGCGCGCCGTCGGCCCTGCGGCCAGCGGGCGGCGCCCGTCGCACGCGTGCGACGGAGGCGGTCGTTTAGCCTCAAACCGGGGGGGCGCGCAAGTCGGTTGTCGGGGCCCTGCCTCCTCGGCCCGACCGGCCCGCGAGGCGGGGCGGAAGGCGCGTAGGCCTCGACCGGGAGGACATGCCGTGCCGCGCGCCGCGGGCCGAAGGAGGGCCGCGCGGCCCGCTCGGCGGCCGCGGCCACGCCGCGAGGGACGCGGGCCTTGCCGGAGGCGGGGGCGCGGGTTACCTCAGGGGCGGATCGGGGATGGGTCATGGTTCGGTTTCTGCTGCGGGTTCTCGGCCTTCTGCTGCTCGCGGCGGGCTTCGTCGGGCTCGTCGTCGACGCCACGCGCTCGATCGCCAACGAGGCCGTCACGCTGACGCCGCTGCGCGAATTTGCCGAGACCCTCTTCCCCCGCTCCTTCCCGACCCTGCAGCCGGCCGCCGCCGGGATCCATCCCGCCCTGTGGGATCCGGTGCTCGTGAACCTCCTCCTCGTGCCGGCCGGCGTCGCGGGCGTGGTGCTCGGCGCGCTCCTGCTCTGGCTCGGCCAGAAGCCCGCGGAGCCGATCGGCTATCCCGCCGGCCCCTGAGGCTTTCGGCACCGGGCCGCGGCCCCGCCGGGAGCCCTGCGGGACCCCAGGGCGGGCGCTGCCCGTCGCATCGGACCTCGCAGCCGCCGCGGCCCGACCCTACATCGGGGACTCAGCCAGGAGACCCGCCATGTTCTTCGCCCGCAAGCGCCTCGAGATCCCCCGCCCCGGCGAGGCTCTGCCGGGGCGCGCGCATGCGATCCCGACCGCCGAGCGCCATTTCGTTAACGGTCGCCCGCTCGAGGGGCCCTATCCGGCCGGCACCGAGCAGGCGGTGTTCGGGCTCGGCTGCTTCTGGGGCGCGGAGCGCAAGTTCTGGCAGATGGGCGAAGGGATCTGGATCACCGCCGCGGGCTATGCGGCCGGGCTCACGCCCAACCCGACCTATGATGAGGTCTGCTCCGGCCTCACCGGGCACAACGAGGTCGTGCTCGTGGTCCACGACCCCGCGACGATGCCCTACGAGGCCCTGCTCAAGGTCTTCTGGGAGAGCCACGACCCCACCCAGGGCATGCGCCAGGGCAACGACATCGGCACCCAGTACCGGTCGGGGATCTACGTGACCACGCCGGCGCAGCGCGCCGCCGCGGAGGCCTCGAAGCACGCCTACGGCAAGGCGCTCGCCGCGCAGGGCTATGGGCCGGTCACCACCGAGATCCTCGATGCCGGGCCGTTCTACTTCGCCGAGGATTACCACCAGCAGTACCTCGCCAAGAACCCGCGCGGCTATTGCGGCCTCGGCGGCACCGGCGTGACGTGCGCGATCGGCACCGGAGTGGCAGCGGAATAGACCGGCGGCACCGGCGTGACGTGCGCGGTCGGCACGGGGGTTGCGGCGGAATAGATCGGCCGCACCGGCGTGACGTGCGCGACCGGCACCGGCGTGGCAGCGGAACAGCTCGAGCGTGGTGGCCTGGCACCTTGCTCAGGGCGCCGCCAGCACGCGCCGGCATTCCTCGGGCAGCGCCGTCATGGTCATGGGCGGGCGCGGGCGGCCGGGCTTCGGGTTCAGCATCTCGGGCGTGAACCAGGCGTCGAGCTCCTTGCCGCAGCCGTCGCCCGAGGGCGGCGGATCCTGGTCCGAGCAGGCCGTCTCGCCGGGCGGGCAGGCGAGGCGGATGTGGAAATGGTAGTTGTGGCCCCAGGTCGGCCGCACCTTCGAGAGCCAGGCGCGGTCGGCGCCGGCCTCGCGGCACAGGGCCCGCTTGATCGCCGGATTGACGAAGAGCCGCGCGACCTCCGGCATCCGCGCGGTGGTGCGGATCAGCGCCCCGTGGGCCGGCGTCCAGACGCTCGGGTCGATGTCGAGCCGGTCGGGCCGGACCACGTTCGTGGCCGACGTCTCCTCGCGCTCCTGACGCGTCAGGCGTCGGTTCGGCATCGGGGTGAGCCAGATGTCCGCGTCGAGGCCGAGCTGGTGCGAGGCATGGCCCGTAAGCATCGGCCCGCCGCGCGGCTGCGAGAGGTCGCCGACGAGGAGCCCGTTCCAGTTCGCCGCCTCGGGCGCGCGCTTCGCGAGGCGCTCCAGGAAGGCGATGAGCTTCGGGTGGCCCCAGTTGCGGTTGCGCGACAGGCGCATGACCTGCCAGGTGTCGCCGTCGATCGCGAGCGCCGCGGCGCCCGCCACGCAGCCCTTCGCGTAGGAGCCGATGGCGCGCGGGCCCAGGGCGGCCGGCGTGGTCTTGCGGCCGAAGAGCTCCTTGGCCGGCGTCGCCGGATCGTCCGGGTTCGCGAGCGGGGGCAGAGGCTTCGGGTCGACGGTGCCCCGGTCCTGGGCGAGGGCGGGCGCGGCCCCGAGGAGCGCGAGGGCGAGGGCAAGGATCGGAGTGAGCGGGCGAAGCAGGGTCATGGGCGGGAGGCTACCGTTCTTCCGTGCGCGCCGGAACCCTGAAAGCAGAGCGTCCTCCGGGCGCATGGCACGCCCGGAGGAGCTGAGTGGCGCGCCTTCAGTGCCGCGGCTGCTCCCGGCCCTCGTAGGGCTCGTGGCGGGCGCGGTAGCCCGGGCCCCGCACCGGCTCGCTGTGCCCGTTGCCGGTGCGGCGCTCGACCGTCTCGCCATGTTCGTGGCGCCGGACCGGAGCGGCGCCCCGCTGGCGGCGGCTGTGCCCGAAGGCGGGACGAGGCGCGAAGAGCGCCGCGGCGAGCGCGAGCCCGACGCCCGCCATCACCATCGCGGTGGTCAGCGGGTGCATCTGGGCCTCGAGGAAGAGGCTCGACTGGCGCGGGGGCGGGCCTTCGAGCGAGGAATGCTCGTCCCCGTCCTGGCGCGGACGGTAGAGGTTGTCGCGCATGCCCTTGCGCTCGCGCTGGCTCGTGGTCTGGGTCGCGTAGCCCGTCGCCTCCATGATCGTGTCGGTGAGGCGCGGGGCCACGGTCCCCATGGCGGCGATCGCCCAGCCCCCGAAGCCGACGGTGAGCTCGCGCCGGAACGTCCCGGCCGCGAACACGATCGCCTTGGCGACCACGCGGGGATCGTAGGACGGCGGCGGCACCGCGGGGTCGTCCTGCATGTAGTTGCGGGCGTGCTCGGGATAGGGCGTGTCGATGCCCGACGGCTTGATGAGCGTCACGGCGACCGGCGCGCCGTCGCGCTCCAGCTCCATCCGCAGCCCGTCCGTGAAGGCCTTCACGGCGTGCTTGGTGGCGGAATACTGCGTCTGCAGGATCATGGCGCGCTCGGAGAGCACGGAGCCCACGTTGATGATCGCGCCGCCCTTGGCGAGCATATGGCGGGCGGCGATGAGCGAGCCGTTGACGACGCCCCAGTAGTTCACCTCGAACTGCCGGCGCTGGTCCTCGATCGGGATCTCGAGCAGGCGGCCGTAGACCGCCGCGGCCGCGTTGTTGATCCAGGTGTCGAAGCCCCCGAAGGTCTCGACGGCGGTGCGGGCGATGCGCTCGATGTCGTGGCGGCTGCCGGTATCGGCCGCGACCGCGATGGCGCGCGTGCCGCCCTGGCCGAGCTCCCGGGCCACGGCTTCGATCGCCTCCTGGTTGCGGGCGACGAGGACCAGCCCCTTCACGCCGCTCTCGGCGAAGAGCCGCGCCGTGGCGAGCCCGATGCCGCTGGAGGCGCCCGTGATCACGACCACCTGCTCGGACACAGGCTTCAGACGAACGCTCATGAATCGCTCCCTCGTGGCTGGTGTTCTCGGGACGGGACGGAATGTCCTTCAACGCCAGGGGCGAGGAAGCGGTTCCTGGGGAGGGGCAGCATGGCAGGGGCGGCGACGGGTCGACACCCCGCCGCTCGGGGGAAACAGGACGCTGCGGAACACGCGAAGCAACCGCTTCGCGCGTCCGAACGGCGCAGGTTACGAGGCGCGCCGCACCTCCACCCCGAGCTCCGGCTTGTGGCTCAGGGTCTGGAACACCACGCAGTAGCGCTCGGTGAGCTTGAGGAGCTGGTCGATCTTCTCCTGCGGCGCGTCGGTGTCGACCTCGAAGGCGAGGCGGATGGCGCGGAAGCCGACCGGGGCCGTCTTGTCGACGCCGAGCGTGCCGCGGAAGTCGAGGTCGCCCTCGGCCTTCACGGTGCCTTTGCGCAGGTCGATCTCGAGCGCGGTCGCGACGGCCTTCAGGGTCACGCCCGCGCAGGCGACCAGCGCCTCGAGCAGCATGTCGCCGGAGCACAGCTCCGCGCCCGAGCCGCCGGTGGCGGGGTGGAGGCCCGCGACCGCGAGCGCCCGGCCGGTCTCGACCTTGCAGGCGATGTGCTGGTCGTCGAGGGTGCCCTGCGCCTTCAGGGTGATCACCGCGGCGTCGGGGTCGCTGCGGTACTTGTCCTTGATCGGGGCCTGGAGAGTGCGAAGCGCGGTGGCGTCCATGGTTTTTCGTCCTCGAGGTTTTGCGGCGACGGCCGGCGCGGATCTCTACGCGAGGCCGCCGCGGGAGGGAATGGCGGGGAGACCTACCACCACAGCGCCGCCGCCTGCTGGTCGCGCTGGCGGGTCTGGGGGTTGTTGGGATCGCGCAGGGACTGGTCGAGGGCGAGCATCACCCGCCGGGTCGCGGTCTCGAAGGGCAGGCCCGTCTTGTCGCGCGGGCGGGCGAGGGTGAGGGGCAGCTCGTCGTCGATGCGGCCGGGGCGGGGGCGCATCACGATCACCCGGTCGGCGAGCGTCACCGCCTCGCCGACGTCGTGGGTGACGAGAACCACGGTCGGGCGGGTTTCCTCCCACAGGGCGAGGAGGTGCTCGTGCAGGCTCGCGCGGGTGAAGGCGTCCAGCGCCGAGAACGGCTCGTCGAGGAGCAGCACCTTGGGATTCGTCACGAAGGCGCGGGCGATGGCGACGCGCTGCTGCTGCCCGCCCGAGAGGTCGCGCGGCCAGCGCCCGCCGTAATCGGCGAGGCCCACCTTGGCGAGCGCGTGCGCGATGCGGGCCTTGCGCTCCGCCTTCGGGACGCCGTCGAGCCCGAAGCCGACATTGTCGGCGACCGTGAGCCAGGGCAGGAGCCGGGGCTCCTGGAACACGAGGCCGACGGCCGCGTGCGGCTCCGCGATGGTCTCGCCGTCGAGGCGGATCGCGCCGGCGCTCGCCCGGTCGAGGCCGGCGATGAGGCGCAGCAACGTGGTCTTGCCGCAGCCCGACCCGCCGATGAGGGCGACGATCTCGCCCTCGTGCACGGTGAGCGCGATGTCGGCGAGGGCCCGGGTGCCGTCGGCGTAGGTCTTGGAGAGGAGGTCGAGGTTCAACATGGGACGTCCCGTCGCCCTCTCCCCGCAGGCGGGGAGAGGGTTGGGGTGAGGGGCCGGTCGGTGGAGTGCGATGTCTTTGATGGTCGCCCTCCCCTCAGGGGAGGGTGCCCGAAGGGCGGGCGGGGTGTTCGCCGAAGGCGAGCTCTGGCCTCGCTGTTGCAGGATGCGCTTCGCGCAACACCCCACCCCGCGCGGCTTGCGCCGCGTCGCCCTCCCCTGAGGGGAAGGAGAAGCGCCTCGCATGCATTGAGCTCTTCCGACCCGCCCCTCACCCCAGCCCTCTCCCCGCCCGCGGGGAGAGGGCTCGCGGGGAGAGAGGGCGCGCCTCCCATCACAGCCGCTCCCGCGCGGTGTCCTGCCAGCGCACGAGCGGCGCGGTGGCGAGCACGAGGGCGCTGTCGGCAGCCTTGCCGAGGAGGGCGAAGGCGATGATGGCGGCGAGGATCTGGTCGGGCTTGCCCATCTGCTGGCCGTCGACGAGGAGGTAGCCGAGCCCCTCCGAGGCGCCCATGAACTCGGCCGCGACCACGAACATGAAGCCGAGCCCCAGCCCCGAGCGCAGGGAGATCAGGGTGGCCGGGAGCACGGCCGGGAGCAGGATGCGCCGCGCGAGCCCGGCGCGGGAGAGGCGGAAGACCCGGCCGACCTCCACGAGCTTGCGGTCGACGGACAGGATCGCGCCCGCGACCCCGAGATAGACCGGGAAGAACACCCCGACCGCGATGAGCGCCACTTTCGAGGCCTCGAAGATCCCGAGCCAGAGGATGAAGAGCGGCACCCAGGCGATCGAGGGAATGGCGCGCAGCGCCTGCAGGGTCGGGTCGATGAGGCGGCGCACCGGCTCGACCGCGCCCGAGAGCGCGCCGAACAGGATGCCGGCGGCGGCGCCGATCGCGAAGCCCACGAGCACGCGCCAGAGCGTGACGGCGACGTGGGTCCAGAGTTCGCCCGAGGCCGCGAGCGCGCTCAAGGTGGCGAAGATCCGGCTCGGCGGCGGCATCAGGCGCCCTTCCGCGAGGCCGAAGCGCACGGCGGCCTCCCAGACGAGCGCCAGGATGAGCGGCAGCAAAAGGCCGAGAAGGGCGCGGGGGCGGGCCCACGAGCGCTTCTCGGCGAGGGGAGGGGCCGCGACGGCGGCCCGCTCGGGAGGAGACCAGGATTGGGACGTCAAAACCGCACTCCGGGAGGCGAGGGCCGCGGCGGGGCGGCCCGCGCTCCGCTACTTCGCGGCCGTCGTATACTGGCGGTCGATCAGGGCGTCGACCGCGGCGCGCACGTCGGTCGTGGCCGGGAGAACCCCCGCTTCCTGGAGCGCGAGACCGGCAGCCAGGATCGTGTCGACCTGGGCCTGGCCGATGGTCGAGTGGGTGATCTCGGTGCGTTCGAGCTGGCGCCGGATCACGGGCTCCGGCAGCTTGGTGTAGGCGATCAGCGACTTCGTGAGCTCCGCCGGGTTGGCGAGCGCGAAGGCGCGGGCCTCCTCGTAGGCCTTGAGGACCTTGGCGACGAGGGCGGGGTTCTCCTTGGCGAAGGCTTCGCGCACGTTGAGGATGCCCCAGGTGTTGGCGGCGGCGTTGCGGTAGAACAGCTTCGCCTCGCTCTCGACCTCGGCCGCGGCCATCAGGGGATCGAGGCCGGCCCAGGCGTCCACGTCGCCGCGCTCGAGCGCGGTGCGGCCGTCCGGATGCTGGAGCAGGACGAGCTTGACGTCCTTTTCGGTGAGCTTCGCCTCCTGGAGCGCGCGCACCAGGAAGATGTGCGGATCGGTGCCGCGGGTGACGGCGACGCGCTTGCCCTTCAGGTCCTCGACCTTGGCGATGGTCGTGTCCTTGCGGGTCACGAGCGCGGTCCATTCGGGCCGCGAATAGACGTAGATCGACTTGATCGGGTTGCCGTTGATCTTGCCGACCAGCGCGGCGGCGCCGGCGGTCGAGCCGAAATCGATCGAGCCGGCATTGAGGAACTCGAGCGCCTTGTTGGAGCCGAGCGTCTGCACCCAGCGCACCGTGATGCCGTCCTTGGCGAGCTCGCGCTCCAGGATGCCCTTGTCCTTCAGGAGCAGGCTGACGGGATTGTAGGTCGCGTAGTCGAGGCGGACCTCCTTGACCTGCGCGAGGGCGCCCGTGGTCGTGACGGAGGCGAGGCCGGCGGCGGCCGCGAGGGCCAGAAGCGAACGGCGGGTGAAGCTCATGGGTAGGGGTCTCCAAAAGATCCGCGCCCTGGGGGCGCGGCAGGGGAGACCCGCCGTCCCGGCGCTTTAGCGGCACTTGTTTCCCGCGCCCGCAAGCTGCAGCTCAAATCGGCGCGTGTCCGTTATATAGAACGTAGCGTTTTTAATGTCAAACGCCATGCGCTATGACGAACAAGATAACCGCGCCGCCCGGAATGTCCAGCCCGTTCCGGATGACATCAGATTGTACGTTACATCACGTGAAATCGGCCTCGGCCGGGGCGGACCCGGGCCTGCGACGACGGTCCATCCCGGTTCCGTTGGGTGCGGGAGCGAAAGGTGGTAAGCCGGCCCGGTCTCTCGCCGGGGCCCTTCATGCCGGATCTCGATTTCGCCGCCGTCCTGCAGCGCCTCGGCTCCGAGCCCATCGGCGACGGGGCGGCCCTGCGCGGCCGCCTGGTGCCCGAGCTCAAGCGCCTGCTCGAGCAGGGGCAGGCGGAGGCGCAGGCGCGGCTGAAGATCGAGCAGAACGGCATCGCCTGCGCGCGCCGGCTGTCGCGGCTCATGGACCGGGTCGTGCGGCTCATCTACGACGCCGTCCTCTTCCACGTTTACCCCGCCGACAACCCCTCGACCTCGGAGCAGATCGCGATCGTGGCGACCGGCGGCTACGGCCGGGGCACCATGGCGCCGGGCTCCGACGTCGATCTCCTCTTCCTCCTGCCCTACAAGCAGACCGCCTGGAGCGAGAGCATCGTCGAGGCGATGCTCTACGTGCTGTGGGATCTCAAGCTGAAGGTCGGCCACGCGACCCGCTCGGTGGAGGAATGCCTGCGCGAGGGGCGCGGCGACATGACGATCCGGACCTCCCTGCTCGAGGCCCGCTTCCTGTTCGGCGAGAAGGCCCTCTACGATCAGCTCGTCGCCCGCTTCGACCGCGAGGTGGTGCAGTCCTCCGCGCCCGAATTCGTCGACGCGAAGCTGCGCGAGCGCGATGCGCGGGTCACGAAGGCGGGTGCCTCGCGCTACCTCGTCGAGCCGAACGTCAAGGACGGCAAGGGGGGCTTGCGCGACCTCCACACCCTGTTCTGGATCGCGAAATACGTCTACCGCGTGCGCGAGCCCGACGAACTCGTGAAGGCGGGCCTCTTCACCGAGGACGAGTTCCGGCTCTTCGCCCGCTGCGAGGAGTTCCTGTGGCGGGTGCGCTGCCACCTGCATTTCGCGACCGCCCGCGCCGAGGAGCGCCTCACCTTCGATCTCCAGCGCGTCATGGCCGAGCGCATCGGCTACGAGGCGCGCGGCGGCCTGTCGGGCATCGAGCGCTTCATGAAGGCCTACTTCCTCATCGCCAAGGACGTGGGCGACCTCACCGCGATCGTGTGCGCCGAGCTCGAGGCCCGCCAGGCCAAGCGCCGCCCGGTGCTCGACCGCATGCTCGGGCCGTTCCGGCGCCGGCGCGGGGGGCACCTCGAAGGCGAGGACTTCGTGGTCGACAACAACCGCATCAACGTGCGCGACGAGGACGCCTTCGAGCGCGACCCCGTGAACCTGATCCGGATGTACTGGCTCGCCGACCGGCACAATCTGCCGATCCACCCGGACGCCTCCCGGCTCGCCACCCGCTCGCTGAAGCTGATCGGCCTGTCGCTGCGCACCGATCCGGAAGCCAACCGCCTGTTCGTCGGCATCCTGACCTCGAAGAACGCACCCGAAGTGGTGCTGCGGCGCATGAACGAGGCCGGCGTGCTCGGCCGGTTCATCCCGGATTTCGGCCGCATCGTCGCGATGATGCAGTTCAACATGTACCACCACTACACGGTGGACGAGCACCTCATCCGCTCGATCGGCGTGCTCGCCGAGATCGAGGCGGGGCGGCTCGGCAGCGAGCATCCGCTCGCGAACCGCATCTTCCACTCCATCGCCAACCGGCGCGCGCTCTACGTGGCGCTGTTCCTGCACGACATCGCCAAGGGGCGCCCCGAGGACCATTCCGTGGCGGGCGCGGCCATCGCACGGAAGATGGGGCCCCGGTTCGCCCTCGACGCGGCCGAGACCGACACGGTGGCCTGGCTCATCGAGCATCACCTGCTGATGTCGACCATCGCGCAGAGCCGCGACCTCTCGGACCCCGCG
This sequence comes from Microvirga sp., assembly GCA_036263675.1. Lineage (GTDB taxonomy): Bacteria > Pseudomonadota > Alphaproteobacteria > Rhizobiales > Beijerinckiaceae > Microvirga. The sequence continues at coordinate 42,026 of DATAGO010000010.1, read as the reverse complement.
ACGATCCGGAGCTTCGCGGACGTGGTGCAGACCATGGAGCGCCTGAAGCTGCTCCTCGTCCTCACCATCGCGGACATCAAGGCGGTCGGGCCGGGCGTCTGGACGGGCTGGAAGGGCGAGTTGCTGCGCACGCTCTACTACGAGACCGAGGTCGTGCTCGGCGGCGGCGCGGTCGAGATCGCGCGCTCGGACCGGGTCCGGCTCGCGCAGGAGCGCCTGCGCACGGAACTCGCCGACTGGCCCGCGGAGGCCTTCGAGGCCTATGCGGCCCGCCATTATCCGCCCTACTGGCTGAAGGTGGAGCGCGTGCGTCAGGTCAAGCACGCCCGGTTCCTGCGCGAAGCGGAAGCCGGGGGGCGCAGCGTCGCGACCGCGGTCGAGACCGATCAGTTCCGCGGCGTCACCGAGCTCACCGTGCTCTCGCCCGACCATCCGCGACTGCTTGCCATCGTGACGGGCGCCTGCGCGGCCGCTGGCGGCAACATCGTGGACGCGCAGATCTTCACCACCGCGGACGGGATGGCGCTCGACACCATCGTGGTGTCGCGCGCCTTCGACCAGGACGAGGACGAATTGCGCCGGGCCGAGCGGGTCGCCTCCGCGATCGAGCGGGCGCTGAAAGGCGAGGTCCGGATTGCCGACCTCGTGGACGGGCGGCGTCCCGCCAAGGAGCGCTCGCGCACCTTCCACGTGGCGCCCGAGGTCTCCATCGACAACACGCTGTCGAACCGCCAGACCGTGATCGAGGTCTCCGGGCTCGACCGGCCGGGCCTGCTCTACGACCTCACCACGGCCTTGGGGAAGCTCAACCTCAACATCGCCTCGGCCCATGTGGCGACCTTCGGCGAGAAGGCGGTCGACGTGTTCTACGTGACGGACCTGACCGGCACGAAGGTGAACCACCCGAGCCGCCAGGCTGCGATCCGCCGCGCGCTCCTCGACGTGTTCGAAGCCGACGAAGCGGAGCCGGCGCAGCGGCGGAGCGCCTGAGCAGGGGCCCGAAAAAGGGGGGCGGGCGCAGCGCCCGACGGCCCGCCGCGGCCGGGAAGCTTGGCCGCGGGAGGCCGCGCCGACGCTTGATTTGTGGGGCCCGCGACCTGATATGAGGCTCGATTCCCAATCCCGTCAGCGAAGACCATGACGCCGAACGAAACGGATTCTCACGCGATGTCCAACGAAGACCGGCCGAACGGCGAGATCCCCGTGCAGGAGCCCGCCAACGACACCGCCGCCCAGCCCGATCCCGTCTCCGTGCTCGAGGCCGAGAAGCAGGACCTCAAGGACAAGCTCCTGCGCACCCTCGCCGACATGGAGAATCTGCGCCGCCGCACCGAGCGCGAGGTCGCGGATGCCCGCTCCTACGCGGTCACGAACTTCGCCCGCGACATGCTGAACGTGGCCGACAACGTGCGCCGGGCGCTCGAGAACGTGCCGGCGGAGGCCCGTGCGGCCGCCGAGGGGCCCCTCCAGGCGCTGGTCGAGGGCATCGAGCTCACCGAGCGCGACCTCCTCAAGACGCTCGAGCGCCACGGGGTGAAGAAGCTCGAGCCGCAGGGCCAGAGGTTCGATCCGAACGTGCACCAGGCCATGTTCGAGGTCCCGAACCCGGACGTCCCGAACGGCACCGTGGTCCAGGTCGTGCAGTCCGGCTACGTGATCGGCGAGCGGGTCCTGCGCCCGGCCCTGGTCGGCGTCGCCAAGGGCGGCCCGAAGGCGGCCGCGGGCGAAGCGGAGGCGGGCGCCTCGAACGCGTCGTAGAACCGCGGCCCCGAGCGGCCCTTACCCTTCGGAACCGGCCTCGACCTCGAGGTTGTCGATCAGGGCGCGGAAGCGCGGCAGCACCGCGTCGCGGGCTCCGGCCTTCGCCATGCCGACCATGCGGACGTAGAGGCCGCGGTCGAAGCGGATCGTCTGCATCACCACCACGGGCTCGCCGCTCGGCCCGTGGGTCGCCCGCGCCACGATCTCGTGCCATTCGACGCCTTTCAGGCGGAAGCTCTGCGACCGCTCCAGCGCCACGTCCGTGAGGCTCTGGTTGATCGCGAGCGCCGCACGGGCGAAGCGCTCGCGCGCCTCGCCGGCGGCCGGGGTCCGGCCCGGCGAGGCGGTGAGCATCAGGAAGGGCTGGTCGGCGTTCTTCGGGCTGTCGCTGGGCCCCTCGGTGAGGGTAAGCGACTGGCCGTCCGCGACCCGGATCGGGCGGAAGCCCGCGCGCTCGGGGATCGTGAAGGGCAGCGCCTTCATCTGGTCCTCGATCGGCAGCGGACCTTTCAGCGCCACGCTCAGGAGCGCGGCCCGCATCTCGCGGTCGCTGTAGCCCTGGCGCGATCCGGCCTCGCCGATCACGAGGGCGGTGCCGGCCGCATCCGCGGTCACCAGCATCCACTTGCGTACCTTGGCGGCTCCGAGCGCCTGGTCGCCGCTGATCAGGAGCGCGTCGCGGTCGCCGACCTTCACGGTCTCGCGGCTCGTCAGCGTCACCCCTTGCGCCTTCAGGGATTCCTTCGTGAGGTCGGCCGTGACGGTCTCGTAGGTGCCGGCCGGCATCTCGACGAAGGCGATCGAGGCCTGTTTCGCGGTGTTCTCGAAGCCGAGGAAGCGCCGGGAGGCCTGCATGGCCTCCGGCGGCACGAGGCCGACGCGGGAGCCGGGCGGGAAGACGGGCGCGGCGGAAGCCGTAGGGGGCGCGAGGCCGGCGCGGGAGCCCGGCGCGACGGCCGTCTCGGTGGCCGCAGCCGGCGCGGAGAGAAGAACGAGAAGCGCGGCGAGGCGAGCGAGCATCGGGGCCGTCCTGGATCGGAGGCCCCAGCATCGACACGCACAATGCGGCGCCGTCAAGGCTCGGCGGGAGCGCCTGCGCCGCCCCGCGTGACCTTCCGCAGGGTGAGGTTGACCCGCCCGCCCTCGGGCAGGATTCCGGATGCGGCCATCAGATCCGAAGCGCCCGGGACGAGCCGGTCGACCCCGTGGAAGATGAGGCGGGAGGGCCCCCCGAAGGCGACCGCATCGCCGGACCGCAGCCGGATCGAGCGGGTCGGATCGCGCCGCTCGAGGCCGCCGATGCGGAAGATCGCCGTGTCCCCGAGGGAGAGCGAGACCACGGGCGCGTCGAACTCTTCCTCGTCCCGGTCCTGGTGCAGGCCCATCCGCGCCGCCGGCCCGTAGAGGTTGACGAGGCAGGCGTCGGGCGGATCGGGATAGCCGCTCAGGGCCGCCCAGGCCGCGAGCGCCGTCTCCGGGATCGGCGGCCAGGGCCGGCCCGTCTCCGGATGGGCGGCCTGGTAGCGGTAGCCGCGCTCGTCCGAGACCCAGCCGAGGCGGCCGCAATTCGTCATCCGGACCGAGAACGGCTTGCCGGTGCGCGGCATGCGGGGCGTGAAAGGCGGTGCGGCCGCGAGCACCGCGAGCACCTCCCGGAGCAGCCGCTCCTGGCCGGCCCGGTCGAGGTAATCGGGCGCGTATGTCAGGCCGGGCGCGAGGGTCAGCATGGGGCTCGCTCAGCCATTGTCGTGCCGCATGATCTCATCCGAAAAGCCTGCGACGTTCCGGGATCAGGCTCAGTCGCTGTTCCGCCGCATGATCTCATCCGAAAAGTCCGCAACTTTTCGGGATCATGCTCTACGAGCCCGCGAGCCCGAGCACGTCCGCCATGGTGTAGTAGCCGGGCTTGCGCCCGAAGGCCCACAGCGCCGCCTTCACGGCGCCGCGGGCGAAGAGCGCCCGGTCGTCGGCGCGATGGACGAGTTCGATGCGCTCGCCGAGGCCGGCGAAGATCACGCTGTGCTCGCCGATCACCGAGCCGCCCCTCAAGGTCGCGAAGCCGATGTCGCCGGCCTTGCGGGCGCCGGTGTGCCCGTCGCGCACCCGGACCGAGCGCTCCTTCAGCGCGACCCGGCGCCCCTCGGCGGCGGCGTCCCCGAGGAGCAGCGCGGTGCCCGAGGGCGCGTCCACCTTCATGCGGTGATGCATCTCCAGGATCTCGATGTCGAACTCCTCGCCGAGCGCCGCGGCGGCCTGCCGGACGAGGCTGGCGAGGAGGTTCACGCCGAGGGACATGTTGCCCGACTGCACGATGCGGGCGTGGCGCGCCGCCGCTTCGAGCCTGGTGAAGTCGCCCTCGCCGAGGCCCGTGGTGCCGACCACGTGGACGATGCGGGCCTGCGCGGCGAGCGCCGCGAAGTCCACCGTCGCGGCGGGCGCGGTGAAGTCGAGGACGCCGTCGGCGCCCGCAAAAACCGGCAGCGGATCGGCGGTGACGCGCACGCCCGTCTCGCTCAGGCCCGCGAGCACGCCCGCATCCTCGCCCAAGGCGGGCGAGCCCTCGCGCTCGATCGCGCCGACGAGGCGGCAGCCCGGGGTCTCGGCCACGGTCCGCACGAGCGTGCGCCCCATGCGCCCGGCCGCACCCACCACCACAAGCCGCATGTCGGTCATCGCCGTCCTCCCGGATCGAGGCCGGTATAGCGGCGCGGCTTCGGCTCGCAAAGGCTCAACGGTCTTCCGCCGTCCCCCGGCGGCTCAGAGGACCTTCGCCATCGCGATCCCCCGATCCGGTTTCCCGCCGCCCTGGGGCTCAGAGGACCTTCGCCATCGCGATCCACCGATCCGGCTCGAAGCCGGTCGCGAAGTCGTCGTCGAGCAGCGTGGCGAGGTCCCCGGTGAGACGCGCGCCCTCCAGGGCCACGAAGCCGTGCCGGGCGTAGAACGGGGCGTTCCACGGCAGCAGGCGGTCGGTCGTGAGCGTGATGCACGGATCGAAGCGCCAGCGTGCGTGATCGATCGCCACGGCGAGGAGCGCGGTGCCGATGCCCCCGCCCTGACGGCTCCTGGCGACCGCGAGTTCGAGCAGGTGCAGGTGCCCGTCCGCAAGGCAGCAGAGCGCGAAGCCGCAGGGGATGCCTGCCTCGTCGAGGGCGACCCAGCTATGCCCGCCCGTGCGTCCGGCCGCATGGTCGCGGGCGCTGCGGACGCCCGCATGGGCCGGGCTCCAGATGCCCCATTCGCGAAACAGCTCCGCGGCGTCGCGCTCCAGGTGCTGGAGCGCGGGGACGTCGCCTTCGACGGCGGGCCTGATCCGTGCGGTCACCGGAACAGCGGGAGCGTCGTCCCCGGTCGCGGCCTCAGCCCGGTTGCGGCCCGTCGTAGCCCTCGATGATCACGAGGTCCATCTCGGCGCCGCCCTGCTGCTTCGCCCGCGCGGCCTGGTACTCGGCCGAGCCCCAGCAATCGAGGGCTGCCTGGTAGGACGGAAACTCGATCACGACGTTGCGGCTGCGGCTCGAGCCGACCGGGTTCTGGAACTGGCCGCCGCGCACCACGAAGCGCCCGCCGAACTTCGCGAAGGCCGCGCCGTTGGCGGCGACGTAATCCTTGTAGGCGTCCGTGTTGTGGACGTCGACGCGCGCGACCCAGTAGCCTTTTGCCATGTGTCTCTCCTCCAGCCGATCCGGCCGTCACTCCATGCGGTCAGGCGCCCCGATCCGGACGGTGAGCTCCCGCTGATCCGGCCGTCACTCGGCGCCTTCGACGGCGATCCTGGCAGGGCCCCGTGGCCAGTTCGGCCGTCACTCGGCGCCCTCGATCACCACGATCCCGGCAATGACCTCGGGCCGATCCGGGCGTCACTCGGCGCCTTCGACCACCACGATCTCGGCGATGCCGGCGCCCTCGCGCTTGGCCTTGGCGGCCTGATATTCCGGCGAATGGAAGTAGCGCTTCGCCTGCTCGACCGAATCGAACTCGATTACCACGTTGCGGGGCCGCGCCTCGCCTTCGAGCGCCTCATGGGCGCCGCCCCGCACCAGCGGCCGGCCGCCGTACTGGCGGATCGCCTCGGTCGCGGCCTTCGCGTATTCGGCATAGGCCGTCGGGTTCGTCACGGTGACGCGGCCGATCACGTAGCCTTTGGGCATGCTGCTGGTCCTCCCGATGGCGGGCGCCGGAACCCGGCTTGCCGGCCGATGCTTCCGGTGCGGCGGGCACCGAAGACCAGCTTGACGATCGGGTCAAGCGAAAGTCGGAACGGACGGTGCGGGACCGGCCCGGCACGGCGCCTCAGGAGGGGAGGGCGGCCGCCATCTCGCCGGCGATCGCGAGCGCGGCCTGATGCGGATCGGCGGCGCCCGTGATCGGGCGCCCGACCACGAGGTGGCTGGCGCCGCAGCGGAGCGCGTCGGCGGGCGTCATGATCCGCTTCTGGTCGCCCGCATCCGCGCCGGCGGGGCGCACGCCTGGCGTCACCACGGCCATGTCGGCGCCCACGAGGGTGCGCACCGCGGCGGCTTCGGTCGGGGCGCAGACGATGCCGTCGATCCCGAGGTCGCGGGCTTGCGCGGCGCGGCGGGCGACGAGTTCGGCGGGGCTCAGGTCGTAGCCTGCATCCGCGAGATCGACGTCGTCGTAGGAGGTCAGCACCGTGACGGCGAGGATCCGGAGCGGCGAGCCGGTCTTTCCCTTCAGCGCCGCCCGCATGGTCTGGGGATAGGCATGCACGGTCAGGAACGTGGCGCCGAGGCGCGCCACGGAGCGCACGCCCTCTTCGACCGTGTTGGCGATGTCGTGCAGCTTGAGGTCGAGGAAGACCTGCCTGCCGGACCGGATCAGCTCCTCGGCGAAGCTCAAGCCCCCCGCGTAGGCGAGCTGGTAACCGACCTTGTAGAAGGTCGCTGCATCGCCGATGCGATCCACCATCGCGCGCGCCGCGTCGACCGAGGGGAGGTCGAGGGCGACGATCAGGCGCTCGCGGGGATCCGTCATGGGGTCACAGGCCCTGGCACGATTCGGGTGGCGGGAGAAGCGAGTCCGTCATGGGGCGCTGGCCCCGGCACGATGAGGGCGGCGGGAGAGGCGAGGGGCGGCCGCGCCGCTCATGCGGGCCGCCGGTAGACCCACACGCGTGCGGGGGGCAGGTTGAGCCAGATGCGGTTCGAGGCCCGCGCGGTGTACTTGCGCGAGCGCGCCGGAATCGGCGGCACCACCGCATAGGTGAACTGCACGAAGGGCGCGTTCGGCTGCATCAGCTCCTGCGCGGCGTGGAGCAGGGCGAGCCGGGTCTCGAGCGGCTTGGTGAAGAGCGGCAGGCTCGACACCGTGGCGGCGGCGGATTCGCCGAGCACTCCGCCCAGCGTGCGCCCGAGGTCGTAGGCGTCGCCCTGGATGATCGTGGCCTTGGGGAACTTGCGCCGCAGGAGCTGGCAGAAATCCGGGCTGTACTCCACGAGGACGAGGCGGTCCTGCGCGACGCCGCGGCGGATGAGCGCCTCGGTGACCGGACCGGTGCCGGGGCCGAGCTCGATCACGGGGCCGGGCACGCGCGGGTCGACGTAGGAGGCCATGGTGCGGGCGAGCATCTTGCTCGACGGCGTCACCGCGCCCATGACGAGCGGCCGCTCAAGCCAGGAGCGCAGAAAGCGGGTCTCGTCTTCGAACCGGTCTTTGGCGAGGGGCAGTTTCCGGGGCGCGGGCCGCTGGAACGACTGAAGCACGGTGGGGGCCCTCACGCGGTCGGGACAGTTTTCTGTAAGATCCATCGACAACGGCGGTCAAGCTCAGTTGATCCACCTCGGCCATGCAACAATTTCCGGCCGCCGATGCCCGTGGGCTGCCGCAGACCCCGTCCGCATGGTCCCCGCCCGGGCCCCGGTCAGGCCGCGCCGCCGAGCCCGTCGAAGAACTCCTTCACCCGCGAGAAGAAGCCCGTGCTTTCCGGGTGGTTCTCCTTCGAGCATTCGGCGTCGAACTCCATCAGGAGCTCGCGCTGGCGCTTGGTGAGCTTCTGCGGGGTCTCGACCACGACCTGGATGTAGAGGTCGCCGACGTCGCGCGAGCGCAGGACCGGCATGCCCTTGCCCTTCAGGCGGAACTGCTTGCCGGATTGGGTTCCCTCCGGGACCTTCACCTTGGCGTCCGAGCCGTCGATGGTCGGCACCGTGACCTCGCCGCCGATCGCCGCCGTCACCATGGAGATCGGCACGCGGCAGAACAGGTCCGCCCCGTCGCGCTGGAAGAAGGCGTGGGGCTGGAGCGAGAGGAAGATGTAGAGGTCGCCCGCAGGCCCCCCGCGCAGGCCCGCCTCGCCCTCGCCCGCGAGCCGGATCCGCGTGCCGTCCTCGACGCCCGCCGGCACGTTGACCGAGAGCGTGCGCTCGCGCGTGACGCGGCCGGCGCCGCCGCAGCCCGTGCAGGGATCGTCGATGGTCTCGCCGCGGCCGTGGCAGTTCGGGCAGGTGCGCTCGATCGAGAAGAAGCCCTGCGTCGCCCGCACGCGCCCGTAGCCGCCGCAGGTCGGGCAGGGCTTGGGCTTGGAGCCCGCCTTGGCGCCGGTGCCCGAGCAGGTCTCGCAGGTCACGGAGGTCGGGATCTTGACCGTGGCGGTCTTGCCCGTGAAGGCTTCCTCGAGGCTGATCTCGAGGTTGAAGCGCATGTCGGCGCCGCGCTCGCGACCGCCCGCGGTCCGGGTGCGCCCGCCCCCGCCGCCGCCGAAGAAGTTCTCGAAGATGTCCGACATGACGTCGGAGAAGTTGGCGTCGAAGCCGGGACCGCCCCCGCCGCCGTTCGCGAAGGCCGCGTGGCCGAACCGGTCGTAGGCCGCGCGCTTCTGCGCGTCCGACAGGGTCTGGTAGGCCTCGTTGATTTCCTTGAACTGGACCTCGGCGTCCTTGTCGCCCGGGTTCTTGTCCGGGTGGTACTTCATCGCGAGCTTGCGGAAGGCGGATTTCAGCTCCGCCTCGGTCGCGGTCTTCGCGACGCCGAGTGTTTCGTAGTAGTCGCGCTTGGACATGGGCGCGTCAGACCCCTGAAGGGGCGAATGGCGAATGGCGAGTGGCGAGTGGGGAAGAGGCCCTCATGCCAGGGCTTCTTCCATTCGCCATTCGCCACCCCCCATTCGCCTGATTACGCCCGCTTCTTCTTGTCGCCTTCGTCGACTTCCTGGAAGTCGGCGTCGATGACGTCGTCCTTCGGCTGGTCGCCGCCGGCGTCGGGGCCGCCTTCGCCCGCGCCCTGCTGGGCCGCGTACATGGCTTCGCCGAGCTTCATGGAGGCCTGCATCAGGTCCGTGGTGCGGGACTTGATGACCTCGGCATCCTCACCGTTGAGCGCCTGGCGCAGGGCGTCGATCGCAGTCTCGACCGCCTGCCGGTCGTCGGCCGAAACCTTGTCGCCGTGCTCCTTCACCGATTTCTCGGTGGCGTGGATCAGGCTCTCGCCCTGGTTCCGGGCCTCGACGAGCTCCCGGCGCTTCTTGTCCTCGGCGGCGTGCGCCTCGGCGTCCTTCACCATCTTCTCGATGTCGGCGTCCGAGAGGCCGCCGGAGGCCTGGATGCGGATCTGCTGCTCCTTGCCGGTGGCCTTGTCCTTCGCGGTGACGTTCACGATGCCGTTCGCGTCGATGTCGAAGGTGACCTCCACCTGCGGCACGCCGCGCGGGGCCGGGGGGATGCCCATCAGGTCGAACTGGCCGAGCAGCTTGTTGTCGGCCGCCATCTCGCGCTCGCCCTGGAAGACCCGGATCGTCACGGCGTTCTGGTTGTCTTCCGCCGTCGAGAAGACCTGGGACTTCTTGGTCGGGATCGTGGTGTTGCGGTCGATGAGGCGCGTGAACACGCCGCCCAGCGTCTCGATGCCGAGCGAGAGCGGGGTCACGTCGAGGAGCAGCACGTCCTTGACGTCGCCCTGGAGCACGCCCGCCTGGATCGCGGCGCCGATCGCCACCACCTCGTCGGGGTTGACGCCCTTGTGGGGCTCCTTGCCGAAGAAGGACTTCACGACCTCCTGGATCTTCGGCATGCGGGTCATGCCGCCGACGAGCACGACCTCGTCGATCTGGCCGGCCGAGAGGCCGGCATCCTTGAGGGCCTTGCGGCAGGGCTCGATCGTCTTCTGGACGAGATCGTCGACGAGCGACTCGAACTTGGCGCGCGAGAGCTTCAGGGTCAGGTGCTTCGGGCCCGAGGCGTCGGCCGTGATGTAGGGCAGGTTGATCTCGGTCTGGCTCGCGGAGGAGAGCTCGATCTTGGCCTTCTCGGCCGCCTCCTTGAGGCGCTGGAGCGCGAGCTTGTCCTTCGTGAGGTCGATGCCCTGCTCCTTCTTGAACTCGGCCGCGAGGTACTCGACGAGGCGCATGTCGAAGTCTTCGCCGCCCAGGAAGGTGTCGCCGTTCGTGGACTTCACCTCGAACACGCCGTCGCCGATCTCGAGGATCGAGACGTCGAAGGTGCCGCCGCCGAGGTCGTAGACCGCGATGGTGCCGGAGTTCTTCTTGTCGAGGCCGTAGGCGAGCGCCGCCGCGGTCGGCTCGTTGATGATGCGCAGCACCTCGAGGCCGGCGATCTTGCCGGCGTCCTTGGTGGCCTGGCGCTGGGCGTCGTTGAAGTAGGCGGGAACCGTGATGACGGCCTGCGTGACCGGCTGGCCGAGATAGGCCTCCGCGGTCTCCTTCATCTTCTGCAGGGTGAAGGCCGAGATCTGCGACGGCGAATACTGCTTGCCGTCGGCCTCGACCCAGGCGTCGCCGTTGCCGCCGCGGATGATCTGGTAGGGGACGAGACCCATGTCCTTCTTGGTCATGGGGTCTTCGAAGGTGCGCCCGATGAGGCGCTTGATGGCGAAGAAGGTGCGGGACGGGTTCGTGACCGCCTGGCGCTTGGCCGGCTGGCCGACGAGCCGCTCGCCGTCGTCCGTGAAGGCGACGATCGACGGAGTCGTGCGCGCGCCTTCCGCGTTCTCGATGACCTTCGGCTGCGCGCCTTCCATCACGGCCACGCAGGAATTCGTGGTGCCGAGGTCGATACCGATGACTTTACCCATGGCGGGATCCCTCACAGTTCAAAGCAGACCGCCGAGCCCCAAAAGCAGCTCGGCCCATGGCTGACAAATTGTTGTCGAAAACAGAGGGCGCCCGGTCGGCCGTCCCCTGTGCTGGCGCTGATATAAGGAGGGGGTTCAACGGTCGCAAGACGAGGTTTGGCGCTGTTTCGAGCGGGTTCCCGGTCCGGAGGGATGAGGATGGGCGGGAACCGGGCCCGGAGCCCATGGCCCCGGGCCGGCCGCAGGGCGCCGGATTCCCGCGACGGCGCACGTTCGGAGGGACCGACTTGTGGCTTTCGGGTCACGCGCCCGCGCCCATGCCGGGCCGGGGCGGCCCGCGCGACGCAAAAGCCCCTTTGCCGCGGGCGAGCCGGTCCATACAACGGGGGCAGGATCGCGCCAGCGCGCATCGGACAACAGCTTCAGGCCGGGCCTCGCCATTGAACGACCTTGGGACCATCCTCCGACCGATCGCGCGGACCGCCCTCGCGGCCGCGATCCTGGCCGGCTCGGCCGGGGGCGGCGCCGCGCAGGGCTTCCAGTGGCCCACGTGGCTGCGGCCCCAGACCCAGCCCGCGCCCCCGGCGCCTCCGCCGGGCGTGATCCCCCGGCCCTTGCCGGGTCAGGGCATGCCGGGCCAGCCCGTTCCGGGGGACTACGTTCCCGAGATGACGGACGCGCCCCTGGCGCCCGCCGCGCCGGCTCCGCCGAAGCCGGTCCCGGCCAAGACCGCCTCCGAGGCCTCCGTGCTCGGGCGCCAGCTCCGACTCAACGGGCAGGACGGCTCGCTGCGCCTCGAGCGCTCGGGGCGCGACGAGTGGCGCGCCCGGATCAGCCTCGCGGGGACCCGCATCTCGCGGCCGGGCGAGGCCTGCACGGTCGAGCCCGCCGAGGCCCTGCCGGTCTCCCTGCGCGGCCGCCCGGACGGGCTCATGCGCTTCGAGATCGACGTGCCCTCCTGCCCGATCGCCGCGAGCCTCCTCGACGGCGCGCTCTGGGTGCGCGAGCCCGCCGGGCTGTGTCAGATCGAGGCGAGCGACTGCCGCGTGAACCCGCGCGGGGTGTGGGGGCCCGAGCCCGCCGCCCTCGTCCCGCTCGCCCGCACGATCGAGACCGACCGTGGCATCGCCGACCGCACCGTGCGCGAGAACTACAAGGTCATGACCCAGCGCGCCGCGCCCGGCGAGGTCCGGCCGATCGTGAGCGAGCAGGCCTCGTTCTCGGCCGACCGCGAGACCGTGTGCCGGAACTATCGCGGCGAGGCCACGCACGGCTTCTGCAACGCGCGCTTCACGGAAGGACGGGCGGCCCAGCTCGCCGCCCGGCTCGGGATCGCGCCCGCGCCGGTGCCGACCGCCTCCGCGGTCCCGCCCGGGGGAGCGATCCCGCCCGGTGGCCCCATACCGCCGGTCCAGCGCCGCCTGGCGCCGCCCGCGGGCGCGCCGATGCCGCTCGGGCCGCAGGCGCAGTAAAGGCCGGCCATCCCCGCGGAGCGTGCCGGCCTTCCGAATTCCCGGCGCGTTCGCTTCCCAGCCGCCTTCCAGGCGTATGTCGCGCTCAGGGCCCTGCCGGCGAGCCCGTTGCGCAGCCACCTTACAGGCGAAGGCGCTCGCTCAGGCCCGCGCCAGCGCGCCCGCCTCCCAGCCCAGGATCGCCTGCTTGCGGGTCAGGCCCCAATGGTAGCCCGTGAGGGCGCCCGAGCGTCCGAGCACCCGGTGGCAGGGCACCACGAAGGAGACCGGGTTCTTGCCGACCGCCGCGCCCACCGCCCGGCAGGCCGCGGGCTTGCCGATGCGGTTCGCGATGTCGGAATAGGTGGTGGCGCGTCCGAGCGGGATGCGCAGCAGCGTCTGCCACACCCGCACCTCGAAATCCGTGCCGATGAGCACGACGCGCAGGGGCTGCTCGGCCTCCCAGCGCGCGGGATCGAAGATCCGCCGGGCGAGGGGCGCGGTCGCGGCGGGGTCTTCGACGTACTCCGCCTTCGGCCAGCGCCGGCGCATGTCGGCGAGGGCCGCGTCGCGATCGCCGTCGTCCACGAAGCCGAGGCCGGCGAGCCCGCGCTCGGTCGCGACGAGGATCGCCTCGCCGAAGGGCGAGGGGTGGAAGCCGAAGCGCATGACGAGCCCCGCGGCCCGGGCCTTGTAGTCGCCCGGCGTCATGGCCTCGTGGGTCACGAACAGGTCGTGCAGGCGCGCCGGTCCCGAGAGCCCGACCTCGTAGGTGGCATCCAGCACGCTCGCGGACTGGGCGAGGAGCGCCTTGGCGTTGTCCAGCGTGATGGCCTGGAGGAAGGCCTTGGGGCTCAGGCCCGCCCAGCGCCGGAAGAGGTGGTGCACATGGGTGGTCGAGAGCCCGACCGCCTCGGCGATGTCCTCGAGCGAGGGCTGCTCGCGCCAGCGCTCGGAGATATGGGCGATGATGCGGCGCACGCGCTCGTAGTCCGAGCCTGGGTCCTCGGGCCGCTCGAAGGCGTCCGGGTCGAGATGGATGCGGTTCAGGGTGTCGAGCATGGCGGAACCTCGTTTGTCCGCACCTTACCGAGCCTGCCGGGGCGCGACACCCGATTCCTGCGACGGGACCGCGCCGGGGCTCGATATCCCCGATTTCTCTCCGAGAGCGCGGCCGTCGCGCGCCAGGGCGGCTCAGGATCCCGGCGCCGCGTCCGGGCGCTCGGACCCGCGGCCGGGCCTGGATGCGGCTCAGTAGCCGCGCTTCACGTCCGAGAGGGCGCGGCCGAGGGCCTCCGCGAAATCCTCGCGCTCGGGCGGCGAGAGCTCGCGGGCGATCACCAGGTGCTGGCCGCGGGAGATCAGCGCCAGGCGCTGGAGGCCGAACTCGTCGTCGTGCTCGCGGTCGAGGCGGGTCCAGAGCGGGTTGAAGCGCCATTCCCGCCGCTCGCCCCGGTGCGAGACCCGCCGCACGAGGAGCTGGATCGGGGTGAGCACGAGTTCCTCGAAGGACTCGCCCTGCCGGAAATTGACCCGGAAGGCGATGTAGAGGGCCAGCAGGTCGAGACCGAAGAAGCCCGCGATCGGCCAGAAGCCCAGCACCAGGAAGGGAATGCTCGCCGCCACCATGGCGAGGCAGCACAGGGTCATGACGATCCGGAACGCCTCGGGACCGAGCGACCGGTGCGGCCGGATCGTCGCCGTGAAGACGGGGTCCTCGAAACGTCCGGACGGATCGGTGCCGCTCGCCATGCTCGTCGCTTTCCGGGGCGCAGGGCGCGCCTGCCGTCTGGTGGAAAACCCCCTGACGCCAGGATATAACGCGGCTCCTCCCGATCGGAAGCCGCCGCGGCCCTGGCGCCGCCTGCGGCCCGCCTGACCCGCAAGAGCCCATGCCCCCATCCGAGCCCAAGCCCGGCGCGACGCCGACCTCCCGCAAGAGCGCCGCCGCGAAGGCCGCGCCGGTGACGGGCGCCCGCGCGGGCAAGGCGGCGGGAGCGAAGGCGGCCGGCGCGAAGGCTCCGGCAAAAGCGACGCCCCGTCTGCCGGAGCCCGTCGACCCCGAGACGCTCGTCGAGACCTTCCGGCGCTGGCGCGCCATCGAGCCCGAGCCGAAGGGCGAGCTCGAATACGTGAACCCCTATACGCTTCTCGTCGCCGTGGCGCTCTCCGCCCAGGCCACGGACGTGGGCGTCAACAAGGCGACCCGCGCCCTGTTCCAGGTCGCGGACACGCCGCAGAAGATGCTCGACCTCGGCGAGGAGCGCCTCCTCGACTACGTGAAGTCGATCAATTTCTTCCGCACCAAGGCCCGCAATGTGATCGCCCTGTCGCGGCGGCTCGTGGAGGAGTTCGGCGGCGAGGTGCCCGCGTCCGTCGAGATCCTCGAGACCCTGCCGGGCGTCGGGCGCAAGACCGCCTCGGTCGTGGTCAACATGGCGTTCGGGATCCCGCGGATCGCCGTCGACACCCACATCTTCCGGGTGTCGAACCGGATCCCGTTCGTCAACACCAAGGAGCCGCTGGAGACGCAAGGGGCGCTGGAGGGCCTGGTCCCGGACGAGTTCCGGCTCCACGCCCATCACTGGCTCATCCTGCACGGGCGCTACACCTGCAAGGCGCGGCTGCCGGAATGCTGGCGCTGCCCGATCCGGGACCTGTGCCGCTACGAGCCGAAGACCCCGGAACCCGCGGCCTAGACGCCCGAGATCCGGGACCTGTGCCGCTCCAAGCCGAGGACGCCGGAACCCGCGGCCTAGGCGCCCGAGAGCCCCTGCCGCTCCGAGCCGAAGACGCCCGAGCCGTCAGGCGTCCGACCGAGGCGGAGGGTCAGCTCCGCCGCTGGCACTGAACCGCGCCGCGGGTGCAGGCGATGCCCGGGGTCGAGCAGGCGATCCCCTCGGCGGCGCGCCGGCAGATCACGCAGCCGTCGCTCCACTCGGCGCAGCCGGGCGCCGGATCCGTCGCGCCCGTCCGGGCGGGGGCCGCGGAGAGAACGGCCGCCACGATCAGCGCCAGCAGCACGGCGCCGGCCGCGGCCGCGAGCGCGGTCACGACCGCCAGGGTCTCGCCGTTCCTCGTCTCGTCAGGGTTCGTCATCGCCCCATCCCTTCGCATGCACGCCGCCGCGGCCCGCCCCGCCCATCCCTAGAGCATGATCCCGAAAAGTTGCAGACTTTTCGGACAAGATCATGCGGCACCACAATGACTTGGAGAGCATGATCGCTTCAACGCGAGGCGATCCTGCTCATGCCGAACACGGTCGGCCCGGCGAGGCCCGGCCCCCACCGCGATCGGCCGCCACGGCCCGTCGGCGCCCGGTCTATCCGAACACGATCAGCCCGGCGAGGCCTGCGGCCCCCACCACGATCCGCCACCACGCGAAGGGCGTGAAGCCGTGGCGGGAGACGTAGGCCAGGAAGGTGTTGACGACGACCAGCGCCGACACGAACGCCGCGACGAAGCCGGCGACGATCAGGGTGACGTCGTCGAAGGACAGGATCTTGTAGTTCTTGAGCAGGTCGTAGGTGAAGGCGCCCGCCATGGTCGGCATGGCGAGGAAGAACGAGAACTCCGCGGCCGCGCGCTTGTCGGCCCCGAGCAGCATGGCGCCCACGATCGTGGCGCCCGAGCGCGACACGCCCGGCACCATGGCGAGGCACTGGATCAGGCCGATCTTGGCGTACATCAGGAGCGGAAAGCGGGTGGAATCGTGGAAGCGCGGCTCGAGGCGCAGCCCGTCGACGATCAGCAGGACGAAGCCGCCGACGATCAGGGTCACGCAGACGATCCAGGGGTTGAACAGCACGCCCTTGATGAAGCCGTGCGCCACCGCGCCGATCAGCGCCGCCGGCAGGAAGGCGATCAGCACCCCGAGCACGAAGCGCCTGGCGTCGGGGTCCGAGGGCAGCGCGACCGCGATCCCGAGGAGGCGGCGGACATAGACCAGCAGGATCGCCAGGATGGCGCCGAGCTGCACCAGCACCTCGAAGGACTTGCCCTTGGACTCGAAGCCGAGGAAATGCCCCAGCAGCAGCAGGTGCCCCGTGGAGGAGACCGGCAGGAACTCGGTGAGCCCCTCCACGAAGCCGAGCACCACCGCTTGGACAAGCTGTTCCATAAGGCTCCCCCGGCGCGGCGCTTCGAATCGGCCGGCCCGGGGCTTCTAGTGGGGTTCGCCGCCGCGCGCCATCCGCCGAGCGGTCGGGGCTGGGCTTCCCGCGGGGTTCGCCGCCGCGCGCGTCCGCCGCAAGGCCAGGATTGCGGACGGCTCGGGCCCCCCATGCGCCAAAGTCTGGGGACGGGCGCCTGGCGGGTTACCATGCGTTAACCCTCCCCGGCCTTATTCTCGCCAGCCTGTTCTGTCCCTGGACCCGGCAAGGGCGTCCGCGTCCCGTTCCGCACCATCGTTCCGCACCATCCGAGACCTGATGGCCATCCTGCACCATTATCCGTTCTGCCCGCACTCGCGCTTCGTCCGCCTCGTGCTGGCCGAGATGGGCATGCAGCCCGAGGCCGTGGAGGAGCGCCCCTGGGACCGGCGCGCGGAATACCTCGCCCTGAACCCGGCCGGCACCACGCCGCTGCTGCTGGAGGAGAACGGCTTCGCGGTGCCGGGCGCGGCCGTGATCGCGGAATATCTCGACGAGACCCGGGGCGATGCCCTCGGCAGCCGGCGGCTCCTGCCCGAGGGCATCGCCGAGCGGGTCGAGGTGCGGAGGCTCCTCGACTGGTTCCTGGGCAAATTCCACGAGGAGGTGACGGGCTATCTCGTCACGGAAAAGATCTATAAGCGCTTCATGGGCGCGGATCTCGGCGGCGGGCCGCCCGACATGAGCGCGATCCGGGCGGCGCGGACCAACGTCCGCTACCACCTGAAATACATCGGCTACCTGATCGGGCAGCGGAACTGGCTCGGCGGCGACCAACTGACCTATGCGGATCTGGCGGCGGCGGCCCATCTCTCCTGCGTGGATTATCTCGGCGACGTGCCATGGGACGAGGACGACACGGCGAAGCACTGGTACGCCCGGGTGAAGTCCCGGCCGGCCTTCCGCGCGCTCCTCGCCGACCGGGCCCCGGGCATGCCGCCCCCGGCCCATTACGCGGATCTCGACTTCTAGAGGACACCGCCCGAGACGAGGCCGCGCCATCGCGCGGGACTCGCCCCGGTGACGGCGCGGCCCTCAAGGCCGCCTTCGCCGAGCGCGCCCGCGTCCTCGGCTTCGAGGTGGTGCGCGTGACCCGCCCCGACGCCGTGCCCCTGGCCCGCGAGCGCCTGGAGGCGTGGCTGCGGGACGGCCATCACGGCTCCATGGAATGGATGGCCGAGACCGCCGAGCGCCGGGCCGATCCCCGCGCCCTGTGGCCCGAGGTCCGAAGCGTCGTCGTGCTCGGGCTGAACTACGGCCCGGAGACCGACCCGCTCGCCTCGCTCGACCGCAAGGATTGCGGCACGATCGCGGTCTATGCGAGGAACCGCGACTACCACGACGTGATCAAGGGCAAGCTCAAGGAAGCGGCCGGCTTCCTCGCCGCGCGGGCGGGGTCCGACGTGAAGGTCTTCGTCGACACCGCTCCCGTGATGGAGAAGACGCTGGCCGAGGCCGCCGGGCTCGGCTGGCAGGGCAAGCACACGGTGCTGGTCTCGCGCGATTTCGGCAACTGGCTCTTTCTCGGCGTGATCTTCACGACCGCGGATCTTCCCGCCGACGCCCCGGAGACGAGCCGCTGCGGCTCCTGCCGCCGCTGCCTCGACGCCTGCCCGACCGACGCCTTCCCGGAGCCCTACCGGCTCGATGCCCGGCGCTGCATCTCGTACCTCACCATCGAGCACAAGGAGACGATCCCGGCGGAACTGCGCGAGGGGATCGGCAACCGCATCTTCGGCTGCGACGACTGCCTCGCGGTCTGTCCCTGGAACAAGTTCGCGCAGAAAGGGCGCGAGGCGAAGCTCAGCCAGCGCGAGGACCTCGCGGCGCCGCGCCTCGCCGATCTCGCCCGCCTCGACGACGCGGGCTTCCGGGCGCATTTCTCCGGCACGCCGGTCAAGCGCACGGGCCGCGACCGCTTCGTCCGCAACGTGCTGATCGCGATCGGCAATTCGGGCGATCCCGCGCTCGCGCCGGACGCGGTGCGGCTCCTCGACGATCCCGCACCCTTGGTGCGCGCCATGGCGGTCTGGGCGGCGGCGCGCCTCCTGCCGCGGGACGCCGTCGCGGCGCTCGCCGCCGGGCGGACCGGGGCGGAAGCGGATGCGGACGTCCGCGCGGAATGGGCGGCCGCCCTGGCGGACCGGAGCGGAGCCCCCGCGTGACCCTGCTGGTGTTCGGCTTCGGCTTCACGGCGCTCCATGGTCTCGATCGGTTCCGGACGCGCTTCCTCCGCATCGCCGGCACCGTCCGCACGCCCGAGAAGGCCGAGCGCCTTGCGGCTGCCGGCGTGACCCCGCGCCTGTTCGGACCCGACGCCGCGGACCCGGCCCTCGCCGGCGACATCGCGGAGGCGACCCATCTCCTCCTCTCGATCCCGCCCGACGCCGGGGGCGATCCCGTGCTGCGCCGCTTCGGGCACGATCTCGCCGCGGCGCGCAGGCTGCGCTGGATCGGCTACCTCTCGACCATCGGGGTCTACGGCGATCATGGCGGCGCCTGGGTCGACGAGGCGACGCCGCCGGCCCCGACGAGCGCCCGCTCGCGCCAGCGCCTCGCCGCCGAGGAGGGGTGGCTCGCCTTCGGCCGGCGCAGCGGCGTGGCGACCCAGGTCTTCCGCCTCGCCGGGATCTACGGCCCGGGCCGCAACGCGCTCGCGAATCTCAAAGAGGGCACGGCGAAGCGCATCGTGAAGCCGGGCCAGGTCTTCAACCGGGTCCACGCCGCCGACATCGCCGCGGCGCTCCTCGCCTCCATGGACCGGCCCCGCGCAGGCGCCGTCTACAACGTCGCCGACGACGAGCCGGCCCCGCCCCAGGACGTGGTCGCCTATGCGGCCGCGCTCCTCGGCCTATCCCCGCCGCCCGAAATTCCTTTCGAGGAGGCGGCCCTGAGCCCGATGGGGCGAAGCTTCTATTCCGAGAGCAAGCGCGCCTCGAACCGGCTCCTCAAGGAGGAGCTCGGCGTCGCCTTGCGCTTCCCGACCTATCGCGAGGGCCTCGGCGCCCTGCACGCGGCGGGGGAGGGCAGTCGGGCCGCTTGAGCCGGATCGGTCCGCTTTGGGCCGGATTGGACCGCCGGCTCACGCTGCGTGCCGGTCGGCGCCCGGGCCGAAATGGTTGATGTAGCGCTGGCTGATCCCGGCGACGGGCAGGATCACGAGCACGTCCGTGGTGCCGAAGTCGCGGTCGATCACCGCGCCGTCGCCGAAGGCGGCGCCCAGCCTCAGATAGCCCTTGATCAGCGGCGGCAGGCGCTGGAGCGCCGCCTTCGGGTTCACCGCGTCCTTCGGCAGGCGGTCCATGGCGGTGTAGCGCTCGTCCCGCGCCCGGACGCGCCAGTCCTCCGGCGCGCCGGCGTAATGGTGCAGGAAGCTCAAGGGCAGCGCGAGCGCATCCGGATCGGTGCCCTCGAGGCTGGCGCAGCCGATCATCACGTCGATGCGGTGGTGGAGCACGTAAGTCCAGATGCCGTGCCAGAGCAGCTCGACCGTGCGCTTGGTGCGATACGCCTTCGTGACGCAGGAGCGGCCGAGCTCCAGGAAGCGCAAGGTCCGGTTCGCCGCGATGAGCGGGGCGAGATCGTATTCGCCGGCGCTGTAGAAGCCGAAATGGCGCTCCGCCACCTCCTGGCGCAGCAGCCGGTAGGTGCCGACGACCCGCGGCCCCGCATCGCCGGCATGGTCGAGAACCAGCAGATGGTCGCAGATCGCGTCGAAGGCGTCGACGTCGCGGCGCCGGGGCCGGACGGCGCCGTTCGCGGCCGCCATCCGCTCCTCGTAGAAGACGGCGTAGCGCAGCCGCTGCGCCCGGCGGACCTGCCGCGCCGTGGTGGCGAGGCGCACCTCGAGGGAGCCGAGGCGGCCGAGCACCGGATCGAGGCCCGCGGCGCGGCGCGGGAGCGGGCCGTCCGTCCGCCCCGCCCGCGGCAGGCGCAGCACGCGGGGTCGGCTCGTGCGCACGAGCCTGAGTTCGGCCGACGCGGCAATGCGCCCGACGGGTGCGGTCATGCTGGCCTCGCGCGGCAGCCGATCTCGTGTCGGTCCGGGCGTGTCCGGCTGCCTTTCGACCGGAAAACCATAAACCCCGGACGATTTCGTGACAAACGCCGGCGGGCGCTTCAGGCCGCGACGGGGCGCCGGTCGGCGTGGGAGCGGTAGGAGAGCGCCTCCGCGAGGTGGAGGCGGCGCACCCGCTCCTCCCCGTCGAGGTCGGCGAGCGTGCGCGCGACCTTCAGCACCCGGTGGAAGCCGCGGGCGGACAGACGCATGGCGTCCGCCGCGTCGCGGATGAGGCTCAAGCCGTCCGCGTCGGGCCGCGCCACCTCTTCGAGCAGCGGCGCCGGGCAGGCGGCGTTCGTGGTCACGCCGTCCGCGCCGAGGGCCGCATAGCGTTTCGCCTGGATCTCCCGCGCCGCCCGGACGCGGGCCGCGACCTCCGCGGATCCTTCCGCGGGCGGGGGCAGGATGAGGTCGGCGGCGCTCACGGCGGGCACCTCGATCACGAGGTCGATGCGGTCGAGGAGCGGGCCCGACAGGCGCGCCTGGTACTGCGCCATGCAGCGCTCGTTCGGCTGCCGGCGGCAGACGTAGCCGGGCTCGGTCGCCTGCCCGCAGCGGCACGGGTTCATGGCGGCGACGAGCTGGAACCGGGCCGGATATGTGACGCGGTGGTTGGCCCGCGCGATCAGCACCTCGCCGGTCTCCAGCGGCTGGCGGAGCGAATCGAGCACCTGGGGCTGGAACTCGGGCAACTCGTCGAGGAAGAGCACGCCGCGGTGCGCGAGCGAGACCTCGCCGGGCCGGGCGTTGATGCCGCCGCCGACGAGCGCCGCCATGGAGGCGGAATGGTGCGGCGCGCGGAACGGGCGCCGGTCCGAGAGCGCGCCGTTGCTCAAGGACCCCGCCACCGACTGGATCATCGAGACTTCGAGCAGCTCGCGCGGGGCGAGCGGCGGCAGGATCGAGGGCAGGCGCTGGGCCAGCATGGATTTTCCCGCGCCGGGCGGCCCCGAGAACAGCAGCGCGTGGGCGCCGGCCGCTGCGATCTCCAGGGCCCGCTTGGCGCTCTCCTGGCCCTTGATGTCGCGCAGGTCCGGCAGCGCCCCCGGCTGCGGCGCGATGGCGGGCTCGGGGCGCCCCATCACCTGCGTGCCCTTGAAGTGGTTGGCGAGCTGGATCAGCGAGCGCGGGGCCAGGATGTCGATCGCGCCGCCGGCCCAGGCGGCCTCGGGCCCGCAGGCGGCCGGGCAGATGAGCCCGTGCCCGCGCCCGTTGGCCGCGATGGCGGCCGGGAGCACGCCCGCGACCGCGGTGATCGAGCCGTCGAGGGCGAGTTCCCCTAGGACCGTGAAGCCGTCGAGGGCGTCGCCGGGCAGGGCGCCGATCGCCGCCATGATGCCGAGCGCGATCGGCAGGTCGTAATGGCTGCCCTCCTTCGGGAGATCGGCGGGGGCGAGGTTCACGGTGATGCGCTTCGCGGGCAGCGCCAGCCCCGAGGCATTGAGCGCGGACCGCACCCGCTCGCGCGATTCCGCGACCGCCTTGTCGGGGAGCCCCACGACCGTGAAGGCGACGTTGCCGGGCGCGATCTGCACCTGCACGTCGACGGCCCGTGCCTCGATGCCCTCGAACGCGACGGTTGAAACCCGTGCGACCATCACCCTACGATCCCGGCAAGCTCAAGCACCAAGCTTAGCCTTCCGGCCGGGCCTCGCCTAGCCTCAACCAACCGTTGTCGGGAGCCTCCCATGACGTCGCTTCGCTCGAGCCTGATCGGGCTCGCCCTCCTCGCCGCCGGCGCCGCGCAGGCGCAGCATCAGGGACATGGACAGGCGCAGCCTCGGGGACACGAGCCGCCGCAGCATCAGGGGCAGGCGCCCGCGCCCTACGCGGGAATGGAGGGGCGGGCCGTGAAGGGGCTGTCCGAGCAGCAGATCGCGGATCTGCGCGCCGGACGCGGCATGGGCCTCGCGCTCCCGGCCGAGCTCAACGGCTATCCGGGCCCGGTCCATGTCCTGGAACTCGCCGGATCCTTGAGCCTCACCGAGCCGCAGGCGCGCCGGGTGCGGGAGCTCTACGCCGCCATGCGGGACGAGGCCGTTCCCTTGGGCGAGCGGCTGATCGCGCAGGAGGCGGAACTCGACCGTCTCTTCGCCGAGCGCCGCGCCACGCCCGCGAACCTCGCCGAGGCCACCGGCGCCATCGGGACGACCCAGGCGGCCCTGCGGGCGGCGCACCTGAAATATCATCTCTCGACCGTCGAGGTGCTGACCTCCGAGCAGGTGCGCCGCTACGCGGCCCTGCGCGGCTACGGGACCGGGCAGGAGCACGGGGCGCATCAGGGGCACGGCTCGGGACACGGCACCGGCCATCGCGGGCAGCCCTGAGCGGCGGCCCGCGGGGAGGGGCGATCAGGGTGTGCGAGCATGAATCGGCGGTTTTCGATGGAACCGGAGCGCGCCGTTCGCGTTAAGGGACGTTATGGCCGGAACGTCGGCTCTTGCGGTGCGGCGCAGGGGCCTGCCCGATCGAGGACAGGCCCCCGAGGGGAGGTCCGGGCGGACAGCGCTCCCGCCCCGGCAGGTTCGCTCGCGCGGAGCGGCCCGACCGGCGGGGGCATGATCGCGTGGGCCCGCCCCGGCGGGCGCCTTCGAGCGGCGGAAGTTGCGTATGTGTCTGTAGGGACCGCCATGTCGGAGAAGTCCCGCGCACCCGATCTCGGGTCCGCACGCGAGATCGAAGAGGGGTTGGGCGACCCGTTCACCGCGGCCTTCCGGGCGACGCGGATGGCGATGGTCATCACCGACCCGCGCCGCGACGACAATCCGATCATCTTCGTGAACGACGCCTTCCTGAACCTCACGGGCTACGCGCAGGACGAGGTCGTGGGACGCAACTGCCGCTTCCTGCAGGGGCCCGACACCGATCCGGCCGCGATCGACGCGGTGCGCGCGGCGGTCGCCGCGGGGGAGGACGTGGAGGTCGAGCTCCTCAACCACCGCAAGGACGGGTCCCCGTTCTGGAACGCGCTCGTGATCAGCCCGGTGCGCAACGAGGAGGGGGATCTCCTCTACTTCTTCGCCTCGCAGGCCGACATCAGCGCCAAGAAGCAGGCCGAGCAGGATCTCAACCGCAGCCGGGACATCCTCGAGGACCTCGTGGCGCAGCGCACCCGCGATCTGCAGGAGGCCCTCGACCAGACCTCCGCGCTCCTCCACGAGGTCGACCACCGGGTGAAGAACAACCTCCAGGTGGTGTCCTCGCTGGTGCTCCTGAAGGCGCGCCAGTCGCCCGACGAAGCGACGCGGCGCGTGCTGCTCAACATGGCGGAGCGGATCAGCGCCCTCTCCACGGTGCACCGCCTGCTCTATCCCGCGGGCGACGTGAGCCGCTTCGACCTCAAGGAGTTCATCGGCGACCTCACCGCCGACCTCATGACGGCTCTCCCCAAGGATCGGATCACACTTGACCTCGACGTCGCTCCCGTCACCATCTCGGCCGCCAAGGCGACGCCGCTCGCGCTCCTCGTCAACGAGATCGTAGGCAATGCGCTCAAACATGCCTATCCGGACGGCAGCCGGGGCCGCGTCGCGGTCCGGGTCGCGAAACTCGACGGCGACGTGTGCATTGTGATTGAGGATGGTGGCATCGGGCTCGAGGCGCAGGGCGCCTCCGGGCGCGGATTCGGCAAGACCCTGATCGAGATGCTCGTTCGGCAGTTGCGCGCCCGCATCGACTGGGAGGACGCGCAGCCCGGGACGCGTGCCGTGGTCACGGTTCCCCTGAACGCGGAGGAAGCGCAGCTGTGAGAACGACACCTGTCTCCGAAGGACGGGCGACCGGCCCGCATCGCCAGGACGTGCGGCCTTGAGCATGGATTCCTCCCTTCAGATTCTCATCGTCGAGGACGAGATCCTGATCGCGCTCGAGCTCGAAAGCCTGCTGCAGGATTCCGGCCACAGCGTCGTCGGGATCGCGGCCTCCTCGGAGGAGGCGCTGGCCCTCGGCGCCGAGTGCCGGCCCGACCTCGCCTTCGTGGACATCCACCTCGCCGACGGCCCGACCGGGGTCGAGGTCGCGCGCAGCCTCGCCCGCGAGCACGGCATCATGGTGCTGTTCATGACCGCCAACGCCAAGCGCATCCCGGACGACTTCACCGATGCCCACGGGGTCATCTCCAAGCCCTACACCGAACGCGGCGTGCAGCAGGCGCTCGACTACGTGATCGCCTGCCGGGACGGCGCCGGGCCGCCCTCGATCGACACCCTCACCTTCATGCCGTTCCAGAACCGGGGCCTGCGCGCCCCATCCCAGGCGCAGGGCTGAACCCGTGGCGGTGGACCGCTCCGGAGGCTCGGGACACCGGGCAGCCCGCGCGCGGGCTCTCCTGGCCGCAAGCGCCCTCGTTGCAGGTCTCCTCGCGGCGCTGCCTGCCCTCGCCCAGCCCGCGGCCCCGCCGGCGATCAGCTTCCTGCCCGAGGAGGAGGCCCTGTTCCGGGACATCCTCGCCCGCGACCCGGCGGGACCGGTCGTCCTCGCGGCGCCGCCCGTCCTCGGGACCATGGTCCCCCTCGACATTCCGCTCCAGGCCTTCCCGGGTCCCGTGACGACGCTGGTGCCGGCGACCCGCGGCCTGCGCTACCTCAGGATCGCGGCCGGCGTCGCAGTCGTCGATCCGGACACGCGGCGGGTGGTGCAGATCCTCGCCATCGTCCCGCGGCCGTAAGGGGCGGGCGCCGCGCTTCAGCCGATCTTGCGCGCCTCGCCCCACCGCCGTGACCGGTCAGGTGCCGCGCATCGGCCCCTCCTGCGATCCTCACCTCGCCTCGCCGCCACGACCGGGGCGTTGCGCTTCAGCCCTTCTTGCGCTCCGCCTTGAGCCGGTAGAGCGCGTCGAGCGCCTCGCGCGGGGTCATCTCGTCCGGGTCGAGGGCGTCGAGGGCGTCGCGCAGGGCATCGCGGGCCGGGGGCGGCGCCGGCTTCGGGGGCGCCGCGCGCACGGGCGCCGCGAAGAGCGGCAGGTCCTCGACGACGGCGCGCTTCGGCTTCTCCCGGTCGGTGCGCTCGAGCTCGCTCAGGATCGTCCGCGCTCGCTCGGTCACGGCCGGGGGCAGGCCGGCGAGGCGGGCGACCTGGAGGCCGTAGGAGCGGTCGGCGGCGCCCGGCACCACCTCGTGCAGGAACACCACCTCGCCGTTCCATTCCGTGACCTTGAGGGTCGCGTTGGCGAGGCGCTCCAGGCGCTCGGCCAGCACGGTCAGCTCGTGGAAATGGGTCGCGAACAGGGCGCGGGACCGGTTGACGTCGTGGAGGTGCTCGATCGCGGCCCAGGCGATGGAGAGCCCGTCGAAGGTCGCGGTGCCGCGGCCGATCTCGTCGAGGATCACGAGGGAGCGGGCGGTGGCCTGGTTCAGGATCGCGGCGGTCTCGACCATCTCGACCATGAAGGTCGAGCGCCCCCGCGCGAGGTCGTCGGCGGCGCCGACGCGGGAGAACAGGCGGTCGACGACGCCGATATGGGCCGCCCGCGCCGGCACGAAGGAGCCCATCTGGGCCAGCACGACGAGGAGCGCGTTCTGGCGCAGGTACGTGGACTTGCCGCCCATGTTGGGGCCGGTGACGAGCAGGATCCGCCCGGCATCGATGCCGGAGAGGTCGCTGTCGTTGGCGATGAAGGGGGTGCCTGACCCTTTCAGCGCCGCCTCGACCACCGGGTGGCGGGCCCCGACGAGCCGGAAGGCAAGGCTCGCATCGACCCGCGGGGGCGCCCAGTCGAGCCGGGCGGCGAGGTCCGCGAGCGCCGCGGTGACGTCGACGACCGCGAGTGCGTCCGCGCAGGCCCCGATCTCCGGGGACGCCCGCAGCAGGCGCTCGGCGAGGGCGTCGAAGAGGCCGAGCTCGATGCGAAGCGCCCGGTCGGCGGCCGAGGCGATCTTGGCCTCAAGCTCGCCGAGCTCCACGGTCGAGAAGCGCATCGCCCCCGCCATGGTCTGGCGGTGGACGAACACGTCCTTGAAGGGCGCCTTGAGCAGGTCCTCGCCGACGGCTTGGGGCACCTCCACGTAGTAGCCGATCATGTGGTTGTGCTTGACCCGCAACGTCCGGCACCCGGTCTCGGCGGCGTAGCGGCCCTGGAGCGCGGCGATGAAGCGGCGCGAATCCTGCTGCAGCTCGCGCGCCTCGTTGAGTTCGGCGTTGAAGCCGGCGCGGATGAAGCCGCCGTCGCGCTTGAGAAGCGGCAGGTCGTCGGCGAGCGCCTCGGCGAGCGCGGCCGCGATGCCGGTGTCGACCGCGCGCAGAGCCGACGCCGCCTGGCTGAGCTCGTCCGGCAGGTCGGGCGAGAGGGTGAGGGCCAGCGCGCCGTCGCGGGCCGCGAAGAGCCCGTCGCGCAGGGCCGCGAGGTCGCGCGGCCCGCCGCGGCCGAGCCCGAGGCGGGAGAGGGCGCGGGCGAGGTCCGGGGCCTGACGCAAGGTCGCGCGCAGGCGCTCGCGCAGATCGGAGCCCTCGACCAGGAACGCGACCGCGTCCTGCCGGCGCCGGATCGCGGCCACGTCCGTGAGCGGCCCGGCGAGGCGCTCGGCGAGGAGCCGCGCGCCGCCCGGGGTCACGGTGCAGTCGATGGTGGCGAGCAGGCTCCCGGCCCGCTCGCCCGAGAGCGTCCGGGTGAGCTCCAGGTTGGCCCGCGTGGCGGCGTCGATCGCGAGCGTCGCGGCCGAACTCTCGCGCGCCGGCGGCTGCAGGACGGGGCGGCTGTCGAGCTGGGTCTTCTCGACATAGAACAGGGCGCTGCCCGCGGCCGCGAGCTCGGCCCGGTCGAAGGTCCCAAAGGCGTCGAGCGTCGCGACGGCGAAATGGTCCTTCAGGCGCCGCTCGGCGGAAGCCGGGTCGAGCCCTTCGCGAGGGAGGGGGGTGACGGCCGCGCGGGTCTCGGCGAACAGGGAGCGCAGGCCGGGATCGTCGTGGACCGCGTCCGGCACGACGATCTCGCGCGGGTCGAGGCGGGCGATCTCGGCCGGGAGCCCGGCCGCGTCGCAGGTCGAGAGCGTGAAGCGCCCGGTCGAGATGTCGACCGCCGCGAGCCCGTAGCGCCATTCCGCGTCGGAGACCCGGCGGCGGGCGATGGCGAGAAAGAGGTTGGCGCGGGCCGGGTCGAGGAGGCGGTCCTCCGTGATGGTCCCCGGGGTGACGAGGCGGACCACGTCCCGGCGGACCACGGATTTGGGCCCGCGCTTCCTGGCCTCGGCGGGGTCCTCGGTCTGCTCGCAGACCGCGACCCGATGGCCGAGCGCGATCAGGCGCTGGAGGTAGTCGTCGGCGCGGTCGATCGGCACCCCGCACATGGGGATGTCGGCGCCCTGGTGCCTGCCGCGCTTAGTCAGCACGATTCCGAGCGCCCGGCTCGCGATCTCGGCGTCCTCGAAGAACAGCTCGTAGAAGTCGCCCATCCGGTAGAACAGCAGGCAGTCCGGGTTGGCGGCCTTGATCTCGATGTACTGGGCCATCATGGGCGTGACCCGGGCGGGATCCGCCTCCGCCGGGGCCGGGCTGCGCCCCGCTGCATCCAGGCCGGGAGGGGCCGCCGGGCGGTCCTCGGGTGTGGGGGGCCTGTCCATGACGGCGGAACGGTACGCGGCGGGGCTCGACATCCGGCCACCCTACCAAATCGGGCCGCCCCGTTCATCCGCGTCACGGGGTCCGGCCCGATTCGGGTGGGGACATGTGGATAAGCGGCTGCCCGAGCGCGCGAGGGTTGCGCCGGGCGCCGGGTCGGCCGCCCCGAGACGGCGCTTGGAAGCGGCCTCACTGTGCCTTAAGGTCGCGGCCCCCGAGGAAACGCCAAAGTTCCAGGAAGCCATGACAGAGCAACGCCCCGCCCGCCGCAACCGCCCCACCTTCACCGAGCAGGAAGCGCTCCAGTTCCACGCGCAAGGGCGGCCCGGCAAGCTCGAGGTCGTGGCCACCAAGCCCATGGCGACCCAGCGCGACCTATCCCTGGCCTATTCGCCGGGCGTCGCCGTGCCGGTGCTCGCGATCGCCGAGAACCCGGCGCTCGCCTACGAATACACCGCCAAGGGCAACCTCGTGGCCGTGATCTCGAACGGCACCGCGATCCTCGGCCTCGGCAACCGGGGCGCCATGGCCTCGAAGCCCGTGATGGAAGGCAAGGCGGTGCTGTTCAAGCGCTTCGCCGACATCGACTCCTTCGACCTCGAGGTCGGGACAGAGGACGCGGACGCCTTCATCAACTCCGTGCGCTATCTCGGGCCCACCTTCGGGGGCATCAACCTCGAGGACATCAAGGCGCCCGAGTGCTTCATCATCGAGGACCGGCTCAAGGAGCTGATGGACATCCCGGTCTTCCACGACGACCAGCACGGCACCGCGATCATCGCCGCCGCGGGCCTCATCAACGCGCTCCACCTCACCGGCCGCGACATGCGCGAGTCGAAGCTCGTGGTGAACGGGGCGGGCGCCGCCGGCATCGCCTGCACCGAACTCCTCAAGGCCATGGGCTTCTCGCCCAACAACGTGATCCTCTGCGACACGAAGGGCGTGGTCTACAAGGGCCGCGAGGAGGGCATGAACCAGTGGAAGTCGGCGCATGCGGTCGAGACCTCCGCCCGCACGCTGGCCGACGCGCTCGAAGGTGCCGACGCGGTGTTCGGCCTGTCCGTGAAGGGCGCCTTCACCCCGGAGATGATCCGCTCCATGGCGGACAAGCCGATCATCTTCGCGATGGCGAACCCGGACCCGGAGATCACGCCGGAAGAAGTGGCCCAGATCCGCGACGACGCCATCATGGCGACCGGCCGCTCGGACTATCCCAATCAGGTCAACAACGTCCTCGGCTTCCCCTACATCTTCCGCGGGGCGCTCGACGTGCAGGCCTCCTCGATCAACATGAGCATGAAGATCGCGGCCGCGGAGGCGCTCGCGTCTCTGGCCCGCGAGGACGTGCCCGACGAGGTCGCGGCCGCCTACCAGGGTTCGCGGCCGCGCTTCGGGCGCGAATACATCATTCCCGTCCCCTTCGACCCCCGCCTCATCCACACGGTGCCCTTCGCGGTCGCGAAGGCCGCCATGGACACAGGCGTGGCGCGCAAGCCCATCGCGGACATGCACGCCTACAAGGCCCAGCTCTCCGCCCGCCGCGATCCGGTCGCGGGCACCCTCAACCGCATCTTCGAGCGCGTGCGCAAGTACCCCAAACGCGTGGTGTTCGCGGAGGGCGAGGAGGAGGCGGTGATCCGCGCCGCGATCTCTTACGTCAACCAGGGCCTTGGCACCGCGATCCTGGTCGGGCGCGAGGAGCGCGTGCGCGAGACCGCGACGAACGCGGGCATCGAACTGGAGGGCCGCGAGGGCATCGAGATCCACAACGCCCGTCTGTCCAAGCGCAACAGCGTCTACGCCCAGTTCCTCTACGCGCGCCTGCAGCGCAAGGGCTACCTGTTCCGCGACTGCCAGCGCATGATCAACCAGGACCGCAACCATTTCGCGGCCTCCATGGTGGCGTTGGGCGACGCGGACGCCCTCGTGACGGGCGCGACCCGCAACTACTCGATCGCGCTCGCCGACGTGCAGCACGTGATCGACGCCAAGCCCGGGCACCGGGTCATCGGCGTGTCGATCTGCCTCGCGCGCGGCCGTACGGTGCTCGTCGCCGACACGGCGATCCACGAGATGCCAAACGCCGAGGAACTCGCCGGGATCGCGATCGAGGCCGCGGGCGTCGCCCGGCGCCTCGGCTACGAGCCCCGGGTCGCGATGCTCTCGTTCTCGACCTTCGGGCAGCCCAGGGCCGAGCGGGCCGAGAAGGTCCAGGATGCGGTGCGCATCCTCGACGGGATGCGAGTCGATTTCGAGTACGACGGCGAGATGGCGGCCGACGTGGCGCTGAACCGCGACCTCCTCGCCCAGTACCCGTTCAGCCGCCTCACGGGGCCCGCCAACGTGCTCGTGATGCCGGCGTTCCACTCCGCCTCGATCTCGACCAAGATGCTGCAGGAACTCGGCGGCGCCATGGTGCTGGGGCCGCTCATCGTCGGCCTCGACCGGCCGGTCCAGATCGCCTCGCTCGGCGCCACCGACACCGACCTCGTCAACATGGCGGCGCTCGCGGGCTTCAACATCGGCGGGTGAGGGGAGGGGCCCTCCCTCCGCCCATCGGCGGGCAAGCGAAGGGCGAAGCGCTTCGCGCCGAGCCTTTCGTCCGATTCAGGCCCGCAGCCCCTGCGCGATCAGGATGAGGCCGCCAATCATGATGGCGGCCTCGAGGATCGCGTTGTGGACCCGGACCGACAGGGTCTCGGTCAGGCGCTTGGCCACGAAGGCGCCGGGCGTGCCGGCGGCGCCGATCACCGCGGCCATGATCCAGGAATCGAGCGACAGCGCCCCGAAGGCCTGGAACGAGGCGGTCTTCACGAGCCCGACCGCGATCGACACGAGGGCGTCGGTGGCGATCACCGCGCGGCCTTGACGGCCCGCCATCATGAGGATCGAGAGCAGCACGATCCCGGCCCCCGTGGTGCCGCCGACGAGCACGCCGTAGCCCGCGCTCGCGACCGCGACGCCGGGGCGGCCGAGGCGGACCTTCAGGTGCGCGAGCAGCCGCCGCGCCGGCACGAGCACCACCAGCATGGTGCCGATCAGGAGCGCCGCGCCGGGCCCGGTGAGGAGCGTGAAGCCGTAGGCGCCGAGCACGCAGGTGGGCACCGCGCACAGGATGATCGGCCCTGCGAGGCGCCGGTCGACGTCCGCGCGGAAGGCGAGGACGCGGCTCGTGTTGGTGAACAGGGCCGAGATCCCGATGATCGGCACGATCGCCTGCGCCCCGACGATCGGCACGAGCACGAGCGGCAGCAGCAGCCCGCCGCCATAGCCCGTGATCCCGCCGATGGTGGCGGCCGCGAACGCCGTCACGGCGACGAGCGCGTATTGCAGCAGGCTGACGTCGCTCACGATGCGGTACCCACTGCGTGAAGTCGGGCGGGGCCGAAGGGGCTCACGAGGCGGCCCTTCCAGAGGCAGACGAGGCGAGGTTGACGTCACCCAAGGCTCATGCTCCGCACCTTTGCGCCGGGATATGGCTTCGGCCCGAAAGACAGGCTAAGCGGAACCCGCCACCATCCCCGGAGGTCCCGTGTCCGCTCCCACCACCGTCGTGTTCGACATCGGCAACGTCCTGCTGCGCTGGAACCCGCGCAACCTCTACCGCAAGGTCTTTGCGGACGAGGATCAGATGGAATGGTTCCTGCGCGAGGTCTGCACCAACGAATGGAACGTCGAGCAGGACCGCGGCCGCAGCTGGGACGAGGCGGTGGCGCTCCTCGTGGCGCGCCACCCGGAATGGGAGGCCCAGATCCGCGCCTTTCACGAGCGCTGGCACGAGACCGTCGAGGGCGTGTTCGAGGACAACGTCGCGGTGCTGGAGCGCCTCGTCCGGGCCGGGATCCCGACCTATGCGATCACCAACTTCTCGAGCGACAAGTTCCGTGAGGCGCAAGAGATCCATCCCTTCCTGAAGAGCTTCCGCGGCGTCGTGGTCTCCGGCGACGAGCGGCTCATCAAGCCGGACCGCGCGATCTTCGACCTGTTCTTCCGCCGCTACGGCCTCGCGCCGGCGGAGTGCGTGTTCATCGACGATTCCCTCCACAACATCGAGACGGCCCGGTCGCTGGGCATGCACGCGATCCATTACAGCGAGCCCCTGGACGTCGCCGCCGCCCTGCGCGAGCACGGCATCGCGATCTGACCTCCTGCAGGCCTGCGTGAGCACGGCGTCTCGGCCCGGGCCGCGCCGCGTCAGATCCGCTGCGCCACCATGAACAGGCGCGGGAAGCGCAGGAGCGCCTTGCCGTCCGCCTGCTCGGGATAGGCGCGTTCGATTGCGGCGAGGTAGCGGGCGAGATACGCCTCCCGCTCCTCCGGCGCGAGCGGGTCAAGGTAGGGCCTGAGCGCCGTGGACTTGAACCACTCCACGATCGCGGCGGCGCCGTCGAGGGCGTGCACGTAGGTGGTCTGCCAGAGATCCACCCGGCACCCGGCCCCGCGCAGCCAGCCGTAATAGTCCTCGAAGGAGCCGATCTCCTCGCGCATGCCCGCGGCGGTGGCGAGTGTGCCCGCCCAGGGGCCGTCGAGGGCCGTCTCGCGCATGAGCCGGTGCGAGGGCTCGTCGAGGTTGTTGGGCATCTGGACCGCGAGGCAGCCGCCGGGCGCGAGGGTGCCCGCGAGCCGCGGCAGCAGGGCGGCGTGGTCCGGCACCCAATGGAACACCGCGTTGGCGAAGACGAGGTCGAAGCGCTCGCGCGGCTCCCAGGCCTCGATCTCGCCGGTCTCGAAGGCGAGGCCCGGCAGGCGGTCCCGGGCCTTGGCGACCATCGCGGGCGAGGAGTCGAGCCCCGTGACCGTCGCATCGGGGAAGCGCGCCGCGACGAGCTCCGTGCTGTTGCCGGGCCCGCAGCCGACATCGATGCAGCGCCGGGCGCCGTCCAGCGGCACGCGGGCGAGGAGGTCGACCGCCGGGCGGGTGCGCTCGTCCTCGAACTTCAGGTACAGCCCAGGGCTCCAGTCCGCCACCGCGTCCTCCCATGATCCGCCACCGAGGCGCGGGACCTTAGCGGCACGCCCGCCTCCGCGACAGGCCCGCCCGGGCGCAGCCGCCCCGCGCGGGGCGTAGACCTCCCGCCGGCGTCGCCGGACAGTCGGGTCGGGGCAGCGGCGCCGCGCCGGGGTCAGACCTCCCGCCGGCGCTGCCGGACGGCCTGGCTTGAGCCGCCGCCCCGCGCCGGGCGTAGACCTCCCGTCCCGACGGCCGCGCTCGACGCCCCATCCCCCTGCCCAGGCCGGGAAATCTCCTGTAAGGAAGCCCCGGCGGCCCGCCGGCGCGGGTCCAAGACCATCATCAAGGGAGGGTTCAGCCTTGCTTCGCCGCTCATTCCTCGCCCTCGGCCTGACCGCGCTCACCGCCTTCGCGGCCCAGGCCCAGCAGAAGCCCGTCGTGATGCGCATCTCGCATCCGGTGCCGACCGGCCACCACGTCCACAAGCTGATCGAGAGCTTCGCCCAGGAGGTGAAGGCCACCACCAACGGGGCCGTCGAGGTCCAGGTCTTCCCGGCCGAGCAGGCCGCCAAGGCCGCCGAGAACCACCCCTCCGTGGCGCGCGGCGCCGTCGAGGCGGCGGCCTCCGTGAACTTCCAGTGGGGATCGACCATCCCCGAGATGAACGTCACGGTGATCCCCTACTACCTCACCGACCTGGCGAAGATCCGCAACTGGTTCGACAGCCCGGCCGCCAAGATGCTGGAGGCCAAGCTCGAGCAGCGCGGCGTCAGGAACCTGATGTGGCTCTACACCACGCGCTCGACGGTGTTCACCTCCGGCAGGGCGCCGCTCGTGAAGCCCGACGACTTCAAGGGCGTGAAGATC
The DNA here is from genome assembly GCA_036263675.1 of Microvirga sp. Classification (GTDB taxonomy): domain Bacteria; phylum Pseudomonadota; class Alphaproteobacteria; order Rhizobiales; family Beijerinckiaceae; genus Microvirga. Next base: position 8,189 of record DATAGO010000010.1, on the reverse strand, counting down.
CGCGGCCTCAACAAGCTCGCCGACACCGCGTTCACGGCGATCGGCGCCGCGCCGTCGGCGATGCCGGCGCCGGAAGTCTACCAGGCGCTGCAATCGGGCGTGCTCGACGCGGCCCTCACGGACGTGTCGGCGGGCGTGAGCCGGCGCTTCTATGAGGTCCAGAAATACGGCACCGTCGCGCCGTACTTCATGGTCTGGTATCACGTCTACGTGAACCCGAAATGGTGGAGCGACCTCGCGCCCGCCCACCAGGAGGCGCTCGCCAAGGCCGCCCGCAAGACCGAGCTCGCCGCCTTCGACGTGACCGAGAAGACCGCGGCCGAGGCCGAGAAGATCCTCGCCGAGAAGGGCATGCAGGTCCACGTCCAGACCCCGGCCGAGGTCGAGACCTGGAAGGCCGCGATGCAGAAGCCCGTCCTCGACGAGTTCCTCAAGCAGGCCCCGCAGGACGGCCAGAAGCTCCTCGACGCCATCGGCAAGCTCTGACCGCAGGCGGTCCGAAACCCGGGGCCGCTCCGTCGCGGGACGGGGCGGCCCTCCCGTGTCCGCCGCGAGCCCTGCGATGTCCCCGCCGAACCCTCCCGAGGCCGAGACGCTCTCCGCGCCCCAGCGCGTTGCGCGCCTGATCGAGCGCGCCGTCGCGGGCCTGAGCCGCGCCGCCCTCGTCCTCGCCGGCCTCACCACGCTCGCGATCTTCGGGCTCGTCACCGCCTCGGTGGTGACGCGCTACTTCTTCAACCGGCCCCAGCCCTGGATCGACGAGGCCGTCGGCTGGCTCCTCGTGATGTCCGTGATGCTGGCGCTGCCCGAGGTGCAGCGCCGCGGCGACCATATCGGCATCGACTGGCTGGCGACGCGCCTCTCCGCCCCGGGACGGCGGCTCCTCCTGCTGTTCGGGCTCGCGACCGTGCTGATCTCGGGCGCGATCTTCGTGGTCGAGGGGATCGAGATGGTGGAGTTCAGCCGCATGATCGGCGTGCTCTCGAACCAGATCCCCGAGGTGCCGCTCTGGGCCGTGCAGGCCCTGATCCCGGCAGGCTTCGCGCTCCTCCTCCTCGTCGCCGGGACCCAGTTCCTGTGCGCGATGCTGGGTTTGAGGCCGCGCGACATGGCCGAGACCGCGCACGAGGAGCCCGCATGACCCGGCGTGCGGTGGCACCGAGCCGGGACGGTGCACGAGGAGCCCGCACGATCCGGCATGCAATGTCGCCAAGCCGAGACCGTGCACGAGGAGCCCGCACGATCCGGCGCCCGGCGTCCTGCGGCGGGGAGCTGCGATGACCTTCCTGATCGTCCTCGCGGCCCTGATCGCCTTCCTCTATCTCGGCATGCCGATGTTTGCCGGCATGGCGGTGTTCTCGGCCGCCGTGCTCGCCTTCGCCAAGGGCGACCTCGGCACGGTCGGCGAGTTCGTGTTCGGCCAGGTGAACTCCTACCTCCTCGTCGCGATCCCGCTCTTCATGCTGATGGCCCAGTTCATGGTGCGGGGCCGCGTCGTCGACGACCTCTACGCCACCGCCCACACGCTCGTGCGGCACCTGCCCGGGGGGCTCGCGGTCGCGACGGTCGGAGCCTGCGCGATCTTCGCGGCGATCTCGGGGTCGAGCATCGCGACGGCGCTCACCATCGGGGCGATCGCGGTGCCCCAGATGCTGAAATACGGCTATCACCCCCGCACAGTGTACGGGGTCGTGGCGGCGGGCGGCACTCTCGGGATCCTGATCCCGCCCTCGACCCCGATGGTCCTCTACGCCTTCGTGGCCGAGACCTCGATCGGCGGCCTGTTCATGGCGGGCGTGTTCCCGGGCCTGATGCTGGCCGGGATGTTCGCGGCCTATGCGGTGGCGGTCGAATGGCGCCGGGAGCGGAGCCTGGGGCCCGATTACCGGCGCCCGGAGCGCGCGAGCCTCAAGGAGATCGCGGCGTCCTTGCGCCGGTCGTTCTGGGCCCTGACCCTGCCGCCCTTCGTGCTCGGCGGCATGTATCTCGGCATCTTCACGGCCACCGAAGCCGCCGCCACGGGCGCGCTCTACGCGCTCGTCGTGGGCGCCGTGATCTACCGGACGCTGTCGCTCAAGGACATCTGGGACTGCGTCTCCGAGGCCACCAAGACGAGCGCGATGCTGTTCCTGATCATCATCGGGGCGGCGATGTTCGGGCACATGCTCACCATCCTGCGGATCCCCAACGAGATCGTGGAGCTCGTCGCGACCTATCAGGTCTCGACGCTGCTGTTCCTCGTCGCCGCGATGGTGCTGCTGTTCCTGCTCGGCCTCGTGCTCGAATCCTTCGCGATCATCCTGATCACCACCCCGGTGCTGATCCCGGTTCTGGAGCACCTCGCGATCAACAAGATCTGGTATGGAGTGCTGCTCACCATCAACCTCGAGATGGCGCTGATCAGCCCGCCGGTGGCGCTGAACCTCCTCGTGATCAAGTCGATCACCAAGGCCCCCATGGAGGAGATCAACCGCGCCGCCATGCCCTACATGGCCATCATGGCGCTCGCGACCGTGATCCTGATCCTTTTCCCCGACATCGCGCTCTGGCTTCCGCGGACGATGAATCTCGGGCAGTAGCCCCTCGGACCGCGCCCCATTCCCGCAACGGCGCCGGACCCTGCCGCCGCGCCCCGGCTCAGATCACGCCCTTCCCGCGCAGCCGCGCGACCTCCTCGGGCGCGACGCCGATCTCGGCGAGGACTTCCCCCGTGTGCTCGCCCAGGGCGGGCGCCGGGCGGCGGATCCGGAACGGCTCCTCGGTGAAGTTGACCGGCAGGCTCAGCACGGTCACGGGACCGGCCTCGGGCTGGTCGTAGGTGACGGCCATGCGCTGGTGGCGCACCTGCGGGTCCTCGAACACCTCCTGCATGTGCAGGAGCGGGCCGCAGGGCACGCCGGCCCTGTTCAGGACCTCGATCCAGTGCGCGCTCGGCTGCATCGCGGTGCGGGATTCGATCAGGGCGTTGATCGCCGCGCGGTTCTCGATCCGCAGGTCGTTCGTCGCGAAGGCCGGATCCTTCGCCTCCTCCTCGAGCCCGAGCGCCGCCATGAGGCGGGCGTAGAACACGTCGCTCGACGGTGCGATCGCGACCTCGCCGTCGGCCGTGCGGAAGAGGCCGTAGGGAGCGGCGATCGGGTGGTCGTTGCCGGTGCGCGGCGGCACCGTGCCGCTGGCGAAGAAATTGGTGGCGTGGAAACCGAGGAAGCTCACCAATCCGCCGAGCAGGCTCACGTCCAGGGTCTCGCCGCGCCCGCTCCGTTCCCGCCGCACCAGGGCCGCCGCGATGCCGAGCGCCCCGTAGAGCCCGGCCACGAGATCGCTCACCGGCGGCCCGGCCCGCAGCGGCGGGTCCTCCTCGCGGCCGTTGAGGCTCATGAAGCCGCTCATGGCCTGGGCGATGAAGTCGAAGGAGGGGCGCTCGGCGTAAGGGCCCGTGGCCCCGAACCCGTTCACGCTCGCCGCGATGATCCCGGGACGGAGTTCCTGCAGGCGCTCCGGGGGAAAGCCCATCTTGGCCATGACGCCTGGGCGGTAATTGTCGACCACCACGTCGGCGGTCGCGATGAGCTTCGCGAGGATCGCTCGCCCCTCGTCGCTGTAGAGGTCGAGGGTGATCGAGCGCTTGTTGCGGTTGAAGTTGGCGAAGTACCAGGAATAGCCGTCCTTCAAGTAGCCCTGCGCCCGGACCTGGTCGCCTTCGCCCGGGGCCTCGATCTTGATCACGTCGGCGCCCATGTCGGCCAGGACCGCGGTGCAGAACGGCCCCGAGAGGACGCGGGTGAGGTCGACGACGCGGATGCCGGTGAGGGGCACGGGCCTGGAACTCCGGAAGGGGTGCCGGGGCACCATATCGGGCTTCGTCCGCCGCGCAACGGGCGGGCGGGTTGTTCGGCTCGGGCGGAGTCCGTAGGGTCCGCCGGGGCGCGGATCCCCTGCAAGGAGAGCGACGATGGCCTATGCCGGTCTGCCGGGCGAGGTTCTGGTCACGGAGGTGGGCACCCGCGACGGGTTCCAGGCGCTCGACCTGTTCGTGCCGACCGCGACCAAGATCGAGATCCTCAACGCCTTCGTGCGCGCCGGCTTCCGGCGCATCGAGGCGAGCTCCTTCGTCTCGCCCCGGGCCGTGCCGGCGCTGGCCGACGCCGCCGAGGTGGTGGCGGGGATCGACCGCTCCACGGGGGTCCGGGTCGCCTGCCTCGCCCCAAACCCGAAGGGCGCGGAGCGGGCGGCAGCCGCGGGCGTCGACGAGATGGTGACGGTCCTCTCGGCCTCCGAGAGTCACAACCGGGCCAACGTCAACCGCTCGGTCGCGGAGAGCCTCGAAGGCTTCCGGGTCATGGCGGACATCGCCCGGGCGCACGGGATCCATGTGCACGGCGCCATCGCGACCGCCTTCGGCTGCCCGTTCGAGGGCGAGGTGGAGCCCGAACGCGTCGCCGGGATCGCGGCCGCGCTGGCGGATCTCGGCATCCGGACGCTCTCCCTCGGCGACACCACCGGCATGGCGACGCCCCCGGTCGTGACGGCCTGCGTCGAGGCGATCCGGCGGCAGGCCCCTGCGACCGAGATCACCCTGCACTTCCACAACACCCGCGGCATCGGCCTCGCCAACGTGATGAACGGGCTGCAGATCGGGATCACCCGCTACGAGGCGGCAGTCGGCGGCATCGGCGGCTGCCCCTTCGCGCCCGGCGCCACCGGCAACATCTGCACCGAGGACCTCGTCTATCTCCTGCACGAGCTCGGCATCGAGACGGGAATCGACCTCGACGCCCTCGTCGCGGTCTCGCGCCGGGTCGAGGCGGTGCTGGGGCGGACGCTGCCCGGTCAGGTCATGAAGGCGGGCCCGCGCCTGACCCGCCATTCCCTCGACAGCGTGCGCCACGCGAAGGGGTAGGGGCGCAACCCCGCGCCCGACCCACTGTCCGGCGGGCGCCGCGCAAGGGAGGTCGGGCGGCCTGCGTCTTCGGCCCGAGGGCTTCGGGGGGTGGCCCTACCGGGCCGCGAGGCCGTCCCGGAGCATCATGTCCTTGTCGATCCGGGTGCCCTTGTCCTCGCGCACCGCGCGCTTCTTGCGCCGGAGCTGCTTGCCGGCCTTGGCGAGCGCGGTGTTGAAGGCCTGGAAGGCGTCCTCGCTCAGGCCCTCGCCTGTCATCATCTTGGTGCCGCTCATCTGCATGTTGACGGTGCAGCGGTAGCTCGGCCCTTCCCGGGTGAAATGGACGGCGGCCGTGGTGAGCTGGCCGAAATACTTGCCTGCGACCCGTTCCACGCCCTCGCGGGCGTGCTGGGGCAGGATCTCGCCGAGGTCGACGTTGGAACTCTGCACCGTGATCGTCGGATTCATCCCGCTTCCTCCGTCTGGGAGCCTCTCAATGACGAACGGGGATCGGACCCCTGGGTTTCAGCGCGGCCGTAGCGGCCGCGGCCCGGTCCGGCAGACCTCGATCTGGCCCATCCGCGTTCCGTTGCGGCATGATACGATCTTGCAAGGTCTTCCCGATACAAGCACGCGTTCCAGGTGGAGGCATCATGAAGCCTGGCGGGAACCGGAGCGCCAGACGGATCGAGCAGGACGAAGCCGGACCGGACCGAAGCGCAGGAGGGGTCGAGCAGGATGAAACCTGACGAGAGACGCAGCGCGAGACGGGTCGAGCGGCGATGACGCTTGACGAGGAACAGGGCGCGGGACGGAACGGGCGGAACGAAGCCCGGCCGGGACGGAAGCGCGGGACGGATCAAGCCGGATGAAGCCTGACGAGGAACAGAGCGCGGGACGGATCGAGCAGGCCCTGCGGGAGAGCGAGGACCGCTTTCGGGATTTCCTGGAGATCGCGGCCGCGTGGTTCTGGGAGACCGACGAGGGCCTGCGGATCGTGCGCCTCGACGGGCGCGCGCCGCTGCATCCGATCGACCAGGTGATCGGCCGCCCGGCCTGGGACATCCTCGGGGGCGACCCCACGGCCGCGCCCTGGCGGGACCACATCGCGACGATGCAGGCCCGCGAGCCCTTCCGCAACTTCGAGGTCCAGGTCGTCGCGCCGGACGGGACGCCCCTCTGGGTGGCGTCGAGCGGGCGCCCGGTCTTCGCGGCGGACGGGACGTTCCGGGGCTATCGCGGGATCGCGGTCGACATCACCGCCCACAAGCGCGCCGAAAGCGAGGCGAGAGGGGAGGCGGCCCTGTTCGAGGCGACGCTCGAGCATATGGACCAGGGCCTCCTGATGATCGACGCGACCGAGACGGTCCGGGTCTACAACCACCGGATTCTCGAGCTCCTCGACCTGCCCGAAGACCTCCTGGCGCAGCGGCCGAACTTCCTCGCCGTGCGCGAATACCAGCTCAGCCGCGGGGAATTCGCCCGCAGCAACGACGCCTTCCGGCAATGGGTGGAGAACCGGGGCGTCAACGAGATCCGGGATTCCTACGAGCGGGTGCGCCCGGACGGCAGGGTGCTCGAGATCCGCACCGTGCCCCTGCCGGACGGCGGCGCGGTGCGGACCTACACGGACATCACCGCGCGCCGCCAAGCCGAGGCCGAGCTGAAGGCGAGCGAGGAGCGCTACCGCGCGCTCGTGACCGCGAGCTCCTCGATGATCTGGCGGGCGGACGCGGACGGCTTCATCCTGGAGGGCTTCGGGCGCGACACCCATCCGGGCGAGTTCCGGGCCGCCTACCAGGGGCACGGCTGGATCGACGAGGTCCACCCGGAGGACCGCATCGAGGCCCTCGCGGTCTGGAACGGCATCCTGGCCTCGGCGGAGCCGGGCGAGAACCGCTTTCGGCTCCGCCGCACCGACGGGCAGTACCGCTGGTTCGTCTCCCGCATGGCGCCGCTCAAGAACCCGGACGGGTCGGTGCGGGAATGGATCGGCAGCCTCACCGACATCCACGAGCACCGCGCGGCCCAGACGGTCCTGTGGGAGACGAACGAGCGCCTCGCCTCGGCGCTCCGCGCCGGCCGGATGATGGCCTGGGACTGGAACCTGGTCACAGGCCGCGTGACCCGGTCCGATACCTCCCTCGACGTGCTCGGGCTGCCCTCCGGCGACATCGGCGCCTTCCTCGACCGCATCCCGGAGGAGGACCGCACGGCCTATCTCGCGGCCTTCGAGGCCGCCACCCGGGGCGGCGGGGCCTACGACGTGGAGTACCGGTTCCACAAGCCGGACGGGCAGACCGCCTGGATGCGCGAGACCGGCCAGGTCGACTTCGCGCCGGACGGCAAGGCGGTGCGGGCGCGCGGCCTCGTCTTCGACATCTCGCAGCGCAAGCAGGCGGAGGAATCCCTGCAGGAGAGCGAGCGCCGGCTCTCCACGCTCCTCGACAACCTGCCGGGCTTCGCCTACCGCTGCCGCAACGAGCCCCATTGGCCGATGGACTACGTGAGCGAGGGCATCCGGGCGATCGCCGGCTACGCGCCGGCCGACCTGCAGGAGCCCGCCGCCCTCAGCTGGGCCGACATCATGCACCCGGACGACCGCGAGCTGGTCTGGAGCCAGGTCCAGGACGCGGTCCGGCTCAACCGGCCGTTCGAGTTCACCTACCGGGTGCGCACGCGCGGCGGCGAGGAGCGCTGGGTGCGGGAGCGCGGCCAGGGCGTGCGGCGCGCGAACGGCGAGCTCGAGGCGCTCGAGGGCTTCATCAGCGACATCACCGAGCAGCGCCGCACCGAGGAGCGGCTGCGCCAGTCGCAGAAGATGGAGGCGGTGGGTCAGCTCACGGGCGGGATCGCCCACGACTTCAACAACCTCCTCACCGTCATCCTCGGCAATGCCGAGATCCTCGTCGACGATCCCGGCAATCCCGCCCTGACCCGGACCCTCGCCCAGATGGTCGTCGAGGCGGCCGAGAAGGGCGCCGAGCTCACCCAGCACCTCCTCGCGTTCGGGCGGCGCCAGTCGCTGAAGCCCGTGCGGGTCAGCCTCGACCACGTGGTGCGGGGCATGACCCCGCTGCTCCAGAGGACCCTGGGCGAGCACATCGAACTCAGGACCGACCTCGCCAACAGCCTGCACGCGGCGCTCACCGACCGCACGCTGCTCGAGAGCGCGATCCTGAACCTGGCCGTGAACGCCAAGGATGCCATGCCGCAGGGCGGCACGCTCACGATCACCTGCGGCGAGGCGGTGGCGGGTCCCGACCAGGGGGCGCTGCCGATCGGGCAGGACGTGGTGTTCGTCACC
>DATAGO010000009.1:0-3323 GCA_036263675.1 Microvirga sp. | reverse complement strand
CTGCGCCCGAACCCAGACCTCCTGCTCGCCGCCACGACGCCTCGCGAGCGCGCCCCTCGTGAGCAGGACAGGATCTACATAGAACAAAGCAGGAACATTGTCAAGCTTGGAGAGGCGAGCGAGTCGCTCCCACGACCCGTGAGGATCCCCTGTCCCGCCAGCGAACTCCCTCTCCCCGCAGGCGGGGAGAGGGCTGGGGTGAGGGGCGGGTCAGTGAGGCGAGCGGTGTCCGCCTCACCTCGTCATGGCAGCCTCGGCGAGGCGAGCGGCATCCGCCTCACGCCTGCCAGGGCCAGTCTCGTCCCGGCCATCCCGCCCGGAGAGGCGCGCTGCGCCCGCAGCGACAAGCATTACGGTCTTCCCATCAGGATGGCCGGGACGAGCCCGGCCATGGCACTGGAGAGATTGAGCTCCACCGACCCGCCCCTCTCCCCGTAAACGGGGAGAGGGAGACGGAGGCGGGGAGAAGGGACGTGCGGCAGCGCAGAGAGGGCGGAGGCCGCCCCGCCGTGCCCGGAAAACCACACCCGCGCCTCCCCGGATCCGCCGTGGAAAAACCCCCAAAAAGCCCTTGCGATGGGGGGTGACTCATCTTATCTACCCCTTGCCCAATTTCGCACGTGCCTGTGGTCGCGTGCCGGTTGGTGGGCATCCGGACAAGAGGCCGGACAGCCGCCCGAAGGCGCTCTAGCCTTCGATACCCCTAACCGGCAGCCGGAGGCGAAACCGGCGCACCTCGCTCTCAGCGGGGAACGCGACTTAAAGCAACGACGAACGGGCTTTTTTGGTCTCGTCGGCCCTCCAAAGGCCGGCACCGAAGAGGCTTGTTTCTCATTGCCGGGCGTGCGGTCAGGGGCCTCCCCTTTCCAATCCAAGGCAGCATCGACGGGTCGTGAACCCTCGCGCGCGTCCTCGTGTCTCCAACGCACGGGTCCGCCGAAGGATCGCATCCGCTGACGCCGGACGACGCTTGCGTCGTCCCGATTTCAATCCGGGGCCTCTGAAGAAGAGCCCCATTGAACCTTTGGTGGGGAGAGCGCCATGACGGAGCGCATCCGCGAATTCCTGCGCAACCGAAGCGAGGACGGGCCCGTGCTCGTCGTCGATCTCGATGTCGTGCGCGACAACTACTCGAAATTCGCCCGGGCCCTCCCCGACACGCGCGTGTTCTACGCCGTGAAGGCGAACCCCGAGCCGGCCGTGCTCAAGCTCCTGGCCGAGCTGGGGTCCTGCTTCGACACCGCCTCGGTGGTGGAGATTCAGCTCGCGCTGGACGCCGGGGCGACCCCGGACCGGATCTCGTTCGGCAACACGATCAAGAAGGAGCGCGACATCGCGCGGGCCCTCGAGCTCGGCGTGCGCCTCTTCGCGGTCGATTGCGAGGCGGAGGTCGAGAAGATCGCCCGCGCCCAGGCCCTCACCGGGGCCGAGGACGTGAAGGTGTTCTGCCGCATCCTCTGCGACTGTGCCGGCGCCGAATGGCCGCTCAGCCGCAAGTTCGGCTGCGCGCCCGAGATGGCGGTCGAGGTGCTCGAGCATGCGCACCGGCAGGGGCTGGAGGCCTACGGGGTCTCCTTCCACGTCGGCTCGCAGCAGCGCAACACGGAGTCGTGGGACGTGGCCCTGGCCGCGGCCTCCGCGATCTTCCGCGAATGCGCCGAGCGCGGCATCCACCTCTCGATGGTCAACCTCGGGGGCGGGTTCCCGACGAAGTACCTGAAGAGCATTCCGGCGGTCGAGGCCTATGGCGAGTCGATCTTCCGGGCGCTCTCGAAGCACTTCGGCAACCGTCTCCCGGAGACGATCATCGAGCCGGGCCGCGGCATGGTCGGCAACGCCGGGATCATCGAGTCCGAAGTCGTGCTCATCTCCAAGAAGAGCCGCGACGAGGACGAGATCCGGTGGGTCTACCTCGACATCGGCAAGTTCGGCGGCCTCGCCGAGACGATGGACGAGTCGATCCGCTACCCGATCGTGACCGACCACGACGGCGACAAGAAGGTGCCGTGCGTGCTCGCGGGTCCCACCTGCGACTCCGCGGACGTGCTCTACGAGAAGGACCCCTACCTGCTGCCGGTCTCGCTCGAGATCGGCGACCGGGTCCTGATCGAAGGCACGGGCGCCTACACGACCACGTACTCGGCGAACCACTTCAACGGGTTCCCGCCGCTGCGGACCTACGTGATCTAGCGCTCCCCCTCTCCCCGTTCACGGGGAGAGGGCTGGGGCGAGGGGCCGGTCGGCGAAACGCCGACTGTGCCGTTTCGCCCTTCCGCCGGAAGCCGTGCCCTGGATGCACCGCGCTTTTCCGACCCGCCCCTCACCCTGACCCTCTCCCCGCATGCGGGGAGAGGGGATCTCCATGGTCCCGGACGGCCGGCCCGTTGCCGGTGCGAGGGCTGTCGCTCGCCCCACGTGTATTGGGAGGCCACGGCCGTGATGTTCCGCGAAGATTCCATCCCCACGACAATCCGCGGCGAGCGCCTGCGCGACGCGTCCGTTCCGGGCCCGGCGCCGATCGTCCGCGCCGAGACCCTGCGCGACGCCGACGCCCGCGAGGCGATCCTCGACGCCTGCTTCGGCCCGTCCCGCTTCGAGAAGACGAGCGAGCGCCTGCGCGAGGGCCGCCGCCCGGCGGACGGCCTGTCGCTCGTGGCCGAGGTCGACGGCCGCGTCGTCGGCACCGTGCGCCTGTGGCACGTGACGGCCGGTCCCGGCCGGCCGGCGCTGATGCTCGGGCCGCTCGCGGTCGACTGCGCCTGCCAGGGGCTCGGCATCGGCGCAGGCCTGATGCAGGCGGCCCTGGAGCGGGCGAAGGCGCTCGGCCACCGGGCGGTGCTGCTCGTGGGCGACGCGCCCTATTACGCGCGCTTCGGCTTCTCGCCCGAGAAGACCGCGGCCCTATGGCTTCCCGGTCCCTTCGCCCGAGAGCGCTTCCTTGCGCTGGAACTCCAGGCCGGTGCGCTCGACGGGGCTCGAGGCCTCGTTTCTGCGACGGGCGCGTCCGAGGAGAAGCCGGACCTCGCCGCGCTTGTCGCGGCCGCCCACCAGGGTGTGCTGGCCGGGTTCAGAAGCGCTGCCTAGGATCCTTGACCCGCCTCCGTGCTCCCTCTCCCCGCGTGCGGGGAGAGGGCTGGGGTGAGGGGCCGGTCGGTGGATCTGAGTGGTACACGCTTCACGCGTGTCGTGGCCGGGCTTACCCGGCCATCTCGATCGGAGAGGCGCGCTCTCCCCGCAGCAGCAGGCATCGAGTGCTTCAAGCCGGGATGGCCGGGTCGAGCCCGGCCATGACAATGGAACCATTGGGCTCTTCCGACCCGCCC
>DATAGO010000008.1:0-16495 GCA_036263675.1 Microvirga sp. | reverse complement strand
GGGGGCGGTTGCGGTCGGCGATGATCGAGGCGAGGCGCTCACGATCATCGGAGGTAAGGATCACGCAGGAGGTCTGGGCCATCACCCCAGACTCGCACGATCCCGCTCGTGAATCCTCAGAATGCGTCACTGCACTAGAATCGGAAGCGCCGTGGCATCTCCCACTAAGGCCTTCTTCGTCCGCATGCTGACAAGAGATATCGAGTTGCAGGACGCAATCCTCGACCTTCTCGATAATTGCGTAGATGGGATCCTACGATCAACAGCTTCAAAATCCAGATTAAAGCGCCCTTACACCGGGTATAGGGCAAATATTGTTATGAGTGGAAACAAATTTATCATTGAGGACAACTGCGGCGGCATCCCTATTGAAACGGCCAAGAAGTATGCGTTTGCGATGGGTAGACCAGAAGGTGCGAAGGACGCCGGGGCCTCGTCTACAGTGGGCCTGTATGGCATTGGGATGAAGCGAGCCATATTCAAGCTTGGTAGGAGCGCTCTAGTAGCATCACGGCACGACACTGGCTTCGTAGTCGAGTTCAGCCCTACTTGGATGAACACCGACAAATGGGATGACTTGCCGATGTTTAGGCTCCCGCCGCGAGACTTCCGGGAGAAAGGTACCCGTGTTACGGTCCAGCAACTGCATGATGACGTTAAGTTGGCCTTTTCGGACTCTACATGGATTGATACCTTCCGCAAGGTCGTCGCCAGACAGTATGCGATAATAATTTCCAAGGGCTTCGAGGTGAGAATTGGAAATGATAAAGAAATCAAGGATGGCATTGAGCCAATCAAGGCGGAGGAGTTTCAGTTGCTCCGAACATCTCCGAGCACCTCTACGGAAAGGAGAATAATGCCATTTATATATACCGGGACAATAAGAGGTGTCGACGTAGAAGTGTTTGCTGGACTCTATCGCAAGTTGCTCTCAGAGGATGAAATCGGAGAGGAGGAGGAGACCCGCGGGCGCACGGACGATGCAGGATGGACAATTGCGTGCAATGACCGAGTAGTAATTTGGAAGGACAAGACGCGGTTGACCGGGTGGGGAGAGGCAACAGTTCCCAACTACCATGGACAATTCATTGCTATTACGGGGATCGTCCTTATGCATTCGGATGATCCCAAACTTCTCCCTCTCACGACAACAAAACGGGGAATAGATGCCGCTTCAGCTGTCTATTCAGAAGTTAAAGATTTGATGCGTGATGCAACTAAGACTTTGACTGCGTTTACAAACAAGTGGAAAAATTTTCCCAGAGACTTGGAGAAAATATATCAATCTAGCGAGTATTTGTCCATTGACGATCTACGTAAATTGCCACAGTCCCTCTCAATGACAAAAAGTAGAAAGCACGACGGAATTAAGAAATTTGAGCCGAAATACCCAGAACCTGCGCAAGAGAAGACAAACATTAGAGTAAGCTTTAGTCCCCTCCGAGCAGACGTGGTTTTCCTTGCCGAGCGATATTTTGATGATCCGAAGGCAAAGCCAGGGGAAGTAGGTGAAGCTGCATTCAATGTTGCGTTAAAGATTGAGAGGAAAGCAGCCAAATGAGTGGCGCCGCGATTCCCTACCACTTGCGTCCGCATAAGTCGCTCGATCGCAGACTATTTCTCGACCTGCTATCTCGGTATGAAAGATGGCAGCCCCTCGATAATTACGCATACATCAGTATGGGCGCATACCCACTAGAGGACCACAAACTGGTGCACCGGCTGCTTGGTTTAACAAAACTCGTTGCATTTGATCTCAATCCGGAAATTGTAGCTCGTCAAAAGTTCAATCGCCCGATCGAAACCTGCCAGTGTATTGAGAGGCATTCGCGCGACGTAGCCAGAAATCTTGAGACAGTGTTGAGTGAGTGTGGTTTCCCAGAAGATACCGGTGCGATTGTCTGGTTAGATTATACAGAGCCTTCTAAGATTGGCGACCAGTTGCGGGAGTTTGAGGATCTTATAGATCAGCTTAAACCAGGAGACATTGCACGAGTAACTGTAAATGCGCAGCCGTACGGGCTACTCCACCCGAAGCAAGAGGAGGAACCAGCAAGTTCCAAAGAAAAAAAACAGAAGAAACAGTTTGAAAACCTAAAAGAAAGGATTGGAGATTATCTACCCTCATGGGTCACTTGGGAATCTATGACTCTTGAGCAATTACCTCTAGCGCTTTCCGCGGCGTTTGCAACTGCCGCTCGCAATGCCCTGCCAGTTGGCGGCACTACCCAGTTTGCGCCGTTGTCGATTGTGCGCTATGCGGACGGCCAACAGATGCTAGTTGTGACTGGAACTGTTGCCAAGAACGAAGATCTTGCGGGCATGGCCGAGCGAATGGATCTTGCTCACTGGCCATTCACCTCATCCGATTGGTCGAAAATACACCAACTGGTCGTACCGGATCTTACCCTGCGAGAGCGTTTATTTCTTGAGCGTGGAGTACTTACAATGAACTCGGCACAAATCATTGACGAGTTGGGATTCAAAGATGCATCCGGCGTCAACATTCAGGAATTTTTGGAGGTGTTTAGAACGTACTATCGCTTCTATCCCACCTTACTTCCGAGCCCTGTTTAAGGCATCAAGTCAGAAGATCACGCCGCTGCTCTTTCCCTACCTGCCACGGTCGCTTGTCCCTCCCCCACCATCGCCCTCAACCTCATCAGCTCGTCGTCTTGGGCGCGCAGGTTCTGGAGCAGGCGGCCGGAGGTGAGGTTCAGGAAGGAGAAGCCGAAGTTCGGGTTCTGGTGGTAGAGCTGGGCGAGGTCGTCGTAGCCCATCACGAGCACGGCGCCGGATTCGCGGCACTCCAGCGTCTGGGTGCGGGAGCGGTCGGGGGTCAGGAAGCCGAGCTCGCCGACGAGCTCGTGCGGGCCGATCTCGCGGCCGGATTCGCGTAAGCAGAAGCGGCCCGAGAGGGTGTAGTAGAGGCAATCGGCCTCCTCGCCGCGGCGGAAGAGCACCTCGCCCTCGGGCACCGAGCGCGGCGACATGAAGGGCTTCAGCCAGTCGATCGAGAGGTCCTGCCGGGCCGCGCGGCGCACCCGCCGCACGAGCACGAGCATCTGGCCGAGCCGCCAGAGGTTGAGCGGCAGCAGGACCGCGTTCACCACGAGCGCGGGCACGAGGTCGAGGAGCCAGCCATGCGCCAGCAGCGCGAGGTTCGCGACCACCGCGAGCGCGCGCAGCGGAATCATCGTGCGGGTGGCGCTCGCCGCGACCACCAGCACCAGGCCGACGGTGCCGACGGCCTGCGGCCAGCCGAGCCTTGCGAACGCGTCGAGGAGATAGGCCCAGAGGCTCGAATCGGTCATCGCCGGGCCCCGGTCGCGGCGGGCGGCGGGACGGCGGGTCGGCGGCGGGGGACGCCGGCGGGGCGGGCTTCGGTCATGATCGCGCTTCTCAAGACGAAAACCGGCCCTCTCGCGGGGCCGTGCAAGCCCTCCGTTTCACAGGAGGTCTGTTGCGCGCGTGTTTCGTGGCTGAAATCCGAAAGCCTATTTTGAGCCGGCTGTGGATCGCCGGGCCGGGTGCCGTTGCGTCACCCGGGCCCGCCGCCGCGACGGGCGCCGTCAGGCCCGCATCAGCCGGGCATGCGCCGCCGCGAGGCCGAGCGCCGCCATGGCGAGGAGCTGGTGCGCGAGGCCGGCCCAGAGCGGCACCGCGAGCAGCAGCGTGACGATCCCTAAGCCCGCCTGCGCGAGGACGACAAGGGCGAGCGCCCCCGCCCGCGCAGCCGCCGGGGTGCCGCGCATCGCGATCGCGTGGACGAGCGCCGCCGCGACGAGGAGGTAGGCGACGAGGCGGTGGTTGAACTGCACCAGGGTGACGTTGTCGACGAAGTTCTCGATCCAGGGGCTGACCACGAAGAGGGCCCGGAGCGAGGGCACGAGCTCCCCGTCCATGAGCGGCCACGTGTTGTAGGTGAGTCCCGCCCGGGACCCTGCCACGAGCGCGCCGAGGGCGATCTGGACGAGCACGAGCGCGAGGAGGAGCCGGGGGCCGACGAGGGAGCGTGCGCCGCGGTCCGGCGCCCGGGGGGCGTCCTTGAGGCCGGTCGCGACCCAGACGAGGCTCGCGAGGATGGCGCTCGCCAGCGTCAGGTGCAGCATGAGCTTCACGGGCGCGACCGCGGTCATGCCGGGCTGGAGGCCGGACCGGACCATGATCCAGCCGACCGCGCCCTGGAGCCCCCCGAGCGCGCCGATGGCGAGCATCGCGAGCGCGAGCCGGCCCGTGATGCGTCCGCGCCACCAGAACCAGGCGAGCGGGCCGGCGAAGACGAGGCCGATCAGGCGGCCGAGCTGGCGGTGGCCCCATTCCCAGGCATAGATGACCTTGAACTCCGCGAGGCTCATGCCCTTGTTGACGAGCTCGTATTGCGGAATCGCGCGGTAGCGCTCGAACTCGGCGAGCCAGGCGCCTTCCGAGAGCGGCGGGATCGCGCCCGTGACGGGGCGCCATTCGGTGATCGACAGGCCCGACCCCGTGAGCCGCGTCGCGCCGCCCACCGCCACCATGGCGACCACGAGCGCGGCGAGGCACCAGATCCAGGCCCGCACGGCGGAATCGGCGCGGGGCGTCGCGGGAGCGAAGGGGAAGGCGGCTTCAGCGGCGCCGATGGCCATGGGCGGGCTCGTCGAGGTCGGGGGTTCGAGGCCTGCGCTGCCGTGGCGCGGGGCGCATCCGGCCGGCGCGCTTGAACCCGGGAGGTCTGCCGGTCACATAGGCTCCGCTCCGGCGCCGGACAACACGGACCGGTGACGCACCCTCGCCTTCAGGAATCCGCCATGCGCAAGAGCGTCCGCAAGCTGATCGGCACGGTCGTGCTCATCGCCTTCATCGGGGTCTACGCCCTCATGGCGATGGCGATCGCGGAGGGGCGCATCCGGGACGCGCCCACGCTGGTGCAGACCCTCGCCTACATCGTCCTCGGGCTCGCCTGGGTCCTGCCCGTGATGCCTCTGATCCGCTGGATGGAGAAGCCGGACCCGGAGACGCGCTGAGGGTCAGGCGCCGCCCACGCCCTCGACGACCTTGCCGGAGCCGCCGCAGGTCGGGCAGGCGCGGCTCTCGAGCTTGCCGGAGCCGCGGCAATCCGGGCAGACGTTCTCGCCCGTGCCGGGGGTGCCGGGCGCGGCGGCGTCGCCCGGGTTGAGCTTCGGGGTCTTGGGCGTTTCGGTCTCTTTCGCCATCGCGCAGCTCCCTGTCCTGTGCCTGTCCCGGCGGCCGGGCGCCCGCGGGCGCGCCGCGGCACACCAACGCCCCATCGGGCCGGCGGTTCGAGGGGGGCCCGAACCAAACGCGCCTGCGCGCTTTCCTTCCCCGGACAGCAGGGGTTTCCACCGCATGCGCGACGACGCCCGCACGGACTTTCCCGTCTCGGCCGGGATCCTCCTCGGCCTGGGCTTGGGCGGCTTCTTCGACGGGATCGTGCTGCACCAGGTGCTGCAATGGCACCACCTGCTCACGAGCGCGGGCTATCCCGCGGACAGCGTCGCCAACCTCGAGGTCAACACCCTCTGGGACGGCCTCTTCCACGCCGCGACCTATGCGTTCACGCTCGCCGGCCTCGCGATCCTGTGGCGGCGGGCGCGGTCCGGACACGGGCGCTGGCCGGGCCGGCTCCTGCCGGGCAGCATGCTCACCGGCTTCGGGCTCTTCAACCTGGTCGAGGGCGCGGTGAACCACCACTGGCTCGGCCTGCACCACGTCAACGAGACCGCGCCGCGCGAGCACTGGCTCGCCTGGGACCTCGCCTTCCTGGCCTGGGGCGCCGCGATGCTCGCGGGCGGCCTGTGGCTCCTGCGCAGGCGGGCGTGAAACCCGGCAGCCCGACCCGTGCGGGCTCAGGCCTCCATCCCGCCCTCCGTGCGCGGTTTCTGCCCGCCTACGCGGGCTCCGTCTGAGCCCGCCCTGCGTGGCATCGCAGCCGGCCGAGCAGCCGGACTACGCGGGCTCCGTCTCCAGCCCGCCCTCCGTGGCGTCCTTGAAGCCGCCGAGGTTGTGGACGCGCGCGAAGCCCATGTCCTTCAGGGTCTTGCCCGCGAGCGCCGAGCGGCCCCCGGAGGCGCAGTAGAGGATCACCGGGCGGTCCTTGCGGAAGGCCGCGTCGTGGTAGGGCGTGTCGGCATCGGCCTTGAACTCCAGCAGGCCGCGCGAGACGTGCAGCGCGCCCCGGATCTTGCCGGACTTCGCGACCTCGGTGCCGTCGCGGACGTCGACGAGCAGCGCGCCCTCCTCGGCGACGAGGCGGCGGGCCTCGTCGGGGCCGATCTTCGGCACGGCGGCGTTCGCGGCGCCGAGCAGTTCCTTCACGGATGTCGCCATGGTGTCCTCCCGGGGTGTCGGCGCCAGCATAAGCGACAATCCCCGACCGGTGCAGGCCTTTCGGGCGGGATCGTGCGGAACACCGGCGGTCGGGGAGCAGGGCCGCTTCGCACCGAAACCGTCTTGCGCGGGCCCCCGGCCGGAGCGGGACGCGACGAAAAAGGCCCGCCGAAGCGGGCCTTTGCGGGATCGGCGCGGGCGTTCAGTGGCAGACGGTGCGGACGGTCTTGCGCACGGTGTCGCCGTTGTCGCGGCGCACGACCTTCCGGTCGCAATCGGGCTCCTGCACCACGACGCGCCTCTGCACCACGACGGGCGCCGGCGCGACGTAGACCGGTGCCGGGGCGACGACGACCGGAGCGGGCGCCACGTAGACGGGCTGGGCCGAGGCCGCGCCCGCGATGGCGGCGCCCGCCGCAACGCCGCCCATCACCCCGATGGCGACGGCGGCGCCGGGCGAGAGACGGTCGCGCGCCGCGGCCGGCGCCGCCGCGAGGGTGGCGGCGAGGGCGGCGGCCGCAGCGGCGGCGGCGATGTGACGGATCATGGTCATGGTTCGTGTCCCCTTGCGTGTTGGTGCCTGCCGTCCGGAAACGGACCCGACCGTCCGCCCCGTCATGCCTTAGCAATACGCAGGATTTCCTCTCCGTTTGCTGAACGGAATGTGGCAAAAGCGCGGCTCCGGCCCGTGCCGGACGGAGCTCCGGCAGCCCCGTCCCGACCGGCAGACCTTCAGGAATCGCATGGAACCGGCCGGAAAAGGCTCGAATTTCCGAACTCAACTGTAAAAATCTTCGGCTTAGCCAATGAAACTCAATACTTTAGCTGAAACTCACGCGAGTCTCTCCCGTTCATAGCCCATGTTAACCCGAGGGGGTTTGCATAACGAACGAGGTGGATGCCCGGACGAGGCAATCCGGCGCGAAGCGGAGTAGTGTGATGAAGTTCGTAACCAGAGACTACCGCTGGAACCTGCAGCAGGCGAGCACGCCGGCGCGCGGCCTGTCCGAGGCCGCCATGATGGCCGAGATCGGCCGCGACCTGCGCTCCATGTATACGGACCTGCTCAAGGAGCCCCTTCCGGAGCACCTGGCCTGCATCGTGCGGGAGCTCGACAAGCGCAGCCTGCAGCGTCACTGACGGCCGCGGCCAGGCGCCGACGGCGGCTCCCTCCGGCGGGGCGCGCCGCCCGCGACGGCCCGGTGCCGCGGACGAGGCGTCGCTCCGGATTCGGGCCGCGCCGTCGCCTCCGGCATCGCACCGGCACCTGCCGGAACCCCGCCCGGGACAGGCCGGGGCGCCGCCGGTCCGAGCCGCTCCCGAGGGGCGGGCGAAAAACACAGCGGAATCCGGAAAATTCCCGGACCCCACCCCGGAATCGGCGGAACGCGCCCAAGCTTTGGACGTTTCTGCTTCTGGACCACGGCGAGGGTTGGGGGATTTCCATCGTGCTCAGACTTGACGGGGACGGCCCCGACAGGGCGGACAAGGGACGCGCCGGCGCGATGCGCGAGCGCGATCGGGCGCCGCGATTCGACGGCGAGCGCATCGGTGTGCCGGCCGCAGCCCCAGGCGGGCGGACCGGCCTCGGCCAGGCGGACGCGAGCCGGGCGGACCCGGGCGACGGGAATCCCGGCCGAGCGGATTTCGCCCCGCCCGGAGCCGGGATCCGGATGCCGAGGCCCTGGACGGGCCCCTGGACCTGGGACGCATGGGCCGGCCTCCCCGCGGATCACGAGCCGGCGCCCGGTCGGGGCGACGGCCAGGAGGCGAGCCAGGGTGGATCGGCCGTCATGAGCGAAGACCCCGACCTGAAACCGTCCGGCACCGTGACGCGGCTTCACCCGCCGCGGCTGCCCCACCAGGCATCGCTCGACCGGGCCGTGCAGGCCCAGATCGGCGCGCAATTGCGGACCATGTACGAGCACTACGTGGACCAGCCGATCCCGGACCGCCTGGTCGAACTCGTCCACCGCCTGGGCGAGGCGCAGGATGCCGGCACCGCCGACGGGGCGGGCGAGGTCGGCGCGGGATCGCCGGCCGGCGGGTCCACTGCAGAGGAGCCCCGATGACGGTCGAACCGGAATTGCGCGATGCCCTCCTGGCGGCGGTCCCGTCGCTCCGCGCCTTCGCGATCTCGCTCACCAACGATTTCAACCGCGCCGACGACCTCGTGCAGGACACCCTGGTCCGCGCCCTCGCCCATATCGACCGCTTCGAGCGCGGCACGAACCTGAATGCCTGGCTGTTCACGATCCTGCGCAACCTTTTTCATTCCGAGTACCGCAAGCGCCGCCGCGAGGTCGACGACCCCGAGGGCGCCTACGCGGCCCGGCTCAAGGCGCATCCGGAGCAGCAGTCGCATCTCGACTTCGAGGATTTCCGCGGCGCGCTCGCCAAGCTCCCCTTCGACCAGCGCGAGGCGCTCCTCCTCGTCGGCGCCGAGGGCATGTCCTACGAGGACGCGGCCCAGATCTGCGGCGTCGCGGTCGGCACCATCAAGAGCCGCGTCAACCGGGCGCGCGCCCGTCTCGCCCAGATCCTCGAACTCGAGGACGACGACGAGATCGGCCCCGACCGCGTCACCAAGGCCGTGCTGGCGCCGCGCTAGGGACGCATCCCGCGCCAGCCTCGCACGGTGGGACACCGGCGGTGTCATCCCCGGCGGGAGCCCGTCAGGGCGCAGGGGAAGGGGATCCAGCCCCCTGTGTCATCCTCGGCCGGAGCACGAAGTGCGCAGGGGAAGGGGATCCAGCGAAACGACCTGCTGCGAAGCAGCTCCGCTTTCTTCAAGCCATAAGGGGCCGCTTCGCGGCAACTTCACTGTGCTGGATCCCCTTCCCCTCCACCCTGACGGGGTCCGGCCGGGGATGACACAAGGGGGTGCTGGATCCCCCTTCCCCTGCGCTCCGGCTGCGGAAACACCGCGGGCCCTCGCCTACCCCGCGCGCGCCACGTGGCCGGGGTCCTGGTGGAGGTAGTTCGGGTCGAACTCGCCGACCTCCTTGAGCCGCTCCCAGTTCAGCACCGCGAGGATGCCGTTGTCCCAGGTCAGGAGGCCCTCCTCGCGGAGCTCCTGCAGGGTGCGGTTCACGTGCACCGTGGACAGGCCGAGCGCATCGCCGACCTCGGCTTGCGTGATCGGCAGCGGCACCGCATTGCCGCGCTGACGGCCGATCGCGACGAGGCGCATCACCATCTCGCACAGGAAATGCGCCAGGCGCGCCTTGGCGGAGCGGCGGCCGATGCCGAGCATCCACTCGCGGAAGATCGCGGCGTCGATCAGCGTGTCGCGCCAGAACGCGTCGGCGAGGCGGGGATGCTGCCGGAACAGCTCGCGCAGGTCGGCGTGCTGGATGAAGGCCAGGCGGCAGGGCGTGATGGTGCCCAGGCTGTGATCCATGGTCTTCAGGTGCAGGCTCTGCAGGTCCGGGATGTCGCCGGGCGTGTGGAAGGCGAAGATCTGGCGCTTGCCCGTGTCGGTGAACTTGTAGCGGCAGGTGAAGCCCTCCAGCACCAGGCAGCACTGGGTCGGGTGGTCGCCCTCGCGCACCAGGTCGAGATCGGCGCGCACGTCCTGCACCCGCATGGGCAACGCCGCCAGCGCCCCCCGCTCCGCAGGCGAGAGGTCGGTGATGCTTTCGAGCTTTTCGACGAGGGGATGGGCCGTGGCGGGAGACAAGGACTTGACCGGGGAACGCAGGTGGGCGGAGACCTTGCAGCTTCGCGGGGCGGTGTCGTTAACCTGGGTAATTGGAAGGCCGCCGAGCGCCCGCGACGGTGTGGATAGAGAGGGAACGAGCATGCCCCCGGCTGCGGTTCCACCCCGGGACGAGCCGGATCCGGAACCGCCCGTCGCGTCGTCCCGGGGCGGAGTACGAAACGCGTGGGGGAAACGGCTCCGTGACCCGCGGTGTCATCCCCGGCCGGAGCGCGCAGCGCGGAGGGGAAGGGGATCCGGCACATCCTGTGTCATCCCCGGCCGGAGCACGAAGTGCGGAGGGGAAGGGGATCCAGCCCCCCTTTGTCATCCCCGGCCGGAAGCGGCGTCAGCCGCTGGAGGGGAAGGGGATCCAGCACGATGAAGCTGCCGCGAAGCGGCTCCTTCTGTGGACTCCATAAGGTGCTGCTTCGCAGCAGGTCGTCGTGCTGGATCCCCTTCCCCTTCGCCCTGACGGGCTCCGGCCGGGGATGACACGCGGGGTGCCCCCGGCGTGAGGGCGGGCTCCGGCCGGGGATGACACGGGAATGACGGGCTCCTTCCCGCGATGCCGCCCGGCCCTGCCCTGCGCCCGTTGGTCCCAGCCCTTCGGCGGCGGCGAACATCCTCGGCGAGTGTGGCCCGAAAGCCTCAGGGGCGAGGTTGACGCTACGGCGGGGCGGTCTCTATCAGTGGAGCGACGGCTCCGGTCCCGCTTGGTCCCGAGCCCCTCCACCAGGGCGGATCGCAGGATCCGTCCGCCGGCCGGCCGCTTCGGCCGGGTTCGACCGCCCGTTCGCGATCCTGCGTTTCGGATGCCGCGACGGTGCCGGGTCCCCGTCGCGCGAGCCCAGTCGGGATCGCGCGCAAAGCCCGCCCGGTGCGGCCTGCGGACGGTCACCCGCCGCACTCCGCGCCCTCGCCCGCCGCCGGCCGCGCCGGCGGCCACCGGATCCCCGTCGGCGCCGCGGCGCCGGCTCGAAGAAGAGGCCCCGACGCCCGCCATGCACGCTCTCTCCCGACGCGCCTTCCTGGCCGCCCTCGCGGCCGCGCCGCTCGCCGCCTGCAACACCGCACAGCAGCCCGTGGTCAACGCCTCCCTCGCGGGCGTGCAGGACGAGTGGGCGGCCTGGTACACGGGCAGCGCGATCGAGGACAAGCCGCACAACATCCCGCTCGTCGACCGCAGCAAGCTGCGCGCGGACCTGCGGCGCCAGACCGTGTCCTATGCCGGGCCGGAGGCGCCGGGCACCATCGTGGTCGATATCGACCAGCGTTTCCTCTACCTCGTCCAGGAGGGCGGCACGGCGCTGCGCTACGGCGTCGGCGTCGGCAAGGACGGGTTTTCCTGGCGCGGCACGGCGCGGGTCGGCCGCAAGGGCGTGTGGCCCAACTGGAGCCCCACCACCACCATGGTGAGCCTGAAGCCCAACCTGCCGCGCTACATGGAGGGCGGCATCGGCAACCCGCTCGGGGCGCGTGCCCTCTACCTCTACCAGGGCGACCGCGACATCCTGTTCCGCATCCACGGCACCAACGAGCCGTGGAGCATCGGCGAGGCGGTGTCCTCGGGCTGCATCCGCATGCTCAACGAGGACGTGCTCGACCTCTACAACCGGGTGCCGGTCGGCGCCACCGTGATGGTCAAGCGCCACGGCCGCTACCGCGTGTAGCGGCGCGGCGTCCGCTCCTCGCGCAGTTCGCGTTTCGATCCGCCCTCCCGGCCCCGCCGGGAGGGTTTTTTCATGGGCCACGGCCCGGCCTGCGGCGTCGGCGCGCGGCTCTTTCCCAAAGGGAACCTTAGCCGGCCCGTGACGTTGCCCCCTGTCAGAACAAGCAAGACCGCACGAGGCCGCCTTGACTCAGATCGTCGAAATCCACTGGAACGCCAAGCCGCACCTCGCCCGCCTGGGCGTGAAGGTGGGCAGCAACGCGCTCGACCCCCGGGCGGAACGCCTGTTCGACGAGGTGCGCGGCAGCATCGCGGACGTGTTCCCGGGCTGCGTCACCCTCCTGCGCATCGCGGTGCGCACCAAGAACCCGGAAGAGGACATCCGCATCGTGCGCAACGGCGCGCCGGATCCCGAGGCGGACGTGGGCGCGGTGCGCTCCCGCATCGGCGACGCCATCGAGCGCGTCGCGGCCGCCGCGGAAGCCGCCGCCGCCGCCGAAGCGGCTGCCCAGGCCGCGGCCTAGAGCCCGCCGGCCAGAGTTTCTCTCTCGGCTCGACGCCAGGCCCGCGCCGTCCCGGACGGGGCGGGCTTCGTCGTTTCCGGGCGCGGCCCCGGGCGTCTGCGGCCGGCATGAATTCCGCCCCTTGATGTCCGCATGACGTTGCGTCAGACAGGCACCTCCCGCGATTCGGTCGGGCGTCATAATCAGAACGGGATCATGGCCTTAGCCCATATCACCCTGCACTACGCCACCGACACCACCGGCTCCGGCTCCGGCCAGCCTCAGGCCGCGCCCCGCCCCACGGTTCTCGTGGTCGAGGACGAGGTGCTCGTCCGGATGATGCTCGCCGACGTTCTCGACGACGCGGGCTTCCGGGTCATCGAGGCCGCCAACGCCGACGAGGCCCTGCGCGTGCTCGCCGCGATTCCGGAGATCGCCGCAGTCGTCACGGACGTCGAGATGCCGGGCGGCAGCCTCAACGGCTTCGAGCTCGCGCGCCGGGTCCGCGACGAGTGGAGGATCGGCGTGCTGATCGCCTCCGGCCGTCAGGCGCCGCGCCAGGGCGAGTTGCCCGACGGCAGCCACTTCATCGCCAAGCCGGTCTATCCCGAGACGCTGGTGAGCCTCATCCGCTCCCTGCTGCAGGACTAGGTGTCCGTCTCGAGACGCTGGTGAGCCTCATCCGCTCCCTACTGCAGGACTAGGTGTCCGTCTCGAGACGCTGGTGAGCCTCATCCGCTCCCTGCTCGAGGGCTCGGCACAGAGCTGACGTCGGAAAGGCTTTCCGGCTTTCCCGGAAAGCGGCGGCGGCGGCTACTCCGGTCGAAACACAGGGCGCAATTCTGGCGCAACGGGACCGCTTTAGCGGTGGAGGCCTCACGCCGCGGGTTCGCACACCCGCGCGGGCCGGGAGATCCGCTCCCGGCGGAAGCCTGAGGAGAAGCCCCGTGTCGAAGACCCCGCTGCGCTGGCCCGCCAAGACCCGCGAGCTCCACAACCACCACTTCGATTCGACGATCTGGAACGACTTCGCCTTCCGCGACGACGACATCGTGATCGCCACCTATGCCAAGTCGGGCACCACCTGGACGCAGCAGATCGTGTCGCAGCTCCTGTTCGGCGGCGCCGAGGGGCTCGAGGTCGCCGAGATGTCGCCCTGGCTCGACCTGCGCGTGCCCCCGAAGGCCGTGAAGCTGCCGGCCGTCGAGGCCCAGACGCACCGCCGCTTCGTCAAGACCCACCTGCCCGTGGACGCCCTCGTCTACGCGCCGCAGGCCAAGTACCTCTACATCGGCCGCGACGGGCGCGACGTGGTGTGGAGCATGTTCAACCACCACGCCAACGCCAACGCGTTCTGGTACGAGGTCCTCAACGACACCCCCGGCCGCGTCGGCCCGCCGATCGGCCGCCCGCCGGCCTCGGTGCGCGACTACTTCGTCGAATGGATGGAGCGCGACGGCCACCCGTTCTGGCCGTTCTGGGACAACGTGCGCTCGTGGTGGGAGATCCGCCACCTCCCCAACCTGATGCTGCTCCACTTCAACGCGCTGAAGGCCGACCTGCCGGGCCAGATCCGGCGCATCGCGGCCTTCCTCGACATCCCGATCGACGAGGCCCGCTTCCCCGCGATCGTCGAGCATTGCAGCTTCGCCTACATGAAGGCGAACGCGACCAAGAGCGTGCCGCTCGGCGGCGCCTTCTGGGACGGCGGCGCGCAGACCTTCGTCAACGAGGGCACGAACCGGCGCTGGCGCGACGTGCTCTCGGACGAGGATTGCCGCTGGTACGAGACCACCGCCCGCATCCAGCTCGGCGACGCCTGCGCGCACTGGCTCGCCACCGGCGAGCGCGCGGATCTGGCGGCTGCCGAGCGGGCCGCGGCCTAAGTCTCGCCCCCGGACGCCCTCCCGCAATCACGGATCGCGCCCTCCGCGCGGTCCGTCAACTTGGCGGCGACGCCGGCAACCCTACGCGCGAATCGCGATTGACTCCCCGCGCCTCCTCCGCTGGCATGGACCCGAGCGCCGCCGGAGCGGCGTCCATCAGAGCATCCGTCGTGATGCCGCAACAAGGGGGTCCCTTCCGATGAAGTCCGTCCGTTCCGCCGTGCTGGCGCTGTCGCTTCTCTCGTGCGTGCCCGCCTGGGCGCTCGGCGCCATCGCGGTCGATTCCGAGCAGGGCCAGCGCGCCGGCGACGAGGGCTACGGGATCGGCTGGGGCAACACCCGCGCGGCCGCCTCCGCCGACGCCCTGCGCGCCTGCCGGCGGGCCGGCAACGAGAGCTGCCGGGTGCTGGTCTGGTTCGAGACCTGCGGGGCCTACGCGGCCAACCGCAGCACCTACGGGGTCGGCTGGGGCCGCACCCAGGAGGACGCCGAGGAGATGGCGCTCGAGAAGTGCGGCCGCTGCCGCATCGTCCTGTCCGAATGCGAGTGACGCCGGCGCCCCTCGCGCGCCGCGGGTGACGCCGAGGGGTCATCCGCGGACGGAGCCCTCGCGTCGCGGGACACCCGCGGTGTCATCCCGGCCGGAGCCCGTCAGGGCGCAGGGGAAGGGGATGACACCAAGGTTTTGGAACCCCTCCCCTGCACTCCGACGCGCCCCGGCGGGGGCGAAGCCTAGCCCGTGCAGCTTAGCTCACCCGGCGGACTGACCCGCCGGCGCCGGCGGCGCTATGGTTCTCTTCGAAACCGGGAGGGCGGCTGCGGGTTGGCCCTTCGGGCGGAGCCGCAGAGCGCCCGCGGGCTCGGGCCCGGCCGGCTCCCAGGAGAGGACGCATGGAGCATTACCGCGAATCCGACATCAACCGGTTCGTCACCATCGGCGCCACCGCGCTGGTCGTGCTCGGGCTCGGGCTTTGGGGCCTGCGCGTCTATGCCCAGCAGGGCCTGAAGCGGGATGCGCTGGAATCGCCCTGGGTCATCGCGGCCCGTGCCGAACAGGGCCCCTGGCGCGCCGTCGAGCGGACGCTGACGCCGGCCGAGGAAGACGTCCAGCAGCAGATCGCCCGCTGGCGGCGCGAAAACGCCGACGCCCGCTGACCCGCCGGCGCGGCATCCCATCCCGCCACAAAGTGCTCGCCCGGTTCCGACGACGCGGACCGGGCCGGACGCGCCGGCCCGCATCGCGCGCAGGTCGCGGGCCGCGACCTTCCGCCCACGCCAGGAACCGGCCGCCGGCCGGGATCGGCCGCTCACGCGGCCGGATCACGGGACCGGCAGCGTCGCCCGGGCGATGTCCGTCGCGACGGCGCTGCCGGCGCGCAGGAACGTGAAGAACTTGTCGAGCTCGTAGGCGGCCGCGTTGGCGACGTAGATCGTGTCCTTGTCGCGCACCGGAAAAGTCTGGGCGTAGAAGTAGCCTTCGGGCGAATTCAGGTTGATACGGTAGACGAGCGGCACGCGCCCGTCGCCCGCGGCGGGGACGGCAGGCGCAACGGCCTGGGCAATGAGCGGATCCTCGAACCGGAACAGGAACACCGACGAGGCGTCCGCGCGCACGTCCGAGGGCCCGCCCACCCGGGCGACCGCCTCGGCGAGCGAGACCGCCTCGGTCCGGAAGGGAACCTGGTCCACGGCTCCGGAGGCCCCGAACGCCGTGAAGGTCTGCGGGCTCGCGATGAGCTCGAGGGTGTCGCCCGGCTTGACGCTGATGTTCTCGCTCGGCTCGTTGATGACCCGCTGCAGAGACACCGTCCCGGTCACGCCCCCGCGGGTCAGCCGCACCAGGGTGTCGTAGGCCGGGCCCATCGCGCCGCCCGCGAGGGCGACGACGTCGAGGATGCGGTCGTCGCGCTGGGTCAGGCTGATCTTGCCGGTCCGCCCGCGCCCGCCCATGACGTTGACGGTGTTGGCGTTGTTGTCGTCGATGTTGACGAGCGCCTGCGGCTGGATGGCGCGGTCGCGCAGGCGCTCCACGATGACCTGCTCGATCTCGCGCGGGGTGAGGCCCGCGACCTTGATGCGTCCGGCATAGGGCACCGTGACCTCCCCGGTCCGGTCCACGACGGCCGGCGGAAGGCGCACCACGCGGGTGCCGCCCACCACGATGGTGTTGGCCCTGTTGGCCCGCCCGCCGGAATCGGAGTCGCCGAGCGAGCCGCCGCCGCGCGAGAACCCCTTGGAATCGTCCTTGCCCGAGGTCCCCGGCGAGAACAGCCCGCCGTCGCCGGCCTCCCAGATCGAGATCGCCAGCGCGTCGCCGATGCCGATCACCCGCGGCGCCGAGGTGCCCCCGACGGGAAAGCGGCCGATGAAGGTGGGGGGCTTGATCTTGCCGAGCTCGGCCAGG
>DATAGO010000007.1:0-41038 GCA_036263675.1 Microvirga sp. | reverse complement strand
GGCGAGCAGGCGTTTGCCAACATCGAGACGCTGGAGGACGCCATCGCCGACATCCACCACCAGGTGCCGAACTTCCTGGAATGGGTGCGCCTGCCCGGCTTCCTGCCGCTGTTCTACGACGACGTGGCGTTCGACACCCGCTCCACGGTGCGCCGCCTGTGCCGGCAACTCGGGCTGAAGGCCGATCCCGACGAGGTGGAGCGGATCGCCAAGCAGGAGCGGTTCACGCAGTACAACAAGGGGGTGCCGGGCCGCGCCAAGGAGCTTCCCCCGGAGGACGGCGAGCGCATCCTGGAGGCGTTCCGCGACTTCTACGAAGAGTTCATCCCGGACCGCGCCGGACCGCCGCCCGCCGCCCCGGCTCCCTCGGAGCCCCCGCGGGCGGGCGCCCTCAAGCCGACGGACCGGATCTGGAACCTCCTGCGGCTGCGGCGGTAGCGTCCGCTCCGCGGCGTCGGCGGCTGGATCCGCCCCCTCCGCGGCCCTGGGACCGGGGCGTCCGCTTAAGCCGGGCGCAGCCGGGCGAGGATCGCCTTGAACGCCCGGGTCCAGGCGGAGCCCCAGGCCTCCGAGGGCCCGCGGGCGCGCTCGTCCTGCAGGCGCCGTTCGATCTCGTCCGCGGCGCGGCGCGCGAGTTCGTCGTCGCCCAGCACGGCCTGCAGGCGCTCGAGCACGAGGCCCGGCGCGATCGGCGCCTGGACGGGCCGCTCGGCGGGCGGGGCGAGCAGGATCGCCGCGTGGTCGGGCGCGAGGTAGCGTGCGGCGAGCCGCTCGTGGTCCTTGCGGAAGCGCTCCTGCAGGCGCCGGGCGCGCTCGGTGTCGAGCCGCAGCCGGTCGTCCGAGCTCAAACCCCGCAATGCGCGGCGCAGGTCTTCGAGATCGTAGCCGCGCAAGGCATCGCGGCGCTCGGCCTCGCAGGCGTTGAGGAAGCGCAGGATCTCCGTGCCGACCCGGTCGACGCTCTCGTTGGCGGCCTCCTCGATGTCGGGCGGCAACGTCGCGGGATCGAGGCCGATCCAGCGGATGAAGTCCTCGACCGGCCCGCCCTGCAGCGTCTTGCGATGGAAGACGCGTACCTCCAGGCTGTCGGCCCCGAAGATCTCGGCCCACCGCTCCATCTGGTGATTGTAGCGGTAGTAGTCGTCGTTCATCCGCTTGGCGTAGAACTCCTCGAAGCTGCCGTTGAAGTTGGTGGCGTTGCGGATCGTCTGCTGGTAGCTGCTGACGATGTGCTCGTCCGGGCGCCGCACGTAGCAGAGGATGCGCCAGGACGTGGCGTATTCGCCGAACAGGTCCTTGATCTTCTGCTTGTTCTCCTTGCGGCAGCGGTAGATCGTTTCGTCCGACAGGAGCGCCTTCTCGAACGGGCGCGAGAACTCGGCGCGGAGCCCCGCGACGACCGTCTCGGGCGACCCGAACATGCCGGCGCGCCGGCCCCTCCGGTTGAGGAAGGTCGCGATGAAGGACTTCTTCTCGCCGAGCGAGGTCGGATACAGCACCCCCTGCGCGGCCAGGGGCCGGCGGTTGCGATCGCAATAGAACTGGATCGTGGTGCTCGCCGTCTTGGGCTGCCCGATGTGGAGGATGATCTGCATGAGGCTCGCTCGGGCCCGCGGAACAGGAGGCGGGGATCGTTCGGAATCCGCTGCCCGTACCAAGGACGGACTCCGCAGGCAAGCGCGGGGCGCGCCGGCCTCCCCGGTCCGCGACGGCACGACCGGACCCGCCCGGGCTCACGCTCCGGCGGCCGCGGGGCGCTCTCGGCCCCGCGGCGGCACGTCCAGGTGCCCGGCCTCGCGGCCGGTCAGCGCCGCATCAGGCCTGCGGCCTTCAGGGCCTCGGTGATGACGCGGCCGGGATCGAGGGCACCCCGCGGCGCCGTTTCTTCGTCCGGCGTCGCGGTCCTGTCGCCGCGCCCCTGCCCCTCCGGGGGCAGCACCTCGCCCTCGAGGACGCGGATGCGGGGCGGCGTGGACGGGGCGCCCGCCGGTCTTGCGCGCGAAGGCTCGGCCCGGGCGTCCCGCGCGGGCGTATCGACCACGGGCTGGGGTCGGGCGTCCCGCGTGGGAGCGCCGGCGGCAATCTCGGCCGTCAGGCCCCAGAAGGCAGCGATCCGCTGCGTGGACGAGATCCCGACGTCGAGGAGGAACGGCCCGGCCGCCCCGACCGCCTCCGCGGCCCCGAGGCCGAGCGGCGTGCCGTGGGCCATGCCGGTGATCGTATAGGATTCCACGAGCGCCTCGCCCCCCGGGCCGTGCCAGACCCGGCGCGGGTAGCCGTCGACACTCTCCTCGAGGCTCGGCTTTTCCGGCAGGCCGTGGACGTTCGTCCATTGCTTGACGATCTCGTCCGCGTTCACGGGCTTCACGGTGGCGTCCGCGCCGCCGTGCCAGACCGACACCTTGGGCCAGGGACCGCGGTGGCGCGAGGCGGCGCGGACCCGGTCGCCCCACTCGGCCGCGGGCCGGGTGCCGCCCTGGAACATGGCGTCGAGCGCCTCCTGGACGTTGTGGGCGACCCCGTACGGCAGGCCCGCCACGATCGCCCCGCCCGCGAACACGTCGGGATAGGCCGCGAGCATCACGGCCGTCATGGCCCCGCCCGCCGAGAGGCCGGTCACGAAGATGCGGGCCCGGTCGACCCCGTGGGCCACTGCGACGTGCTCGACCATCTGGCGGATCGAGAGCGCCTCGCCGCGCCCGCGCGCCGTGTCGCCGGGCTGGAACCAGTTGAAGCAGGTCCGTGGGTTGTTGGCGGCCGGCTGCTCCGGGAAGAGCGCGATGAAGCCGTGCCGGTCGGCGAGCTGGGACCAGCCCGCGCCGCGGTCGTAGGACGCCGCGTCCTGCGTGCAGCCGTGCAGCACCACCACGAGCGCCGGCCGGGGCGCCGGGCGCTCGGGCACGTGCAGGAAGAGCCGCAAGGCGCCGGGATTCGAGCCGAAGCCGGTGACTTCGTCGAGGTGATTCGGCGCGTGCGCCGCTCCTCCGGCGCCCTGGGCCGTCGCGGCCGCCATGGTCTCCCAGGTCTTCCGGTACCGGGCGAGCCGGGCCGTCGTGGATCCGAGTCCGCGCATTCTGCGCCCCCTTTGGTGTGATTGGTCCAGCATGGTCAACGCGGCGCGGCCGGCTTGGTTGCTGCACTGCACAAAATTGATGCTGCCCTGCAACATCGAACCAGAACGGACATGCGCTGCCAAGCCCCGGCCGGGTCGCGCGGGCCCCTGCCGCACGGGCACTTGACGCAAATCAAGGCTGCGGGTCCGGGCGCCCGCCATAGACGACCGGCTGCGTGATCCTCCGCGCGGCTCGACCTTGCGATCACGAGCGGACCGATGGCTGCGATCACACAGAACAAATCCACGACCGCAAAATCCATGACCGAGGGAGAGGCGGGCCTCGGCCTCGCCCTCCTCGCGGGCGCCTTCCTGGCGCTCCTGGGCGCCGCGAACGCCCAGGACACGGCCTTTGCCTTCCATTCCTACCTCTTCGCCGCCGCGGGCCTCGCCGGCTTCCTCGCCATCGCGAACCGCTACATGGGCCGCGACGCCGCCCCCGTGCCGCAGGAGATCGGGGGCAAGCCGAACTACAACCTCGGACCCGTCAAGTTCACCGCCATCGCCGCGATGATCTGGGGCATCGCGGGCTTCCTGGTCGGCTGCATCATCGCCTTCCAGCTCTGGGCGCCGGAGCTCAATCTCGGCCTCGAGTACACCAGCTTCGGGCGCCTGCGGCCGCTCCACACCTCGGCGGTGATCTTCGCCTTCGGGGGCAACGTGCTGATCGGCACCTCGCTCTACGTGGTCCAGCGCACCTGCCGCACGCGGCTCGCCGGCGATCTCGCGCCGTGGTTCGTGGTGCTCGGCTACAACCTCTTCATCGTGATCGCGGGCACCGGCTATCTGCTCGGCGTCACGCACGGCAAGGAATACGCCGAGCCCGAGTGGTACGCGGACCTGTGGCTCACGGTCGTCTGGGTCGCCTACCTCCTCGTCTTCCTCGCCACGATCTGGAAGCGCAAGGAGCCCCACATCTTCGTGGCGAACTGGTTCTACCTCGCCTTCATCGTGACGATCGCGATGCTCCACATCGTGAACAACCTCAGCGTTCCGGTCTCGTTCACGGGCTCCAAGTCCTATCCTCTGTTCGCTGGCGTGCAGGATGCGCTGGTGCAGTGGTGGTACGGCCACAACGCGGTCGGGTTCTTCCTCACCGCCGGCTTCCTCGCCATCATGTACTACTTCATCCCGAAGCGGGCCGAGCGTCCGGTCTATTCCTACCGGCTCTCGATCATCCACTTCTGGGCCCTGATCTTCATGTACATCTGGGCGGGCCCGCACCACCTGCACTACACCGCGCTGCCCGACTGGGCCCAGACGCTCGGCATGACGTTCTCGATCATGCTGTGGATGCCCTCCTGGGGCGGCATGATCAACGGGCTCATGACGCTCTCGGGCGCCTGGGACAAGCTCCGCACGGACCCGATCCTGCGCCTCATGATCGTGTCGCTCGCCTTCTACGGCATGGCGACCTTCGAGGGGCCGCTGATGTCGATCAAGGCGGTGAACTCGCTCTCGCACTACACCGACTGGACCATCGGTCACGTGCATTCCGGCGCGCTCGGCTGGGTTGCCTACGTGTCCTTCGGCGCCCTCTACTGCCTCGTTCCGTGGCTGTGGAACCGCCGCGAGGTCTACTCGCTGAAGCTCGTCGAGTGGCACTTCTGGGTCTCGACCATCGGCATCGTCCTCTACATCACCTCGATGTGGGTGGCGGGCATCATGCAGGGCCTGATGTGGCGCGCCTACAACGCGCTCGGCTTCCTCGAATATTCCTTCGTCGAGACCGTCGAGGCGATGCAGCCCTACTACCTGATCCGGGCGCTCGGGGGCGTGCTCTTCCTGATCGGCGCGCTGATCATGGCCTACAACCTCGCCCGGACGATCCTCGGCCATGAAGCCAAGGAGAACCCGGCGAAGGAGACGGAGCGCGAGCCCGCCTTCGCCCCGGCCCTCGTCCCCGCCGAATAAGCCCGATCACCGATCGAAGCGGCGCGCCCGGCGCGCCGCTTCCCACCCTCACGATTTTCCCAAGGGATCATTCCCCATGGCGACCTCGCCCGTCCAACCCGGCCTCTGGCGGAGGCACGAGCTGTTCGAGACGAACTCGATCCTGCTCATCATCGGCATCCTGATCGTCGTCGCGATCGGCGGCCTCATCGAGATCGTGCCGCTGTTCTACCTCAAGAGCACCATCGAGAAGGTGGAGGGCATGCGCCCCTACACCCCGCTCGAACTCGCCGGCCGCAACATCTACGTCCGCGAGGGCTGCTACCTCTGCCACAGCCAGATGGTGCGCCCCATGCGCGACGAGGTCGAGCGCTACGGCCACTTCTCGCTCGCGGCCGAGTCCATGTACGACCACCCCTTCCAGTGGGGCTCGAAGCGCACGGGACCCGACCTGGCGCGGGTCGGCGGCAAGTACTCCGACGAGTGGCACCGCGACCACCTCAAGAACCCGCAGAGCGTGGTCCCGACCTCGATCATGCCGGCCTATCCGTTCCTCGACCGGCCCCTCGACCCCGGCGCCCTCGTGGCGGACCTGAAGGCAAACCGCGCCATCGGGGTTCCCTACACGGACGAGATGGTCGCGAAGGCCGCGGCGGACGTCCTCGCCCAAGCCAATCCCGATGCACCGGGGGCCGAGGCTTTCGCGAAGCGCTACCCGAATGCCGTGTCGCGCGATTTCGACGGCAACCCCCGCCAAGTGACCGAGCTCGATGCGCTCGTGGCCTACCTGCAGATGCTCGGCACGCTCGTCGACTTCAAGCTCTACGACAACGACAAGAACCTGCGGTGAGACGCGCCATGACTCTCGTCCGCATCGCCAATCCCACGACGTTCAGGTGATCGCCATGACTCTCCTCCGCATCGCCAATCCCAAGAGGCTCAGGTGAACGCCACGACTCTCCTCCGCATCGTCAGTTCCAAGACGCTCAGGTGATCGCCATGACCTACCAGACCCTGGCCGCCTTCGCCCAGACCGGCGGGCTTCTCTACTTCGTCGGGATGTTCGCCGCCGTGATCGCCTACGCCCTGTGGCCCAAGAACCGCACCCGGTTCGACGCGGCCGCCCAGATGCCGCTGTCCGAGGACTGATCCCATGGCCGACACGCTGAAACCCGACATCGATCCGGTGACCGGCACCGAGACCACGGGGCACACCTGGGACGACATCCGCGAGCTCAACAACCCGCTGCCGCGCTGGTGGCTGTGGGGGCTCTACGCCACGATCCTGTGGTCGATCGGCTACTGGATCGTCTATCCGGCCTGGCCGCTCGCCTCGGACTACACCCGCGGCCTGTTCGGCTACTCGCAGCGTGCCTCGGTCGCGGCCGAGCTCGCCGCCGCGAGGCAGGCGCGCGGCCAGACCGGGGCCGCGCTCGCGACCGCGTCGCTCGAGGAGATCCAGGCGAATCCCGAGCTCATGAAGCTCGCCCTCGCCAACGGCCGCGCGGCCTTCGGCGACAACTGCGCCTCCTGCCACGGCACCGGCGCCACCGGCCGCACCGGCTACCCGAACCTCCAGGACGACGAGTGGCTCTGGGGCGGCACCGTGACCGAGATCCACCAGACGATCCGCGTCGGCGCCCGCGCGGCCCATCCCGACACGCACCAGAGCGAGATGCTGGCCTTCGGCCGCGACGGCATCCTCAAGCGCGCCGAGATCGAGGCGGTGGCGAACTACGTGCTCTCGCTGTCCGGAAAGGCCTTCAATCCGAAGCTGGACCTGAAGCAGGGCGAGACGCTGTACGCCAACACCTGCGCGGCCTGCCACGGCGACGCTGCGAAAGGCGCGAAGGAGACCGGCGCGCCGGATCTCACCGACGCGATCTGGCTCTACGGCGCGAAGCCCGAGCAGGTGATGGCGACGATCACCAACGGCCGCAAGGGCGTCATGCCGGCCTGGGAGGGCCGCCTCGACCCCGTGACGGTGAAGTCGCTGGCGCTCTACATCCACGGCCTCGGCGGCGGGGCGAAATAGCGGGATCGCCTCGGGCGTCGAGGGCTCCCGAGGATCGCCCGGGCTCGCAGCCAACCCCCTCTCCCCGCGCCCTTCTCCCTCTCCCCGCCTGCGGGGAGAGGGAGAAGGGCGCGGGGCCGGTCGGTGAGGCTGAGAATAGCGACGCGCGCTCCCCTCCCCCTTGCGGGGAGGGGCCGGGACTGGGGGTTAGTCGAGGTGGCACCCGAGCGCCTCATCCTGCACCAACCCCCACCCGGTCGCCTGGCGGCGCCCACCCTCCCCGCAAGGGGGAGGGTAAGATCCGGATCCACCGCGCTCCACCGACCGGCCCCTCACCCCGACCCTCTCCCCGTTGCATGGGGAGAGGGGGTGCGCCTGCGGGGGAGAGGGGGGCCGCTTGCGCCAGGTCAAAGCGCCTCGCGCGCCACCCTCTACAACGCCGGCCATGCCCGCCGCCCCTGCGGCCGGCCGACGAGTCGAGACCCATGGCCGAGTCCCCCGCCGCGCCTGCCAGATACGTCCTCTACGAGGCCCGCACGAAGATCCAGCCCGCCAAGGTCCGGGGACGGTTCCGCCGCATCAAATGGGCGATCCTCGCGGTCGCGCTCGGGATCTACTACCTGCTGCCCTTCCTGCGCTGGAGCCGCGGCCCGCACGAGCCCTCGCAGGCCGTGATGATCGACCTCGCGCACGGGCGCTTCTACTTCTTCTTCATCGAGCTGTGGCCCCAGGAGGTGTACTTCATCACCGGCCTCCTGATCCTGGCCGCCTTCACGCTGTTCCTCATGAACGCGGTCGCGGGCCGGGTCTGGTGCGGCTATCTCTGCCCCCAGACCGTGTGGACCGACCTCTTCATGGCGGTCGAGCGCCTCGTCGAAGGCGACCGGCGCGAGCGCCTCATGCTCGACCGCGCGCCCTGGGACGCGCGCAAGATCCGCCTTCGCGCCACCAAGCACGGCTTGTGGCTCCTCATCGCCTGGTGGACCGGCGGCGCGTGGGTGCTCTACTTCGCCGACGCCCCGACGCTGGTGCGCGATCTCGCGACCTTCCAGGCCCCGATGGTCGCCTATGCCTCCATCGCGACCCTGACGCTCACGACCTACACGCTCGCAGGGCATCTGCGCGAGCAGGTCTGCAACTACATGTGCCCGTGGCCGCGCATTCAGGGCGCGCTCACCGACGAGCATTCGCTGGCGATCACCTACCGCTACGACCGCGGCGAGCCGCGCGGGTCGGTGAAGAAGAACGCCGCGCTGCAGGCTGCCGGCAAGCCCGCGGGCGATTGCGTCGACTGCTTCCAGTGCGTCACCGCCTGCCCGGCCGGCATCGACATCCGCGACGGCCTGCAGATGGAGTGCATCCAGTGCGGCCTGTGCGCGGACGCCTGCGACGCCGTCATGCTGAAACTGGGCCGGCCCACGGGGCTCATCGCCTACGACACCGAGGCCAACATCCAGCGCCGCATCCGCGGCGAGGCCCCGGTCTCCAAGGTGATCCGCGCCCGGACCATCCTTTACGGCCTCCTCATCGCAGGCGTCGGCCTCGCCATGCTGACCGCGCTCGCGCTCCGCAGCTTCACGGGCCTCTCCGTGCTGCACGACCGCAACCCGATCTTCGTGACGCTCGCCGACGGCTCGATCCGCAACGGCTACACCCTGCGCCTCCTCAACAAGCGCCCCGTGGACCGTCTCCTCACCCTCTCGATCGAGGGCCTCGACGGGGCGCGGGTCGAGATCCCCGGCATGGCCGCCGAGGGCAGCCACGCCTCGATCCCGATCGGTCCCGACACCACGCACGAGGTCCGCGCCCTCGTCTTCGCGCCCGCCGGCGCGGCGCTCGAAAAGTCGACCCCGATCACCTTCCGGATCGTCGACCTCGCCTCGGGCGAGGCGGCGCAAGCCGAGGATTTCTTCAAGGCGCCGTGAAGCGCCACCCCCACTGCAAGGATTGGTCCCGCCATGACAGCCACGACAGCCCCTTCGGCCGTGAAACCCGTCCTCACCGGCCGGCGCATGTTCTTCATCTTCGCGGCCTTCTTCGGCACCATCGCGAGCGCCGATGCCTTTCTCGTCGCCTCCGCGGTGCGGACCTGGTCGGGCACCGAGGCCACGAGCCCCTACAAGGCCGGCCAGCTCTACAACGGCCGGCTCGCGGAGGCCCGCGCCCAGGATGCCCGCGGCTGGAGGATCACCCCCACGGTGTCGCGCGAGCCGGACGGCAGCGTGCGCGTCGAGGTGACCTTGCGCGACCGGGCCGGCGCGCCGCTCGCGGGCGAGACCGTGACAGTGACGCTGGAGCGCCCGACCGACAAGCGCGCCGACCGGGGCCTCGACCTCACCGAGGCCGCGCCCGGCACTTACGCGGCCGTCGGCCACGACCTTGCGCCAGGTCAATGGGACCTCGTCGTCGACGTGCTCCAAGGGGCCGAGAGGAGCTTCCGGCGCAAGTCCCGCGTCGTGCTCCGCTAGGACACCTCCGGAAGGGTCTCAGCCATGTGCTGCGCCGATCTCGCCACCGCCTCCACGCAAGCGAATCCTGCCGCCTTCGCCCGCGACTACTCGCCCTTCGTGGTCCGCATGGGCGAGGATCTCGCCCGCGTCGAGCTCGCGGTCGAGGGCATCCGCTGCGCCACCTGCATGCAGACCATCGAGGGCGGCATCGGTGCGATGCCGGGCGTCGCGAAGGCGCGGCTGAACTTCACCGACCGGCGGCTCGCCGTCGAATGGCGCGGCGACCTCGCCGTGGAGGCGATCCTGGACCGGCTGGAGGCGCTCGGCTTCAAGGGCCACCCCTTCGACCCGAAGCGCCCCGACGATGCCGAGACCCGGGAAACGAAGCGCCTCATCCGCGCGCTCGCGGTCGCGGGCTTCGCCTCCATGAACATCATGCTGATGGCGGTGTCGGTCTGGGCCGGCAACGTCTCCGACATCACCCCCGAGACCCGCGACTTCTTCCACTGGGTCCAGGCCGTGATCGCGCTGCCCGCGGCGGCGTACGCCGGGCGGCCCTTCTACGAGAGCGCGATCCGGGGCCTCAGAGCCGGCCGGGTCAACATGGATTTCCCGATCACGCTCGGGGTGGTCCTGACGCTCGTCATGTCGGTGATCGAGACCCTGAATTCCGCGGAGCACGCCTATTTCGACGGCGCCGTCATGCTCCTGTTCTTCCTCCTCATCGGCCGCGTGCTCGACCAGACCATGCGCCGCCGCACGCGGCTCCTGGCCGAGAACATCTCGGCGCTCCGCAGCGAGACCGCCGCCAAGGTCTTCGAGGACGGGGTGGTGCGCGACGCGCCGCTCTCGGCGATCGGTCCCGGCGACCGGGTGCTGGTGCGCCCGGGCGAGCGGGTCGCGGTCGACGGGATCGTCGAGGAGGGATCCTCCGAGCTCGACCAGAGCCTCGTGACCGGCGAGACCGCGCTCGCCGCGATCAAAGCCGGCGGGCGGGTCTATGCCGGCGCGCTCAACGCGTCGGGCTCGCTCACCGTGCGGGTCACGGCCGCGGCCGAAGGCACGCTCCTCGACGAGGTCGAGGCCCTGATGGGCCGGGCGCTCGAGGCGAAATCCGCCGCGCTGCTGCTCGCCGACACGGCGACGCGCCTCTACGTGCCCTTCGTCCACGCCGCGGCGGCGCTGACGCTGTTCGGCTGGCTCCTCGCCGGCGCCGGCTGGCACGGGGCGATCCTCAACGCGGTCGCGGTTCTCATCATCACCTGCCCCTGCGCCCTGGGGCTCGCGATTCCGGCCGTGCAGGTCGTGGCCGCGGGCGCCCTCTTCCGCCAGGGCGTGCTCCTCAACACCGGCGACGCCCTGGAGCGCCTGGCGCAAGTCGACACCGTGGTGTTCGACAAGACCGGCACGCTGACCCTGCCGGAGCCCAGCCTCGTCGGATCCTACGATCCGGCGGTGCTGGAGCAGGCCGCGCGGCTCGCCCTGTCGAGCCGGCACCCGCTCGCCGCCGCGCTCGCGGCCGCCGCGGGCGAGCGGCGCGATCCGCTGGCACAAGCCCGCGAGACCGCCGGCCTCGGCGTCGCCGCGACCGTCGACGGCGTCGAGATCCGCCTCGGCTCGCCGGCCTTCTGCGGCGCGGAAAGCGCGGCTCGCGCCGCCCTCGACCGGCACCCGGAGGCGTCCGTGATTGGCTTCCGCGCCGGGGACGCCGAGCCTGCCGTGTTCCTGGTCCGCCAGGCCCTGCGCGAGGATGCGGCCGCGACCGTCGGGGCCTTGAGGGGTGCCGGCTACCGGGTCCTGATCCTCTCCGGCGACCGCGCCGCGGCGGTGTCGCGCGCGGCCGCCGCGCTTCAGGTGGCGGAATGGGAGGCGGAGCTTTCGCCCAAGGACAAGATCGCCCGCATCGAAGCCCTGCGGGCTGCGGGCGGAAAAGTCCTGATGGTGGGCGACGGCGTCAACGACGCGCCCGCGCTCGCGGCCGCCGACGTCTCGCTTTCGCCCGTGACCGCCGCCCATGTGAGCCAGGCCGCCGCCGACGGGCTCTTCATGGGCCGGCGCCTCGCCCCTGTGATCGCGGCGCTCGAGACCGGCCGCAAGGCGCGGCGCCTGATGCTCCAGAATCTCTGGTTCTCGGCTGCCTACAACCTCGCCGCCATTCCGCTCGCGGCCGGCGGCTTCCTGACGCCGCTCATCGCGGCGCTCGCCATGTCGGGTTCGTCCGTGGTCGTGACGGTGAACTCGCTTCGCGCCCGCTTCGGCCTGCGCCTGGCGGTCAGGGTCCGGCGTGCGGGCCGGGACGCGCAGGCGCCGCTGCTCCGGCCCCGCGCCGCCTAGAACGGAGACCCCCGATGGACGTCCTCGTCTTCATGATCCCGATCGCCCTATGCCTCGGCACCGCAGGCCTGTGCGCCTTCCTCTGGGCCCTGCGCAGCGGCCAGTACGACGACATCGACGGCGCCGAATACCGGGTTCTGGCGGATGACTGAGCGAGGCCGCGATACGACCTGCGACGGGCGGCCGGCCGGCGGCTACCGCCCCAGCCGCAGGCCCGTCTGCGGGTCGAACAGGTGGACGTTGGCGGCGTCGATCGAAAGGCTCAGAGCCTTCGCATCGGCGGCGATCTGGCCGGTCGGCGCCTGGACCACGAACTCCGCGCCCTCGATCTTGCCGTGGAAGAGCTGGGTCGCGCCGAGCTCCTCGACGAAATCGACCCCGAGATCGACCGCGCCCGTGCCGGCCGCGCCGACGCGCAGATCCTCCGGACGCAGGCCCACGTCGACCTTGGATCCCGCGGCCAGGCCCGGCCGCATGTCGGCGACGAGGAGGCGGCCGTTCCCGACCCGCACCACGCCGTCGCCCTCGACGTGCCCGGGCAGGATGTTCATGGGCGGCGAACCGATGAAGGTCGCCACGTACCGGGTCTGCGGCCGGCGGTAGACGTCGGAGGGCTTGCCGACCTGCTCGACCTGGCCCGCGTTCATGACCACGAGCTGGTCCGAGAGCGTCATGGCCTCGACCTGGTCGTGGGTGACGTAGATCGAGGTGACGCCGAGCGCCCGCTGCAGGCGCTTGATCTCGACGCGCATCTGCACGCGCAGCTTGGCGTCGAGGTTGGAGAGCGGCTCGTCGAACAGGAACACCTGCGGCTTGCGCACGATGGCGCGGCCCATGGCGACGCGCTGGCGCTGCCCGCCGGACAGCGCGCGGGGCTTGCGCTCGAGGAAGGGCTCGATGGCGAGGATCCGCGCGGCCTCGCGCACGCGCTTGTCGATCTCGTCCTTGGGCGTGCCGCGGTTGCGCAAGCCGTAGGCCATGTTGTTGTAGACGCTCATGTGCGGGTAGAGCGCGTAGTTCTGGAACACCATGGCGATGTCGCGGTCGGCCGGCTCGACCTGGTTGACCTCGCGCTCGCCGATGCGCACCACGCCGTCGGTGATCGTCTCGAGCCCCGCGACCATGCGCAGGAGCGTGGACTTGCCGCAGCCCGAGGGGCCGACGAGCACGCAGAAGGAGCCGTCCTCGATGTCGAGCGACACGCCCTTCACGGCCTCGACGGCGCCGGCGTAGACCTTGCGGACGCGTTCGAGCGTTACTTTCGCCATAGCCCCAGCGGTTCCTTTGTCCTTCGCTCCGCCGCGGCGGAGAGTCCTGCCTAACGTCCCGTGGGCGGCCGGGCCGCCCGGTGTCGTGTCTCGGTCCGGGCGAGCCCCTTCACGAGGAAACGCTGCATCATTTCTCGGTCTCGACCAGGCCCTTCACGAAGAAGCGCTGCATCAGGACGACCACCGCGACGGGCGGCAGCATGGCCAGCACCGCCGTGGTCATGGCGATGTTCCACTCGGTCAGCGTATCCTGCGTCGTGAGCATCTTCTTGATGCCGATCACGATCGTCTGCATCGAGTCCTTGGTCGTGATGAGCAGCGGCCACAGATACTGGTTCCAGCCGTAGATGAACTGGATCACGAACAAGGCCGCGATGGTGGTGACGGAGAGCGGCAGCAACGTATCCCACAGGAAGCGGTAGGGTCCGGCGCCGTCGATCTTGGACGCTTCCACGAGCTCGTCCGGGATGGTCATGAAGAACTGCCGGAACAGCAGCGTGCCGGTGGCCGACGCGATCAGCGGGATGATCAGCCCGGTATAGGTGTCGAGCAGGCCGAGATCCGAGACGATCTTGTAGGTCGGATAGATGCGCACTTCCACCGGCAGCATCAGCGTCACGAAGATGATCCAGAACGCGGTCTGCCGGAACGGGAACTTGAAGAACACGATCGCATAGGCCGAGAGGATGCAGATCGCGATCTTCCCGAACGCGATGCCCATGGCCATGATGAAGGAGTTCACCATCATGTTGCCGACGGGCTGCCGACTCGACTTCGCGGCGCCGTGGAAGAGCGTCTGGTAATAGTTCTCGTCCGCGTAATCGCCCGGGGTCAGGGGCATGTTGCCGTTGCTGATCGTGGCCGCGTCGAAGGTCGAAGCGAGGACCGCCACATAGACCGGGAACGCCACGAGGAGCACGCCGAACGTCAGGATGATGTAGGCGACGAGGGTGTGGAAGGGACGGTTCTCGACCATCAGTACTGCACCTTGCGCTCGACGTAGCGGAACTGGAAGGCGGTCAGTCCGATCACGATGATCATGAGGATCACGGACTGTGCCGCGGATCCGCCGAGGTCGCCGCCGAGACGGCCGTCCGCGTAGACCTTGTAGACCATCGTCGCCGTACTCCCGTACGGCCCGCCCCCGGTCACCGCGTCGATGATGCCGAAGGTGTGGAAGAAGACGTAGACGATGTTGATCACGAGGAGGAAGAACGTCGTCGGCGAGAGGAGCGGGAAGATCACGGTCCAGAAGCGCCGCAACGGGCCGGCCCCGTCGATGGCCGCGGCCTCGATGACGCTCTTCGGGATCGAGGCGAGCCCCGCGAGGAAGAACAGGAAGTTGTAGCTGATCTGGTTCCAGGTCGCGGCGACCACCACCAGGATCAGGGCGTGGTTCCCGTTGAGCAGGGGATTCCAGTTGACCCCGAGAAGGCGCAGGGGCTTGGACAGCGTCCCGAGCGAGGGGTGGAAGAGGAAGAGCCACAGGACGCCCGCGATGGCGGGCGCGACCGCGTAGGGCCACAGCAGCAGGGTCTTGTAGGGGTTTGCGCCGCGGATGTTCTTGTCGGCCTGGCTCGCGAGGAGCAACCCGAGCCCGAGCGAGAACAGGGCCACGAGGAACGAGAACAGGGCGGTCGTGACCATGGCCCGGTAGTATTCGGGCTGGCTGAACACGGCCTCGTAGTTCTCGAACCAGACGAATTCGGTGGAGAGGCCGAAGGCGTCCTGGACCAGGAAGGACTGCCAGATCGCCTGGGACGCGGGCCAGTAGAAGAAGACGAAGGTGATCGCGAGCTGGGGAAGGAGCAGCGCGTAGGGCAGGACCTTGTTGTTGAAGATGGCGCGTTTTTCCATTCGCCGGCTCGGGAAAGGAGCCGGCCGGCCCTTGCAGCAAGAGCCGGCTGGCAATGCCTGAAGCGGGAGTGTCGGCCCTGGCGGGCCGACACCGGTGCGGTTAGCGGGTCGCG
The DNA here is from genome assembly GCA_036263675.1 of Microvirga sp. GTDB lineage: Bacteria > Pseudomonadota > Alphaproteobacteria > Rhizobiales > Beijerinckiaceae > Microvirga. The sequence goes on along the minus strand of DATAGO010000007.1, from coordinate 25,997 downwards.
GTCCGCTCGAACTGGCGCAGGATCTGGTTGCCGCGCTCGACCGCCGCGTCGAGAGCCGCCTTCGCGGGCTTGTTGCCGGTCAGCGCGCTCTCGATCTCCTCCGCCCAGATGTCGCGCATCTGGACCAGGTTGCCGAGGCGCAGGCCGAGGGAGTTCTCCGTCGGCGGCTTGTTGGTGAGCTGGAGGATCGGCGTCTCGAGATACGGGTTGTCCTTGTAGAAGCCCGAGGCCTTCACCTTCTCGTACGCCGCCTTCGTGATCGGCAGGTAGCCCGAGACGGTGTGCAGGTTCGCCTGGCGGTCCGTGTCGGACAGGAAGGCGAAGAACTTGGCCACGCCCTTGTACTCGTTGGCCGGCTTGCCGCCCATCACCCAGAGCGAAGCGCCGCCGAGCGTCGAGTTCTGCGGAGCGCCGGGCACGTCCGGGTAGTAGGGCATGAAAGTATTGGCCCATTCGAACTTGGCGTTCGCCTTCACGTTCCCGTAGAAGCCCGAAGAGGTCAGGAAGATCGGGCACTCGCCGGACGTATACCGTCCCTCCGCCGCGCTGGCGCGGCCGGAATAGTCGAAGGTCTTGGTCTTCTGCAGCTCGACGAGATTCTCCAGGTGCTTCACGTGCACCGGCGAATTGATCTTGAGCTCGGTGTCGAACCCGCCGATGCCGTTCTGCTTGGTGGCGAGCGGGATGTTGTGCCACACCGAGAACTGCTCGATGTTCACCCAGGTGATCCAGGCCGAGGAGAAGCCGCAGGTCGGGTGGCCCGAAGCCTGGAGCTTCTTGGCGGCCTCGAACACTTCAGGCCAGGTCTTGGGCGGCTGGTCGGGGTTGAGGCCGGCCTTCCGGAAGGCGTCCTTGTTGTACCACATCACGGTGGAGGACGAGTTGAACGGGAACGACAGGAGCTCGCCCTTCGCCGTCGAGTAGTAGGCGGCGACGGCCGGCAGATACGCGTCGCGGTCGAACTTCTCGCCGGCTTCCTTCATCAGCTCCTGCACGGGCTTGATGGCGCCGCGGGCCGCCATCATCGTGGCGGTGCCGACCTCGAAGACCTGGATGATGTGCGGCGCGTTGCCGGCGCGGAACGCGGCGATGCCGGCATTCATCGTGTCCGGGTAGGTGCCCTTGTAGGTCGCGACGACCTTGTACTCGTTCTGGGACTTGTTGAAGTCGTCGGCCAGCTTGTTGACGACGTCGTTGTTGACGCCCGTCATGGCGTGCCACCACTGGATCTCGGTCTGCGCCAGCGCGGACGTGCTCGACGCGAACCCGAACGCCAGCGCGGCAAAGGCGGTCTTTTTCAGCATGGTCTTCTCCCTCGTCGCCCGACCGGGCGTTGTTGTGGTTCTCATCACCGTAACACGAAGCCGGGGTGACATTTCAATGGCAGATTCATGACACGCTGAGCCGGCTCGGTATAGAGGCCTCGCGGAGGGGGCGATCGCAGGCCTGTGGGCAAGCGCCGCGCCGGGTCCCGGGGTTCACGAATGCGTCAGGTGCTCCGTCCGCGCCGGACCGGCCGTTCCCTGGAACAGGCCGGAGCCGAAGGCCGTTGGTAGGGCCAGCAGGCCGCCCTCGGGCTGCCCCGCCCTTTTCGACCCGGACAGGTAAGGATCGCGCGCATGCCCCGCATCGTCACCGCCCTCTTCGAGGATCGCGCCGCCGCCCAACGCGCCCTGCAGGCCCTCATGGAGGCCGGCGTCGCGCGCGACCGCATCGCCCTGATCGGCGCTGATTCCGGCCGCGACGTCTCCTCGATCTCCGGGTTCCGGGATCTCTCGGCGCGGGACGACGGCCAGGCGGCCCTCCACGACCTGCCCCTGCCCTCCGAGGACCTGCGGCTGTTCGAGGCCGGGCTGCGGCAGGGTCATGCGCTGCTCTCGGCCCGGATCGACAAGGAGAATCTCGAGGAAGCCATCCAGGTGATCGACCTCTTCGACCCCCTCGACCTCGACCGCCGCAGCCGCGACTGGCAGCAGGGCTCGTCCGGCGGCGCGTCCGGCGGCATGGGCGGAGCGGGCGGCGTCGACGTGGGCGGCCCGCTCGGCGCCGGGCTGACCGGCGGCAACGCGGCCGGCACCACCAACACCGGCGCGCTCCCCGGCATGGGGAGCCTCAGGACGGGCACGCACGATGCCGGCACCGCGGACCTGCGCACCGACGAGGCCTCCCGGTCCGATCTCGGCCGGTCGAGCACCTCGGAGACCGGCGGGCGCCGGGAGGAGGCGCGGGCGGGGATGCCGGGCGTGCTCTCGCTCGCAGAAGGCCAGACCGTGAATCCGGCCGCAGGCCAGGGCTTCGCGGGCGGCGGCGACCGCTACCGCCGCGAACTGAACCTCACCGGCCGCGTGCGCGCCTACAGCCGGGACGATTGAGCCGACCGGGCCCCGCCCGCGGCCGGGGATCCTGCGTCAGATCACGTTGCGCTCCAGGAGCGGGCGTCCGGCCGCGACGCGCTCGAAGCCGAGATCGGCGAGGTCGAGGCTCGTATAGCGCCCGTGCACGAGAAGCTCGGCGAGGCCCCGCCCGACCGCCGGCGCCTGCTGCAGGCCATGGCCCGAGAAGCCGTTGCAGAGATAGAAGTTGTCGGGTCCCGTCTGCCCCACGACCGCGTTGTGGTCGAGGAGGCACATGTCGTAGGGGCCGGCCCAGGCGCGGCCGGGCCGGATCGCCTCGAAGGCCGGAACGCGGTGGGCGAGCGCCGGCCAGACCCGCTCCTCGAAGAAGACGTGGTCGGCTTCCTGGGTCGCGGGATCGTCGTCGTGCCAGTCCGGGTCCTCGTCCCCCGGTCCCGGGGAGGCGCTGCCGATGAAGCCCTCGCCTTCCGGGCGGCACCAGGCGCCGCTCGGATCGATGAGGAGCGGGCAGTTCTCGATCCGCTCCCGGCACGTGAAGCTGAAGACGTAGCGGCGCTTCGCCCGCACCGGGATCCCGACGCCCGCCATCGCGGCGAGCGCCGGGCCGCCGGAGCCCGCGCAGTTCACGAGCGCGCCGCAGGCGATGCGGGTGCCGTCCGCGAGCCGCACGGCCGCGACGCGGTTCCCCTCCCGCTCGACCGCCGCGACGGCGCCCTGCCGGTACTCGGCCCCGAGCGCGCGCGCCTTCCTGCGGAAGGCCTGGAGCAGGCCCCAGCCGTCGAACCAGCCCTCGCCGGAGCGCCCCCAGGTGCCGGCGGCGAGATCCTCGGTGTTGAGCCAGGGAAAGCGGGCCTTCAGCGCGTCCGGGTCGAGCAGGAGGATGTCGGCGCCCTCCGCGGCCTGGACGGCCTGGTTCTCGGCCAGCACGGACGCGCCGGCCGCGGTCGCGCAATAGAGATAGCCGCGCTCGCTCAGCCCGATCTCGGGCCGGTCGCCGTCGACTGCGAGGCGATCCCCGATCTCGCGCAGGAAGCGGATGCCGTAGAGCGAGATCCGGATGTTCACGGGGCTCGAGAATTGCTGCCGGATCGACGCCGCCGAGAGGGCGGAGGCCGAGCGCCCGTAGGTCGGGTCCTTCTCGACCACGAGCACCCGGCCCCGGAACGCCGGATCGTCGAGGAGGTGATAGGCCGTCGAGGAGCCCATGGCGGCCCCGCCTGCGATCACCACGTCATAGGTCTCGGACATGCATTCCTCGTGTTCGGGGCCTCTCTCCCTCTCCCGGCTGCGCGTCTCCCTCTCCCCGTTCACGGGGAGAGGGCTGGGGTGAGGGGCGGGTCGGTGGAGCGAGTGGTCTCCGCATGGTCTCCCCTCCCCCTTGCGGGGAGGGGCCGGGGGTGGGGGTTGGTGCAGGATCGAGCGCTCCGGTGCCTCCTGGACCAACCCCCACCCGCCCTTCGGGCACCCTCCCCGCAAGGGGGGGCAGAAGATCGGAACACCGCGTTCTTCCGACCGGCCCCTCACCGCGGCCCTCTCCCCGCACGCGGGGAGAGGGTGTCCGCGGAGAGGGAGTTTCAGGCCCTACTCTTGCCGCTCTGGGCCGGCAGGATTAAGCGGTTTGACGAAAGCCGCCGCCCGACGCAAGGGCCTCCAGCAAAGGTTGAAGCCCGTGTTGATGACCAAAGCCCCCTTCGCGCCGGTGCGCGACGAAGCCCTCGCGATCCTCGCCCGTCTCGGCGTGCCGGAGAGCGCCTATCAGGGCGGCGACCTGCCGGCCCGCTCGCCGATCACCGGCGAGGTCGTGGCCGAGGTCCGCACCGTGACGGCCGAGGAGACCGCCGCCGCCATCGGCCGGGCGCATGAAGCCTTCAAAGCGTGGCGGCTCGTGCCCGCCCCGCGCCGGGGCGAGTTCGTGCGCCTCCTCGGCGAGGAGCTGCGCGCCGCCAAGGAGGATCTCGGCCGCCTCGTGACGCTCGAGACCGGCAAGATCGTCTCGGAGGGCCTCGGCGAGGTCCAGGAGATGATCGACATCTGCGACTTCGCGGTCGGTCTCTCCCGCCAGCTCTACGGCCTCACCATCGCGACCGAGCGGCGCGACCACCGCATGATGGAGACCTGGCACCCGCTCGGGGTCTGCGGCGTCATCTCGGCCTTCAACTTCCCCGTGGCGGTGTGGTCCTGGAACGCGGCGCTCGCCTTCGTGTGCGGCGATCCCGTGGTCTGGAAGCCCTCCGAGAAGACCCCGCTCACCGCGCTCGCCACCCAGGCCATCGTCCGGCGCGCCGTCGAGCGCTTCGGCGACGAGGCGCCCGAGGGCCTGTCCGAGCTCGTCATCGGCGGGCGCGAGGTCGGCGAGGCGCTCGTCGAGGACCACCGCGTCCCCGTCGTGTCCGCGACCGGCTCCACCCACATGGGCCGCCAGGTCGGGCCGAAGCTGGCGGCGCGCTTCGCCCGCGCGATCCTGGAGCTCGGCGGCAACAACGCCATGATCGTGGCGCCGTCCGCGGATCTGGGCCTCGCGGTGCGCGCGATCGCATTCGCCGCCATGGGCACCGCGGGCCAGCGCTGCACGACCCTGCGACGCCTGTTCGTGCACGAGAGCGTCTACGACAAGGTCGTGCCCTCGCTGGCTAGGATCTACGGCTCGGTGCGCATCGGCGACCCGCGCGCGGAGGGCACGCTGGTCGGCCCGCTCATCGACCGCGGGGCTTATCAAGGCATGGAGCGGGCGCTCGGCGAGGCCAAGGCCGCCGGCGCCACGGTGCATGGCGGCGGCCGGGTGCACGACGTCATGGCGGACGCCTTCTACGCCGCGCCGGCGCTGGTCGAGATGCCGGCCCATGACGGCCCCATGCTGCGCGAGACCTTCGCGCCGATCCTCTACGTGGTGCGCTATTCCGCGATCGAAGAGGCGATCGCGATGAACAACGCGGTCGGGGCCGGCCTGTCCTCCTCGATCTTCACGCTGGACATGCGCGAGGCGGAAGCCTTCCTGTCGGATGCGGGCTCGGATTGCGGCATCGCCAACGTCAACATCGGCCCGTCCGGCGCCGAGATCGGCGGCGCCTTCGGGGGCGAGAAGGAGACCGGCGGCGGCCGCGAGGCCGGCTCGGACGCCTGGAAGGCCTATATGCGCCGCGCCACCAACACGCTGAACTACGGTCGCACCCTGCCGCTGGCGCAAGGCGTGAAGTTCGACATCGATGTGTGAGCGAATGGCGAGTGGCGAATGGCGAATGGAGGGGCCGAGGGTGGCCCCGACCTCGGCCTGATCCACGAACCCCTTCCATTCGCCATTCGCCACCAACCATTCGCCCCATTCGGAGAACGCCCATGAACGCCCTGCCCCACTCCAAGCCCAAGGACGCTCCCGCGCCGGCGCGCTTCGTCTGGGAGGATCCCTTCCTCCTCGACGACCAGCTCACCGACGACGAGCGCATGATCCGCGACGCGGCGCGGGTCTTCGCGCAGGAGCGGCTTCTGCCCCGCATCATCGAGGCCTATCGCGAGGAGAAGGCGGACCCCGGCATCTTCCGCGAGATGGGCGAGCAGGGGCTGCTCGGCGTCACGCTGCCTGAAGAGTACGGCTGCGCCGGGGCTTCCTATGTGTCCTACGGCCTCGTGGCGCGCGAGGTCGAGCGGGTCGATTCCGGCTACCGCTCGATGATGAGCGTGCAGTCCTCGCTCGTGATGTACCCGATCTACGCCTACGGCGACGAGACGCAGCGCAAGAAGTACCTGCCGAAGCTGGCCTCGGGCGAGTTCGTGGGCTGCTTCGGCCTCACCGAGCCCGACGCCGGCTCCGATCCCGCCGGCATGAAGACCCGGGCCGACAAGATCGACGGCGGCTACCGCCTCTCGGGCTCGAAGATGTGGATCTCGAACTCGCCGATCGCCGACGTGTTCGTGGTCTGGGCGAAGTCCCCGTCCCACGACGACCAGATCCGCGGCTTCGTGCTGGAGAAGGGCATGAAGGGCCTCTCGGCTCCGAAGATCGGCGGCAAGCTGTCCCTGCGCGCCTCCATCACCGGCGAGATCGTCATGGACGGCGTCGAGGTCGGCGAGGATGCGCTGCTCCCGAACGTCTCCGGCCTGAAAGGTCCGTTCGGCTGCCTCAACCGGGCCCGCTACGGCATCTCCTGGGGGGCTCTCGGCGCCGCGGAGGATTGCTGGCACCGGGCGCGCCAGTACACGCTGGACCGCAAGCAGTTCAACCGGCCGCTCGCCGCGACCCAGCTCGTGCAGAAGAAGCTCGCCGACATGCAGACCGAGATCGCGCTGGGCCTCCAGGCGTCCTTGCGGGTCGGGCGCCTCTTCGACGAGGGCCGGGTCGCGCCCGAGATGATCTCGATCGTCAAGCGCAACAATTGCGGCAAGGCGCTCGACATCGCCCGCGTCGCCCGCGACATGCACGGCGGCAACGGCATCCAGGAAGAGTACCACGTGATGCGCCACGCCCAGAACCTCGAGACCGTGAACACCTACGAGGGGACGCACGACGTGCACGCGCTGATCCTGGGCCGGGCGCAGACGGGGCTGCAGGCGTTTTTCTGAAGGTGATCCGCCGGGGCATGACGGCACACGTCTCCCTCCCCCCTCGAGGGGGAGGGTGGCCCGGCCGTCAGGCCGGGTCGGGAGAGGGGGCGCGCTCCGTCAGGAGCGCTCGCGGAGCGATCTCTTCCGGTGAGATCGAGGGTGGCCCTCCCCCTCTCCCGACCCTCGCTCACGCGAGGGCCACCCTCTCCCTCCAGGGGAGAGGGAGATGCGCGCAAGACCGGGGAGAGGCAATCCTCCATCAGGTGCCACGCAAGCGAGGCTCTCATCGTCCATGCGCTCGCAGGCCCGCTCTTGCCTGACACCCCCGCCGCCCGCCCCGTCACCACGACCGACCTCCTCAAGCTCGTCGCGCTCGTCTTCGTCTTCATCGACCACCACGGCTATTTCTTCGACCCCGCGAACCCGTGGTGGCGGCTGTTCGGGCGGGTGGCGGCGCCGGTCTTCTTCTTCCTGATCGGCTTCGCCCGCACCCGGCGGGTGCCCTGGACCTGGCTCGCCTTCGGGATCCCGCTCACCGCGGTCAACGCGCTCGAGGCGGGAAACCTCGCGGGCACCATGGTCAACATCCTGATCAACTTCGCGATCCTGCGCGCCCTGGTGCTGCCGGCCGTCGAGCGGCACGTCATGGCCCGGCCGCTCGCCGTCGCGCTCCTGATCGCGGGCTGCCTGCCGCTCATCCCGGTCACCGACGGGCCGCTCGAATACGGCGTGGAGGGCTGGCTCTGGGCTTTCCTCGGCCTCGCCCACCGCCTGGCCCTGGAGGAGGGCGGGCGGCAGGCCCTGTGGACACGCAGGGGCGCGGCGGTCTCCGGCCCTCGACGGACGGTCTGGACCCGCAACGGCATCGCGGCCGCGACGATGATCTCAGGCCCGGGATCTGCCCTTTTGACCCGCAACGGCATCGCGGCCGCGACCGCCACGGCCTATGTCATCCGCGAGGTCTACGATTACCGCTTCGACGGGCTCCAGGCCGCGATTCTCGTCGCTCTCGTGGCGGCGCTGACCCTCGCGCTGCTGCGCTTCCGCCGCGCCGCACTCGCCCCGCAGCCGCCCGGGATCCTCGCGCCCCTGTTCCGCTTCGCGGGCCGCTGGTCGCTGGAGATTTACGCGATCAGCCTTTTCGTCTCGCACGCGGTCGCTTATGCCATCGCACAGGCGGCTGGTCTGCGGTGAGGCGGCAATGAAACCCTTGCAAGGCGTAAAAGTCCACGAACGCGCCCGGATTCCGTCATGACGCAGGCAGCAAAGCCCCTGGCGGGCGTGAAGGTCCTCGAACTCGCCCGGATCCTCGCCGGCCCCTGGGCCGGGCAGACCCTCGCCGATCTCGGTGCCGACGTCGTCAAGGTCGAGCGGCCGATCGCCGGCGACGACACCCGCGGCTGGGGCCCGCCCTTCGTGGCGGCCGAAGGGGAGGGGCATCTTTCGGCCGGCTATTTCCACTCCTGCAACCGCGGCAAGCGCTCGGTCGCGGTCGATTTCGAGACCCCGGAGGGCCAGGAGATCGTGCGCCGGCTCGCCATGCAGGCCGACGTCCTGATCGAAAACTTCAAGGTCGGAGGGCTCAAGAAATACGGCCTCGACTACGAGAGCCTGAAGGCCGTCAATCCGCGCCTCGTCTATTGCTCGATCACGGGCTTCGGCCAGACCGGACCTTACGCCCCCCGGGCGGGCTACGATTTCATCATCCAGGCCATGGGCGGGATCATGGACCTCACCGGCGAGGCCGATGCCGAGCCCCAGAAGCCCGGCGTCGCCTTCGCCGACATCTTCACCGGCCTCTATGCCGTCATCGGCATCCAGGCGGCGCTGCGCCGCCGCGACGCCACCGGCGAGGGCGGCCATCTCGACATGGCGCTCCTCGACACGCAGGTGAGCGTCCTCGCCAACCAGGCGCTCAACCACCTGGTCTCGGGCCAGATCCCGAAGCGCATGGGCAACGCGCACCCGAACATCGTGCCCTACCAGGTCTTTCCCGTGTCGGACGGCCACGTGATCATCGCGGTCGGCAACGACGGGCAGTTCGCCAAGTTCGTGCGCGTGCTCGGGGTTCCGGAACTCGCGGCCGACGAGCGCTTCCGCACCAACACCGACCGGGTCCGGAACCGCGCCATCCTGGTGCCGCTCCTCGGCGAGATCCTGATGCGGCGCGGCCGGGACGAACTCCTCGCGGCCCTCGCGCCCGAGGCCGTGCCGGCCGGCCCGATCAACTCGGTCGCCGACGTCTTCACCGATCCGCAGGTGATCGCCCGCCGGATGCGCCTCGATCTTCCCGCGCCCGCCGCCAAGGGCGGGACGATCCCGACCGTGCGCTCGCCGGTGCTCCTCGACGGCGCGCCGCTCGTGGCGGAGCGCCCCTCACCCGCGCTCGGCCAGCACACCGACGAGGTGCTCGCCGACCCCGCCTGGGGCGCCGACCGCGCCTAGCCCCGTCCATCCGAACTTGAGCGAACCCCGATCCGGAGCCGCCCCATGAAGCACGACAATCCCGCGACTGCCTCCCGCACCGGCGGCCAGATCCTGGTCGACCAGCTCGTGGCCCAGGGCGTCGATCATCTCTTCTGCGTGCCGGGCGAGAGCTACCTCGCGGTGCTCGACGCCCTGCACGACGCGTCGATCAACGTCACGGTCTGCCGCCAGGAGGGCGGTGCCGCCATGATGGCGGAGGCCTACGGCAAGCTCACCGGGCGCCCGGGGATCTGCTTCGTGACCCGCGGTCCCGGCGCCACCAACGCCTCGCCCGGGATCCACATCGCGCAGCAGGATTCCTCGCCCATGATCCTGTTCGTGGGCCAGATCGAGCGCGGCATGCGCGAGCGCGAGGCGTTCCAGGAGGTCGATTACCGCGCCACCTTCGGGCCGATCGCCAAATGGGCGACCGAGATCGACGATGCCGCCCGCATCCCGGAGCTGATCTCGCGGGCTTTCCACGTGGCGATGAGCGGGCGGCCGGGTCCGGTCGTGATCGCGCTCCCGGAGGACATGCTCACGGAAGCGGCCTCCGTCGCCGATGCGCCCCGCGCCGAGCCGCTCGAGACCCATCCGGGCCTGACCCAGATGGCGGAGCTGCAGAAGATGCTGTGGGCCGCGGAACGCCCGCTCGTGATCCTCGGCGGCTCGCGCTGGTCCGATGCCGCGGTGCAGCGCTTCGCGCGCTTCGCCGAGCGCTTCGACCTGCCCGTCGTGGCCTCGTTCCGGCGCCAGATGCTGATCTCGCACGATCATGCGTCCTATGCCGGCGACCTCGGCCTCGGCGCGAACCCGAAGCTCGTGCAGCGGATCAAGGAATCCGACCTCGTCGTGCTGCTGGGCGGGCGACTCTCCGAGGTGCCCTCGCAGAGCTACACGCTGTTCGACATTCCCGTCCCGAACCAGACCCTCGTCCACGTGCATCCGGACCCGGAGGAGATCGCCCGGGTCTACCGCCCGCATCTCGCGATCAACGCCTCGCCGGTCGCCTTCTCGGCCGCCCTCGAAGGATTGCAGCCCCCCAACAGCATCCGCTGGGGCGCGTGGACGAAAGCCGCGCGCGCCGACTGGCTCGCCTGGAGCGATCCCGCTCCCATCACGACGCCGGGCGCGCTCCAGATGGGGCAGGTGATGGCGCATCTCAAAGGGGTGCTGCCCGCCGACACGATCTTCTGCAACGGCGCCGGCAACTTCGCGACCTGGATCCACCGCTTCTGGCCATTCCGCGCCTACGGCACCCAGCTCGCGCCGACCTCGGGCTCCATGGGTTACGGGGTGCCGGCCGGAATCGGGGCCAAGCGCTTCCGGCCCGACAGCACGGTCGTGGTGTTCGCGGGCGACGGCGATTTCCTGATGAACGGGCAGGAGCTCGCGACCGCGGTGCAGTACGAGCTGCCGGTCCTGATCCTGGTGATCGACAACGGCATGTTCGGCACGATCCGCATGCACCAGGAGCGCCACTATCCCGGCCGGGTCTCCGCGACCGCGATCCGCAACCCGGATTTCGCCGCGCTCGCCCGGGCCTACGGAGCCCACGGCGAGCGGGTCGAGCGCACGGAGGACTTCGCCCCCGCGCTCGAGCGGGCGCGCGCCTCGGGCCAGCCGGCCGTTCTGCACTGCCTCATCGACCCGGAGACGATCTCGCCGTCCACGACGCTCTCGGCGATCCGGGAGAAGGCGCTGGCCGGGAAGGGGTGAGGTCTCCCCCCTCTCCCCGTTCACGGGGAGAGGGAGCGGGAGGCGGGGAGAGGACGTTCACCCCCGCCCCAAATCCGCGAGCAGGCTTGCCGCCACCGTGACCTTCGAGAGGGTGAGCCCCGAGGCCATGATGCCGTCGACGGCGGCGCGGATGCGGGCGGCGTCGCCGCCGCGGCGCTCGCGCCAGGCCGCCACCGCCTCCGCGCCGGAGGCGCCGGTGCCCGCGGCCTCCGCGGTGAGGCTGCGGTGGGCCGAGGCGACGGTGTCGATGGCGCGGTCGAGGGCCAGGCGGTCGTAGTAGTCGGTGGTGACGATCTCGCGCGCGGCGCCGATGAGCGTTCCGAGCTGGAACAGGTCCTCGAGCGCGAAGTGGGTCCGGGCGATGTCGAGCACCGGGCGGCCGGTGCGCTGGGCGACGAGCACGATGTCGGGGGCCGCCACGAGGTCGGGCAGGGCGGCGAGCTGCCGGGCGAGGCTGTCCGGCACGCCCTCCGCGGTCAGGGCCGCGGTGCGCGTCTCCCAGGCCGCGAGTGCGGCCGGCGACAGGACCGCCCGGAGGCAGCCCTCGACCTCGGCGATGCCGGCCCGGTAGGTGCCCACCACCGCGTCGAGGGAGCCGGCCGCGAGGTCGACGTTGCGGATGAACCAGACGATCCGGCTCATGAGCAGGTCCTGCAGGTCGCCGTACAGGCGCAGTTGCAGCGCGCCCGGCACCACGCCGTCGAGGCTGTCGATGCCGGCGTTGAGCTCGGCGAGCCCGAAGGAATCGCGCGTCGCCGCGTAGGCCGCCGCGAGCGTCGGAGCGTCGGCGCCGGTCTGGTCGACGAGCCGGGTCACGACGGTGGGGCCGCCGCGGTTCACGATGGCGTTGGCGAGCTGCGTCGCGATGATCTCCCGGCGCAGGCGATGGGTCGCGACGGCGTCGGGGAAGCGCTCGCGCATCTCGGACGGAAAATAACGCTCGAGCTCGCGCGACAGGTAGGGATCGTCCGGCACGGCGCTGTCGAGGAGCGCGTCGTGCAGCGCGAGCTTGGCATAGGCGAGCAGCACCGCGATCTCGGGCCGCGTCAGCCCCTCGCCGCGCAAACCGCGCTCCGCGAGCGTCGTGTCGTCGGGCAGGAACTCGATGGCGCGGTCGAGGCGTCCGTCGGCCTCCAACCCGTGCATCAGCCGGCGCGCGAAGCCGAGATCGCCGACGCCGCGGCGCTCGGCGAGCGAGATCGCGAGCGTCTGGAGGTAGTTGTTGCGCAGGACCAGGCGCGCGACCTCGTCGGTCATCTCGGGCAGAAGCGCGTTGCGGGCGGCCTCGTCGAGGCGGCCGTCGCGCTCCGGCGTCGCGAGCGCGATCTTGATGTTGACCTCCACGTCCGAGGTGTTGACGCCGGCCGAGTTGTCGATCGCATCCGTGTTGAGGCGGACGCCTGAGCGCGCCGCCTCGATGCGCCCGCGCTGCGTCACGCCGAGATTGGCGCCCTCGCCGATCACCTTGGCGCGCACCTGCGCGCCCGTGATCCGGATCGGATCGTTGGCGCGGTCGCCGACCTCGTCGTCAGACTCCGTGGCGGCGCGGATATAGGTCCCGATGCCGCCGAACCAGAGCAGGCCCACGGGCGCCTTCAGGATCGCGTTCATGACCTCCGCGGGCGTCGCCTCCGCGCGGTCGAGCCCGAGGAGGGTCTGCGCCTCCGGCGAGAGCGGGATCGATTTCGCCGCGCGCGGGAACACGCCGCCGCCGGCCGAGATCAGCGCCTTGTCGTAATCGGCCCAGCTCGACCGGGCGAGGGCGAACAGGCGCTCGCGCTCCTTGAACGAGGCGTCCGGGTCGGGGTCGGGATCGAGGAAGATGTCGCGGTGGTCGAAGGCCGCCACGAGCTTGAGGCTCTTCGAGAGCAGCATGCCGTTGCCGAACACGTCCCCCGACATGTCGCCGACGCCCGCGACCGTCACGGGCTCGCTCTGGATGTCGACGTCGATCTCGCGGAAATGCCGCTTCACGGCCTCCCAGGCTCCGCGCGCCGTGATGCCCATCTTCTTGTGGTCGTAGCCCTGGCTGCCGCCGGACGCGAAGGCGTCGCCGAGCCAGTGGCCCTTCTCGATCGAGAGCGCGTTGGCGGTGTCCGAGAAGGTGGCGGTGCCCTTGTCGGCCGCGACCACGAGATAGGGGTCGTCGCCGTCGTGGCGCACCGTGTCGGCGGGCGGCACCACGGCGGTGCCCTCCAGGTTGTCGGTGAGCTGGAGCAGGGTGCGCACGAAGATGCGGTAGCTCTCCGTTCCCTCCGCGATCCAGGCCTGGCGGTCGGAAGGAGGCGGCAGGTGCTTCGGCACGAAGCCGCCCTTGGCGCCCACGGGCACGATCACGGCGTTCTTGACCTGCTGGGCCTTCACGAGGCCGAGCACCTCCGTGCGGAAATCCTGCGGCCGGTCGGACCAGCGCAGGCCCCCGCGCGCCACCTTGCCGAAGCGCATGTGCACGCCTTCGACGCGCGGCGAGTAGACGAAGATCTCGTAGAGCGGCCGCGGCAGCGGCATCCCCTCGACGCGGGCGCACTCGAACTTGACCGCGATGGTCTGGCGCGGCAGGCCGTTGTCGTCGATCTGGAAGAAGTTGGTGCGGATGCCGGCTTCCACGAGGTTCACGAAGCGGCGCAGGATGTGGTCGTCGTCGAGGCTCGTGACGGCGATCAGCGCCTCCTCGATGCGGGCGCGGATCTCCGCCTCGCGGGCGGCGCGGTCGTCGTCCGCGCGCGGATCGAAGCCGGGGACCGGCAGGTCCGTTTTTGCCGAAATGGAGGCGCGGTCGTCGCCCCCGCGCGGATCGAAGCGCGCATAGAAGAGCCGGACGATGTCGGCCGCGATGGCGCCGTGGCGGGCGAGCGTGCCGGCGAGGTAATCCTGGGCGTAGGGCACGCGGATCTGGCGCAGGTACCGCCCGAGCGCCCGCACCATGGCGACGTCGCGCCAGCCGAGGCCCGCTTCGAGCACGAGGCGGTTGAAGGCATCCGATTCCGCGAGGCCGCGGAAGAGGGCGAGAAGCGCGGCTTCGATCGCCCCCTGGATCTCGTCGGCGTCGATCGCCCCGCCTGCGGCGCGCTCCAGCGCCATGTCGTGCAGCCAGACCCGCCCGGGATCGGCTTCGCCGGCGCCCGGCGGCTCGACCCGGTAGGTGCGCTCGTTCACGACGCGGAAGCCGAGATTCTCGAGCAGCGGCACGCGCTCGGAGAGCGGCAGGGCGCTGCCGCGGGAATAGACCTTGAGGTTGATGCGCGTGTCCGGATCGCCCTCGCGGCGGTAGAGGTCGACCGCGCGCGGGCGCGCGTCGGAGAGCTGCTCCAGGATCGCGATGTCGGCGAGCGCCGCCTCGGGCGCGAAGGCCTCGCGGTAGGCGGCGCTGAAGGCGTTGGCGTAGCGCGCCGCGAGCGTCCGGGCGCGCGGGCCGCCGATCGACTCCGCGAGTTCGCCCCGCAGCGCGTCGCCCCAGGTCCGCACGATTCCCGCGATGCCGGCTTCCAGCGTCTCGCGCGGGATCCGCGGCGTCTCGCCCTCGTCGCGGCCGATGATGTATTGCGTGCGCGCCAGCGGCCCCTCGGGGTAGGTCGGGTAGGCCGCGGAGACGCGGCCCGCGAAGACCTCGGCGAGGTAGGCGCCGACGCGCCGACGCACCTGGCTGTCGTAGCGGTCCTTCGGGATGAAGACGAGCACGGAGACGAACCGGTCGAACTCGTCCGGCCGCGCCAGCGCGCGGATGCGCGGGCGCTCGGACAGCGCCATGATGTCGAGGGCGAAGCGGTAGAGGGTATCCTCGCCGATCTGGAACAGCTCGTCGCGGGGATAGTTTTCGAGCACGTTGAGGAGGGCGCGGCCCGCATGGCTCGCGGGGTCGAAGCCGGCCCGCTCCACCACGCGGCCGACCTTGCGCCGCAGGTACGGGACCTCGCCCGTGGTGTTGGTGTAGGCGCTCGAGGTGAAGAGCCCGACGATGCGCAGCTCGCCCTCGAGCCGGCCGTCGCGGGCGATGAGCTTGGCGCCGACATAGTCGAGATGCGCGCGCCGGTGCACGCGGGATTTCAGGTTCGCCTTGGTGATGATGAGCGCCTGCGGCCGCCTCAGGAAAGCGCGGATCTCCGGCGTCATCGCGACGAGCTCGCGGCCGCGGCGCAGGAGGCGCACCGCGGGGTCGCGCAGCACGCCGAGGCCGGTGCCCTCGACGGGATCGGCGGCGGTGTCGCCGTCGGGAAGGCGGTATTCGCGAATCCCGAGGAAGGTGAAGTTGTCGGCGCCGATCCATTCGAGGAACGCCACCGCCTCCGCGACCTCGTCCTGCGGCAGGGGCGGATGGCTGCGGTAGGAGCGCACCAGCTCGGCGACGCGCTCGCGCATGGGGACCCAGTCGGCCACCGCCATGGCGACGTCGGCATAGACGCGGCGCAGGCCCGCCAGCAGACGCTCCTGCGCCGCGGGATCGTCGATCCGCTCCACGTGGATGTGGATGAAGCTCTCTCGCGCGATCGCGGCCTGCGCGGCCGCGGCCTGCTCCGGGGCCGCGGTGGCTTCGCCGGCCAGGCGCAGGAGGGCGCCGTCGGCGGCGCGCTCCACCGCCAGGATCGGGTGCGCCACGAGGGCGGGCTCGTAGCCCTGGTCGACGATCTCGGCGAGGGTCGAATCGAGCAGGAACGGCATGTTGTCGTTCACGACCTCGATCACGGTGACCTCGCGCCGGCGGCCGCGGCGCTCGACCTCGACATCGCTGAGGCGCAGGTCCGGCTGTCCGGGGACGCGCGGCGCGGCGAGATGGGCGTACGCCCCGGCCGCGAGCGCGGCGAGGGTCTCGGCCGCATAGGCTGCGAGGTCTTCCGCGGGCACGCGGCCGAAGAGGTCGCGGGCGAAATCCGGCGGCACGCCGCGACCGGCGAGCAGGGCGGCGGCGGACGCGGTGAGATCGCTCCCGGGCGAGGAAGGGTCGGTCCCCATGCGCGCGCCGCTCTCGGCGGATCCGGGCTTCCCTTCGAGCATCGTGCGCTCCTTCGCGTCTCCCGCCGAGGGTTGGCACAGACCTGACGCGCCTGCAACCTTCGTCTAAGATCGCCTCGCACGATCGACCGAAACGGGGCGGAGCATGAGCGCTTCGTCCAGGACCGGCTCGACCGAGCGAGGAGACGGGACGGCGCATGAGCGCTTCGTCCCGAAGCGGCTCGCATGAACGAGGGAACAGGGCGGAGCATGAGCGCGCAATCGAAGACCAAGGACGCTGCGGCGGCTGGAGCAGCGGGCGCCAAGCCCAGGAAGCCCGAGCCCGGGCTGAAGCCCGCGCGGCAGGAGGAACGCCGGGTGATGGCCCTCGACTTGCCGCCGGGCGAGCTCTCGCCCGCCATGCAGGCCTATTTCGACAAGTGCGACGAGAAGATCGGCTTCGTCCCGAACGTGCTGAAGGCCTATGCCCACGACACCGCCAAGCTCGAGGCGTTCGCGGCCTTCTACAACGACCTGATGCTGGCGCCCTCGGGGCTCTCCAAGCTCGAGCGCGAGATGATCGCGGTCGCGGTGTCGAGCCAGAACCGCTGCTATTACTGCCTCACCGCCCACGGGGCGGCGGTGCGCCAGCTCTCCGGCGATCCGGCGCTCGGCGAGCTCATGGCGATGAACCACCGCGCCGCGGATCTCGCGCCGCGTCACCGGGCGATGCTCGCCTTCGCGGTGAAGGTCACCGAGGCGCCCTGGGCGGTCGAGGAGCCGGACCGCGAGGCGCTGCGGCAGGCGGGCTTCGCCGATCGGGACATCTGGGACGTCGCGGCGGTGGCGAGCTTCTTCAACATGTCGAACCGCATGGCCTCGGCGGTCGATATGCGGCCGAACCCGGAATATCACGGACAGGCGCGCTGAGAGCCGCGGGCCTACGCCCGAACCCGGAGTACGACATGCGCCGAGCGGGACGTCAAACCGCAGGCGCCCCCACGGCACCAAAAGAAAAGGCCGCCCTGGGAAGGGCGGCCTTGCGCGCTCGGCGAGGCAGTGGCCCGGCGGTCCCGCAGCCCCAGGGGGCTGGGGGGCTGACGTGTCCGGGGCGGCGGGATGCGGGCCGGCCGAGGCGACGGCCTCAGGTAAGCTTGGCTCTTTGGCTGCCCGAGGGCTCCAATGCGGCCGTTCTGCGGCGCCGGTGACGAAGGCGTGAGGCCTCCGCGCCGACAGGCCCGGGACGCGGATGACGCTGCGTCAACCGGCCTTGCGCTTCGCCGCGCGGCCCCGCTTGCACCCGTCCCGGCCTGCCTCCATCATGAGGGCCCGACCACACGGCGCCCGTCCGGGCGCAGGAGGCTTCATGAACGAGGGCGAGATCGCGGAGCCGATGCGCGGCGGCGCCTCAGGGGTCGTCCCCTTCCCCGCCGCGCCGAACCGGGTGACCTTCAACCGGGAGGAGCTGCAGGCGATCCTCAATCTCTACGGGCGCATGGTGGCCGAGGGCGAATGGCGCGACTACGCCATCGACTTCACCCGCGACAAGGCGGTGTTCTCGATCTTCCGCCGCACCTCCGAGATGCCGCTCTACCGCATCGAGAAAGACCCCAAGCTGGCCCGCAAGCAGGGCGCCTATTCGGTCGTGACCCCCACGGGGCTGATCCTCAAGCGCGGCCCCGATCTCGACCGCGTCCTGAAGGTGATCGACCGGCCGCTGAAGGTGATCTCGTAGGCTTGCCCCTCCCCGCCTCCCAACTCCCTCTCCCCGCCTGCGGGGAGAGGGCTGGGGTGAGGGGCGGGTCGGTGGACTTCAGTGTATCCGTTTCATGGCCGGGCTCGACCCGGCTATCCCGACACGAAGACCTCGATGTGTGTCGCTTCGGAGCCGGTGCGCCTCTCCGACCGAGGTGGCCGGGTCGAGCCCGGCCATGACATTGGTGAGGGGGAGACCGCTCGCCCCACCGACCGGCCCCTCACCCCAGCCCTCTCCCCGTAAACGGGGAGAGGGAGTTGGGCCCCTCACGCCGCCCTCCCTCTATAGGGAGAGGGCGATGGTCGGCGGGGTGCTCGTTCCGGGCCCCAGGGCCCGCTGCATCAGCACCGTGGCGAGCCAGCGGCCGTGCTTGTGGCCGATGCCGTCGATCACGCCGACGAGGCGGAAGCCGAGCGCCTCGTGCAGCCTGATCGAGCTCCGCGAGGCCTCGTCCCCGATCACCGCCACCATGAGCCGGAAGTCGCGGGCCTCGCATTCCGCGACGAGCGCCGCGAGCAGCGCCCGCCCGACGCCGGCTCCTTGCGCGGCGGGCGCCACGTAGACCGAATCCTCCACGGTCGAACGGTAGGCCGGCCGCGGGCGGTAGGCGCCCGCATAGGCGTAGCCCACGACCGTGCCGTCGCGCTCGGCCACGAGATAGGGGTAGCCGCCGTCGAGGAGCGCCCGGCGGCGGCGCGCCATCTCGGCCTCCTCCGGAGGCTCGAGTTCGAAGGAGGCGGTGCCGTGCCGGACGGCGGGCGCGTAGATCGCCGCGATGGCGGGAAGGTCGGCGTCGGTGGAAGGGCGGATCAGGAGGCTCATGGCCTCTCGTAGCGCCGCGCTTCCGCGCGCTGCAACCACAGCGGCAACAAAAAAGCCCCGGCTTTCGCCGGGGCTTCGTCGCCTGGACCAGGTTCCTGGAAGCTTACTCGTTGCGGTTGCCCACGAGCGCCAGCAGGAACTGGAACATGTTGATGAAGTCGAGGTAGAGCGTCAGCGCGCCGAAGATCGAGACCTTCGCGGCCGCTTCGGTGTCGAAGTTGCCGTAGAGGTACATCTCCTTCAGCTTCTGGGTGTCGAAGGCCGTGAGGCCCGCGAAGATCAGCACGCCCACCACCGAGATCATGAACTGCAGCGCGCTCGAGGCCAGGAAGATGTTGACGATCATCGCCAGCATCAGGCCGATCAGGCCCATGACCAGGAACGAGCCGAAGCCCGAGAGGCTGCGCCGGGTGGTGTAGCCGTAGAGGCTGAGCGCACCGAACGACGCCGCGGTGATGAAGAACACCTGCACCACGCTGGCGCCGGTGTAGACGAGCAGCACCGTGGAGAGCGAGGCGCCCATCACGGCCGCGAAGGCGAGGAAGCCGATGCGGGCCGAGGCGGCCGACATCCGCTCCATGCGGGCCGAGAAGATGAAGATGAACGCCAGCGGCGCCAGCACGATCACCCACTTGAGCGGGCTCACGTAGAGGAGCCGGCCGAACTCGGTGAGATACACCGAGCCGGCCCGCGCGACCGCGCCCGACGGATCGGCCGTGGTGGCCGCCATGTTGAGGCCGAGCGCGACCAGCGCCGAGATGGCGAGGCCGAGCACCATGTTGTTGTAGACGCCCAGCATGAAGGAGCGCAGGCCGACGTCGATCTCGGCTTGAGACCGGGCGAGCGACCCGCCCCAGGCGGTCGAGCGGTTCTGATACGGTTGCATGGGAGGTTCCTTGAGAATCTCTCTCTGCGTGGATTGTTCGTTCCCCTCGAGGGATCACGCGACCCTCGGCGCCGGGAGCCCCGGCGTCCCTCCCAATATGGGCGCGGGGCGCAAGCTCTGCAAGGGTGCGGGACCGGGTCCCGGACCCGCCCGCCCAAGATGAACGAAGGTGAACGGGCTCCGTCGCGGCGATCTGCGAACACGTTTGCGTGTCGAGCCGCGGCTCTGCCGGCCGAACCGCCGAGATCAGCGCCTGATCTCCGCAGCGGAAAACCAGGGCGCTCAAAGGTTTCGCAAGTAGGGAGCCGGCTTCTGGCTCAGGATCCGCCAGGTTCCGAGGAGGCCGAGGCCCACCGTGACCACGACGGCCAGCACGGCGGCCAGCACGGCGCCCGAGAGGTCGAGGGCGAAGGGAAGCCGCATCACCTGGGTGACGATCATGGCCCCCGCCAGCGACCCCGCCGCGAGGCCGAAGATCGCGGTCGCGATCCCGAGCGCCCCGTATTCCAGCGCATAGGCCGAGACGAGCCGGCCCCGGGTGGCGCCGAGCGTCTTGAGCACGACCGCATCGTAGAGCCGCGCCCGGTGCCCCGCCGCCAGGGCGCCGGCGAGCACCAGGAGGCTCGAGATCAGGGCGATCGCGCTCGCGCCGCGGATCGCGGTGACGAGCTGGGCCACCATGTCGTTCACGGCCTCGAGCGCGTCCTTCACGCGGATGCTGGTGACGGACGGGTAGGCCCGGGCGGTCTCGCGCAGAACGGCCGCTTCCTTGGCGGCGTCCGCCCCGCCCGGGAAGGTCACCGTGGCGAGGTGGGTGTGGGGCGCGCCCGCGAAGGTGTTGGGCGAGAACACCATCACGAAGTTGATGCCGACCGAGCGCCACTCGATCTGCCGGAAGTTCGCGACCTGGGCGGTGAGGTTGCGCCCGAGCACGTTGACGGTGATCTCGTCGCCGACCTTGAGCCCGATTCCGTCGCGCAGGCGCTCGTCGAGGGAGACGAGCGGCCGGCCGCGGTACTCCGCCGGCCACCACTGTCCTTGCGACAGCGTCGAGCCCTCCGGGACGGTCGCGGAATAGGTGAGCCCGCGGTCGCCGTCGAGCACCCAGGCGATCTGCTCGTCGGCCTTGATCTGCGAGGCCGGCACGCCGCGCAGCGCCACGATCCGCCCGCGCATCATCGGCACCCGGTTGATCTGGGCGTCCGGCGTCTGCGCCTTGATGTGGGCGTCGAAGGCCGGGGCCTGGGCGTTCGGGATGTCGAGGAAGAAGAAGCTCGGCGCCACCTTCGGCAAGGTCTGGGTGAGCTGGCGCGTCAGGTTGGCGTCGATGACCGCCAGCGTCACGAGGAGCGTGATGCCGAGGCCGAGCGACAGCACGAGCGAGGGGGTGAGCGCCCCCGGCCGGTGGAGGTTCGCGAGCGCGAGCCGGGGCGCCGCCCGGCGCGGGCGCGGCAGGCGGCGGGCGAGCGCCATGATGCCGGTCGCGACCACCCGCAGGAGCGCGAAGGCCGCGGCCGCGGAGCCGATGAAGATCAGGGCGATGCGCCGGTCGTAGGCGGCCAGCACCGAAAGCGCGACGAGCGCCGCGACCGCGAGCCCGACCGCCACGAGATAGCGCCGCCGCGGCCAGCGCCGGTCCGGGTCGATCTGGTCGCGAAAGAGGCTCGAGACCTGGATGTCGTGGGCGCGCCCGAGCGGCCCGAGCGCGAAGGCGAGCGCGGTCAGGATTCCGTAGAGCAGCGCGACCCCGAGCTCGGCCGGCGCCAGCGTCGGGGCGATCGGGATCGGCAGCAGGTGGCCGAGCGCGCCCGTGACCGCGAAGGGCAGGGCGGCGCCGACCGCGAGGCCGATCGCGATGCCGAGGGCCGCGATGAGGAGCACCTGCACGAGGTAGAGCGCCACCACCTGGCCGCCGGGCGCGCCGAGGCTCTTCAGGGTCGCGATCGAGGCGCGCTTGCGGTCGACGAAGCCGCGCACCGCATTGGCGACGCCCACGCCTCCGACCATCAGGGCGGTGAGGCCAACCAGCGTCAGGAACTGGGTGAAGCGCTCGATGTTGCGGGCGAAGCGCGGGTCGGCGTTGACCCGCGAGCGCACCTCCCAGCCGGCCTCCGGCAGGGCGCTCGCGGCCTGCGCCTCGATCCGCTCCAGCGCGGCGTCGTCGCCGGCGAGTCCCGGCGGCAGGAGAAGGCGGTAGGTCCAGCGCACCAGGCTGCCGGGCTGCAGCAGGCCGGTGGCCCGCAGCGCCTCCTGCGACACGATGAGCCGCGGCCCCCAGCCGATGCCGTTGGCGATCTTGTCAGGCTCGGAGACGAGGCGCGCGCGCAGCTCCACCGGCGCCGCGCCGATCTGCACCCGGTCGCCGATCTTGAGATCGAGGCGGGCGAGGAGCGCGGAATCGACCGCGGCCCCGAAGGCGCCGTCGCGCTCCGCCAGGAGGTCGGACACCGGCAGCGCGGGCTCGGTCGCGAGCGCGCCGATGGTGGGATAGGCCCCGTCGACGGCCTTGAGCTCCACGAGCCCGGAGCCCTTCTCGCCCGCCATCGCCATGGCCCGCATGGTGGCGATCGACGAGAGCTGCCCCTGCGCCTGGAGGAAGGCGCGCTCGGGCGGCGTGGCCTCCCGGTGCATGAGCGAGAAGGCCATGTCGCCGCCGAGGATCTTGCGGCCCTCCCGCGTGAGGCCTTCCGTGAGCGAGCGCGAGATCGAGGTCACGCCGGCGATCGCCGCGACCCCGAGGGCGATGCAGGCGAGAAAGATCCCGAAGCCCCTCAGGCCGCTGCGCAGCTCGCGCAGGGAGAGACGCAGGATGAGGGGGAGGCGGGCGTCGCGGCGGGGCGCCGTGGGAGTCGCGGGAAGGGTGCCGTGCATGGGGGTCTCGGTTCAGCGAAAGCGGCCGGCGGGGGCGAGGGTGCCGTGCATGGGGGTGTCCGTTCAGCGAAAGCGGCCGGCCGGGGCGAGGGTGCCGGGCAGGGTCGGTCGCCGCTCAGGCGAAGGCCGTCGGCGCGGCCTCGGCCTCGATCCGGCCGGAGCGCAGGCGCACCGTGCGGTCGCAGCTCCGGGCCAGGGCGACGTCGTGGGTGACGAGCACGAGGGTGGCGCCGCGGTCGCGCTTGAGGGCGAAGAGCAGGTCGACGATCGATTCGCCCGTGCTCTCGTCGAGGTTGCCGGTGGGTTCGTCGGCGACGAGGATCGCCGGATTGGGCGCGATCGCGCGGGCGATCGCGACCCTCTGCTGCTCGCCGCCCGAAAGCTGCGCCGGGTAGTGGGAGAGGCGGGCGCCGAGGCCCACCGCCCTCAGCTCGGCTTCCGCGCGCTCGAAGGCGTCCGGGGCGCCGGCGAACTCGAGGGGGAGGGCCACGTTCTCGAGCGCCGTCATGGTCGGCACGAGGTGGAAGGACTGGAACACGATGCCGATGCGCCGGCCGCGGAAGCGCGCGAGCGCGTCCTCGTCCATCCCCGAGAGATCCGTCCCGTCGACCACGACCTTGCCGGAATCCGGCCGCTCCAGGCCCGCCATGGTCATGAGCAGGGTCGACTTGCCGGACCCCGAGGGCCCGACGAGGCCGACCGCCTCGCCGCGGGCGATGTCGAGCGAAATTCCCTTGAGGATATGCACCCGCGCGGCCCCGCGCCCGAGGCTCAAATCCACATCCTGCAGCGCGATGGCCTTGTCCTGCATGCCCTGGAACCCGATCTGTCGGCTTGGAAAACAGCCGCCCCTTCGGGCGGCTTTTGCGGTCACGATATGGGAAGCGGATGGATGAAGCGCCAATCGGGCCCTTTCATGGGCGTTCTGGTCGCGGGCCTGGTGGCGCTTGCGGGCGTGCTGGCGCCGATCGGCCGGAGCGCCGCGCAGGGTCAGCCGATTCGGCTGGTGGCGCTGGGGGATAGCCTCACGGCCGGCTACGGCCTGCCCCAGGATGCGGCCTTCCCGGTCGTGCTCGAAAAGGCGCTCCGGGCCCGGGGTCACAATGTCGAGATCGCCAATGCCGGCGTCTCGGGCGATACCTCGACGGGCGGGCTCGACCGGCTCGACTGGTCGGTCCCGGACGGCACCCAGGGCGTCATCGTGGAGCTCGGCGCCAACGACATGCTGCGCGGGGTCGATCCCGCCGTCACCCGCAAGGCCATCGAGGGCATCGTGGTGCGGCTCAAGGAGCGCGGCATCCCCGTGATGCTCGCCGGCATGCTGGCCTCGCGCAACCTCGGGCCCGACTACGTCGCCCGCTTCGACTCCCTCTACAAGGACATTGCCGACACGCACGGCCTCGTGCTCTACCCCTTCTTCCTCGAAGGGGTCGCGGGCGACCGCGCGCTCAACCTGCCCGACGGTCTGCACCCGACCGCCAAGGGGGTCGAAGCGATCGTCCAGCGCATCCTGCCCAGCGTCGAAGCCTTCCTGGCCCGGCTGCCGAAGCGCTAGAAGCGCCTGGCCCCTGCCGCCGCGGGGGCGGAGCCGCCGAAGCACCGGAAGCGTCCGGCCCTCCCCGACATCCCTTTTCGAACGCGGCCCGCGCGGGCCGCACGGAGCCTTGTTCGATGCAGTACCGCCGCCTCGGCCGCACGGATCTCAATGTCAGCCTGATCTGCCTCGGCACCATGACCTGGGGCCAGCAGAACACCGAGGCCGAGGGCCACGCCCAGATGGACTACGCCCTCGACCAGGGCGTGAACTTCTTCGACACCGCCGAGCTCTACTCGATCCCCCCGAAGGCGGAGACGCAGGGCTCGACCGAGCGCATCATCGGCTCGTGGTTCAAGTCCCGCGGCACCCGCGACCGGGTGATCCTGGCCACCAAGGTCGTCGGGCGCACCGACATGAGCTGGTTCCGGGACGGCCGGCCCGCCGAGGTCACGCGCGACCAGATCGTCGGGGCCGTCGAGGGCAGCCTGCGGCGCCTCCAGACCGACACCATCGACCTCTACCAGATCCACTGGCCCGACCGGCCGATCGGCTGGGGCGCTAATCCGACCGTCTACCGCCACCAGGACGGGCCCGCGAACCCGATCGAGGAGCAGCTCGAGGCCTTCGAGAGCCTCGTGAAGGCCGGCAAGATCCGTTACATCGGCCTCTCCAACGAGAGCGCCTGGGGCACGATGACGTTCCTCAAGCACGGCGAGGCGCGTGGGCTCCCCCGGGTGCAGTCGGTCCAGAACGCCTACAACCTCCTCAACCGCACCTACGAGACCGCGCTCGCGGAGGTCTCGATGCGCGAGGACGTGTCGCTCCTCGCCTATTCGCCGCTGGGCCAGGGCTATCTCACGGGCAAGTATCTCGACGGCGCCCGTCCGCCCGGCGCCCGCTCGACCCTGTTCAACCGCGGCCAGCGCTACGAGACCCCGGGCGCCGAGCCCGCCATCCGGCAATACGTGGCGCTCGCGCGCGAATTCGGCCTCGACCCGGCCCAGATGGCGATCGCCTTCGCGAACTCGCGCCCCTTCCTGGCCTCCACGATCATCGGCGCGACCTCGATGGAGCACCTCAAGACCGACATCGGCGCGGTCGACGTGACGATCACGCCGGAGCTCGAGGAGCGCATCAACGCGATCCACCTGCAGAACGCCAATCCGTGCCCCTAGGGGTCAGGTGGGGTGGAAGCGCGACTCTTGCAGGAGGCCGTTCTCGCTCCCCCCGCTTGCGGCGGGGAGGGGTAGGGGTGGGGGTGCCGGGGACGATCTCAGGCTCTCCGGCTCTGCCCTTCACCGAGCATCCCAGAAGCGGCACCGCCCCCCACCCTTAGTCCCTCCCCGCCGCAAGCGGGGGGAGGGAGACGCGCCACGTCCGGGAGCGGCGTCCACTCTCCCCGGCAGGGAGGGATGCGGAAGGGCTCCGGAACCGCCGCCCGCCCTCCGTCGTCTCACCTCCATGCCCCGCCTGTTCACCGGCCTCGAGATCCCGCCCGCAATCGCCGCGGAGCTCGCCGGCCATCGCGGCGGCCTATCGGGCGCGCGCTGGGTCGAGCCTGCGAACTACCACATCACCCTGCGCTTCGTCGGCGACGTCGACGACGCCGCCGCGCGGGACCTGATCGAGGCGCTGGCCGAGGCCCGCCCGCGCGACCCGATCCCCGTCACGCTCGACGGGCTCGCGGCTTTCGGGGGCCGCAAGCCCCGCTCGGTGCATGCGCGGGCGAAGGCGACGCCGGAGCTTGCCGAACTCCACGCCGAGGGGGAGCGCCTCGTCGCCCGGATCGGGCTCGAACCGGAGGGCCGGGCGTTCAAGCCCCACATGACGCTCGCCCGCCTGAAAGGCACGTCCGCCGCGGACGTGGCGCGCTGGCTCGCGGAGCGGCCCTTCCCGCCGCTGACCTTCACGGCCGAGCGCGTGGTGCTCTACTCCTCCCGCGCCGCCGTGGGCGGCGGCCCGTACGTGATCGAGGCCGCGTATCCGTTCGGGTGACGTCTCTTCCTGCCCAGGGACGGTGCCTGGGATGGAAGCTCAGTGCTTCCGAACCGGGCGCGTCTCCCTCCCCCCGCTTGCGGCGGGGAGGGATCAAGGGTGGGGGGC
>DATAGO010000006.1:0-50734 GCA_036263675.1 Microvirga sp. | reverse complement strand
GGAGAAGGGCACGGCACCAACGTGGCTCGCGAGGACCGCCCCTCTCCCGGCTCGCTCCGCTCGCCACCCTCCCCCGCAGAGGGGGGAGGGGGTTCGCGTCACTGTTGCGGCTCGACGATGAAGCGCCGTGCGGCGGCACGGGCGCCATCTGCCCTCCCCCTTTGTGGGGGAGAGATGGAGAGGGGGGTTCAAGGGCCACCCTCCAAGCCTCAGAACAGATTGCTCCGCGAGCCCACGCGCACCAAGCACGGAAGCGTGAACAGCGGATCCCTCGTGACTCACCGACCGGCCCCTCACCCCAGCCCTCTCCCCGCAGGCGGGGAGAGGGAGCGAGGCCCTTCTTCCGCCAAGGGGCGGATCCCCGCCCCGCCTTGCTCCCGGCGCCCCGCCCTCCCATGATGGCGTCATCCCAGGAGGCCCGATGGCTGCCGCACCCTCGCCCGAGGCCTACAAGGAGCTGATGCTGTTTCTCGCCACCGCAGGCGTGGTGGTGCCGCTGTTCCATCGCCTGCGCCTGAGCCCGGTGCTGGGATTCCTCGGCGCGGGCGCGCTGCTCGGACCCTACGGCCTCGGGCGCCTCGTGCCGGACGTGCCCTGGCTGTCGTGGATCACCATCGCGAACCGGGAGGAGATCACGCACCTCGCCGAGTTCGGCGTGGTGTTCCTGATGTTCACGATCGGAATCGAGCTGTCGTGGAAGCGCCTGCGGACCCTGCGCCGCTACGTGTTCGGCCTCGGCGCCCTCCAAGTCGCGCTCTGCACGGTCGCGCTCGGCGGGCTGTTCTCGATCATCGCGCCGAACCGCACCGCCGCGATTCTCGTCGGCCTCGCGCTCGCCCTCTCCTCGACCGCGATCGTGGTGCCGGTGCTGGCGGCGCAGCGGCGACTCAGCACGCCGGCGGGCCGGGCGAGCTTTTCGGTGCTGCTGTTCCAGGACCTTGCGGTCGCGCCGATCCTCTTCACCGTCGCGGTGCTGGGCTCCGGCGAGGAGAGCAACATGCTGTCCTCGTTCTTCTGGGCCCTGGGCCAGGCGGCGCTCGCCCTCGTGCTGATCGTCGGTACGGGGCGCCTGCTCCTGCGCCCGTTCTTCGCGCTCGTCGCCGCGACCCGCAGCTCCGAGCTCTTCATGGCGGCCTGCCTCCTCGTCGTGGTCGCGACCGGCCTCGTGGCCGCGGTGAGCGGCCTCTCCATGGCGCTCGGCGCCTTCATCGCAGGGCTTCTGCTGGCCGAGACCGAGTACCGGCGGGCCATCGAGGCCACCATCGATCCCTTCAAGGGCCTCCTCCTCGGCGTGTTCTTCGTCACGGTCGGCATGGGCCTCGATCCGGCGCGCCTCGTCGAGACCCCGGGCCCGATCTTCGTCGCGGCCGTGGGGCTTCTCGTCGTCAAGGCTTCGATCATCTTCACGCTCGCCCGCCTCTTCGGCCTCGCCACCCCGGTCGCGACCGAATCCGCCCTGCTCCTCGGGCCCGGCGGCGAGTTCGCCTTCGTGATCATTGGCGGAGCCATGGCGGCCGGCCTCGTGCCCTACGGCCTCGGCCAGAGCGCGCTCCTGGTCACGACCCTCACCATGGTCGCGATCCCGGTGCTGGCGCGCCTGGCCCTGACCTGGAGCGGGCATCTCGAACGCAACCGCCCCGCCGCCGAGGTCGAGCCGCCCCCGCCCGAGGAGGCCGGCCGCGTCATCGTGGCGGGCTACGGCCGCGTCGGCCAGCTCGTCGGCGAGATGCTGGCGCGCCACGACGTGCCGTTCATCGCGATCGACTCGGACCCTGTCCGGGTGGCGGCGGAGCGGCGCGCCGGCCGGCCGGTCTATTTCGGCAACAGCGCCCAGCCCGACCTCCTGCGCGCCTGCGGAATCGCGACTGCCCGGGCTCTCGTCGTCACCCTCGACACGCCGAGCGCCATCGAGGCGGTGGTCGCGGCCGCGCGCGCCGAGCGCGCCGACCTCACCGTGGTGGCGCGCGCGCGCGACGCCCGGCACGCCACGCAGCTCTACGACCTCGGCGTCGACGACGCGGTGCCCGAGACCATCGAGGCGAGCCTCCAGCTCTCGGAGGCCGTGCTCGTCGACATCGGCGTGCCCATGGGCCACGTGATCGCGTCCGTGCACGAGCGCCGGGACGAGTTCCGCGCCGTCCTGCGCCGCAAGGACCGCGGGCGGGATCCCGCCCGCACGGAGTTCCGCGCCCGCCGCACGGTCGGCAAGCGGGCATCCTGAGCCGGATTCGGAACCGTACGGCCAAGCTTGGCGTTCCGCCTGCACGCAGGTGAGGACGCGCCGGGCCTGCGCCCGACCGCCCTGTTCACGGAGGATTGCGCCCGGATGCCGAGTCTCGACGCCTCCCTCGCCGGCGCCTCCTGGATCTCGGGCGTGCGGCCCGCCTGGCTCGCCGGCCTCCTGATCCTGGCCGTCGCGGCCGTGCTGCTGCTCGGGCTGCACGCGGTGATCCTGCGGGTGCTGAAGCTCGTGCTCCGCGGCCGGCTCGCCGCCTTCGGCGAGACCCTGCTCGCGCGGCTCGGGCCGCCGACCCGGCTCGGGCTCGTGGTGATCGGCCTCAGCCTCGTGGTTCAGCTCCTGCCCTGGCGCGGCGGGATCTTCGCGCTCGTCGAGCGCGGCCTCCTGTTCGCCTTCGTGGTGGCGCTCGGCTGGACCGCCATCGCGACCGTCAACGCCGCCGCCGACCTCTACCTCCGCCGCATCCCGGCGGCGTCCGAGGACAGCGCGCTCACCCGCAAGCACCTCACGCAGGTGAGGCTCCTGCGCCGCATCGCCGTGATCGTGATCGGCTTCCTCACCCTCGCGGCGGTGCTGATGACGATTCCCGCCGTGCGGCAATACGGGGTCAGCCTCTTCGCCTCGGCGGGCGTGGCCGGGCTTGCGGTCGGTCTCGCGGCCCGGCCCCTGCTCTCGAACCTCATCGCAGGGGTGCAGATCGCCGTGACGCAGCCGATCCGCCTGGGCGACGGCATCCTGATCGAGGGCGAGTTCGGGCACGTGGAGGAGATCCAGACCTCTTACGTGGTCGTCGCCCTCTCGGAGGGGCGCCGCCTCGTGGTGCCGCTCTCCTATTTCGTGGAGAAGCCGTTCCAGAACTGGACCCGCGAATCGTCCTCGCTGTCCGGCACCGTGACCTGGGTCGTGGACTATTCCGTTCCGGTCGCGGAGGTGCGGGCGAAGTTCCTGGAATTCGTGAAGGACTCGGCCCATTGGGACGGCAGGATCGCCACGCTCCAAGTCGCCGAGGCCGGCGAGCACAAGATGACCCTGCGCGGCACGGTCAGCGCCACCTCGGCCGCGGCGTCGGGCAGCCTGCGGGCCGAGGTGCGCGAGCGCATGATCGCCTGGCTGCTGGAGGCTTACCCCTCGGCGCTGCCGCACGCGACCGCCAAGCCTGCGGCTGACCGAGTCATGTCTCAGGCGCGCAATACTTAACGAAATATTTCAGGGGCATGCGCTGTGCGCATGTCGGACATACCCCGCTCCGGCTCCCTAGCGTGAGCTTGAGCACTTATATGCTGCATTGCACAAGCAAGAGAAAAGGGCGCCGGTCCCCCCGGGCCGGTCAACTCAGGAGTATTCCCCATGTTCGTCAGCTTCGTCCTCTCCAAGATCCAGGCCTACCTGCGCTATCGCGCCACCGTCCGTGAGCTCTCCGTGCTTTCCGACCGCGAGCTCGAGGACCTCGGCATCGCGCGTTTCCAGATCGACAGCGTCGCTCGCCAGCACGCCGCCGCCTAAAACCTGCTGCATCGCAGCACCGTCCACGCCCGCCTCCGGCGGGCGTTTGACGTTCTGGAGACACCCTCACTGTCATCCCCGGCCTGAGCCCGCCAGGGCGGAGGGGAAGGGGATCCAGCACGATGAAACTGCCGCGAAGCGGCTCCTTCTGTGGACTCCATAAGGCGCTGCTTCGCGGCCTCATCGTTCACTGGATCCCCTTCCCCTGCGCGCTCACGCGCTCCGGCCGGGGATGACACCCAAGGATACCCGGGTTGATCTCCGCCCGCCTCATGCCTACTCACGGGGCATGAGTACCATCGAACCCATCCATGTCGTCGGCGGCGGGCTTGCCGGGTCCGAAGCCGCCTGGCAGATCGCCGAGGCCGGCGTGCCGGTCGTCCTGCACGAGATGCGCCCCGAGCGCGGCACGGACGCCCACAAGACGGACGGCCTCGCCGAACTCGTCTGCTCCAACTCCTTCCGCTCGGACGACCCCGAGACCAACGCGGTCGGGCTCCTGCACCAGGAGATGCGGCGGCTGAACTCGCTCATCATGCGCGAGGGCGACGCCCACCAGGTCCCGGCCGGCGGGGCGCTCGCGGTCGACCGCGACGGGTTCTCGGCCGCGGTCACGGCGGCGTTGGAGGCTCATCCCCTCGTTACGATCGATCGAGGCGAAGTCGCCGGGCTGCCGCCGGAGGAGTGGTCCTCGGTGATCGTCGCCACGGGCCCGCTCACCTCGCCGGCGCTCGCGGAGGCGATCCAGGGCCTGACCGGCGAGAAGGAACTCGCCTTCTTCGACGCCATCGCGCCGATCGTCTACCGCGAGTCCATCAACATGGACGTGGCCTGGTTCCAGTCCCGCTACGACAAGGCGGGACCGGGCGGCACGGGGGCGGACTACATCAACTGCCCGCTCGACAAGGAGCAGTACGAGGCCTTCATCGACGCTCTCATCGCGGGCGACAAGACGAGCTTCAAGGAGTGGGAAGGCACGCCCTATTTCGACGGCTGCCTCCCCGTCGAGGTCATGGCCGAGCGCGGCCGCGAGACCCTGCGCCACGGGCCGATGAAACCGTTCGGGCTCACCAACCCGAACGCGCCCGACCGGAAGCCCTACGCGGTCGTGCAGCTGCGCCAGGACAATGCGCTCGGCACCCTCTTCAACATGGTGGGCTTCCAGACCAAGCTGAAGTACGGCGAGCAGGCCCGTGTCTTCCGCATGATCCCGGGCCTGGAGAACGCCGAGTTTGCCCGCCTCGGCGGCCTGCACCGCAACACCTACCTGAATTCCCCGAAGCTCCTCGACCCGACCCTGCGGCTGTCCGCCATGCCGCGGCTGCGCTTCGCAGGCCAGATCACGGGCTGCGAGGGCTATGTGGAGAGCGCGGCCGTCGGCCTGATGGCGGGCCGCTTCGCGGCGGCCGAGCGCCTGGGGCGGTCGATCCGTCCCCTGCCCCATACCACCGCGCTCGGGGCGCTCATCAACCACATCACGGGCGGCCACATCGAGACCATCGACGAGGGGCCGCGCTCCTTCCAGCCCATGAACGTGAATTTCGGCCTCTTCCCGCCGCTTGAGCGAATGCCGAAGGCCGAGGACGGCAAGCGCCTGCGCGGCGCTGCCAAGGCGATCGCGAAGAAGCGCGCGCTCACCGACCGGGCCCGGGCCGATCTCGGGGCATGGCTCGACGGAACCGTGCTGGCGGTCGCGGCGGAGTAGCAGGGCCAGCCTGGGTGTCATCCCCGGCCGGAGCCCGTCAGGGCGCAGGCGAGGGGATCCAGGACCCGCCTTGTCATCCCCGGCCGGAGCCCGTCAGGGCGCAGCGGAAGGGAATCCAGCAAAACGATGGTGCCGCGAAGCGGCTCCTTTTGGAGCTGACATAAGGCGCTGCTTCGCAGCAAGTTACTATGCTGGATGCCCTTCCCCTGCGCACTTCGTGCTCCGGCCGGGGATGACACTGAGGGCCGCCCGTACCCTAAAGTGCCCCCCGCCACAGCGCCGCGAGCCGGCGCCATTGGGGCAGGTCGACCACGGTCGTGAACGGGTCGTAGCCGCGCCGCTCCATGGCCCGGAGATACGGCTCCACCAGCGCGACCGGCTGGAAGGCCGGCCGGATCTCCGGCGGCACCGTGCTCTTCAGGGTCCGGGCCTGATCGAGGTGGCGCCGGGCGATCGCGCGCATGTCGGCGAGCGCGCTGAGCAGCCCCGGGCCGCCGCGGCCCTTGGCGATGTCCTCGCGCACGACGCCGTGGCGGGCGAGCACCTCCTGCGGGAGGTAGACCTGGCCGGCGCGCGCATGCCACGGGAAGGCGCGCAGGAGGCCCGCGATCGCGTAGGCGACGCCCGCATGGCCCGCGGCGTCGGCGCCTCCGGGGTCGCGCCCGTCGGCGAGGACGAGGCTCGCCAGGCGGATGAGCCGGGACGAGGTCTCGCCGCAATAGCCCTCGAGGTCGTTGAGCGAGGGCATCACGTCCTCGTAGAGGTCGAAGACCCGAGCATCGACGAGGTCGACGAGCGCCTGCCGCGGCAGGCGGAAGCGCACGATGGTGTCGTCGAGGGCCGCCGCGACCGGGTTCGCCCGCACGTCGCCCCGCGCCTCGCCCTGGAGGGCGTCGCGCCACCATTGCAGGCGGATCTCGCCCACCATGGCCTCGCGCACCGACTGGCGCACCCGGGCGATCTCGAAGCTGAAGGCGTAGAGGGCGTAGAGGTGCGGCCGCTTGTCGGCCGGCGCGAAGAGGCTCGCCCAGTAGCGGTCGGGGTCGCCGTCGCGGACGAGGCTCTCGCAATAGGCTAAGTTGAAGCTGGGATCGGGCCTGCCCTCGCCGGCACCGGTCGACTCGCTGCCCCTCTCCGCCATGCCGGGCCCTAATCCACCGCGATCAGGGCGGCGCCGACGCGGCGGTTCTCGGCCACGAGCACGTTGTAGGTCCGCGCCGCCGCCCCGGTCTGCATCACGTCGAGCCCGATCCCGGCCTCGCGGAAGCGCCGGCGCAGGTCCGCCGGAAAACGCGCCACGTCGCGCCCGGTGCCGACGAGCAGGATCTCGACCCCCTCGCCATCCGCGAAGACCGGCGCGAAGGCCTCCAGGCTGAACCCCTCCGGCGCCGCGACGTCCCAGGCCCGGATGCCGGAGGGCAGCGCCAGGATCGAGCCGCGGTGGGACATGTCGGCGAAGCGGAAGCCGCCGTTGCCGTAGGCGTCGATCTGGTGACGCCCCGGCACGAAGCCTTCATAAATCCGGCCTGCCATGGCCCGGCCCCGCCCGCGCCGCTCACTCCGCCGGCTGCGGGAGCTTGCCGTCGAGGGCCGTGGAGGCGATCTCCGCCCCCTGCTTGAGGCCGAGATAGATCAGGATCGGGGCCGCGATGAACACTGACGAATAGGTGCCGACCACGAGGCCGAACAGCATCGCGTAGGAGAAGCTCTTGAGCACCTCGCCGCCGAAAATCGCGAGCGCGATCAGCGCCAGGCCCGTCGACACGCCGGTGATGATCGTGCGGGTGAGCGTGTCGTTCATGGCGCGGTCGAGCAGGTCGTTGACCGGCATGCGCTTGTACTTGCGCATGGTCTCGCGGATGCGGTCGTAGACCACGACCGTGTCGTTGAGCGAATAGCCGATGATGGTCAGGATCGCGGCGATCGAGGTCATGTTGAACTCGATCTGGCTGATCGCGAAGAAGCCCATTGTGAGCACGATGTCGTGCAGCGTCGCGATCACGGCCCCGATGGCGAACTGCCACTCGAAGCGGAACCAGAGATAGACCAGGATCGCGACGAGGGAGAGCAGGACGCCCAGCGTGCCGGACTGCACGAGCTCGCCCGAGACGCGCGGGCCCACGACCTCGACGCGGCGGAAGTCGTACTCGTTCGAGAAGGTCTCGCGGAGCTTCGAGACCACGCCCTGCTGGCCCTGCTCGCCGCCGGGCTGGAGCTCGACCCGCACCGACACGTCGCGGCCGTCGCCGAATTCCTGCACCTCGACCTCGCCGAAGCCGAGCCCGTTGGCCCGTTCGCGCAGGGAGCCGACGTCGGCCTGGGGCGCCTTGGCCTGGAGCTCGACGAGGGTGCCGCCCTTGAAGTCGATCCCGAAGTTCATGCCGACCCCGAAGAAGAGCAGCACCGCCAGAACGGACATGAAAGCCGAGAACGGGAAGCTCCAGCGCCGGATGCGCATGAACCCGAAGTTGGTGTCGACGGGGAAATACCGGATCAGCATGGCCGATGGCCTTCCTTGCGGGCCTTGTCCGGCGGGCGGAATCCGCTCCACCGGAAAAGCGATCGAAAACGGGCGCGGAGCCAAGCCCCGCGATCGGCGGCCTCCGCTAGAAGCGGATGTTCGCCGGCTTCATGTAGCGGTACCAGGTCGCGACGAGCAGGCGCGTCACCGTGTAGGCGGTGAACACCGTGGTCACGATGCCGACCGAGAGCGTGACCGCGAAGCCGCGCACGGGACCCGTTCCGAGGAAGAACAGGATCGCGCCGGCGAGCAGCGTGGTGAAGTTCGCGTCGATGATGGTGCCGAGCGCGCGGCCGAAGCCCTGGTCGAGGGACGACACGGCGGAGCGGCCCAGGCGCGCCTCCTCGCGGATGCGCTCGTAGATGATGACGTTCGAGTCCACCGCCATGCCGATCGTGAGCAGGATGCCCGCGATGCCGGGGAGCGTCAGGGTCGCGCCGAGCGCCGAGAGGATGCCGAAGATCAGGGCGACGTTGATGACCACCGCCAGCACCGCGATGGCGCCGAGGAGCCCGTAGGACGCGATCATGAACAGGGCCACGAGGCCGGTGCCGATCATGAGCGCGAGCTTGCCGGCTTCGATCGAGTCCTCGCCGAGGCCCGGCCCGACCGTGCGCTCCTCTACGATGGTGAGCTTGGCGGGCAGGGCGCCGGCGCGCAGCAGCACCGAGAGGTCGTTCGCCTGCTGGACCGTGAAGCGGCCCGAGATCTGGCCCGAGCCGCCGGTGATGGGCTGCAGGATGCGCGGGGCCGAGATCACCTCGTTGTCCAGCACGATGGCGAGCGCCCGGTTGACGTTCTCGGAAGTGACCTGCCCGAAGCGCTGGGCGCCGCGGATGTTGAAGCGGAAATTGACGATCGGCTCGCTGGTGCGCTGGTCGAAACCGGGCTGCGCGTCGATGAGGTCGCCGCCCTCGACGATGATCCGCCGCTCCACGGGCACCCGCTGGCCGCCGGAATCGCGCGAGGGCAGCAGGTCGACGTCGCCGGTCGGCGAATCGGCCAGCATGCGGAACTCGAGCTTGGCGGTCTTGCCGAGGATCTCCTTCAGGCGCTGCGGATCCTGAAGGCCCGGCACCTGCACCAGGATGCGGTCGGCGCCCTGGCGCTGGATGTTGGGCTCCGTGGTGCCGAGCGCGTCCACGCGCCGGCGCAGCACCTCGATGGCCTGGTCGATGGCACGGCGCACCCGCTCGTTCACCCCGGCATCGGTGTAGGTGAGCTGGATCAGGCCGTCGGACTGCTCCGTGACCGCGATGTCCTGGTCGCCGGTCTGACCGAGGATCGCGTTCGAGATCGGCTGCGACAGCTCGCGCAGGCGCGGCATCAGCCGGCTCCGGTCGCCGGCCTCGGGCACGCGGATCTGGACGCCGCGCTGGACGAGCTGAATGCCGCCCTGCGGCGCCACGCGAGTCTCGCGCAGGATGCGGCGGACGTCGTCGCGAAGGGTCGTGGCCTGGGTGCGCACCAGATCGGGCACGTCGACCTCGAGCAGCACGTGCGAGCCGCCCTGGAGGTCGAGGCCGAGCACCATGGCGCGGGTCGGCACGAGCCAGGACGGCACCCAGCCCGGGATCGACTGCTGGATCGCGGTCCGCTGCTCGCGGGTCATCAGGCTCGGCACGGCGAGCAGACAGCCGATCAGCACGGTCGCCACGATGGCGAGAACCTTCGGCGTCGAGAAACGAAGCATACTGGAACCCTTCCGCTGCCAGCTCCCGGCCGGCGCCAGACCGCGACCGGCTCTCCCGGCCTCAGGCCTTGACCGGCTCGCCCTTGGTGCGCACGTCGGCGATCATGGTGCGCATGACCTTCACCCGCACGCCGTCCGCGATCTCGACGTCGATGTCCGCACCCTCGTCGGTGACCTTGACGACCTTGCCGACGATCCCGCCCGAGGTCACCACGGTGTCGCCCCGGCGCACGTTCTTGAGCATCTCCTGGTGCTGCTTCGCCCGGCGCTGCTGCGGCCGGATGATCAGGAACCACATGATGATGAAGATCAGCACGAAGGGGACGAGCTGCATGAACATGTCGGCGCCCCCACCGGCGGGGGACCCTTGCGCGAAGGCGGGCGTGATCAAGCGGCTCTCCATAGGTAAAGGCGCGAGCCGGGCCCTTGGCCCGTCGCGCCCGGACAATCTTCTTCGGGTCGGGCGGATCTAAACCATGGCCCCCGCGAAATCAACGAAGCTGGGCGGGGGCGAATGGACGCTGGCCCGGGACGGCCTCGCTCCGAAATGGACGCCCAATCGGAAGCGAGCTATGAGCCCGCGCGCATGCCTTCAAGCCCCCTATCGATGTGACGGCCCCAGTGACCCAGGACAGCCCCCTCGCCTCCCCCGACGCCGTGGCCCTTCTCGGCCGCATCGCCGACGCCCTCGAGCGCCTGAGCCCCCGCGGCGCCGAGCGCCCGGACCTCGCGGCCGCCGACGCCTTCGTGTGGCATGCGGCCGGGCGGCGGCTCACCCCGGTGCCGCGGGTCAACCGGGTCGAGATCGAACTCCTGCGCGGCATCGACCGGGTGCGCGACCAGCTTCACGACAACACCGCCCGCTTCGCCAGGGGGTACCCCGCCAACAACGCCCTGCTGTGGGGCGCGCGCGGCATGGGCAAGTCGTCGCTCGTGAAGGCGGTGCACGCGGCGATCAACCGGGAGAGCCAGGGCACCGGCGCCCTGCCCCTGAAGCTCATCGAGATCCACCGGGAGGACATCGAGACCCTCCCCGACCTGATGGCCGCCTTGAGGCCCGACCCGCACCGCTTCATCGTGTTCTGCGACGACCTCTCCTTCGACGCCGACGACACCTCCTACAAGTCGCTGAAAGCGGTGCTCGAGGGCGGGATCGAGGGCCGGCCCGACAACGTGATCTTCTACGCGACCTCGAACCGGCGCCACCTCCTGCCCCGGGACATGATGGAGAACGAGCGCTCGACGGCGATCAATCCGGGCGAGGCCGTGGAGGAGAAGGTCTCGCTCTCCGACCGCTTCGGCCTCTGGCTCGGCTTCCACAAGTGCAGCCAGGACGAGTACCTCGAGATGGTCTTCGCCTATGTGGAGCATCTCGGGATCGAGGCCGAGCCCGACCGCATCCGCGCCGAGGCGCTCGAATGGTCGACCACGCGCGGGGCGCGGTCGGGGCGCACGGCGTGGCAGTACATCCAGGATCTGGCGGGCCGGCTGGAGCAGCGCATCGGCGCGTGAAGCCCGCCGCAGGAAGGGACGCCCTCGGCGTCAATGTCGGCCGGAGCCCTCGCGTTGCGGGCCGCCCACCGTGTCATCCCCGGCCGGAGCGCGACAGCGCGCAGGCGAAGGCGATCCAGCATGATGACCTGCTGCGAAGCAGCTCCGCTTTCCTAAGACCATGAGGCGCCGCTTCGCGGCGTCATCGCTTCGCTGGATCCCCTTCCCCTGCGCCCTGACGGGCTCCGGCCGGGGATGACACCGCGGGTCTTCCCTGCAGCGGCTCAAGCCGCTTCCGGTCGGGGATGACACGGCGGGTGTCTTTCTCCTTCCCAGGGGAGGACCGCCTA
Organism: Microvirga sp.; assembly: GCA_036263675.1. Classification (GTDB taxonomy): domain Bacteria; phylum Pseudomonadota; class Alphaproteobacteria; order Rhizobiales; family Beijerinckiaceae; genus Microvirga. The sequence goes on along the minus strand of DATAGO010000006.1, from coordinate 39,232 downwards.
CACCAGCCGGCTCTGCTCCACGGCCGCCGCGATGAAGCTGCGGAAGAGCGGGTGCGGCTCGAAGGGGCGCGACTTCAGCTCCGGGTGGAACTGGACGCCGATGAACCAGGGATGGTCCGCGTGCTCCACGATCTCGGGGAGCACCCCGTCCGGGGAGACGCCGGAGAAGCGCAGGCCCTTCGCCTCCAGGCGCTCCCGGTAGGCCATGTTGACCTCGTAGCGGTGGCGGTGGCGCTCGGAGATGTCGGTGCCGCCGTAGACCTCGGCGACGAGCGAGCCCGGAGCGAGCGCCGCCTGGTAGGCGCCGAGCCGCATGGTGCCGCCGAGATCGCCGCCGGCGGCCCGCTTCTCGAGCTCGTTGCCGCGCAGCCACTCGGTCAGGAGACCGACCACGGGCTCCGGCGTCGGCCCGAACTCGGTCGAATTGGCGTCCTCGATCCCGGCGAGCGAGCGGCAGGCCTCGATCACCGCCATCTGCATGCCGAAGCAGATGCCGAAATACGGGATCTTGCGCTCGCGGGCGTAGCGCACCGCCTGGATCTTGCCCTCCGCGCCGCGCTGGCCGAAGCCGCCCGGCACCAGGATGCCGTGCACGCCCTCCAGGAACGGGGCCGGGTCCTCGCGCTCGAAGATCTCGCTCTCGATCCACTCGAGCTTGACCTTGACGCGGTTGGCGATGCCGCCGTGGTGCAGGGCCTCCGTGAGCGACTTGTAGGCGTCGAGGAGCCCCGTGTACTTGCCCACCACCGCGATCGTGACCTCGCCCTCCGGGTTCGCCACCCGGTGCGAGATGGTCCGCCAGCGGGTGAGGTCGGGCGCAGGCGCGTCGTCGATCCCGAAGGCGGCGAGCACCTCCGCGTCGAGGCCGGCGGCGTGGTAGGAGAGCGGCACGTCGTAGATCGAGCGGGCGTCCCGGGCCTCGACCACCGCCGATTCGCGCACGTTGCAGAACAGCCCGAGTTTGCGGCGCTCGTCGCGCGGGATCTCCCGGTCGGTGCGGCAGAGCAGGATATCGGGCTGGATGCCGATGGAGCGCAGCTCCGCGACCGAGTGCTGGGTCGGCTTCGTCTTCAGCTCGCCCGCGGAGGGGATGTAGGGCAGGAGCGTCAGGTGGACGTAGATCGCCTGGCCGCGCGGCAGGTCGTTGCCGACCTGGCGGATCGCCTCGAAGAAGGGCAGACCCTCGATGTCGCCGACCGTGCCGCCGATCTCGACCAGCACGAAGTCGAAGCCTTCGTTGCCCGTGAGAACGAAGTCCTTGATCGCGTTGGTGACGTGGGGGATCACCTGGATGGTGGCGCCGAGATAGTCGCCCCGCCGCTCCTTGGTGATGATGTCGAGGTAGATCCGGCCCGTGGTGATGTTGTCGGCCTTGGTGGCCGGAACGCCGGTGAAGCGCTCGTAATGGCCGAGATCCAGGTCGGTCTCGGCGCCGTCGTCGGTCACGAAGACCTCGCCGTGCTGGTAGGGGCTCATGGTCCCCGGATCGACGTTGAGGTAGGGGTCGAGCTTGCGCAGGCGGACCTTGTAGCCGCGGGCCTGCAGGAGGGCGCCGAGCGCCGCCGAGGCCAGGCCCTTGCCGAGCGACGACACCACGCCGCCGGTGATGAAGATGTAGCGGGTCATGTCATTCACCCTGCCGATCGGTCGCATCGAGGGTGAACCCCATGCCGGTGAAAGCGCTGTCACAGGTCATGGACCTCGATCCATAGGGAAGGCACCGCGATTTGCAAACGCGAATCGCGGCAGCTTGGCTGCCGTCCACAGGCCGCCATCCACAAAAAGAGAGGGCCGGAAACCCGGCCCTGGTTGGTCGCGTCCGGTCGCGGGACCGTTTTACTGCTGCGGCACCTGCGGGGCGGCCGGGGTGGCCGGCGCCTGGAAGGGAACCGTCGGGGCCGCAGGAGCGGGCTGGTCGCCCTGCATGCGCTGGAGCTGCTCCAGCACGTTCGGGGCCTGCCCGCCCGGAGCGGTCTGGCCCGCCGGCGCGGCGTTGTCGAGGATCGAGCTCGGGGCGCGGCCGTAGCTCGCCAGGACCGTGAGCGCGAGGCTCGTGACGAAGAACAGGGCGGCGAGGATCGCGGTCGCCCGGGTGAGCGCGTTGGCCTGGCCCCGGCCCGTCATGAAGCCGGAGACGCCGCCCCCGCCCCCGCCGAGGCCCAGTCCCCCGCCCTCGGAGCGCTGCAGGAGCACCACGCCGATCAGCGCGAGCACGATGATCAGGTGGATGATGATGAGAACGGTCTGCATTCTACAATCCAGAAACGGGCCGCCGGCCCGGAATTTGCGCCGTCGTTACACGAACAATCGGTTGAGGCCAACAGGTCTCGGCGGGACCCTGCTATTCCGCGGCCTCGCGGCCCGGCGTCAGCAGCCCTTCGAGCAAGCCTCTCAGGTAGGAATGCGGATCGCCGGTTCCAACCCTGCGGCGCAGGTGCAGAACCTCGACCCCGACCGGGCGCCCGTCGGCGGCATAGTCGACGACGATGCCTTCTCCCACCTCCTGGCTGCGGGCGGCCGGCTCGTCGAGCAGGCCGAGATAGGCGGCGTCTGCCTCCGGGTCGGTGGTGATGCTGACCATGCTGCCTGTCCGATCGGGCATCGCGGTCGAAGAACGCCGTGACAACCCGGAAGACTTGGGGGCTAGGCCGAGAGAATACCACGCGGAGCACGCGGTTATCCATCGCGTCGATGTGGCGGAATGCTCGCGTCAGGGACGGATCGCCCGGGTCGGGCTCGATCCAGGCCGGCCGGCGCACCGTCTCCTCGACCCAGGCCGGGTCGAGGAGACGGTGCTCCATCCGACGGGCGGCGCGAGGCGTGATCTCCACCTCCATCGCGGACCGCCTCAGCCGAGGTAAGCCCCCGCGATCCCGAGGAAATCCGCCGCCACGAGGCTGGCGCCGCCGACGAGCGCGCCGTTGACGTTCGCAACCGCGAGCAGCTCCGCGGCGTTCGAGGGCTTCACCGAGCCGCCGTAGAGGATCCGCACCCGCCCCTGCTCGGCCTTGCCGACGAGGCGGCGCAGTTCGTCGCGAATGAGGGCGTGGACCTCGGCGACGTCGGCGACCGTGGGGGTGAGCCCGGTGCCGATGGCCCAGACCGGCTCGTAGGCGACCACGAGATTGTGACTGTTGCAGTCAACCGGGATCGAGCCGCGGAGCTGCCGCTTCACGACCGAGAGGGTCTTGCCCCCCTCGCGCTCGGCCCGCGTCTCGCCGACGCAGACGATCGCCGTGAGCCCGGCCCGATGGGCCGCCACGGCCTTGGCGCAGACGTCCGCGTCCTTCTCGCCGTGATACTGCCGCCGCTCGGAATGGCCGACGATCACGTAAGCCGCGCCCGCATCCGCCAGCATCTCGGCCGAGACGTCGCCCGTGAAGGCGCCCGATTCCTTGGCATGGCAATCCTGCCCGCCGATGGCGATCCGCGAGCCGACCGCCGCCTGCGCGAAGCCGTGGACCAGGGTCGCGGGCGGGCAGACGAGAAGCTCCACCTTCGCCTTCAGGCCCGGCGTGTAGCCCGCCTGGACCGTCCGCAGCACCTCGCCGGAGGCCCGCAGCCCGTTCATCTTCCAATTGCCCGCAACGAGCGGACGCGGCCGATCGACGCTCATGACATCCTCCTCCCGGGCGGCCGCGGGGCGGCCACGCTCTCCCGGGCCCAGTAGCAGAGGCCGGCGGCGGGGTTCAACTGCCGGGGCCCGGGCCGCGCGGGACCCGGAATCGCCCGGGCCGGGCAGTTCCGCGCCGGGCGGCCGGCGTTCTGGGTGGCCTTTCGCATGCCCACGCTCTTTCCCGAGGGCGCCTGATCGGCTATCGCCGCAGAAACGGGCATCGCCACGGGATCGACAATGCTGAGAAGAATGCGTGCGGCGGGACAGGGCATCATCGGCAAGACGCTGGCCTCCATCCTGTTCGTCATCCTGATCGCCAGCTTCGCGGTCTGGGGCATCGGCGACATCTTCCGCGGGGGGCCGCAGAACACGGTCGCCAGGGTCGGCGACACCGAGATCACGATCGAGCAGTTCCGCACCGCCTACCAGAACGAGATCCAGCGGCTCAGCCGCCAGTTCGGGCGCAACCTGACCTCGGAACAGGCCCGCGCCTTCGGGCTCGACCAGCAGGTGCTCTCACGCATGGTCACGGAGGCGGTGTTCGACCAGCGCACCAAGGCGCTCGGGCTCTCGGCCTCCGACCAGCACATCGCCCGCTCGATCGTCGAGGAGCCCGCCTTCCAGGGCGCCGGAGGGTTCGACCGCAACCTGTTCGACCGGGTCCTGCGCGACAACAACCTGAGCGAGGCCGGCTACGTCCAGGAGCAGCGCAAGACCGTGACGCGCCTGCATCTCGCCGAGGCGATCTCGGGCGCCCTGCCCGTGCCGCTCGCCGCCCGCGAGGCGGTGCACCGCTTCGGCGCCGAGCGCCGCGGCGCCTCCTATTTCGTGCTGCCCGCCGCGGCCGCCGGCGAGATCCAGGCCCCGACCACGGAGCAGCTCCAGTCCTTCTACAACGAGCGCAAGGCGTCCTTCGGGGCGCCCGAGTACCGGTCCCTCAACGTGATCGCCCTCGACACCGCGGCGCTCGCCAAGCCCGACGACGTCACCGAGGCCGATGCCCGCGCCCGCTACGACCAGGTGAAGGGCGCCCGCTTCGGCTCCGCCGAGCGGCGGACCGTGCAGCAGATGGTCTTCGGCTCGCCCGAGGAGGCCCAGGCCGCCGCCCAGAAGATCAAGGAGGGGACGGCCTTCGAGGCGATCGCGACCGAGCGGAACATCGCCCCCGGCGACCTCGAGCTCGGCACCTTCGCCCGGGCCGAGATGCTCGATCCCGCGGTCGCGGACGCGGCTTTCGCGCTCCAGGAGGGCGCGGTCAGCGAGGTGGTCCAGGGCCGCTTCGGCCCGGTGCTCGTGCGGGTCACGAAGGTGCAGCCCGAGGCGGTGCGGCCCTTCGAGGAGGTCGCCGGCCAGATCCGGCAGGAGATCGCCCAGGAGCGGGCGCGCCAGTCGATCGACCGGGTCCACGACGAGATCGAGGACATGCGCGCCAGCGCCCGGCCGCTGCAGGAGATCGCCCGCGAGAAGGGCCTCGCGCTGGTCCAGGTCCCGGCCGTGGACCGCGCCGGCCGCGACAAGTCCGGCAGCCCGGTCGCGGACCTGCCCGAGCGCGACACGCTCCTCGCCGCCGCCTTCGCGTCGGATGTGGGGGTCGACAACGAGGCCCTGCGCACCCGCGCCGGCGGCTATGTCTGGTACGACGTCACCGGCATCGAGCCCCCGCGCGAGCGGCCGCTCGACGAGGTGCGCGCCGAGGTCGAGAAGCAGTGGCGCGAGGACGAGATCGGCCGCCGCCTCACCGAGAAGGCGCGCGGCCTCGTGGAGCGCCTCGACAAGGGCGACGCGATCGAGGCCGTCGCCGCGGAGGCGGGCGCGGAGGCCAAGACCGCCGCGGACCTCGCCCGGCGCCAGGCCGCTGGCGACCTGCCCCCCGATGCCGTGAACCGGATCTTCGCGACCCCCGTGGGCAAGGCCGGCAGCGTCGCGGGGGGGCCGGAATCCCGCGTGGTCTTCAAGGTCACGGCCGCGTCGGTGCCGCCTTACGTCACCACCACCCAGGAGGCCGAGCGCGTCGAGGACCAGCTCCGCAGCACCATGAGCGACGATCTCCTGGCCGAGTTCGTCGCCGAGGCCCAGAAGGGGATCGCCGTGACGGTGAACCAGCAGGCGCTCCGCCAGGTCGTCGGCGGGGAGATCTGAGCCGCCGGTCCATTCCGGTCCATTCCGTCCCATTCCGGTCCGCCCGATGGTCACGCCCGATTTCGACAGCTTCGCCCGCGCCTATGCGGCCGGCGAGGCCGGCGTGCTGCGCGCGACGCTGGTCGGCGACCTCATCACGCCCGTCGCGGCCTTCCTGAAGCTCCGGAGCGGCCGCCGCGGAGCGGCGTTCCTGCTCGAGTCGGTCGAGGGCGGCGCCGTGCGGGGCCGCTATTCCATGATCGGGCTCGACCCGGACCTCGTCTGGCGCTGCCAGGACGGGGCGGCGAGCCTCGACCGCCGCGCCCTCGACCATGCCGGCGCGTTCGAGGCCGAGACGCTCCCGCCGCTCGAGAGCCTGCGCGCCCTGATCCAGGAGAGCGCCCTGCCGCTCGGCGACGACCTGCCCCCGATGGCGGCGGGCCTCTTCGGCTATCTCGGCTACGACATGGTGCGCCTGATGGAGCGCCTGCCCGCGCCGAACCCGGACGCGCTCGGCGTCCCGGACGCGATCCTGGTCCGCCCGACCGTCATGGTGGTGTTCGACGCGGTGCGCGACGAGGTCTCGCTCATCGCGCCGGTGCGGCCGCAACCGAACGTCTCCGCCAAGGCCGCCTACGAGACCGCGCTGGCGCGGCTCGAATCCGTCACCTTCGCGCTGGAGCGCCCCCTCCCCTTCGAGGACCGCACCGACCCGACGCGGATCAGCTTCGAGCCGCCGGTGTCGAACACCACGCCGGAAGAGTTCGGCGCCATGGTGGCGCAGGCCAAGGAGTACATCGCCGCCGGCGACATCTTCCAGGTGGTGCTCTCGCAGCGCTTCGAGGCGCCGTTCAGCCTGCCGGCCTTCGCGCTCTACCGCTCGCTGCGCCGCACCAACCCGTCGCCGTTCCTGTGCTACCTCGATTTCGAGGACTTCCAGATCGTCTGCTCGTCGCCCGAGATCCTGGTGCGGGTGCGCGACGGCAAGGTCACGATCCGCCCGATCGCCGGCACCCGCCCCCGCGGCGCCACGCCCGCCGAAGACCGCGCCCATGCGGAGAGCCTGCTCGCCGACCCGAAGGAGCGCGCCGAGCACCTGATGCTCCTCGATCTCGGCCGCAACGACGTCGGCCGCGTGTCGGAGCTCGGCACCGTCGCGGTCACGGACAGCTTCTTCCTCGAATACTACAGCCAGGTCATGCACATCGTGTCGAACGTGGAGGGCCGCCTCGACCCCCGCTTCGACGCCCTCCAGGCGCTGGTCGCGGGCTTCCCCGCCGGCACGGTCTCGGGCGCCCCGAAGGTGCGCGCCATGGAGATCATCGACGAGCTCGAGAAGGACAAGCGCGGTCCTTACGCCGGCTGCATCGGCTATTTCGGCGCCAACGGCGAGATGGACACCTGCATCGTGCTGCGCACCGCGGTCGTGAAGGACGGCCGGATGGCCGTGCAGGCGGGCGCCGGCATCGTCTACGATTCCGACCCGGCCTCCGAGCAGCAGGAATGTATCAGCAAGGCCAAGGCCCTCTTCCGCGCCGCCGAGGACGCGGTGCGCTTCGCGAGCCGGGCGCAGTTCGGGCAGTAGGCGCTGGGGAGACATCCCGCCCCGCCGGGGAAGGGTCAGCGCGAAGCGACGGGGTGGAAGCACCCGTTCTTCCGGAGCGGACACCTCCCTCCCCCCGCTTGCGGCGGGGTGGGGTAGGGGTGGGGGGTGCCGGGGACGACCTGAGTTTCTCCGAACACGCAGCACCCGGGCAGCGGCACCGCCCCCCACCCTTTGTCCCTCCCCGCCGCAAGCGGGGGAGGGAGAAGCGGTGCCTTCTGATGCACCGACCCTCCCGCCCGGGCAGGTGCAAAACGGCCCGAACCGGCCTAGCTAAGGCAACGGCCCGCGCCCCGGATCCGGCGCGGCCGCAGGGACTCGCCCGATGCGCTTCGCCTTCGCCGGAATCGATTTTCTCGGCGACGCCTTCTTCACCCTGATCGAGCGCGGCTGGCAGCCCGTGAAGCTGTTCTCGCGGCCCTGCGACGGGGTCTACGACTTCAACGAGGCCACCATCGCCCGCGCCCGGTCCTTGCGCGTGCCGGTCCAATCCACCCGCATCCGCCCCGCCGACCTCGCCGATCTGCGGAGCCTCGACTGCCAGGCGCTGGTGGTCGCCGGCTACCCCTGGCTCGTGACCGGCTGGGAGGAGCACGTTCCTTACGCGCTGAACTTCCACCCCTCGCCGCTGCCGGAGGGACGCGGTCCCTACCCGCTGTTCCAGGCGATCCTGGAGGGCCGCTCGGACTGGGGCATGAGCGTGCACGTCCTCGCGCCCGCCTTCGACACCGGCGCGGTCCTCGCCCAGGACCGCTTCGATCTGAGTCCCGACGAGACCCACGACACGCTCCTGGCGCGCTGCCAGATGGCGGTGAAGCGGCTCAGCGCGCGGCTCAGCACCGAGCTGCCGGACCTCTGGGAGAACGCCGCGCCGCAAGGGCCAGGGTCCTACTGGCCGCGGGTCACCGAGCGGCAGCGCACCCTCGACTGGAACGGCACCGTCGCGGAGGTGCTGCGCACGGTGCGGGCGTTCGGGAGCATCGAGACGATCGCCAAGGTCAACGGCAAGCGGCTCTTCGTCTGGTCGGCCACGGGCTGGAGCGAGCCGCACCGCTTCGCGCCCGGAACGCTCGCCCACAAGCACCGCCGCCATCTCGTGATCGCGGTGCGGGACGGCTTCGTCCAGCTCACGGGCTGGAGCACCGGCACGCCGCGCGCCCCATCCGAGGCGGCTGGCTGATCGAGGCCCCGCGCCTTCAGTCGGAACCCGGCGGCCGACCTTCCGTCAACGCCGCGAGGGCCGCCGGCGTATCGACGTCGTGGAGCACGCCCGGCGCGTCCACGGGCTCCTCGACCACGTCGGCGCGTCCGCGCAGGAGCGGCCCGGCACCCGAATCGCCCGACAGCCGCGCGATCTCGGGCGCGAGCACCGCCGAGAGCACCACGGGATTGCCGCGCCGGCCCCCGCTCACCGGGACGAGGGCGGCGGGGCGCGACTCCCGCCAGCATTGGATCAGCCGGTCGATCAGGGCGGCATCGACGAGCGGCATGTCGGCCAGGAGCACGATCGCGGCCTCGGCCCCCGGATCGAGCGCCGCGAAACCGCGCTTCAGAGACGTCGACAGCCCTTCCGCGAAATCGGGATTGTGCGCGACCGCGAGCGGCAGGCCCGCGAGGGCCGCTTCGACCTCGGGCGCCCGATGTCCCGTCACCACGATCACCGGATGCGCCGTCGAGGCCAGCGCCGCCTCCGCCACGTGCCGCACGAGCGGCTTGCCCCGCAGGGAGGCCAGGAGCTTCGGGCCCTCGCCGAAGCGGGTGCCGCGTCCGGCCGCGAGGACGATCGCGGCGACGCTCACGCCTCGTCCCCGCTCGCGCCGCCGGCCTGCGGCACGACCGATACCGCCGCCTTCCGGTCCGTCATCTCACTCCTCGTCCCCGCTCTCGCCGCCGGCCCGGGGCTGCGGCCGCGAGACGATCTCCATCAGGAGGCCGCCGACGCCGAGGCCCTGGATGTCGGCGCGGGTCACCGGCACGTCGGCGAGGAGACGGTGCAGCACCCAGTCGAAGCCGTTCTCCTTGGGGCTGCGCGCGCAGCCCGGCGCGCCGATCACCGGCCGCCCATTGAGCGAGCCGACGAGGAGCAGGTTGCCGGGATCGACCGGCATGCCGAAATGCTCCACCCGCCCGCCCGCGGCCTCGATCGCGGCCGGGATCACATCGCGCCGGTCCGCAATCGCGGAAGCGCCGAACACGACGACGAGGTCGGCCTCGTGCTCGGCCGCGAGAGCCGCCCGGAGGGCCGCGAGATCGTGCGGCACCTGCCGGTGCGTGGAGACCGCGGCGCCCGCAGGCTCCAGGCGCCGGTTCAGCACCTCGATGGTCTTCGCGACCACGCCGGGCTTCAGGCCGGGCAGCAGGGTCGAGATCACGCCGACGCGGCGACGCCGGTAGGGCGCGACCCGGATCGCGCCGCCGCTGCCGGCCTCAGCGAGGGCCCGCGCTAGGCTGGTCTCCGGGACCGCGTAGGGGATGATCTTCACGGTGCCGATCATCTCGCCTTCCACGACCGGCTTGAAGGCCGGCAGCGTCGCGGCGGTGATCGATTCGTCGATCCCGTTGACCCGGTCGATCGTCTCCCGGTCGACCAGGAGCAGGCCCGCGCCCTCCGCGAACAGGTTCGACCGCCCCGTGAAGGGCCGTTCGACGCGCACATGGTCGCCGGCGAGCGCCGCCGCGAGCCGGCGCGCCGCCTCGTCCTCGCCGACGTCGCCGGGCTCCAGGCGCACGGCGACGAGGCTCCCGATGCCGGCGGCCCGCAGGCGCTCGGCATCGGTCGCGGTGATCACGCTGCCCTTGCGCAGAACCGCCTCGCCCGCCCGCACGCTGTGCGCCGCGAGCGCGCCGACGGCCTCCTCGACGGGCATGGGGCCGAACTTCACGGGGCGGATCTCCGGACGGGGGCTGTGCCGGCGGGATGAAGGCTCACGCCGCCCGCCTCCGGTCCTTGCGCAGCGTCGCGACGATCTCGCCCAGGATCGACACCGCGATCTCGGCCGGCGAGACGGCGCCGATGTCGAGGCCGATCGGCGCGTGGATGCGGCCGATGTCGCTTTCCGTGAAGCCCGCCTGCGTCAGCCGCTCGACCCGGCGGCCGTGGGTTTTCCGCGAGCCGAGCGCGCCGATGTAGAAGCACTCCGCCTTGAGCGCCGCGACGAGCGCGGGATCGTCGATCTTGGGGTCGTGGGTCAGCGCCACGAGCGCGGTGTAGCGGTCGAGGCCGAGGCGCGGCAGGGCCTCGTCGGGCCATTCGGCCAGCACGGGCACGTCGGGGAAGCGCTCGGGCGTCGCGAACGCCGTGCGCGGGTCCACGACCGCGACGTCGAGGTCGAGCCCGCGGGCCATGGGGGCGAGCGCCTGGCTGATGTGCACGGCGCCGATCACCACCACCTTCACGGGCGGCACCTGCACGGTGAGGAAGAGCGAGCGGCCGTCCGCCTCCACGAGCCCGCTGCGGCCCTGGCGCAGGCGCTCCAGCAGGATGTCGGCGAGCGGGTCGGCCGCGGCCTCGGCTTCGCGCACGAGGCGCTGCTCGCCCGTTCCCGTGTCGGTCACGAGCAGTGCGGCGCGGCGGGCGGCGCGCTCCGCGTTGAGGGCGGCGAGGAGATCGAGGCGCATGAGGAGGGTCGCTCGCGGGGACGGGGCGTCAGTTGCGGTCGAGCGCGAGGCGCGCGCCGAGGCCGATGAGGAGCGAGCCGCCGACATACTTGAACAGCTTCTTGCCCAGGCCGTCGTGCCGGAGCTTCGACAGCACCGTGGAGGCGGCGAGCACCGTGATGACGTCGGCGGACGAGAACGCAAAGTTCACGATCGTACCGAGGATCAGGAACTGCGCCCAGACGGGGAGGTCGGCCGCGGGGTCCACGAACTGCGGCAGGAAGGCGATGAAGAAGATCGCGACCTTCGGGTTCAGGAGCTCGACCACGATGCTCTCCAGGAAGGCGCGCCGGGCCGATTTCGGCGCGACCGTGCCGGGCGCCGCGTCGAGGGCGCGGCTGCGGATCATGTCGATGCCGAGCCAGACGAGGTAGAGCGCGCCGACGATCTTCACGGCGGCGTACGCTTCCGGCACGTGCCGGAACACGGCCGAGAGCCCGAAGGCGGCGGCGAACACATGGGCGTAGCACCCCACATGGATGCCGAGCGCCGCCATGAAGCCGGCCTGCCGCCCGCGCGCCACCGTCTGCGCCGCGGTGTAGAGCAGCGCCGGACCGGGAAAGTAGGCGAAGACCGCGGTCGCGGCCGCGAAGGCGAGGAGGATCTCTAAGGACGGCATGATGCGGTGGGCTTCTCAGGGCAGGAGAGGAGGAGGTTTGCGGGAGGGCGTCACTCGACCCGCTCGACATAGATGCGGATCCGCCCGCCGCAGGACAGCCCGACCCGCCAGGCGGTCTCGTCCGCGACGCCGAATTCGAGCATCCGCGGCTTGCCGTCCTCGATCACGTCCACGGCCTCGGTGATGACGGCGCCCTCGACGCAGCCGCCGGAGACCGAGCCCAGGAAGTTGCCCTCCCCGTCGATCACGAGGTGGCTGCCCACGGGCCGCGGCGCCGAGCCCCAGGTCTCGACCACGGTCGCGACCGCGACGCCCTTGCCGGCGCGCTTCCAGGCCTCGGCCTCGCGGAGAATGTCGGTGTCGGTGGAGAGCATGGCGGGCGTCCTCTACTCGGTCTGCCCGTCGCGGGGCACCACCCTCCCCTGGAGGGGGAGGGTCGACGCTGCGACAGCAGCGGCGGGGTGGGGTGAGTCGCCGAAGGCGAGTTCCAGGCCCGGTGTAGAAGGATGCGCTTCGCGCAATCACCCCACCCCGGCCTGCGGCCGACCCTCCCCCTCCAGGGGAGGGTGATCGGCCCTCGGTCCGATGCCGCTCCGCAGAGGAAGACTTAATCCTTATCCCGCCCTGCGCAACCAGCGCTGGGGCAGGGCCTCCGGGCCCGGGCCGGCGGCGAGCGCATGGCAGAGCTGCTCCATGGAGCCGAGGCTGTGGATCGGGCGGAAGTCGTGCACGTGGGGCAGCATGGCGCGGATGCCCGAGGCGCGGGCCTCGAAGGCGTCGAAGCGCAGGAGCGGGTTGAGCCACACGAGGCGGCGGCAGGAGCGCTTGAGGCGGTCCATCTCGAAGGTGAGCTCCGGGGTCACCTCGCGCTCCAGGCCGTCGGTGAAGAGCAGCACCACGGCCCCCTGCCCCAGGGTCCGGCGCGACCACAGGCGGTTGAACGCGTGCAGCGCATGCGAGATGCGCGTGCCGCCCTCCCAGTCCTGCACCCGCTGCGCGGCGCGGGCGAGCGCGTCGTCGGGGTCGCGGCTCGCGAGCTCTCGGGTGATGTTGGTGAGCCGGGTCGCGAACACGAAGCTGTGCACGCGCCGGCGCTTCTCGGCGACCGCATGCAGGAAATGCAGGAACAGGCGCGAATACTCCGCCATGCTCCCCGAGATGTCGACGAGCGCCACGAGGGGCGGATGGCGGGTCGCTTGCGAGCGGTAGGCGAGGTCGATCGCGGCGCCGCCGCCCCGGAGCGACCGCCGGAAGGTGCGGCGCGGGTCGATGCGCCGGCCGTGGGCGTCAGGCGTGAAGCGCCGCGTCGGGCGCGCGTCGTCGGGCAGCCGCAGGTCGGCGATGACGCGCTTCGCCTTCGCGATCTCGTCCGCCGACATCTGGGCGAAGTCCTTCCCCTTCAGGATCTCGCGGTCCGAGACCGTGAGGCGGGCCGAGAGCTCCATCTCCTCCTTCGGCGGCTCCGGCGCTTTCGGAACCTGGGGCGCCATCGCCTCGGCGACGCGCAGGGCGCCGGCCTTCGGCTTGTCCTCCTTCTTGAGGTCGCCCGGCGCGATCGGCGACATCTGCGCGATCAGCTTTTCGAGCAGGGCACGCCGGCGCCAGAAGATCCGGAAGGCCTGGTCGAAGAGCCCGGAGTGCTCGTGCCGCTTCACGAACACCGCATGGAGCGTCCAGTAGAAATCCTGGCGCGTCCCGATGCGGGCCGCCTCCACGGCCGCGATGGCGTCGAGCACGGCGCCGGGGCCGACCGGGAGCCCGGCGGCGCGAAGCGCGCGGGCGAAATAGGCGATGTTGTCGGAGAGGCGGCCGCTCTCCTCGGGCTCGGTCACTCCGCCGCCCTCAATTCTCCCCGCACGCTGTCCAGCACCTGCTTGACCTTGGACCCCTGCATCCGCTGGATGTCGTCCTGGTATTTCAGCAGGACCCCGAGGGTGTCGGATACCAGTGCCGGATCGAGCGCGACGGCGTCGAGCTCGACCAGGGCCGAGGCCCAGTCGAGGGTCTCGGCCACGCCCGGGACCTTGAAGAGCTCCTCCTTGCGGATCGCCTGGACGAAGGCGACGACCTCGCGCGAGAGCTTCTGGGGCGCCTCGGGCACGCGGCTCTTCAGGATCGCGAGCTCGCGGGCCGCATCCGGATAATCGACCCAGTGATAGAGACAGCGGCGCTTCAGCGCGTCGTGGATCTCCCGCGTCCGGTTCGAGGTGATGATCACGACCGGGGGTTCGGCCGCCTTCACGGTGCCGAATTCCGGCACGGTGACCTGGAAGTCGGAGAGCACCTCGAGCAGGAACGCCTCGAAGGCCTCGTCCGTGCGGTCGAGCTCGTCGATGAGGAGCACCGGCGCGCCGCCCTCGCCCGATTCGAGCGCCTGGAGCAGGGGGCGCTTGACGAGGTAGCGCTCGGAGAACAGGTCGCCCTCGAGCCGGTCGCGATCGACGGCGCCGCCGGCCTCCGCGAGGCGGATCGCCATCATCTGGCCGGCGTAGTTCCACTCGTAGACCGCGGAGGCGACGTCGAGGCCCTCGTAGCATTGCAGGCGGATGAGCCGGCGCCCGAGCGCCGACGAAAGAACCTTGGCGATCTCGGTCTTGCCGACGCCCGCCTCCCCTTCGAGGAAGAGCGGCCGCCCGAGCTTCAGCGACAGGAACAGCACCGTGGCGAGCGCCCGGTCGGCCACGTAGCCGGCCCCTTTCAGGAGCTGGAGGGTGTCGTCGATCGATTGCGGCAGGGCGGCCAAAGCGGGGGGACTCCGGAGGGGCGGCAGTTCCGACAGGGTAAGGCTCAAGGAGGCGGGGGCAAGCCCTCGGAGCGCAGGAGGGGGCCGCGACTCTCCCTCCTCTCGGGGAAGGCGACGGGTAAGAAGGGATCGATCAGATGCCGCCCTGGGAGGGATTGCGCCGACGGACATGGCGCCGGCCTCCCCATGGGGAGGGAGAATCGTGCGGCAACGGAGCGGCTGGCGAGGACCGCCCCTCTCCCGGCTCGCTTGCGCTCGCCACCCTCCCCCGCAGCGGGGGGAGGGTCAGGCGGTGCCTACTCCCGCGCGGCGGCGGCCTGCACGGCGCGGCGCGCCATGACGCCGATGAGGTGGGCGCGGTAGGCGGCGTCCGCGTGGATGTCGCTGTTGAGGTCGTCCGCGGAGGCCTGCAGGCCCTCGAGCGACTTGGCGGCGAAACGGGTCTTCAGGGCCGCCTCGGCCTCCGTCCAGCGGAACACGCCGTTGGAGCCCGCGCCCGTCACCGCGACGCGGATCTCGCCCGCGCGCTTGGCCACGAACACGCCTACGAGGGCGTAGCGCGAGGCCGGGTTGCGGAACTTGGCGTAGGCCGCTTTCTGGGGCACCGGGAACGAGACCTTGGTGATGATCTCGCCCTCCTCGAGCGCGGTGGTGAACAGGCCCTGGAAGAAGTCGTCGGCGTCGATCTTGCGCTTGTTGGTCACGATCGTGGCGCCGAGCGCGAGGCAGGCGGCGGGATAGTCCGCGGCCGGGTCGTTGTTGGCGATCGAGCCCCCGATGGTGCCGCGGTTGCGCACGTGCGGATCGCCGATCAGCTCGGCCATCTCGGCGAGCGCCGGGATCGCCTCCTGGATTTCGGCCGAGCCCGCGACGTCCGCGTGGCGGGTGAGCGCGCCGATCGCGACCGCGCGGGGCGAGCGCTCGATGCCGCGCAGCTCCGCGATCTGGCCGAGGTCGATCAGGTTGCCGGGCGAGGCCAGGCGCTGCTTCATGGTGGGCAGGAGCGTGTGGCCGCCGGCGATGAACTTGGCGTCCTCGGCCTTGGCGGCGAGATTCGCGGCCTGCCGGACGCTGGTGGGGCGGTGGTATTCGAAGGCGTACATGCTGGGTTCTCCCGTGTGAGCCCCCTCTCCCCGTTCGCGGGGAGAGGGCTGGGGTGGGGGCCGGCCGGAGGAGTTGCCTCTCTCCTTAGCCCCTCACCCGGTCGCTTCCCGACTCGACCTCTCCCCGCCTGCGGGGAGAGGAGAATGGTTCACTCCGCCGCCATCGGCATCCGGCTGCGCTGCGCGGCGCGCCAGACGTTCTGGGGCGTCGCCGGCATCACGACGTCCTCGTGGCCGAGCGCGTCCGTGATCGCGTTGATGACGGCGGCCGGCGCCGCGATGGCGCCCGCCTCGCCGCAGCCCTTGATCCCGAGCGGGTTCGAGGGGCAGGGCGTCACCGTCATGCCGACCTGGAAGGACGGCAGGTCGTTGGCGCGGGGCATGGTGTAGTCCATGTAGCTCGCGGTCACGAGCTGGCCGGACTTGTCGTAGACGGTGCCCTCCAGCAACGCCTGGCCGACGCCCTGCGCGATGCCGCCGTGCACCTGGCCCTCGACGATCATCGGGTTGATGATGATCCCGAAATCGTCCACCGCGGTCCAGCGCTCGATCTTGGTGACGCCGGTGTCGGGATCGACCTCGACCTCGCAGATGTGCACGCCGGCCGGGAAGGTGAAGTTGGTGGGATCGTAGAACGCCCCCTCCTTGAGCCCCGGCTCCAGCTCCTGGCCCGAGAACTTGTGGGCGATGTAGGCCTGGAGCGCGGTCGAGGCGAAGTCGAGCGACTTGTCGGTGCCCGCGACCGTGAACTTGCCGTCCTTGAACTCGATGTCGCCCTCGGACGCCTCGAGCACGTGGGCCGCCACCTTCTTGCCCTTGGCGATCACCTTGTCGATCGCCTTGGCGATGGCCGACATGCCGACCGCGCCCGAGCGCGAGCCGTAGGTGCCCATGCCGAACTGCACCTTGTCGGTGTCGCCGTGCACGATGCTGACGTTCTCGATCGGAACGCCGAGGCGGTCCGAGACGAGCTGCGCGAACGTGGTCTCGTGGCCCTGGCCGTGGCTGTGCGATCCGGTGAGGACCTCGACCGAACCCGTCGGGTTGACGCGCACCTCCGCGGATTCCCACAGGCCCACGCCCGCGCCGAGCGAGCCGACGGCCTGGCTCGGGGCGATGCCGCAGGCCTCGATGTAGGACGAGAACCCGATGCCCCGCAGCTTGCCGCGGCGGGCGCTCTCGCGCCGGCGCTTGCCGAAGTTCTTGTAGTCCGCGGCCTCCAGCGCCTTGTTCATGGAGGCGTGATAGTCGCCCGCGTCGTAGGTCATGATGACCGGCGTCTGGTGCGGGAACTTCTTGATGTAGTTGCGCTTGCGGAACTTCGCCGGGTCCATTCCGGCCTCCCGCGCCGCCTTCTCGACGATGCGCTCCAGCACGAAGGTGGCCTCGGGCCGCCCGGCGCCGCGATAGGCGTCGACCGGCGCGGTGTTGGTGTAGACGCCGTCGACTTCGCAATAGATCGCGGGGATGTCGTACTGCCCGGACAGGAGCGGCGCGTAGAGATAGGTCGGCACCGAGGACGCGAAGGTCGAGAGATAGGCGCCGAGATTCGCGACCGTCTGGACGCGCAGGCCGAGGATCCGGCCGTCCTCGTCCGTCGCCATCTCGGCGTGGGTGACGTGGTCGCGCCCGTGCGCGTCGGCGAGGAAGGCTTCCGTCCGGTCCGAGGTCCACTTCACCGGCCGCTTCACCTTCTTGGCGGCCCAGACGCAGACCGTCTCCTCCGCGTAGATGAAGATCTTGGAGCCGAAGCCGCCGCCGACATCGGGGGCGATCACCCGCAGCTTGTGCTCGGGCGCCACGCCGATGAAGGCCGAGAGCACGAGGCGGGCGACGTGCGGGTTCTGGCTCGTGGTGTAGAGGGTGTAGTTGTCGGTGCCGGGATCGTACTCGCCCAAGGCCGCGCGCGGCTCCATCGGGTTCGGCACGAGGCGGTTGTTGACGAGGTCGATGGTCGTCACCCGCGCGGCCTTGGCGAAGGCCTGGTCGACCGCCGCCTTGTCGCCGAGATGCCAGCGGAACACGGTGTTGTCGGGGGCGACGTCGTGGATCTGCACGGAGGTCTTCTGCGCCTCCGGGCCCTCGACCACCGCGGGCAGGACCTCGTAATCGACCTCGATGGCTTCCGCGGCGTCCTTGGCCTGGGCGAGCGTCTCGGCGATCACGACGGCGACGTGGTCGCCGACGTAGCGCACCTTGCCCTGCGCCAGAGCGGGATGCGGGCCCGCCTTCATGGGCGTGCCGTCCTTGGAATGGATCATCCAGCCGCAGATCAGCCCGCCGATCTTGTCGGCCGCGAGATCCTCGCCGGTGAAGATGCCGACGACGCCCGGCATCGCCTTCGCGGCGGTGGCGTTGATCGAGCGGATGTTCGCGTGCGCGTGCGGCGATCGCAGGAAGCAGGCATGGGCCTGGCCGGGCCGGTTGAAGTCGTCCACGTAACGCCCCTGCCCGGTGACGAAACGCTGGTCCTCCTTGCGGCGCACGGGGGCGCCGATGCCTGTGGCGGTCATGGGGATCCTCCCTTTGTCGTTGTTCTTCCCTCTCGCCGTTGATGGAGAGAGGGGCCTTGTCTCCTACTCCCCCCGGCTGACTCCCTCTCCCCGTTCACGGGGAGAGGGTTGGGGTGTGGGGCCGGTCGGTGAGGCGGGTGGTCTCCGCGGCGTCTCCTCTCCCCCTTGCGGGGAGGGGCCGGGGGTGGGGGTTGGCGCAGGATCGAGCGCTCAGGTGCCTCCTGCACCAACCCCCACCCGCCCTTCGGGCACCCTCCTCGGCTCAGGGGGAGGGCTGACGACCCGTCGACATCGTGCTCTTCCGACCGGGCCCGCACCCCAGCCCTCTCCCCGCAGGCGGGGAGAGGGAGTTCGCAGGCGGGGAGAGGGTGTCTTGCTACTCGGCGGCTTCGCGGACGGGGGTCTGCGCCATGGCCTCGGCGCCGGCGGCGATCGCCTTGACGATGTTGTGGTAGCCCGTGCAGCGGCAGAGATTGCCCTCGAGCTCGGCGCGGATCGTGTGCTCGTCGAGGGCGTGGCCCCTGCGGTTCACGAGGTCGACCGCGGCCATGATCATGCCGGGGGTGCAGAAGCCGCACTGGAGCCCGTGATGCTCGCGGAAGGCAGCCTGCATGGGATGCAGCTCGGCGCCGTTGGCGAGCCCCTCGATGGTGGTGACCACGCAGGCATCGGCCTGGACGGCGAGCATCGTGCAGGACTTCACGGCCTCGCCGTTGAGGTGCACCACGCAGGCGCCGCACTGGCTGGTGTCGCAGCCCACATGGGTGCCGGTGAGGCGCAGGTTCTCGCGCAGGAACTGCACCAGCAGGGTGCGGGGTTCGACATCAGCGGTGACGGATTGTCCGTTCACCGTCAGGGTGACGGTGGCCATAAGTTTGTCCTCCTCTCGGCCGGCGTGACGGTGCCCGGCCGCTCCTCGTGCGTACCCGTTTCGGGGCGTCTGGTTGGACTCGCCGAGCGGGGCTCGGCCTGTCGAAATCGAATGTGAACCCGCCGGAATCGGCGGTCAAGCGCTCACGCGGCGGCGCCAGCGCGCCAAAACCCGCGTTCAGGCCGCATTTTCGGCCGGAGACAGGGACTTGGCGAAGTTGGCGAAGAACTCGTCCGCATACTTTTTCGCCACGCCGTTGATGAGTCGCCCGCCGAGCTGGGCGATCTTGCCGCCGACCTGGGCGTTGACGTCGTAGGCGAGCCTCGTGCCGCCCTCCGCGTCCTCGAGCCGGACCTTGGCGCCTCCCTTGGCGAATCCCGCGACGCCCCCCTGCCCCTCGCCCGAGATCGTGTAACCGTTCGGCGGGTCGAGGTCGGAGAGTGTCACCACCCCCTTGAACGAGGCCTTCACGGGGCCGACCGCCACCTTGGCGGTGGCACGGAACTCCGTGTCGCCCGTCTTCTCGAGCTCCTGCACGCCCGGGATGCAGGATTTCAGCACCTCCGGGTCGTTGAGCGCCGCCCAAACCCGGTCGCGCCCGGCCGGCAGCAGCACCTCGCCCTGCATCGTCATCGCCATGAGGCTGGTCTCCTCGATCTTGTCTCGGGCTGAAAATCCGCGCCTACTCTACTCACGGCGCCTGCGAGAGCCAGATGCAATGAACGCAGGCCTGGGGGAATCGAAATGACGGACCCCAACGGCAGGCAGGGCGAAGGGTCGAGGGGAGCCCGATGACCGGCGCCGCATGCAGGACGGAAGGCTGAGGAAAGCGCGATGACGGACGACGAACGCCGGGCCGCGGGAGAGCGGATGCGCCGGCAGGTGCTGAGCGACTCCTACGTGGACGCGCGCCGGACGGGCACCACCGACTTCAACCGCGACCTCGAGGACGTGATCACCCGCTTCGCCTGGGGCGAGGTTTGGTCCCGCCCGGGACTCGACCCCAAGATCCGCTCGGTCGTGACTCTCGTGATCGCGGCGACCCGCAGCCAGTGGGACGAGTTCCGGGTGCACGTGCGCGGCGCGATCAACAACGGCCTGACCCGGGAGGAGCTCAAGGAGGTCCTGCTGCATGCCGGCGCCTATGGCGGCCTGCCCGTCGCCCGGACCGGCTTCAAGGAGGCGCAGGCGGTGCTCGCCGAGATGGAGCGCGAGGCGGGAGGGGCCTGAGGGCGGGTGCGGGCGCCGCCGGCCGGGAGGGCATGACAGGCCCTGCCCCGGCAGGCCGGCGCGGGGCGCGGGCCTCGCTCCCTCACAGCGCGTGATAGGACCGGCCCTGGTAGACCAGCGCGGGCCGTGTCTCGCCGAGGTGGATGCCGACGATCTCTCCGATGATCACGTGGTGCGTCGCGACGAGCCGGACGTCCATGAGGCGGCAGTCGAAGGCCACGAGGCTCGTGGCGAGGAGCGGCGCCCCGGTCAGGAGCGTGTCCCAGGTGCCGACCGCGAACCGGTCGCGCCCCTCGAGTGCCGAGCGCCCCGCGAAGGTGTCGGCCACGGCGACGTCGTCCGCGCTCAACGTATTGACGCAGAACACGGCGTTGGCGGTGAGCGAACGGCCGGAGCGGCCGGCCGCGTTGATGCAGACGAGGAGCGAGGCCGGGCTGTCGGTCACGGGCGTGACCGCGGTCGCGGTGAAGCCGGCCCGCCCGGCGGGCCCGTCGGTCGTGACCACGTGAACCGCCCCCGCGACCCGGCTCATCCCCTGGCGGAAGATCACGGCATCGAGCTTCGTGGCGCCGGTATCGGCCGAGTTCAGGGGCGCGGTCGGTTGCAGCATCGGGGTTCCGGGTCGCGCCGCCGGCCTTCGGGAGGCCGCGCTCGGGCGAGCCCGGGTGATATGGCCCTCGGGAGCCCGTTTTGGAAGGCGCATCCCCGGCGGGCCGGGCCAAAGCCCTGGCGGGGAGCGGGTTTCCGGCCCGTTAACATGTTAGGAAACCCGCCCGGCAAGCCGTTGTGGAGCCTGAAGGTCTTTGCTAGAGACCCGCCACCTTGCGCCCGGCTTGGCCATTTGCTCGGGGTTTGTCGGGACGGGACTTGAGCCCGACTTGGCCTCGAACCTGCATCGTGCTTTGCTGGGGGTCCACCAACGATAATCCCTCCAGAGGGGACGGGCGGAACATGGAAGTATTTGTGCAGCAGCTCATCAACGGGCTGACGCTGGGGTCGATCTACGGCCTCATCGCCATCGGCTACACGATGGTCTTCGGCATCATCGGCATGGTGAACTTCGCGCACGGCGACGTCTTCATGCTCTCGGCGTTCATCGCCCTGATCCTCTTCCTGATCCTCACCACCTGGCTCGGGATCTCCTCCATCGCCCTGGCGCTCTTCATCGTGATGATCCTCTCGATGGTCCTGACCTCGCTCTGGGGCTGGGTGACGGAGCGCCTCGCCTACCGGCCGCTGCGGGGCTCGTTCCGCCTCGCGCCGCTGATCTCGGCCATCGGCGTCTCGATCTTCCTCGCCAACTTCGTGCAGGTCGCGCAGGGCGCGCGCAACAAGCCGACCCCGCCCATGGTTCAGGAGGTGATCCCGCTCTGGACCGGCACCAACGGCTACACGGTCGCCCTGTCGTACAAGCAGATCATCATCATGGTGGTCACGGCCGTGCTGCTCACGATCTTCTGGTACATCGTCCAGAAGACGCCGCTGGGCCGGGCCCAGCGCGCCTGCGAGCAGGACCGCAAGATGGCCGCGCTGCTGGGCGTCGACGTCGACAAGACTATCTCGCTCACCTTCGTGATCGGCGCAGCGCTCGCCGCGGTCGCGGGCACCATGTACCTCCTCTATTACGGCGTCGTGAGCTTCGCGGACGGCTTCGTGCCGGGCGTGAAGGCCTTCACGGCCGCGGTCCTCGGCGGCATCGGCTCTCTGCCGGGCGCGGTGCTGGGCGGGCTCATCATCGGCCTGATCGAGACCCTGTGGTCGGCTTATTTCTCGATCGAGTACAAGGACGTGGCCGCGTTCTCGATCCTCGCCATCGTGCTGATCTTCATGCCCTCGGGCATCTTAGGCCGGCCCGAGGTCGAGAAGGTCTGAGGCGAGGCGATGAACGCTCCCTCCCCTTTGCGTGCCCCAGCCGCCCGCCTCTGCGGTCGGGCGGCTGCGCAGCCGACGCTCCCGCCCCTCGGCCTCTCCGGACGGCCCGACCTCCGGACCGGAAGCTAGCCCGATGAACGCTCCCGCGATCACCACCACCGCCCAGACGGCGGCCGCTCCGGTCCCGAGCCGCCTCGACATGGCCGCCGCCGTCAAGGATGCGGCGATCTCGGCCCTGATCACGCTCGGCCTCTCGATCCCGATTCTCTCGTTCAAGACCGAGCAGAACGGGGCCGACCTCTTCCTGAGCCAGCGCTGGGGCCTCGTGGCGCTGCTGTGCGCCCTCGTCTTCGCGCTCCGCATCTTCCAGCACGCCTTCACGGCGAGCCGCGCCGCCCGCAAGGCCGTGCCGAGCGCAGCCCAGGCGACCGAGCCGGTCCACGCCACCCCGAGCGCCTTTCAGAAGGTGTCGTCCTTCGGCCTGCCGCTCTTCCTCGGCATCGCGCTCACCTTCCCCCTCATCATCTTCCTGATCCAGGGCGGCCTGAACGAGTCGCGCTACTGGGTCGACCTCGGCATCCTGATCCTCACCTACGTGATGCTGGGCTGGGGCCTCAACATCGTGGTGGGCCTCGCGGGCCTGCTCGACCTCGGCTACGTCGCCTTCTACGCGGTCGGGGCCTATTCCTACGCGCTGCTTTCGACCACCTTCGGCCTGTCGTTCTGGATCTGCCTGCCGCTCGCGGGCATCCTCGCGGCGTTCTGGGGCATCCTGCTCGGCTTCCCCGTGCTGCGCCTGCGCGGCGACTATCTCGCGATCGTGACGCTCGCCTTCGGCGAGATCATCCGCCTGGTGCTGATCAACTGGGTCGACGTCACGGGCGGCGGCGCCGGCATCACCTCGATCCCCCGCGTGAGCTTCTTCGGCCTCCCCTTTACGGCGAGCGAGAACGGCTTCGCGGCGACCTTCGGGCTCGAGTTCAACGCGATGCACCGGATGATCTTCCTCTACTATCTCATCCTGGCCCTGGCGCTCCTCACCAACTTCGTGACCATGCGCCTGCGCAAGCTGCCCGTGGGGCGCGCCTGGGAGGCGCTGCGCGAGGACGAGATCGCCTGCCGCTCGCTCGGCATCAACACCACCAACACCAAGCTTACCGCCTTCGCGATCGGGGCCATGTTCGGCGGCTTCGCGGGCTCGTTCTTCGCGGTCCGTCAGGGCTTCATCTCTCCGGAGAGCTTCAACTTCCTCGAATCCGCGATCATCCTGGCGATCGTGGTCCTGGGCGGCATGGGCTCGCAGTTCGGCGTCGCGATCGCGGCCGTGGTGCTCGTCGGCGGGCCGGAGGTGCTGCGCAACCTCGGCTTCCTGAGCGCGATCTTCGGCCAGGGCTTCGACCCGAACGAGTACCGCCTCCTCATCTTCGGCCTCGGCATGGTCGCCATGATGGTCTGGCGCCCGCGCGGCCTGATCTCGGAGCGCGAGCCCTCCGTGGTCTTCAAGGAGCGAAAAGCCATCTCGGGCTCCCTCGTGAAGGAGGGCCACGGCTGATGTCGCTCCAGATCCCCACCCCGATCGCGGCCGATCCCATGCGCTGGACGAAGGATCCCGTCCTCGACGTGCAGCATCTCACGATGCGCTTCGGCGGCCTCGTCGCGGTCAACGACCTCTCGTTCCAGGCCGGGCGCGGCGACATCACCGCGCTGATCGGGCCGAACGGCGCCGGCAAGACCACGGTGTTCAATTGCATCACCGGGTTCTACAAGCCCACGGAGGGCATGATCCGCCTGCGCAAGACCGGCGGCTCGGAGCTTCTCCTGGAGCGCCTGCCCGGCCATTCCATCAACTGGAAGGCCAAGGTCGCGCGCACCTTTCAGAACATCCGCCTGTTCTCCGGCATGACCGTGCTCGAGAACCTGCTCGTCGCCCAGCACAACCCGCTCATGATCGCCTCCGGCTACACGGTGCTGGGGGTGCTCGGCGTCGGCGGCTACCGGGCGGCCGAACGCGAGGCGATCGAGCGCGCCACCCGGTGGCTCGAGAAGATCAACCTCATCGACCGGGCCGACGACCCGGCGGGCGACCTTCCCTACGGCGCCCAGCGCCGGCTCGAGATCGCCCGCGCCATGTGCACGGACCCGGTCCTGCTCTGCCTCGACGAGCCGGCGGCGGGCCTCAACCCGCGCGAGTCGCTCGAGCTGAACCAGCTCCTGCTCTCGATCCGCCAGGATCACGGCACCTCGATCCTGCTCATCGAGCACGACATGAGCGTGGTGATGGAGATCTCCGACCACGTGGTGGTGCTGGACTACGGCACCAAGATCTCGGACGGCACGCCCGCCGAGGTCCAGCACGACCCGCGCGTGATCGCGGCCTATCTCGGCGTCGACGACGAGGAGATCGCGAAGGTCGAGGCCGAGGTCGAGCAGGTGAAGGCGGAGGTGGGGGTATGAGCGGGCACGCATCGTCCCCTCTCCCCGCCGCGCATCTCCCTCTCCCAGCTTGCGGTGAGAGGGTCGGGGTGAGGGGCCGGTCGGTGGAGCGCGATGCATCCGATGGTCTCCCTCCCCTCAGGGGAGGGTGGCGCCCGAAGGGCGACGGGTGGGGTTTTGCGCGAAGCGCATCCGGCGAGAGGGTGGGACGAAGATCGCCTTCGGCGAACACCCCGCCCCGCGCGGCTGCCGCCGCGTCGCCCTCCCCTGGGGGGAGGGAGAAGGGCACCGGAGCCATCGCGTTCTTCCGACCCGCCCCTCACCCCGGCCCTCGCCCCGTGAACGGGGAGAGGGGGACAGAACGCGGAGAGAATCCATGAGCGTCGCCGGCATCAACGTCCTGGTCGACGAGACCCGCGCGGCCCAGGCCGCCCGCCAGCCGCTGCTCAGCGTACGCGGGGTCAAGACCTTCTACGGCAACATCATCGCGCTCAAGGGCGTCGACATCGACGTCAACGAGGGCGAGATCGTCACCCTGATCGGGGCCAACGGCGCCGGCAAGTCGACGCTGATGATGACGATCTTCGGCAACCCGCGGGCGCGGGAGGGCACGATCACCTATGCGGGGCGGGACATCACCCGCGTGCCGACGCACGAGATCGCGCGCATGTCGATTGCCCAGTCCCCGGAGGGGCGGCGGATCTTCCCGCGCATGACCGTCTACGAGAACCTCCAGATGGGGGCCTCGGTGAACGGCTTCGCCCATTTCGACGACGACCTCGAGCGGGTCTGCACCCTCTTCCCCCGCCTCAAGGAGCGCCTGTACCAGCGCGGGGGCACCATGTCGGGCGGCGAGCAGCAGATGCTCGCCATCGCCCGCGCCCTCATGAGCCGCCCGCGGCTCCTGCTCCTCGACGAGCCGTCGCTCGGCCTCGCGCCCCTGATCGTGAAGCAGATCTTCAACGTGATCAAAGAACTCAACGAGCGAGACGGCATGACGGTGTTCCTGGTCGAGCAGAACGCCTACCACGCCCTCAAGCTCGCCCACCGCGGCTACGTGATGGTGACGGGCACCATCACCATGAGCGGCAGCGGCAAGGAGCTCCTGGCCGATCCGCAGGTCCAGGCGGCCTATCTCGAGGGCGGGCGGCATTGATGCGGATCCAGCCCCGGCCCGCCGCCCATCCTTGCGCGCAAAGAGGACAGTGAACCGACCATGCAGGGCATCCTCTACGAAGAACCGTCCTTCTGGCTCTTCCTGCTCATCACCGTGATCATGGGCGGCTGGGCCGCATGGATGACCGGGCGGGCCATGGCCCTCACCTGGCGGGACTTCCGGCAGCTCGTGGCCTATCTCCTGATCCTCGCCGGGGCGGTGCGCTTCATCCACTTCGCCCTGTTCGAGGGCACGCTGCTGTCGCTCCACTACTACCTCGTCGACGCCGTGGTGATCCTGATCATCGGGGCGCTCGGCTTCCGCTACACCCGCGCCCGGCAGATGACGACCCAGTACCGCTGGCTCTACGAGCGCACGGGCCCCTTCTCCTGGCGCGAGCGCGCCGGGGCGGCGCAGCAATCCTGACCGGGCCGGTCCGGACCGGTGTCTCCCGACCCGGCCGGACCGGGAAAGGACTGTATTTCAGCGGCTTTTCGCCGAAGGCCGCGCGAAATCCGGCGTGACATCCGCCGAAAAAGCGGCATGATGGCACGCGGACGGCGGGCTCACCCGCCGAACCGGGCGTCAAAGCCCATCAAGAACCATCCAGAGGAGTGACCTCATGAAGAAACTGCTGTTGACCGGCGTTGCGCTCGGTCTTGGCCTCGCGTTCTCCACCGTGGCCAACGCGCAGATCAAGATCGGCGTGGCCGGCCCCATCACGGGCCCGAACGCCGCGTTCGGCGCGCAGCTCAAGAACGGCGTCGAGCAGGCGGTCGAGGACATCAACGCGGCCGGCGGCATCAACGGCCAGAAGCTGCAGGTGGTCGTCGGCGACGACGTGTCGGATCCCAAGCAGGGCGTATCGGTCGCCAACAAGTTCGCGGCCGAAGGCGTGAAGATGGTCGTCGGCCACTTCAACTCCGGCGTCTCGATCCCGGCCTCCGACGTCTATGACGAAGCCGGCATCGTTCAGATCACCCCGGCCTCCACGAACCCGAAGTTCACCGACAACGGCAAGTGGAACACCTTCCGGACCTGCGGTCGTGACGACCAGCAGGGCGCGGTCGCCGGCGGCTACCTCGCCGACAAGTTCAAGGGCAAGAAGGTCGCGGTCGTCCACGACAAGACCCCCTACGGCAAGGGCCTCGCCGACGAGACCCAGAAGGCCATGAACGGCAAGGGCCTCAAGGAGGTCATGTACGAGGGCGTCAACCCGGGCGAGAAGGACTATTCCGCGCTCGTGTCGAAGCTGAAGCAGGCCAACGTCGACGTGGTCTATTTCGGCGGCCTCCACACGGAAGCCGGCCTCATCATCCGCCAGATGCGCGACCAGGGGCTCCAGGCCCCGATGATGTCGGGTGACGGCATCGTGTCGGCCGAGTTCGTCTCGATCGCCGGCCCGGGCGCCGAAGGCACCCTGATGACCTTCTCGCCGGATCCGCGCAAGAACCCGAACGCGAAGGACGCGGTCGCCAAGTTCCGCGCGAAGAACTACGAGCCCGAGGCCTACACCCTGTACTCCTACGCCGCGGCCCAGATCCTGGCCGAGGCCGCGAAGCAGGTCGGCGCCGTCGACGGCAAGAAGATGGCCGCCAAGATGCGCGAAGGGAAGCCCTTCAAGACCGTCATCGGCGACATCTCCTTCGACAAGAAGGGCGACATCACCCGTCCCGACTACGTGATGTACACCTGGAAGAAGGGCGCCGACGGCAAGATCGACTACACCGGCAACGAGATGGGCATGTAATCACCCCATCCCGCTGGCAGGACAGAGCCCGCCCCGGGAGACCGGGGCGGGCTTTTCCGTTCCCCTGCCCTCCCCTGCGTCCGGAGCCCCCATGACCGCGCACGACAGCACCACGCTCGGGTTCTACGCCGCGGAGGCCGAGGCCTATGCGGGCCGCGGACAGGCGCCGCTGCACGAGCGCCTGAGCGGCTTCCTCGCGGCGCTGCCGCCGGGCGGCGCGGTGCTGGAGCTCGGCTGCGGCGCCGGCCAGGACAGCGCGGCGATGCTGGCCCGCGGCTTCCGGGTCGAGCCGACCGACGGGACGCCGGAGATCGCGCGCGAGGCCGAGCGGCGCCTCGGCATTCCCGTCCGGGTGCTGCTGTTCGGCGATCTCGATGCGCGTGAGGCCTACGACGGTGTCTGGGCCAATGCCTGCCTGCTGCACGTCCCGCGCCGCGACCTGCCGGCCATCCTGGCGCGGATCCACGCCGCGCTCAAAGCGGGCGGCGTGTTCTACGCCAGCTACAAGGCCGGGTCGGAGGAGGGGCGCGACCGGTTCGGCCGCTACTTCAACTACCCCTCCCCGGACTGGCTGCGGCAGGCCTACGGGCCCGCCCGCTGGGCCGACATCGCGGTGGAGCGGGCCGACGGGTCGGGATACGACAACGAGCCGACCGAGTGGCTGCACGTGACGGCGGTCAAGGAGCGCGACCCCGGCCAGAGTCCGTGAGGCTGTTTCAGGATCGCATCCGGACGGGGTCGCGGAGCCGACAGCCCGCCCCTCCCGATTCCATCGCGAGCAAACCGATTCTAGCCGGCCCGCTCGACCCGCGCCGCGAAGCAGCCCCTTCGCGCGAAGTGCAGGTCGACCGCCGCGACCTGGGGGTCGGCGAGGAAGCGCTCGAGCACGGCCTCGACGGCGGGGCCCTCCGCGACCTCCGCATCGACGATCAACGCGTCGGCGTCGTAGGCCCGCAGGCTGAGGAGCCGGTCCTGCAGCATCGGCGGCAGGGCTCCCGCGAAGGTCGCGGCCTCGGTCGCGGAGCGCCCGACGAAGATCGGCCCGCTGGCGCGGTAGGGCGAATGCGCCGCGGTCCGGTGAGCGTGGTTGAGGAGGAGCAGGTCCTCTCCCTCCTCGACCCGGCGCAGGGACACGCGGCAGGGATAGGCATCCGGGCGGTCGGCCCGGACGCGCCGGATCCCCTGCGCTGCGAGCGCCTCGTCGGCGAGAGCGAAGAGCGGGCGGAACGGGGCGGGATCGAGACCGCGGACAACGAACGTCATGGGGACCTCCTGGGGTTGAGGCCGCCATTGTCGCGGTCCCGGCGGGCGCCGCGACCCGATTCCTGCCCTATCCGAGCCGGCCGAGCGCCGGAAAGGTCTCGAGGAGCCAGAACGAGGCCTCCGTGAGCCAGCCCGAGAGGAAGGCGACGCCCGTGAGGACCAGGAGCACGCCCATGGCGCGCTCGATCAGGGCGAAGCGCGAGCGCATGCGCTTCAGGAAAGCCGTGAACGGCTTCATCGCGAACGCCGCGATCACGAAGGGGATGCCGAGACCGGCGGAATAGACGCCGAGCAGGAACGCGCCCTGCGCGACGCTCGATTCCGCGCCCGCGACCGCCAGGATCGAGCCGAGGATCGGGCCGATGCAGGGCGTCCAGCCGAACGCGAAGGCGAGGCCCATCGCGTAGGCGCCCCACAGCCCGATGGGCCGGTCGACCTGGAAGCGGGCCTCGCGGTAGAGCAGCCCGATCCGGAAGACGCCGAGGAAATGCAGGCCCATGGCGATGATCGCGAGGCCCGCGACGGTGCTGAGCACGTCGAGATATTGCCGGACGAGCTGGCCGAGCGCGGAAGCCGTGGCGCCGAGGATCACGAACACGGTCGTGAAGCCGGCCACGAACAGGAGCGAGGCCAGCACCGCCCGCCGCCGCACGCCGCGGTCGTCGCCCGCGCTCAACTGGTCGAAGGTCGTGCCGGCCAGGAACGAGAGGTAGGGCGGCACCAGCGGCAGCACGCATGGACTCAGGAAACTGATGAGCCCGCCGAGGGCGGCCGCGGGCAGGGAGACGGTCAGCATAAGGGGCTTCTAGTCCCTACGAGGCTCACAAGAAAGGCGTCACCCTGCCCCTCCCCGGCTTGTGATGCGGCCTGACTTGCGGTTCTCATCCCGGGATGACCGGTCTTCTCAACCTCATCACCGACGTGGACGGCGTGCGCATCGGCAACGCTCAGGACGAGCGAGTCGCCACCGGCGTCACGGTCGCCCTGTTCGACGAGCCGGCGGTCGCCTCCTGCGCGGTCCAGGGCGGCGCGCCTGGGACGCGGGAGACCGACCTCCTCGAGCCCGACAGGACGGTGCCGGCGATCCACGCCATCGTGCTCGGCGGCGGCTCGGCCTTCGGGCTCGACGCGGCCGGCGGGGTGCAGTCGCTCCTGCGCGAGCGCGGCATCGGCTTTCCCGTCGGCCCGGTGCGGGTGCCGATCGTGCCGCAGGCGATCTGCTTCGACCTCCTCAACGGCGGCGACAAGGAGTGGGGCCGCCACGCGCCCTACCGCGATCTCGGCTACGCGGCCGCATCGGCGGCGGCCCACGATACCTTCGCGCTCGGCACCGCGGGCGGCGGCTACGGCGCCACCACGGTCGACCTCAAGGGGGGGCTGGGCTCCGCGAGCGCCGTGACCGAGTCCGGTCATACGGTCGGGGCGCTCGTGATCGTCAACGCGCTGGCCTCGGCGGTGATCGGCGGCGGCCCGCATTTCTGGGCCGGCGGGCTCGAGGAGGGGGCCGAGTTCGGCGGCCTCGGCTGGCCCGAGCGGGTGACGCCCGCGATGCGGCGGCTCGCCTGGAAGGGCGGTCCCCAGCCCGCCACCACGATCGCGCTCGTCGCCACCGACGCGGCGCTCACCAAGGCGCAGGCGAAGCGCCTCGCGGTCGTGGCCCATGACGGCCTCGCCAAGGCCTTGCGCTTCGCGCACGCGATGTTCGACGGCGACACGGTGTTCGCGGCCGCCACGGGGCGCCGCCCGCTCGGCGACGAGGCCACGGACCTGATCCGCCTCGGCGCCACCGCCGCCGACTGCCTGGCCCGCGCCATCGCCCGCGGGGTCTACGAGGCCACCGCCCTGCCCTTCCCGGGGGCCCTGCCCGCCTGGCGGGACCGATTCTCCCTCGACCCGCAACTGGACTCCCTCTCCCCGCGAGCGGGGAGAGGGAGTCCAGTTGCGGGTCGAGGGAGCGCCTAGAACCGGTCGGCCCGGTACGGCCGCGGGTCGACCACCGGCGTCTCGCCGGTGATCATCTCGGCGAGGATTCGCCCCGTGACCGGGCCCAGCGTCAGCCCGTGATGGGCGTGGCCGAAGCCGAACCAGAGGTTCCGATGCTTCGGGGCCGGGCCGATGATCGGCATCATGTCGGGGGTGCAGGGGCGCGTGCCCATCCAGGGTTCCGGATCGACGCGCTCGCCCAAGGGAAAGAACGTCTTCGCCACCGGCTCGGCACGGGCGAGCTGGACCGGCGTCTTGGGCGCGTCCCGGTGGGCGAACTCGGCGCCCGTGGTGAGGCGGATGCCCTTCGACATGGGCGCGAGGAAATAGCCTCGCTCGAAGTCGAGGGTCGGGTGGTTGAGCACCGCGTTGCCGTCCGGCCGGTAATGCATGTGGTAGCCGCGCTTGACCGCGAGCGGCAGGCGGTAGCCGAGCCGATCCGTCACCGTGTCGGCCCAGGAGCCGAGCGCGATCACCGCGGCGCCGGCCTCTAGCGCCCCGCCCTCGGTCTGCACGCGCCACCCGGTCCCGCCCTCCTCCAGGGTCCTGGCGTCGCCCGCCATGAGCTTGCCGCCGAGGCGCTCGAACAGGCCCACATAGGCCATGGTGAGGAGGTGCGGGTCGGAGACCGAGGCCGGATCGGTCCAGTGGATGCCGCCGACGAGCTCGGCCTTGATGTGTGGCTCCTCGGCGGCGACGCCCTTGGCGTCGAGCGCCCGGAAGTTCACGCCGAACTCGGCCCTCGTCTCCTCCGCGTCCTTGACCTCCGCGTCCATGGCCTTCTGCGTGCGGTAGACCTTGATCCAGCCGTTCGGGCGGATGAGGTGCATGGCGCCCGCTTCTGCCGCGATCGCCATATGCTCGGTGACGCTTCGCTCGATCAGGGGCGCATACATCCGCGCGATCGCCTCGTGCCGCTGCGGGCGCGAATGCATCCAGTACTGGAACAGGAAGGGCGCGATCCGCGGCAGGGCCGCGAGGTGGTAATGCGCGTCCGTGGTGTTGTTGAGCGCGTAGCGCAGGAGCGCGCCGAAATCGTGCGGGAAGCCGTACGGATAGACGCCCTCGCGCTGGATCAGGCCGGCATTGCCGAAGGAGGTCTCCTCGCCGGGCTTGCGGCGGTCGATCAGGACCACCTGGCGGCCGCGCTTCTGGAGGTGCAGCGCGATCGACACGCCGACGATGCCGGCCCCCAACACCACTACGTCACTGCGCATGACCGTCCTGCCTCCGCCTGATCCTGCGGGCGCCCCGTGAAGCGCCACGATATGGCAACATTGCTGACGCCGCGCCAGTGCCCCGCGGTGAAATCAGCGGGCGGCCGACGCGCCGCTTGCGCCGCGCGCTCACGGGGCCAGACCGTCTCCTGCGGCTTGCGCTGCGCGCCCACCGGGCTAGACAGCCCCATGCGCCCGGCCGGACCCCCGCCATGAAGCTCCTCCTCGACGGCCTCGCCCTGATCGGCCGCTACGGCACGCAGGGCTTCGCCTTGAGCATCTTCTTCGGACTCGCCCTGCCGCAATTCGCGGCCGCGGCCCGGCCCCTGCTCGGCCTGACGATCTTCGTCTTCGTCACCATCACCTTCGCGCGGATCGACCGGGCGGCCCTCAAGCTCCTCCTGCGCCGCCCGGGGCCGCTTGTGCTCGCCTCCCTCTGGCTCGTAGCGGCGCCGGCCGTGATCGTGGGCCTGGGTCTCGCGATCGTGGGCCGGGAGAACCTCGATCCGGGCCTCGTGCTCGGCCTCGCGCTGCTGGGCGCCGCGCCGCCGATCATGTCGGCGCCGGCGATCGCGATGCTGTTCGGGATGCAGCCGACCCTCATCATCAGCGCGGTGCTGCTCACCACCACGCTGGCGCCCCTGGTGTCGCCGGTCCTGGCAGAGCTCATCGCCGGCGCCGTGGTGCCCCTCGACCTCGGCATCCTGATCCGCCGCCTGGTCTTCCTCATCGGCGGCGCCATCCTGGCCGCGGCCGTGCTGCGCGTCGTCATGGGGGAGGAGCGCATCCGCGCCCACAAGGCCCGGTTCGACGGGGTCGGCGTCGTCATGTATTTCCTGTTCGCGGTCGCGGCCATGGACGGGGTGCCGGCCGCCGCGATGTCCGATCCCGGCCGGGTCGCCCGCTTCCTCGCCATCGCCTTCGCGGTGTCGCTTTCGGGCTTCGCGATGGCCTGGCTCGCGTTGCGGCCGCTCCAGCGCGCGGACCGCTTCGTGCTCGGCTACGCCACCGGCCAGCGCAACATGGGCCTCCTGATCGCGGCGCTCGGGGCGGCGACGCCCGACACCACCTTCCTCTACTTCGCGCTGGCCCAGTTCCCGATCTACCTCATGCCCCAGGTCATGAAGCCGCTCGCCCGGCGGCTCGTGCCTCAGGCCCCGCCGGTCGCCGCCGGGGGCTCCTGAGCCCCACCCCTGCGGGCGGTGCGGTTGCCGCCCGGTGGGGGTCGTGATACCCGCGCGCCATGACCCGCCCCCTCCTGATCGCCCCCTCGATCCTCTCGGCCGATTTCGCCCGGCTCGGCGAAGAGGTGCGCGCCGTGGACGAGGCCGGCGGCGACTGGATCCATATCGACGTGATGGACGGGCATTTCGTGCCCAACATCACCCTGGGCCCGGACATCGTCCGCGCGATCCGGCCGCATTCGCGGAAAGTCTTCGACGTCCACCTCATGATCGCGCCGGCGGACCCGTACCTGGAAGCCTTCGCCAAGGCGGGCGCCGACGTGATCTCGGTCCATGCGGAGGCCGGTCCCCACCTGCACCGCTCGCTCCAGACGATCCGGGCGCTCGGCAAGAAGGCCGGCGTGGTCCTGAACCCCGCCACCCCCGAGGGCGCCGTCGAACCCGTGCTCGACATGGTCGACCTCGTGCTCTGCATGACCGTGAACCCGGGCTTCGGCGGCCAGGCCTTCATCGGCTCGGTCTGCGACAAGATCCGGCGCATCCGGGCCATGACGGAGGGCCGCGACATCCGCATCGAGGTGGATGGCGGCGTGACGCCCGAGACCGCCCCGCTCGTCGCCGCCGCCGGCGCCGACGTGCTGGTCGCGGGCTCCGCCGTGTTCAAGGGCGGTGCCTACGCCGCCAACATCGCCGCGATCCGCCAGGCCGCCGAGGCGGCGACCGGGCAATGGGTCTGACCCGCCTTCAATTCCCTTGAGATCCGCGAGGTTCCCATGATCCCCCGCTACAGCCGCCCCGAGATGGTGGCAATCTGGTCGCCCGAGACGAAGTTCCGCATCTGGTTCGAGATCGAGGCCCACGCCACCACGGCGCTGGCGGATCTCGGCGTCGTCCCGAAGGCGGCGGCCGACCTCGTCTGGGAGAAGGGCTCCGCGGCGACCTTCGACGTGGAGCGCATCGACGCCATCGAGCGCGAGGTGAAGCACGACGTCATCGCCTTCCTGACGCACCTCGCCGAGATCGTCGGCCCGGAGGCGCGCTTCGTCCACCAGGGCATGACCTCGTCGGACGTGCTCGACACCTGCTTCAACGTGCAGCTCGTGCGCGCCGCCGACCTGCTCATCGCCGACGTGGACGCGCTGCTCGCCGCCCTCAAGCGCCGGGCGCTCGAGCACAAGTCGACGCCGACCATCGGGCGCTCGCACGGCATCCACGCCGAGCCCATCACCTTCGGGGTGAAGCTCGCGGGCTACTATGCCGAGTTCGAGCGCGCGAAGCGGCGCCTCGTCGAGGCGAGGCGCGAGGTCGCGACCTGCGCGATCTCGGGCGCGGTCGGGACCTTCGCCAACATCGACCCGAGGGTCGAGGAATACGTCGCCGGGCGCATGGGCCTCGCGGTCGAACCCGTCTCTACGCAGGTGATCCCGCGCGACCGGCACGCCATGTTCTTCGCGACGCTCGGCGTCGTGGCGTCCTCGATCGAGCGTCTCGCCACCGAGATCCGCCATCTCCAGCGCAGCGAGGTCCTGGAGGCCGAGGAGTATTTCTCGGAAGGGCAGAAGGGCTCCTCCGCGATGCCCCACAAGCGCAACCCCGTGCTGACCGAGAACCTCACCGGCCTTGCCCGCATGGTGCGCGCCTATGCGATGCCCGCCATGGAGAACGTGGCGCTCTGGCACGAGCGCGACATCTCGCATTCCTCGGTCGAGCGCATGATCGGCCCCGACGCCACCGTGACCCTCGACTTCGCGCTCGCCCGCCTCACGGGCGTGGTCGAGCGCCTCGTGGTCTATCCGGAGACCATGCAGCGCAACCTCGATCGCCTCGGCGGCCTCGTTCACTCGCAGCGGGTGATGCTGGCGCTGACCCAGAAGGGCGTGTCGCGCGAGGATTCCTATCGCCTCGTGCAGCGCAACGCGATGCCAGTCTGGCGCGGTGAAGGAGACTTCCTGGATCTGTTGAAGAAAGACCCGGAAGTCACGGCGAAACTGGAGGAAAACGAGATCGAGGAATGCTTCGACCTCGGGTATCACTTCAAGCATGTCGACACGATCTTCCGCCGCGTCTTCGGGGCCGAAGAGGCGTAGAGCCGGCTTGATCCCCAGCCCTCCCGAGGGTACCTGCCGCCCATGCGGACCTCCGACTGCGACATCCTCATCGTCCCGGGCTACGAGAATTCCGGGCCCGACCATTGGCAGAGCCGCTGGGAGCGGCAGCTCTCGACCGCGCGCCGCGTCGAGCAGGCGAGCTGGACCGAGCCGAAGCGCGACGAATGGGTCGCCCGCGTGGTCGCGGAAGCATCGCGCGGGACGCGGCCCGTGGTGCTCGTGGCCCACAGCCTCGGCGTGCCCACAGTGGCCCATGCGGCCGCGCAGCTCGGAAACGGCCGGGTGCGCGGCGCCTTCCTGGTCGGCCTGCCGGACGTCGAGAACCCGGACCTCGTCCCCGGCGTGGAGCTCGATTTCGGGCCGCTGCCGCGCGATCCGCTGCCCTTCCCCTCCGTGCTGGTGGCGAGCCGCACCGACCCCTACTGCGCCTACGACAAGGCCGAGGACCTCGCCTATGCCTGGGGCGCCGCGATCGTCGACGCGGGCGATTCCGGCCACCTCAACACCGCGAGCGGCCACGGGCCCTGGCCCGAGGGGCTGATGCGGTTCGCGGGCTTCCTGAAGACGCTCTGAGCGGCGACCCGTTCAGCCGCCGCTCAGGAACATGACGAAAGTTTCATGCGGCGTTCACGGACCCGAGAGCCGCGGGCGGCGAAGCTTGCTCCCATCGATCACCCCAGGAGACCCCGCATGAAAGCCCTTGCGATCCTGACCGCCGCATCGGTCCTGACGCTCGCCGGAGCCGCCGCCATCGCCCAGCAGACGGCGCCCGCTAGCCCGCCCCCGGTCACGAGCACGGCGCCGGCGCCTCTGGCTGCCCCCCTTGCCGCCCCCTTGCCGAACACCCGCGACGGCCTGTCCGCCACCGACCGGGCCGCGCTCGCGGACGCCCGCATCGCGGCGATCCAGGCCGGCCTGAAGCTCACCGAGGAGCAGAGGCGGCTCTGGTCCCCCGTGGAGCGGGCGCTGCGGGTCGACATGGCGGAGCGCGCCGAGCGCAAGGAGGATCGGGCGGAGCGGCGCGAGGAGCGCGCCGAGCGCCGCGAGGACCGGCGCGCCGGCCGGGCGGTCACGCGCCGGGAGGACCGCGGCGACTACATGCAGCGCATCGAGGAGCGCGCCGCGCGCGCCTCCGAGGAAGCCGAGCGGATGCGCGCCCTGAGCGCCGCCATGAAGCCGTTCTGGGCCTCCCTCGACGAGAGCCAGAGGCGCCTCCTGCCCCGCCTCATGCGCGAGGCCCGCGGCGAGCGCTGGCGCGGCGACCGGCGTGGCGACCGCCCGCAATAGCCGCCGCCCGGACCTT
The DNA here is from genome assembly GCA_036263675.1 of Microvirga sp. Classification (GTDB taxonomy): domain Bacteria; phylum Pseudomonadota; class Alphaproteobacteria; order Rhizobiales; family Beijerinckiaceae; genus Microvirga. The sequence goes on along the minus strand of DATAGO010000006.1, from coordinate 2,890 downwards.
CGAGACCCCACCCTCGGCCGCCCCTCGGGGCGGCCTTTTTCGTTCTGCCCGGTGCGGCGCTACGGCAGCACGGGCGTGACGCGCACCTCCGCATCGCCCCGGTTGTCGGCGTAGAACCCGCCCGTCAGCCAGAGCCCGAGCACCGCGTCGTTGACGGTGATCTGCACCTCGCCCGAGACCTCGGCCACGAACTCGAGCGAGAACCGCCGCCGCTGCGGGTCGGCGCAGCGGCCGCAGAAGTCCAGCGCCTGAAGCTGCACGCCGCCGCCGTCCTCGCGGATGCGGAGGAGGGGCTGGAACCACCGGTCGTGCAGCGAACGGCGCGACAGGACCGCGAGCCAGCGCCCGGGCCACGCGAAGCGCTCGTTCCCGAAGCCCGTGGGATCGGTCGCGACCAGGCCGGCATCGCTCCAGCCCGTGCTGACCTCGATCTCGATCGTGTAGCGCCGGCCCGCTTCCACGCGGATGCCCGCCGGCCAGCATGGATCGGCGGTGGAGAAGCGCTCGGTCCGGGCCGGCTGCGCGTCGAGGGTGCAGATCGAGCCGGACCGCTCCGCGATCACGACCCCGATTCGAGCGGCGAGGAACCAGATGACGATTGCCCCGAGTGCGATCGCGCCGACGAGGGTCACGGCGCCGAACCCGTACGGCAGCAGGCGCCATTTGAGCGCCTGGAGGATCCGCTGGTATGCAGGGCTGGCGCGGAGCCGGTAGATCCAGTTCGCGGGCAGATCCGCGTTCCGGCCCGCGACGGTCCGCGGCGGGGCGCCGGTGCGCAGGCCCAGGCATTGCTCCCACTGCTCGCGCATCCCGTCCTCGATCCGGCGCTGGAGCGCGGAGCTGCGCAGGATCAGGGCTGCGAGCGCGATGGCGTTCAGCACGAACCAGCCCGGGGCCGCCGCATAGGCCTCCACCCAGCCTTCGAGAAACCGGGGCAGCACGGCGGTGACGGCCTGGAAGAGCGGCGACAGGGCGCAGAACGGCCCCTCGCAGACCGATGGCGGCCACTTCGCCTGGTAGAGCGGGAAGGCCGCAAGATTCGCGGAGGCGAGCACCGTCGCGAAATAGGTGATCCGCCGGCGCCAGACGTCGTTCCAGACCCATTCCTGGCGCTCGCCCGGATGCAGGCCCGATGCGCCCCCGGGGGCGGACTGCACGATGGCACCGGAGGAATCGACCACGTCGAACCGGTCCGGCAGCACGATCGGGGCGTAGTGGTCGCCGCCGAAGCGGATCCGGTCGAGCACGCTGTGGTGGATCCGGGCGGTGACGAGGAAGCCCTGCTCGCCGCGGTCGGGATCCTGCATCACGCGGGTGCGCGGGTCCGGCGGCACGAGGCGGGCCGAGATCTTGCGCGGCTGGTAGCGGTAGTAGCCGCCGAGGCCCTGGCGCGGATTGTGGATCGGCCCGTACGGGTTGCGGGCCGCGTCGAACTCCTCCAGCACGTGGGGGACGAAACGCAGCCCGGCTGCCTGCGCCTCCTTCACCATCCAGTCGAGCGACACGTAGGCGAGGCCGTCGTCGGGATAGCCGCCGCCCACGTCGGAATGGACGCCGGCGAACCAGACCTGCTGGAGCCGGGGCTGTTCGCCCGGGGGCGGCTCCGGCTCCTTCTCCTCTTCCCAGAGGAGCGGATGGAAGGTGTCGCGCTCGTCGTCGAGCGCGAGCGCGTGCCGGGCGCGCTTGACCTTGGCGGAGAGGCGGTAATTGGGCATCGAGAGCGGCCAGATGACCTTGTCGATGCCGCGGGTCATCTCGGCGATCGGCAGGCCGTAGGCCGAGACCGTGTCCCCACCCCGACGAACTCGACCGACTCCACCGGCTGCTTTTCGATCTCCTCATAGAGCGGCTGCCCGCGCCGGCGCCGCCAGATCCGGACAGCCGCGTCACGCAGCGCCCGCACTGGCCTGACGAGCCAGCCGTGCGGATTGTAGCAGACGCGGTACGACCGGTAGGCATCGACGGCATGGCGCCGGAGGCTCTCCTCCGTGGTGCAGCCGAGGATCCCCTCCGTGACCACGAGGCCGATCAGCATGCGGATCGTGAAGGCGCCGCGGCTGAAGCCGAAGGCGTAGATGCGGTCGCCCGGTTCGTAGTTGCGGCAGAGGAAGACGTAGAGGTCGAGCACGTTGCGCTTGAGCCCGACGCCGAACACGCCGCCCAGGATCGCGATCGGCTTGAACGAGGACGTCCCGACCCCGTCGTCGTAATAGGCGATCTGCGGGGTCTCGCCCGCAGCGGCCTGCGCGTCGGCGGGATGCGTCAGGTCGAGCGCCTGGTAGAGACGCCAGACATTGGTGCGGAACAGCTTGCCCGAGCTGTTGCCGGTGCCGTCCGAAAACAGAACGATGTTCTTCGCCATGATGGCCCCCTTGATGCCATCATGGATTGCATTATTCGCACATACAACCTGAACTTCCGTCGAGGGCGCAGCCCGCGGGGCTGCCCCGCGCAACAAAAAAGCCGCCCCGAGGGGCGGCTTCCTTGGAGTCTCTCTCGGGCCGGTTAGCGCGAGTAGAACTCGATCACCAGGTTCGGCTCCATCTGGACCGCATACGGCACCTCCGAGAGGGTCGGGATGCGGGTGTAGCGGGCCGTCATCTTGGAGTGGTCGACCTCGATGTAGTCGGGCACGTCGCGCTCGGCCAACTGGTTCGCCACCAGCACGATCTCGAGCTGCTTCGACTTGTCCTTGACCTCGATCACGTCCCCTGCCTTCACGAGAAAGCTCGGGATGTTGACCCGGCGCCCGTTCACCCGGACGTGGCCGTGGTTGACGAACTGGCGCGCCGCGAACGGGGTGGCGACGAATTTCGAGCGGTACACCACGGCGTCGAGCCGGCGCTCAAGCAGGCCGATCAGGTTCTCGCCGGAATCGCCCTTCATGCGG
>DATAGO010000005.1:0-70778 GCA_036263675.1 Microvirga sp. | reverse complement strand
GCGCCCTGCGTGTCGCCGTTGAACACGATGGCGATCTTGTTGTGGTTGCCGGTCCCGATGGCGTTCGCGATGCCCTTCACGTAGACGATCTCGACGCTGCTGGCTTCCGCGCTCGTGAAGCCGTGCAGGCGGATGGTGTCGGATCCGGGCTGGAAGTCCCAGATCAGGTCGACGCCGTCGCCCTTGGCGTAGACGAACTTGTCGCGGCCGTCGTTGCCGTAGAGGTTGTCGCCGACCTTGAACAGGCGTGCGTTGCCGGTGTTCGTGATGGTGCCGTTGTCGGTTCCGCCGATGATGAGGTCGTCGCCGCCCTCGCCCTGGATCTCGTCGTTGCCCTCGCCGCCGTGGATGAGGTCGTTGCCGTCACCGCCCTCGATCAGATCGTCGCGGTCCGTCACAGGCGGGGGAGGAGGCGGAGGAGGCGGGGACGGCGGCGGCGTGAACCCGGCGTCCACCGAGGTGTCGTTCTCGCCGGAGGTGAGGTTGACCGTGGCGGTGCGGCCGCCGGCGCCCGCGTCGCTGTCGGCCTCGTCGTCGCTGCCCGTGTTCTGGCCGGTCGGCGTATAGCCCGCAGGCGTCACGAACTCGACCTGGTAGTCCCCGGGGATCAGGCCCGTGAAGCTGTAGTTGCCGTTGGTGTCCGTGGTCCTCGTCGCGATCGTGTTGCCGTTGGCGTCGAGGAGCCTGACGGTCGCGCCGGCGATCCCCGGCTCGCCGTCCTGGATCCCGTTGCCATTCGTGTCCTCCCAGACCCGGTTGCCCAGCGAGGCGGTCTGAAAGAGCCCCGCATCCAGGGTCAGGTTGGAGGACCCTGAGGTGACGGTGAACGGGGCCGTGTTGCCGAGCGCGTTGGCGTCGCTGTCGGCGGTGTCGTTGCCGCCCTTGTCGGTACCCGTGAAGGTGTAGCCCGCCGGCGCCTCGAACCGCACCGAGTAGGTGCCGGGTGCCACGTTGGCGAAGCCGTAGATCCCGTTCGCACCAGTGGTGGTCGTGGCCACGACGGTTCCGGCGGCGTTCACGAGTTTGACCGTGACGCCGGTCAGGCCCGCCTCGCCGGCGTCCTGAACCCCGTCTCCGTCGGTGTCCAGCCACACCCGGTCGCCGACCGTGGCGGGCTGGTAGAAGCCCGCGTCGACCGAGATGTCGTTCTCACCCGCCGAGAGGTTGACCGTGGCCGTGCGGCCGCCGGCGCCGGCGTCGCTGTCGGCGGTGTCGCTGCCGCCCTGGTCCTGGCCGGTCGGCACGTAGCCCGTAGGCGTCACGAACTCGACCTGGTAGTTGCCAGGGGTCAGGTCGGTGAAGCTGTACTTGCCGTTGGTGTCCGTGGTCTTCGTCGCCACCGTGGCGCCGTTGGCATCGATGAGCCGCACGGTCGCGCCGGAGATGCCGAGTTCGCCCGAGTCCTGGACCCCGTTGCCGTTCGTATCTTCCCACACTGTGTCGCCCAGCGACGCCTTCGCGGGCGCTGGCGGAGGCAGGTCCGGCAGGTCCCGGTAGAGCTTCAGGCTGTCCTTCCGCTCATTGTCAGTCCCGCCCTGTTGGCCGACCGAGGTCATGCGCACGGCGATCGATCCCTCGCCCGGGGCGAAGAGGGACTTGTCGAGGAGGCTCAGGCTCAGCGGGCCGCTCGAGGACACCATCGTAAACGTCGTCGACTGGATGTCGTCCGCGCTCATTCCCTGCGAGCCGATCTCGATGCCGACGTCGAACTTGTCCGGCCCGCTGCCGTTCATGTTCGCGCCGTTGCCGAGGTCGCTCACGTCATCGGCTTTGAACACGGATTTGGTGACGTGCGCGCCGGTGACGGAGAGCGATCCGAGCAGGCTCTCGTCGGCGACATCGAAGAACAGGGCGCGCAGGTCGCCGGTGTCCGTCTGGGTCTCGCCGGAGGCCATCTCGTCTTTGACCAGAAGCGTGAATTTGAGCCCGGTGGTGAGCCCCACGGGAACCTCTTCGACGGTGATCTGCACACCGGGTTCGCCGCTGATGTAGAAGGTTGTACTCGCCATGGCCCCCTCCAGAATTAACTTTCTTCTAGAAGGCCAAGCTGCGCTCAAGAGTCAACGAGGTTAGATCTTAAATGGTTAAAATATCGATTAGACTTTATATAAAAATTTAACCGCTTTCCTAAACTTTTATCTTTCTGACATGGCCGCGAAGGAAAGCTAGACTCGATCCCAGGACATTTGAATAGAATTTTATCTATCGGAAACCATTGCAGACTCCTGCGAATTCATGCCCGACGGGCTCGGCTCCCGGCGCGAGCGACGGCTCCAGGCTCCGAAAATGCCTGTTCTCACCGGTCCGATGCGCCGGCTTGTCGTTGGGGGCACCCCGATGGGACGCGCGGGCGCGCATCCGCGGCCGGGTCGGCCGTCGGACCTCTTCAACAGGGTGTCGGATTCGGCCTCTCGGCCCCGGCGGGCGTTCAGGGCGCTTTGAACGGCTTCACGCGGACCCGGGTGCGGTGGTCCTCTGCGCCCTCCTGACCGTGCACGTCGAGGCCGCGGTAATAGAGCTTCTGCCACTTGGCGGCCCGCGCCTCGGAGCCCTCCTGGCGCAGGTCCTTGTTGAAGGTCGAGCGGCTCTCCGCCCACAGGCGGTGCTGCTCCTGCAGATCGGGATCGGCCGACAGGGGCCGCACCGCCGGGGCGAAGGCCTCGACCTCCCCGCGCCGCACGGGAAAGACGTGGCAGAAGGGCTCGCCGGCCTCGAAGCGCACCTCGGCGCCGGGCCGGGTGAACAGCCAGTTCATCGTGAAGCTGTAGGGCGCCCAGTCGGTCTCGATCACGGCCTGGAGCGCGGCGATCGCGTCCTTGGGCCGGTTGACCGGGCCCTGGACCCACAGGTCGTAGCCCGGCGGCGTGCGGAAGATGCAGGGGATGTGGAACGTCAGCACGCCGCTGCCGAAATGGCTGATCGCCGGCGCGACGGTGCCCTCGTCCGCCAGGATCCGGATCGCCTGCTGCTTCTTCGTGCCGTCCCAGACCGCCGTGAAGCCGGAGCGGCAGCCGATCTCCCAGCCGTGCGCGTTCGCGATGGCGAGCGGCAGGCAGCGATAGGCGAAGCGGTCGCCGGTCTCGTCCATCCAGATCCGGTCGACGGAAGCCGGACGGATGTCGACCTGATGGCCGTCGATCACATAGGCGGTGAAGTCCATGGGGCAGCCCTTTCGTTCTCGGCGAAAGCCATCTTCGCCGGCGCCCGACAGCGGAGCGTTAACGGCGCAGGAGGCGGGCATCCGGGCGGCCCGCAGCCCTGGCCTCGACGCCGCCTCGCCCGCGGGCGGGGCGGCCTGGCGGCGCGTCGGGACGTGTGGGTCCACCGGAAGCGAAAATGCTCTAGAAGCTCACCTCATGGACAACTTCCACGCCGCTCCCGCGTTGCCCCCCGCCGTCCCGGCGCAGGACCATGTCGACGTGCTGATCGTCGGCGCCGGCCTGTCCGGCATCGCGGCCGCGCATGCGCTCAAGACCCGCAGTCCCGCCCGCACCTTCGCGATCCTGGAGGCGCGGGATGCGATCGGCGGCACCTGGGACCTCTTCCGCTATCCCGGCGTGCGCTCCGATTCCGACATGTACACGCTCGGCTACAGCTTCCGGCCCTGGCCGAGCGGACAGGCCTTCACCGACGGCCCGTCGATCCTGCGCTACATCCGCGACGCCGCCCGGGAGCACGGCATCGAGGGCGCGGTCCGCTTCGGCCACCGGGCGACCCGCGCCTCCTGGTCTTCCGCCGAGGCGCGCTGGACCGTCGAGGCCGAGACCGCCGGCGGCGTCGTCCGCCTCACCTGCGGCTTTCTCTTCCTCTGCACGGGCTATTACGACTATGAGGCCGGCCACGGTCCGGAATGGCCCGGAATGGACCGGTTCGCGGGCCGGATCGTCCACCCGCAGCACTGGCCTGAAGACCTCGATCACACCGGCCGCCGGGTGGTGGTGATCGGCAGCGGCGCCACTGCGGTCACGCTCGTGCCGGAACTCGCGCGCCGCGCCGCCCACGTCGCCATGCTGCAGCGCTCGCCGACCTACATCGTCGCGCTCCCCTCCCGCGACGCCATCGCGGACCGCCTCCACCGGCACCTGCCGCAACGGCTCGCCCACGGCCTCGTGCGCTGGAAGAACGTGCTCATGACCTCGGCGGTCTACGCCCTGGCCCGGCTCGCGCCGGGGTTCACCAGGCGGGGCATCCTGCGCGGCGCGCGCCGGGAGCTCGGGCCGGATGTCGACGTCGCCACGCACTTCACGCCGCGCTACGATCCGTGGGACCAGCGCCTGTGCGTCGCGCCGGACGGGGATTTCTTTCAGGCGCTCCGCGCCGGAACGGCCTCGGTGATCACGGACGAGATCGAGACCTTCACGCCGTCCGGCCTGCGCCTGCGCTCCGGCAGCACCCTGGAGGCCGACCTGATCGTGACCGCGACGGGCCTGAAGCTGAAGCTCGCCGGAGGGATGCGCCTCGACGTCGACGGCGCCCCGGTCGATCTCGCGAAGGCGCTTCTCTACAAGGGCATGATGCTGAGCGACGTCCCCAACGCGGCCTGCGCGATCGGCTACACCAATGCGTCCTGGACGCTGAAATGCGAGCTCACGGCGCTCTACGTGTGCCGGCTCCTGAACCACATGGCGGCGCACGGCTTCGACTGGTGCGTGCCGCGCCGGCCCGTCGGCCCCATCGCCGAGGAGCCCGCGATCGGCCTGACCTCCGGCTACATCCGCCGCGCCGCCGCCCTGCTGCCGAAGCAAGGCACGAGGCCGCCCTGGCGGCTGCACCAGAATTACGCGCGCGATCTCGCCGCGCTGAAGTTCGGCCGGCTCGCCGACGGCGTCATGGCGTTCGGACGCGCCACGCGCCGGTGAGATCGGCGCGCGGTCAGCGCGCCGCCGGCGGCGTGCGGGGCGCCGCCCAGGGGCGCGCCGCCCGGTCGGCCTCCGCGAAGGCGGCGATGTCCTGCCCGTAGTTCAGGGTGAGGTCGATGTCGTCCCAGCCGTTGAGGAGCTTCAGGCGCCACACGGGATCGACCATGAAGGGGAAGACGGTGCCGCCGTCCGCGACGGTCTGCGCCTCGAGGTCGATCGTGAGCTCGCCGCCGCCCGCGACCGCCGTGAGCAGCGTCTCCGCGTCCGCCTCCGCGACCCGCGCGGGCAGGAGGCCGTTGTTGACCGCGTTCGAGGCGAAGATGTCGCCGAAGCTCGGCGCGACCACGCAGCGGATGCCGTAATCGACGAGGGCGTAGACCGCCGCCTCGCGCGACGAGCCGGCGCCGAAATTGCGCCGCGCCACGAGGATCTGCGCGCCCGCATGTTCCGCCCTGTTCAGGGGGAAATCGGGCCTGGGTGCGCTGTCGTCGGCAAAGCGCATGTCGTGCAGGAGATAGCCGCCGTAGCCTTCCGCCCGCGAGCGCTTCATGAAGCGCGCCGGGATGAGCTGATCGGTGTCGACGTTGGCGACCGGCAGCGGGCAGGCCGGGGCGGCGAGGCGCGTGAAGGGCTGCATCAGGCCCGTCCTTCCAGGAGGGCGCGCACGATCACCGGCAACGCCGCGATGGTGGCCGAAGGTTGCATCAGGTGCGTCCCCGGAGGAAATCGCGCACGTCCGTGAGGCGGCCCGTCACCGCGGCCGCGGCCGCCATCGCGGGGGACATAAGGTGCGTGCGCGAGCCCGGCCCCTGCCGGCCCTTGAAGTTGCGGTTGGTGGTCGAGGCGCAGCGCTCGCCCGGGCGCACGAGGTCGCCGTTCATGCCGACGCACATGGAGCAGCCCGACTCCACCCATTCGAGCCCGGCCTCGCGGAAGATCCGGTCGAGGCCCTCGGCCTCCGCCTGCTGCTTCACGCGGGACGAGCCCGGCGAGACGAGCCCGGGCACGGTCGCCTTGCGTCCGGCCAGCACCGCGGCCGCGGCGCGCAGGTCCTCGATGCGGCTGTTGGTGCAGGAGCCGATGAACACCCGGTCGACCGGGATCTCGGTGAGCCGCTGGCCGGGCCGCAGATCCATGTAGGCGAGCGCGTCGCGGATCTGCGCCGCCTTGGCGGGATCGGGCGTCCGGTCCGGGTCCGGCACGGTGCCGCCGATCGGCAGCGCGTCCTCCGGGCTGACGCCCCAGGTCACGGCCGGCTCGATCGCGGAGGCCTCCAGCGCGACCTCCCGGTCGAAGGCCGCGTCCGGATCGCTCGGCAGGCGCCGCCAGTCCGCGACCGCGCGGGCGAAGTCGGCGCCCGCGGGCGCGAACGGCCGGCCTTCGAGGAAGCGGAAGGTGGTCTCGTCCGGGGCCACCAGGCCGCAGCGGGCGCCGGCCTCGATCGAAAGGTTGCACAGGGTGAGCCGCCCCTCCATGGAGAGCGCCCGGATCGCGGAGCCCGCATACTCGACCGCGTGGCCCTGCGCGCCGTCGGCGCCGATGCGGGCGATGATCGTGAGCGCGATGTCCTTGGCGCTGATGCCGGGCGCGGTCTCGCCCTCGACAATGATGCGCATGCGCCGCGGCTTGCGCTGCCACAGGGTCTGGGTCAGCAGCACGTGCGCGACTTCCGACGCGCCGATCCCGAAGCCCCAGGCCCCGAAGGCGCCGTGGGTCGAGGTGTGGCTGTCGCCGCAGACCACGAGGAGGCCCGGCAGCGTCAGGCCCTGCTCGGGCCCGACCACGTGGACGATGCCCTGGCGCGGGTCGTCGAGGCCGAACAGCAGCACGTCGTTCGCGGCCGCGTTGTCCCGGAGCTGATCGACCATGCGCCGGATCGCCGGATCCGTCACGCCGCCGGCGCGGCGGGTCGGCACGTAATGGTCGGCGACGCCGAAGGTGAGGTCCGGGCGCGCCGCGCGTGCCTCGCGCTCGCGGAGCTTGTTGAAGGCGTGGAACGAGCCCTCGTGCACGAAGTGCCGGTCGACCCAGAGCAGGGTCTGCCCGTCGTCGCGCGTCACGATCGCGTGGCTGTCCCAGAGCTTGTCGAACAAGGTCCGCGGCGGGGGCGCCTGCGCCATCGTGGTCTCCCGGGGGCTTTCGTCCCGCTCATGTCGGAGCGGGGGCGATTATTTCCCAGACGGCGGCTTGACGCAAGAGAGCTGTCTTATAGTCTAGACAGGAAGCTGTCCGGTGCGCGAGGCATCCGGCGGCTGCGGCGGGACGATCCCTTGGACGGAAGCGTCGAACCCCTCAAGGCGCGGCGGGCCTACCTGCTCCTGCGCGAGCGCATCGTCAGCGGCGAGCTCGCGCCCGGCGCGCGCCTGCCGGGCGAACCGGCGCTCGCGGCCGAGCACGGGGTGTCGCGCATGACGATCCGGCGCGCGCTCGATACGCTCGCGGGCGAGGGGCTGATCGACCGGCGGCCGGGCTCCGGCACCTTCGTGCGCGCGGTCGCGGCGGTGGCCCCGATCACCGCGGATCTCTCCAACGTCCTGACGCATCTCGTCCAGATGGGCCGGCAGACGGGCGTGCGCCTGCTCTCCTTCGCCTACGGGGTGCCGCCCGATCCGGTCGCGGGGGCGCTGCGCCTCGGGCCCGGCGAGCGCACGCAGCGCTCCGTGCGCGTGCGCCTCATCGACGGGGCGCCGTTCTCCTATCTCACCACGCACGTGCCCGAGCGGATCGGCCTCACCTATTCGGAAGCCGACCTCGCGGCCACGCCGCTCCTGACGCTGCTCGAGCGCTCCGGGACCGTGGTCGCGCAGGCGAGCCAGACCATCGGGGCGACGCTCGCCGGGCCGGAAGTCGCCGAGGCGCTCGGCGTCGAGATCGGCGCGCCGCTTCTCTCGATGACCCGGGTGGTGAGCGACCGCTCGGGCGGCGGCGTCGAGCATCTGCACGCGCTCTACCGCCCCGACCGCTATTCCTTCCAGATGGACCTGGTGCGCACCGGCGCCGCCGGGGACCGCCGCTGGAACCCCCTTCCCAAGAGGCCGGAGAGCCTCAAAGCCGCCCCGCGCCGCAAGCGGGATCAAACCCAGAGGAGAGCCAACCGATGACCCCCTTCGCGCCCTCGACCCGCCGGACCGTCCTGAAGGGCGGCGCGGCCGCCATCGCCGTGATCGGCGCCCCCGCGATCCTGCGCGCCCAGCCCGCCGCCGTGAAGATCGGCATCCTGCAGCCCGTCACCGGCGCGCTCGCGCAGGACGGCGAGTTCGGGCGCATGGGCGCCGAGATGGCGCTCAACGAGATCAACGCGGCCGGCGGCATCAAGGCGCTCGGCGGGGCCAAGCTCCAGATGGTGTTCGGCGACGCGCGCTCGAACCCGGAGGCCGGCACCCAGGAGGTCGAGAAGCTGAACGCCGAAGGCGTCGCCGCGATCGTGGGCGGCTTCGCGAGCCCGATCTGCCTCGCGGCCACGCAGGCCGCCTCGCGCTACGACCTGCCCTACATCGTGGACGTCGGCGTCTCCGACCAGATCATCCAGCGCGGCCTGAAGAACACGTTCCGCTTCGCGCCGGGCTTCGGCATGGTCACGGGCGTCGCCCTCGACAACCTCGTGAAGCTCAACGACGCCGCCGGCAAGCCCGCCAAGACGGTGGTGCTCGTGCACGAGGACGGCCTGTTCGGCTCCGGCCTTGCCAAGCTCATGCAGACCGAGCTGCCGAAGCGCGGCTTCGAGATCCTCGAGACCATCGCGCATCCGACGCCGGCGCGGGACATGTCGAACGTCGCCCTGCGCATCCGCTCGCTCAACCCGGACCTCGTGATCCCCTCGAGCTATTACGGCGAGTTCGTGCTGCTCGCGCGCACCATGCAGCAGCAGCGCATCCGCCCGAAGGGCATCTACGCGGTGCTCAACGGCGCGGCCTCGAACTACCGCTTCGTCAAGGAATTCCCGGACGCGGCCGCCAACGTGATGGACTGCAATCACTGGTACGACCCGCGGAACGCCAAGGCGCAGGAACTCAAGAAGCAGGTGGAGGCGCAAGGCAAGGTCTTCGCCTACAACGTGCCGCTGAACTATTCCTGCGTGAAGCTCCTCGCGGACGCCATCGAGCGCGCCGGCTCCGCCGACCGGGCGAAGATCATCGAGGCCCTGAACGCGTCCGCGTTCAAGGACCACATCATGCCCTACGGCCCGACCAAGTTCGAGAACGGCCAGAACACCGGCGCCGCACCCGTGAACACGCAGGTCCAGGGCGGCGACATCAAGGTGATCTTCCCCGAGGCCTTCGCGGACGCGAAGCCGGTGTTCCCGGCGGCGGGCTGACGGCAGCGGTCTCCCTCCCCCCGCTTGCGGCGGGGAGGGGCTAGGGGTGGGGGGTGCCGGGGACGACCTGAGTTTCTCCGAACACGTCCAGCATCCGGGCAGCGGCACCGCCCCCACCCTTGATCCCTCCCCGCCGCAAGCGGGGGAGGGAGAAGAGAACCCCTCCGGCCGCGGCCGCCAGGACGACCCATCGCAGCATGTACTCGCCAGCCATCATCGCCGAGGCCTGCATCAACGGGCTCATGACGGGCGCGGTCTATGCGCTGATCGCGCTCGGGCTCACCCTCGTCTACGGCGTGCTGCACATCATCAACTTCGCCCACGGGGCGCTGCTCACCGCGGCGATGTTCGCGGTGTGGAGCGTGCATGTGGCCTTCGGGCTGGACCCCTATCTCGCGATCCCGCTGCTGACGCCCGTGTTCTTCGCGGTCGGCTACGCGGTGCAGCGCTTCGTGATCGGCCCGGCGAGCCACGGCGACGACAGCAACATCCTGCTCGTGACGCTCGGGCTCGCGATCGTGATCGAGAACGCTCTCCTCGCCGGCTTCCGCTCCGACACCCGCACCCTCAACACGGAATACGGCTTCCAGGTCGTGGAGATCGGCCCGCTGCTCCTGTCGCAGCCGCGGCTCATCGGGTTCGGCGCCGCGGTGCTCGTGACGGTCGTCCTGTGGCTCCTCCTGGCGCGCACCGATACCGGCAAGGCGATCCGCGCGGTCGCGAAAGAGAAGCTCGGCGCGAGCCTCGTCGGCATCGACGTGGCGCATGTCTATGCCGTCACCTTCGGGCTCGGCTGCGCGTGCCTCGCGGTCGCGGCCTGCCTCCTGATGCCGACCTTCTACGTCAATCCGCGCATCGGCGGCGCCTTCGTGCTCGTCGCCTTCACGATCGTGGTGCTCGGCGGCATGGGTTCGATTCCCGGCGCGCTCGTGGGCGGCCTGTTCATCGGCGTGGTCGAGAGCCTGTGCGGCCTCTATCTCGGCGACTCGCTCGGCCAGATCGGCATCTTCCTGATCTTCATCCTGGTCCTGCTCGTGCGCCCGACCGGTCTGTTCGGAGCCAAGGCATGATCCCGGGGCCCGCATCGACGGGACCCGCTGCCGGCGGCGCTCGGAGCCGAGGCATGAGCCGCGCGCCTTCTCCGCCGGCCTGCCGCTTCGGAGCCGGATCATGAGGGCCCGCGACCTCCTCCCCATCGCGCTGGCGATCGGCGCTCTCGCGCTCGTCCCGCTCGCGGTCAGCGCCAACACGGTGCTGAACTTCCTCGTCTTCACCCTGGTGATCGGCCTGGCCGCGCAGGGGTGGAACCTGCTCGCCGGCTACGGCGGCCAGTTCTCCTTCGGCCACGCCGCCTTCTTCGGCACCGGCGCCTACGCGATCGCGATCCTCCAGGCGCGGTTCGGGGTCAACGCCTGGGCGGGCTTTGCGATCGCGATCGCGGCCGGCGCGCTGGTGGGCTGGATCATCGGTTACTTGAGCTTCCGCTCGGGGCTTCGCGGCTCGTACTTCGCCCTCGTGACCCTCGCCTTCGCCGAGGTGCTGCGCATCCTCGCCAACGCCTCCGCGGTCACGGGCGGCGCCGCCGGCCTCCTCGTGCGCCTCGACGTGCGGCCCGAGAATTTCCAGTTCGCGAGCCGCGCCGCCTTCTTCTGGATCGCGCTCGCGCTCGTCGGCCTCGTGCTCGTCCTGACCCGCGCGATCGAGCGCTCCCGCTTCGGGGCGCAACTCGTGGCGGTGCGCGAGAACGAATCCGCCGCCAAGGCGCTCGGCATCGACACGCTGCGCGTCAAGCTGAAGGCCATCACGCTCTCGGCCGCGATCACGGCGGCGGCCGGCGCGTTCTACACCCAGTACTTCCTCTACATCGACGCCACCATCGCCTACGGGACCTGGATCTCGGTCGAGGCGCTGCTCGCCCCGATCGTCGGCGGCCTCGGCACCGCCTTCGGGCCGCTCGTCGGCGCGCTCGCGCTGCACGGGCTCGGCGAGCTCACCAAGGGCGTTGCCGGCAGCGTGCCGGGCATCGACCTCGTGGTCTTCGGCGCGCTCCTGATCGTCACCGTGGCGTTCGCGCCGGACGGCATCCTGGGGCTCCTGCGCCGCCTCCTCGGCAAGGCGCGCCGGCAGCGGGCGGAGGCATGACGATGCAGACGTTTCCGCGCCGATCTTCAAGCACATCAGGTGGAGACCGGATTCTGTCCGCATGCTCTCCCATTCACCTCCGCGACCAATGGGCGGAGGCATGACGATGCTCGCGGTCGAGACCGTCACCAAACGCTTCGGCGGCCTCGTCGCCGTGAATCAGGCCTCGCTCCAGGTCCCGGCCGGCTCGATCACGGGGCTGATCGGTCCGAACGGCGCCGGCAAGACCACGCTGTTCGCGGTGATCTCGGGCTTCGAGGCACCGACCGAGGGGCGGGTGCTGTTCGAGGGCGCCGACGTCACGGCCGAGGCGCCGCACCTGCGGGCGCGGCGCGGCATCGCGCGCACGTTCCAGATCGTGCAGCCCTTCGCGGGCCTGACCGTCGGCGAGAACATCGCGGTCGGGGCGCATCTGCGCCACGCCCGCCGCGCCGACGCGCTGGCGCGTGCGACCGCGATCGCGGAGCGCGTCGGCCTCGCACGGGACTTCGACCGGCCGGCCTCCAGCCTCACGGTGGCGGGCCGCAAGCGGCTCGAACTCGCCCGCGCGCTCGCGACCGAGCCGAAGCTCCTCCTCCTCGACGAGGTCCTGGCCGGCCTCAACCCGTCGGAGATCCGCGACATCGTGCCGGTGATCCGCGCGATCCGGGAGGAGGGCGTGACGATCCTGATGATCGAGCACGTCATGCAGGCGGTCATGAACCTGTGCGAGCGCGTCTACGTGCTGGCGCAGGGGCGGATGATCGCGGAAGGGGCGCCGGCCCAGGTCTGCGACGACACCGCGGTGATCGAGGCCTATCTCGGCCACGGCGCGGCGGCGCGGATGCGCGGACATGGGGCGCAGGCGAGCGTAGGGGAGGGGCCTCATGCGTGAGGTCCGCGTCCGTCTCCTCTCGGCTTCCGCGGCAGGCGGGGAGGTCCCCCATGCTTGAGGTCCGGGATCTGCGCGCGGGCTACGGAGGCACGGAAGTGCTCCGCGGCATCGACATGACCGTCGGTGCCGGCGAGATCGTCGCGGTGCTGGGCTCGAACGGCGTCGGCAAGACGACGCTCAACAAGGTGATCTCCGGCGTCCTGCCCGCCCGTACCGGCGACATTCTGTTCGAGGGCCGCTCGCTCAAGGGCCTGGCGCCGCCCGCGATCGTCGAGGCCGGCCTGATCCACGTGCCGGAGGGCCGCAAGGTCTTCCCGAACCTCACCGTGCGCGAGAATCTCGAGCTCGGCAGCTACCGGCGCGGACGCGGGCAGCGCGCCGCCAACCTGGAGCGGGTGTTCGGGATCTTCCCGCGCCTGCGCGAGCGGGTGGCACAGTTCGCCGGCACGCTCTCGGGCGGCGAGCAGCAGATGCTGGCGATCGGCCGCGGCCTGATGGCGGAGCCGCGCCTCCTCATTCTCGACGAGCCCTCGCTCGGGCTCTCGCCGCTCCTCGTCGAGGAGATGTTCGCGCTCATCCGCAATCTCAACCGCGACGGGCTGCCCGTCATGCTGGTGGAGCAGAACGTCGTGCAGTCGCTCGAACTCGCCGCGCGCGCCTACATCCTCGAGAACGGCCGCTTCGCCCTCTCGGGGACGGCTGCGGAGGTGAGCGCGAATCCCGAGCTGCGGCGCGCCTATCTGGGAATGTAGCCTCATGTCGCTCCCCGCACACGATGCTCTTTTCGTCGAACCGGTCCCGAGGGGAATTCCATGTCGATCGTGACCCCCGGCGTCCTTCCCGCCTCCGCCCTGCTCCAGGGCGGGCGCCCCGCCTGGCTCGAACGCTGGGGTGCCTTCGCGGCGGACCTGCGCTTCGCCGACCTGCCCGACGCGGCGGTCGAGCGCACGCGGCTCGTGCTCCTCGACAGCATCGGCGCCATCGCGGCCGGGATGCAGGAGCCCGAGATGCGGGCCCTCGTCCGGCGCGCCGCATCCGGGACGGGCGCGGGGGAGGGGACGCCCGCGATCGGGGCGGGGCATGCCTTCCCGCCAGCCAACGCCGCGTTCCTCAACGGCACCGCCGGCACCATGCTGGAGCTCGACGAGGGTAACCAATACGCCCGCGGCCATCCCGGCATCCACGTGATCCCCGCCGCGCTCGCCTTCGCCGGGCGCGCGGGCGCCGCGGGCCGCGACCTCCTCGTCGCGATCGCGCTCGGCTACGAGATCGGCGCGCGCATCGGTATCGCCTCGAAGCTCAGGGTCACCATGCATCCGCACGGCACCTGGGGCACGGTGGGCGCGGCGCTCGCGGTCGCGAAGCTCGACGGCGCGGATGCGGAGCGGATGGTCGAAACCCTCAACGTGGCCTCGACCCTCGGGCTTGCCACGAGCCGCCGCACCATGCTGGAAGGCGGCACGGTGCGGAACGCCTATGCGGGCTTCTCGAACCAGCTCGGCCTCATGGCCTACGACCTCGTTCTGTCCGGCTTCGTCGGCGAGACGGACGGGATCGGCACGATCTACGACACCGTTATCGCCGAGCGCTTCGAGCCCGAGGCCATGGTCGCGGATCTCGGCACCCGCTGGGAGATCGCGCGCAACTACTTCAAGCGCCACGCCGCCTGCCGCTACACCCACGGCGCGCTCGATGCGCTCTCCGACATCGTGCGGCAGCACGGCGGGCCGCTCGATCCCGCCGCCGTCGACGCCGTCGAGGTCGACACCTACGTTTGGGCGGCGCAGCTCGATTCGCCCGAGCCCAAGAACATGCTGGCCGCCAAGTTCTCGCTGCCCTTCGCGCTCGCGACCGCGATCGTCAACGGCGGCGCCACCGTGCCGGCCTTCCGCGATCCTGCGCGTACGGATGCCGCGACGCGCGACCTCGCCCGCCGCGTCGCGGTGCGCGAGGACCCCGCGCTCACCGCGCTCCTGCCGGGTCTGCGGCCGGCGCGGCTGCGGGTGCGCCTCAAGGACGGAAGCGCCTTCGCGGCGGAGGCGCTCACCAACAAGGGCGACACCGAGGATCCCTATACCGCCGACGAGGTCCGGGCGAAGTTCCGCGAGCTCGCCGAGCCCGTCTGGGGCGCGGCGCATGCGGGGCGGATTCTCGCCGCGGTCGACGCCATCGAAGGCGGCAGCCTCCGCGAGCTCGACCGCCTCCTCGCCCAGCCACCCCAGCAGGAATTCCGGCCATGAGCCTGAAAAGCCGCCTCTCCCGCGAAGGCGCCGTCGTCGCGCCCGGAATCTACGACCCGCTCACGGCCTCGATCGCCGCGGGCGCCGGGTTCGAGGCGCTCTACCTCTCCGGCGCCGCCATCGCCTATACCCGCCTCGGCCGGCCCGATATCGGCCTCGTCGCCATGAGCGAGATCGCCGACACCATCGCGCTCGTGCGCGACCGGGTGCCGACGCCGCTGATCGTCGACGCCGACACGGGCTACGGCAACGCGCTCAACGTGCAGCGCACGGTGCGGGTGTTCGAGCGCGCCGGCGCGAGCGCGATCCAGATCGAGGACCAGACCTTCCCGAAGCGCTGCGGCCACCTCCAGGACAAGTCGATCATCCCGGCCGCCGAGATGGTCGGCAAGGTGAAGGCCGCGGTCGATGCCCGCGCGAGCGCCGAGACCCTGATCGTGGCGCGCACCGACGCGGTCGCGGTGGAAGGCTTCGAGGCCGCGGTCGAGCGGGCGCGGCTCTATGCGGAGGCCGGCGCCGACATCCTGTTCGTCGAGGCGCCGCGCTCGCGCGAGCAGCTTTCCGCCGTGACGGGCGCGCTCGGGACCCTGCGGCCGCTCCTCGCCAACATGGTCGAGGGCGGGGACACGCCGCTCGCCTCGGCCGACGACCTCGGCTCCTTGGGCTTCCGCCTCGTGATCTTCCCGGGCGGGATCGTGCGGGCGCTCGCGCGCACCGCGCAGGACTATTACGGCTCGCTCAAGCGCCACGGCACCAACGAGCCGTTCCGCGACCGCATGTTCGACTTCCGCGCGCTCAACGAGCTCCTCGGCACGCCCGAGATGCTGGCGCGCGGCGCCGCTTACGAGGATCGCAGCCGGGAGGCCGCGGAATGAGCGCGCGCGCGCCGGGGCAAAGCGAGGCCGCGGGCCGGATCGATCCCGTGACGCTCGCGGTCCTCAAAGGTCGCCTGGAGCAGATCGCCGACGAGATGGATGCGACGCTCTACCGCTCGGCCTTCAACCCGATCATCGCGGAGGCGCGCGACGCCTGCCACGGCCTCTACCATGCCGAGACCGGCGCCACCCTCGTGCAGGGCACCACCGGCCTGCCGATCTTCGTCGGCGCCATGGCCTTCGCGGTGAAGGCCGTGATCGACAAGGTGGCGCGGGACGGCGGGCTGGAGCCCGGCGACACGTTTCTCTTCAACGATCCCTACGCGGGCGGCACGCACCTCAACGACTTCCGCCTCGTGCGGCCGATCTTCAGGGGCGGAAGACTGTTCTGCTGGCTCGCCTCGGTCGGGCATTGGCTCGACATCGGCGGCGCCGTGCCGGGCGGCTTCAACGCGCGCGCGACCGAGAGCTTCCAGGAGGGCGTGCGCATCCCGCCCGTGAAGCTCATCCGCGCCGGCGTGATGAACGACGACATCGTGGAGATCCTGCAGGCGAATTCCCGCGTGCCGGTGTCGAATTTCGGCGACCTCAACGGCCAGCTCAACGCCCTCGACCTCGGCGAGCGCCGCCTCAACGCCCTCCTCGACGAGGTCGGCGACCCCACCGTGGCGCTGGCGCTCCAGGCCTTCTCGGAGCGCGCCGAGGCCATGATGCGCGCCGCGATCCGCGCGCTCCCGGACGGCACCTACAGCTTCCAGGACTACCTCGACAACGACGGCATCACCGACGAGCCCCTCACGATCGCGCTCGACCTCACGGTCGCGGGCGATGCCATGACGCTCGATTTCTCGCGCTCGTCGCCGCCCTGCGCCGGTCCGCTCAACATCGCCTATTCGACCGCCGCGGCCTGCTGCTACGTGGCGTTGAAGCACGTCTTCACGGACGTGCCCGCCAATGCGGGATGCCTCGAGCCCATCACCTTCGTGATCCCGGAGACCACGCTTTTGGGCGTGAAGGCGCCCAAGCCCGTCGGGGGCTACACCGAGACGATCCTGCGCGTCATCGGCGTGGTGTTCGGCGCGCTCGCCCAGGCCGATCCGGCGCGCGCGACCGCCGCCCCGTTCGGGACCATCAACGCGCTCTCGCTCGCCGGCCATCGCGCGGACGGCTCGCGCTGGGTGATGTTCTCGTTCTTCGGCGGCGGGCTCGGCGGCAATCCCGAGAGCGACGGGCTCAACCACGCCAACAACCCGATCTCGATGGCGACGATCCCGCCGGCCGAGATCCTGGAGGCCGCCTATCCCGTGATGTTCACCCAATGGGCCCTGCGCCCGAACTCCGCCGGCGCCGGCACGCACCGGGGCGGCGTCGGCGCCGTCTACGAGATCGAGGCGCTCACCGACGCCGATGTCTTTCTGCTGGGCGAGCGCGGCCGCGTCGCGCCGTTCGGGGTCGCGGGCGGCCAGCCCGCGGCGCTCAACCGCTTCGTCTGGCAGAGCGACGAGGGCGAGCGCTCGCCCCCCATGGCCTCGAAGGTCACGGACGTGAAGATCCGCGCCGGCCAGCGCGTGCGCCTCGAATCGCCCGGCGGGGGCGGCTGGGGCGACCCGCGCCGGCGCGATCCGCACCGCGTGGCCCGCGACGTGCGCCTCGGCTTCATCGATGCCGCGACGGCGGTGCGGGACTACGCGGTCGCTCTCGACGAAGCCGGCAGGCTCGACGAGGCCGCGACCGCGGCCCTGCGCGCGGGAGCCTCGGCATGAGCGCGGGCGCGATCGTCGGCGTCGACGTCGGCGGCACCTTCACGGACCTGTTCTACTACGACGAGGCGGCGGGGCGCTTCCGCACCGCCAAGGTGCCGTCGAACCGCGGCGACGAGGCGGTCGGCTTCCTCGCCGGCCTCAAGAGCTTCGGCGCGGTCGCGGACCTCGCCTCCATCGTCCACGGCACCACGGTCGGGACCAATGCGCTCCTCGAGCGCAAGGGCGCGCGCATCGGGCTCGTCACCACGCGGGGCTTCCGCGACGTGCTCGAGATGCGCCGCCGCGACCGCCGCCACACCTGGGGCCTGTGGGGCGATTTCGTGCCCGTGGTGGAGCGCGACTTCCGCGTCGAGGTCGCGGAGCGCACGCTCGCGGACGGCACGATCCGGACCGCGATCGACCCCGGGGAGGTCCAGGCGGCCGCGCGCGACCTCCTCGCCCGCGGGGCGGAGGCGCTCGCGATCGTGTTCGTCAACGCCTATGCCAACGCGGAGAACGAACTCAAGGCGCTCGCGGCCGTGTCCGAGGTCTGGCCGAACCGGCACCTCGCCTGCTCGGCCCAGATCCTGCCGGAGATCCGCGAGTTCGAGCGCACCTCGACGACCGCGCTCAATGCCTACCTCCAGCCTGTCGTCGGCGGCTACCTCGCCAGGCTCGACGAGGCGCTGGCCGGCGAGGGCTTCGGCGGCCGGTTCCACATCGTGCAGTCCAACGGCGGCGTCATGTCGACCGCGACCGCGCGGCGCCTGCCCGTGCGCACGGCGCTCTCGGGGCCCGCCGCCGGCGTGATCGCGGCGGCGGCGATCGCCAAGGCCGCGGGCTTCCCGGACGTGATCACCGGCGACCTCGGCGGCACGTCCTTCGACGTGTCGATCGTGGTCGACGGCGAGACCGCGCTCGCGGCGCAGACCACGATCGATTTCGGCCTCGTGATCCGCACGCCGATGATCGAGATCACCACCATCGGGGCGGGCGGCGGCTCGATCGCGCAGGTGGACGCCGGCGGCCTGCTCCAGGTCGGTCCCGAGAGCGCCGGCTCCCGGCCCGGCCCCGTGGCCTACGGCCAGGGCAACACCCGGCCGACGCTCACCGACGCCAACGTGGTGCTCGGGCGCATCAACGCCGAGCGGCCGATCGGCGGCCAGCTCCGCCGCCTCGACGTGGAGGCCGCGAAGGCGGCGCTCGCGCGGCATGTGGGCGAGCCGCTCGGGCTCGATCCCATGCAGGCCGCGGAGGCGGTGGTGCGCGTCGCCGATGCCCGCATGGCGGGCGCGATCCGCCTGGTCTCGATCGAGCGCGGGCACGATCCCGGGCGGTTCGCCGCGATCCCGTTCGGCGGCGGCGGCGCCCTGCATGCGGGCGCGCTCATCAAGGATGTCGGCCTCAAGGCCGCGCTCGTGCCGCGCTATCCCGGCGTCACCTCGGCGCTCGGCTGCGTGATCGCCGACATCCGCCACGACCAGGTGCAGACCGTCAATCTCATTCTCGACGGCCTCGACGCCGCCGCGCTCGACCGCCGCATGGTCGCGGAGGCCGCGGAGGCGCGGGGCGTCGTCGAGGCCGCGGGGCTCTCGGTCGAGCGGATCGACCTGCTCTTCGCCTTCGACATGCACTATCTCGGCCAGACCCACACGGTGTCGGTGCCGGTGCCCGTCGCGGTCGAGGACGGCACCACGGGCGTCACCGAGGGAACCGTCCGCGCCGCGTTCGAGCGCGCCTACCGGACCTCCTTCAGCCGGCTCCTGCCGGGCGTCGCGGTCAAGATCGTGAACCTGCGCACGGCGGCGGTCGGGCGCCGGCCGCATTTCGACCTGACCGCTCTGGCGCCGGGGCCGGAGGCGAGCCTCGAGCGGGCGCGGCTCGGCACGCGGCCGGTCTGGTTCGGCGGCGCCTGGCACGACACCGCGATCTATGCCCGCCTCGACCTGCCGGTCGGCGCGGTGATCCGCGGCCCCGCGATCCTGGAGCAGCCCGACGCCACCACCGTGATCGACCCCGATCTCGTCGCGCGGGTCGACGGGCTCGGCAACGTCATCGTCGAGAGAGCCGCGCCATGACGCACGCATCCGTCCCGATCGCGCGCACCGCGCTCCTGATCGTCGACCTCCAGAACGATTTCCTCGACCCCAAGGGCGCCTACGGCCGTGCCGGCCAGAGCGCGCCCGCGATCGCGGCCCTGCCGGAACGCATCAAGCCGCTCGCGGACGCCCTGCGCCGCAAGGGCGGCTTCATCGTCTCGACCCAGTTCACCCTCGTGCCCGCGAAAGGCGGCGAGCCGCTGATCTCGCCGCACCTCAAGGCGCTGCGGCCCTTCCTCGCCAAGGGCGATTTCGAGCCCGGCGCCTGGGGCCACCGCCTCGTCGATCTGTTGCAGCCCGCCGACCTCACGGTCGAGAAGATCGCCTACTCGGCGTTCTACATGACGCGGCTCGAATGGGTCCTGCGCAAGTGCGGCATCGAGCGGCTCGTCGTCGGCGGCATCGTGACGAACGGCGGCGTCGCCTCGACCGCGCGGGACGCCCATGTGCGCGATCTCGACGTGACCGTGCTGGAGGACGGCTGCGCCGCCTTCTCGCCCGCGGTGCACGCGACCGCGATCGAAGCCCTGCGCCCGGTCTGCCGCGTCGCCTGGATCGCGGACATCCTCAGCGAGGTCGAGGCCGCATGAGCGTGCTCCCTGCGGACGGCGTCGCCTTCGAGGCCGAGATCCCGCTCGCGATCGTGGGCGCGGGCGCGGCGGGGCTCGTGGCGGCGCTCGCGGCCGTCGAGGCCGGCGCCGAGGTGCTGGTGATCGAGCGCGATCCCGTGCCCCGCGGCTCGACGGCGCTCTCGGCCGGGCTCGTCCCGGCGCCGGCGACGCGCTGGCAGCGCGAGCGGGGGATCGAGGACAGCCCGGAGCTCTTCGCCGCCGACATCCGCAACAAGGCTCACGACGAACCCGATCCCGCCCTCGTCGAGACGCTCGCCCGCGCGATCGGCCCGGCCCTCGAATGGCTCGCCGACCGCCACGGCTTGCCGTTCTCGGTCGTCGACAATTTCCGCTATCCCGGCCATTCCGCCATGCGGATGCACGGGCTCCCCAGCCGCTCCGGCGCGGAGCTCGTCGACCGCCTGCGCGAGGCAGCGACCGCTGCCGGGATCGACATCCTGTGCGAGGCGCACGTCACGGACCTGTACGCCGATCCGGACGGGCGCGTGCGCGGCTTCGCGGTCGAGCGCCCGGACGGGTCTCGCGAGCGCATCGGCTGCGGCGGGCTGATCCTCGCCTGCAACGGCTACGGCGGCAACCGGGCGCTCGTGGCGCGCCACATCCCGGACCTCGCCGACGCGCTCTATTTCGGCCATCCCGGCAACCAGGGCGACGCGATCCTGTGGGGCGAGGCTTTAGGCGCCGCGACGCGTCACCTCTCGGGCCATCAGGGCCACGGCTCGGTCGCGCATCCGCACGGCATCCTGATCACCTGGGCGACGGTCACGGAGGGCGGCTTCCAGGTGAACCGCGCCGGGACACGCTTCTCGAACGAGATGCGCGGCTATTCCGAGCAGGCCGCCGAGGTGGTGCGCCAGCCCGGCGGCACGGTCTGGAGCGTGTTCGACGGGCGCATCGCTGCCATCGCGCGCCAGTTCGAGGATTTCCGCCAGGCCGAGGCGCTCGGCGCGGTGCTCGCGGCCGACAGCGTCGCCGATCTCGCGGCCCGGACGGGCCTGCCCGCGGAGGCGCTCGCCGCGACCTTCGCCGAGGTCGAGGCGCTGAAGCGCGAGGGCGGCACCGACCGCTTCGGGCGCTCCTTCGCGGGCGCGCCCGTGCTGGAGCCGCCCTTCCATGCCGTGCAGGTCACGGGCGCCCTGTTCCACACGCAAGGCGGCCTCGTGGTCGACGGCACGGCGCGGGTCTGCCGGCCCGACGGCACGCCGCTCCCGAACCTCTGGGCCACGGGCGGCGCCGCCTGCGGGGTGTCGGGCGCGCACGCCTCGGGCTACCTCTCGGGCAACGGGCTCCTCACGGCGGTGGGGCTCGGTTCCCTCGCCGGGCGGGCGGCGGCCGGGGCCTGACGGACCCGCGGATCACGCGCCCGCCGGCGCGACCTGCACCCACGTTCCCTGTCGGGCGCTCGCCGCGACGGCGTGGACGGTGTGCTCGATCCGCAGGCCCGCCTCGAAATCGACGCTCAAGCTCGGCTTGCCCTGGATGCGGGCGATGAGCTCGCGGCACTCGATGACCTTGAGATCGTTGAAGCCGAGGCTGTGGCCGGGCGCCGGGATGAACTGCCCGTAAGGAGCATGGACCGGCCCCGCCAGGATCGTGCGGAACCCTTGCGTCTCGCTCGCGCCTTCCGCGAGGAAGAGCTGCACCTCGTTGAAGCGCTCCTGGTCGAACACCAGCGTGCCCTTCGACCCGAACACCTGCACGAAGATGCGGCCCTTGCGGCCCCAGGCCGAGCGGTTGAAGGTCACGATTCCGGAGGCGCCGCTCTCGAGCTCGATCAGCGCGCTCGCAATGTCGGCGGTCTCGACCGGGCGGCGGCTACCCGCACCGGTCGGGCGGTCGGGATAGGGCTTCGCCATGTGGCCGCAGGCGCGGGCGACGGGACCGAGCAGGGTCTGGATCAGGCTGAAGCCGTGGACGCCGAAATCGTCGAGGGCGCCGTAGCCGGAGCTCGCCCCGCTCTTCAGCGAGAACGGCGCCTCCGGATCCGCCATGAAGTCCTCGTCCATCTCGATCCGGACGTGGTTGACCGGCCCGAGGCGGCCCTCGTCGATCAGCGCCTTCATGAGGCGCACGACCGGGTTCTGGATGTAGTTGTAGCCCAGCACCGCGACGCGCCCCGAGGCGCGCGCGGCGGCCGCCATGCGCTCCGCATCCGCGAGCGCGGGCGCCATGGGCTTCTCGCACCAGACATGCTTGCCGCATCGGAGCGCATGAATCGCCATCTCGGCGTGGAGCGCGTTCGGGGTCGTGATCGAGACCACGTCGACGTCCGGGTCCTCGACGAGGGCGCGCCAGTCGCTCGTCGCGCGGTCGAAGCCGAAGGCCTGCGCGTGCCGCCGGGCGAGGTCGTCGGTGGCGTCGCACAAAACCGCGAGGCGCGGCCGGGCCACGTCGCCGAAGACCGGCGCCACGCCGTTCCAGGCGAGCGCGTGGCACTTGCCCATGTAGCCCGTGCCGATGAGGCCGATTCCGAGACCGTCCGAACTCCCGCGCGCCATGCAACGCCCCCGCTGATCCGATGGAAGGCGGCGATCTTGGCGATGCCGGCGCGTCGGCGCAAACGGTTTGCGGCAGGTCAGGCGGGCGCGGCTTCGCGCGCGAAGGCGGGGTCGTAGAGGTGGCAGGCCACGAGCGCGTCGCCGTCCCGCAGCAGGGCCGGATCGTGCACCGGGCAGGGCGCGAAGGCGCGCGGGCAGCGCGGGTGGAAGCGGCAGCCCGGCGGCGGGTTGAGCGGGTCCGGCGGCACGGCGCCGAGGCCCGGGTCCGGAACGCCGAGCCCGGGCTCGGGGGTGAGCACGGAATCGAGGAGGGCGCGGGTATAAGGGTGGCGCGGGCGCGCGAAGAGCTCGTCCGTGCGCGCGGTCTCGACGATGCGCCCGAGATACATCACCGCGACCCGGGTCGCGATGTGCTCCACGACCGCGAGGTTGTGGCTGATGAACACGTAGGTGAGGCCGAGGTCCCGGCGCAGGTCCATGAGGAGATTGAGGATCTGCGACTGCACCGACACGTCGAGCGCCGAGGTCGGCTCGTCGCAGATCACGATCTCGGGACGCGAGACGAGGGCGCGCGCGATGGCCACGCGCTGGCGCTGTCCGCCGGAGAGCTGGCTCGGGAAGTTGTCGGCCATGCGCCGGGGCAGGCCGACGCGCTCGAGCATCTCGACCGCCGCCTCGCGGCGCTCGTCCGCCCGGCCGATGCCCTGCACCTCGAGCGGCAGCGCCACGATCGAGGCGATGCGCCGGCGCGGGTTGAGGGAAGAATAGGGATCCTGGAACACCGGCTGGACGCGCCGCGCGAAGTCGCGCCGGGGGATGCCGGCGACGTCCGCGCCGTCGAGGCGCATGGTGCCGGAGGAGGGCGGCAGCAGGCCCAGCATGATGCGGGCGATCGTCGACTTGCCGCAGCCCGATTCCCCCACGATGCCGAGCACCTCGCCGCGGGCGACGTCGAGGTCGACCCCGTCGACGGCGCGCAGGGAACGCTTGGCCGCGAACAGACCCTGGCCGACCTGGAAGGTCCGGGTGACGCCGCGCAGCTCGAGAAGAGCCGTCATGCGGCCTCCACGAGGCAGCGGACGGCGTGCTCGCCGACGCGCCGCTCCGGCGCGCCGCCCGCGCAGGCCGCGGTCGCGAGCTCGCAGCGCGCCCGGAAGGCGCAGCCCGCGAGGTCGCCGACGAGGGAGGGCACCGTGCCCGGAATCGTGCCGAGCTGCCCGCCCGGCGCGGTGCGCCCCGGGGCCGGGATGCAGGCGAGAAGCCCGCGGGTGTAGGGGTGGCGCGGCGTCGCGAACAGGCTCCCGACGTCGGCGCTTTCCACGATCTCGCCGGCATACATCACGTTGACCCGGTCGGCCACGCGGGCCACCACGCCGAGGTCGTGGGTGATGAGGAGGAGCGCGACGCCGAACTCCTTCTGGAGATCGGCCAGGAGCCGCAGGATCTGGGCCTGGATCGTCACGTCGAGGGCGGTGGTGGGTTCGTCCGCGATGAGGAGGTCCGGTTCGCACATGAGCGCCATGGCGATCATCACGCGCTGGCGCAGGCCGCCCGAGAGCTGGTGCGGGTACTGCCCGAGGCGGCGGGCCGCGGAGGCGATGCCGACCTTCTCGAGCAGGTACACGGCCCGGTCCTGCGCCCCTGCCCGGGTCGAGCCCTTGTGGCGCCGGTGCACCTCGGTGAGCTGGTCGCCGATCGCATAGGCCGGGTTGAGCGCCGTCATGGGCTCCTGGAAGATCATCGCCATCCGGTCGCCGCGGAGGGCATTGAGGCGCCGGCCGCTCGCCGTCGTGAGATCCTCGCCCGCGAAGGCGAGCTTGCGCACGCGGCGCTTCGCGGCCGGGGGCAGGAGGCCCATGATCGCGAGCGAGGTCATCGACTTGCCGCAGCCGGATTCGCCGACGAGGCAGACGGATTCGCCGCGCCCGATCGAGAAGCCGATGTCGCGCACCGCATGGAGCGGGCCGGAAGCGGTCGCGATGTCGACCGACAGGCCCTCGACGGCGAGAATCGGCTCCGCCGCCTGCGTCCGGGGGTTCTCGGCTGTGAGAATCGGCTCCGCCATCGCTCCCGTCCTCACGCCCGCGCGCCGGGCGCGAAGGCGTCGCGCAAGCCGTCGCCGAGGAGGTTGATGCCGAGCACCAGGAGCGCGAGCGCGGTGCCGGGGATCGCGATGAGCCAGAACGAGAAGAACATGAAGGCCTTGGCCTCGGAGATCATGAGCCCCCAGGAGGGCAGGGGAGGCTGGACGCCGAGGCCGAGGAACGAGAGCGCGGCCTCGAGCAGGATGGCGCTGCCGGCCTCGACCGTCGCGACCACGATGAGGTGGGGCAGCACGTTGGGCAGGATCTCGCGGAACACGATCCACAGCGTCGAGGCGCCGGCGGCCTGGGCGGCGGCGACGTATTCCTGCGAGCGCACCTGCTGGGTGGCGCTGCGCATCACGACCGCGAAGCGGTCCCATTTGAGGAGGCCGAGCACCAGGATCACGATGGTGAGCGAGCTCCCGATCATCGCGACGACCGCGAGCGCGGCGAGCACCACCGGCATGGCGAGCCGGGTCGTGACGATGAAGGTGACGGCGAGGTCCACCTTGCCGCCGAAATAGCCCGCCATCAGGCCGAGTCCGGTGCCGATGATCCCGGAGATCACCATCACGGAGGCGCCGATCAGGAGCGCGATCTGGGCGCCGTAGAGGGTGCGGGAGAAATAGTCGCGGCCGAGATTGTCGGTCCCGAACGGATGCGCCCAGACGCCCTTGTCGTACCAGACCGGCGGGATGAGACGACGGGTCAGGTTCTGGGCGTAAGGGTCGTGCGGCGCGATCACGGGCGCGAGGAGCGCGAGGAGCACGATCGTCCCGACGAGGATCGCGCCGAAGAGGAGGCTGCGGTGCCGGAACGCGCGGCGCCAGCGCCCGGCGGGCGCGGCCGGCGCGGCGGGAAGGACCGGTTCGACGATGCCCGCGGCGATCAGCGGGGATCCGGGCGCGGAGGCAGGGGTGTCGGCCATCAGCGGCCTCCCGGTCGTCGCGTGGGATGGGCGAGGACGGGCGCCATCACGAGATCCGGATGCGCGGGTCGAGCCAGCCGCTCGCGAGGTCGGCGAGCAGGGTGAGGCCGACATAGACCACCGAGAGCAGCAGGAGCACCGCCTGCATCACCGGGAAGTCCTTGTTGCTGATGCTCTGGTAGGCGAGGTAGCCGAGGCCGTCGAGGGCGAAGACGCTCTCGATCACGATCGAGCCGCCGAGCAGGAAGCCGAGCTGCACCGCGGCGAGCGCGACCACGGGCACCATGGCGTTGCGCAGGGCATGCTTGAAGATCACCGAGGTGGACGACAGCCCCTTGGCCCGCGCGGTGCGGACGTAGTCGGAGGAGAGCACCTCCATCATCCCGGCGCGCACGAGGCGCATGAGCGGCGGCGTGATGTAGTAGCCGAGGGCGATCGTCGGCATCACGAAATGCAGCCAGGTCCCGCTGCCCGAGACCGGCAGCCAGCGCAGGCGGATCGAGAACAGGATGACGAGGCAGAGCGCGAAGAAGAAGTTCGGCAGCGCCTGGCCCGCCACCGCTACGCCAAGCGCCACGCGGTCGATCCACCCGCCCGCATAGACGGCCGCGAGGACGCCAAGCGGAATCGAGAGCGCGAGCGCGAAGGCGAGCGACAGCACTCCGAGGAGCAGGGTGGTGGGAAGCTTCGCGGTGATGAGCCCGACCACGTCGGTCTTGAAGTAGAGCGACTGGCCGAGATCGCCGTTGAGCGTGCGCCACAGCCACTCGCCGTATTGCACCACGAGCGGCCGGTCGAGGCCGTAGGTCTTGCGGATGAGGTCGAGGTCCTCCTGCCGCGCTCCCTCGCCCGCGATCGCGGCGGCGACGTCGCCCGAGAGGCGCAGCAGGAAGAAGCTGATGATCGACACCGCGAAGGCGACGAGGAGCGCGAGGCCGACGCGCTTCAGGATGTAGCCTAGCATGGCGCCGGCCGCCGGGCCCCTGCGGGAGCCCGGCCTGTTCGGGTCATCTTCACGTCATCTCCCGGAAGCGCGGCATCGGCCGGGCTCCTTGCGACCATCACTTCCACGTCATCTCCCAGAAGCGCGGCATCTCGTCGGGATAGGCCTTGAACGAGAGGTCCGCGGTGGCGGCGTAGAACACCGGCAGCGAATAGAGCGGGACCGTGTAGGCCTGCTCGGCGATGCGGGTGAGCGCCTTCTTGTAGGCGGCCTTGCGCTTCTCCGGGTCGACCGTGCTGCCGCCCTCCTTGAGGAGGTCGCGCACGACCGGGTCGCGGGCCACGTCGTCGACCTCGAAGCCGAAATAGTTCGGCGTCGCGGCCGAGGTGTCGTTGACCGAGAACGAGCCCCAGGTCTGGTGCGTGAGGGCGATCTTGTTGGCGCGCACCTGCTCGCGCATGGCGGCGTATTGCAGGAAGCTCAGGTTGGCGCGGATCCCGACCGCGCGCAGATAGTTGATCATCGCCTCGGTCTGATGCCGCTCGCGATAGGCCGCGAAGGGGAGCTCGAAGCCGTTCGGGAAGCCGGCCTCCGCCAGGAGCTTCTTGGCCTTCTCGGGATCGTAGTTGTACCGCGGCGCGCCCTCGTCGGTGCAGCCGAACTGCGCCGGGAAGCAGATCGTGTTGATGACGCGCGAGCCCGCGCCCACGAGGTTCTTGACCAGGCTCTCGCGGTCGATCGCATGGTTGAGGGCCTGGCGCACCCGGATGTCCTTCAGCATCGGGAAGGCGGACGTTTCCTGCGCGTTGATGTTGATGAACACGAACCGCATCGTCTCGCCGCTCACGACCTGCAGGTTCGGCACGGTCTTGATCTGCTCGGCCTGGTCGTTCGGCACGTGCATCAGCAGGTCGGCGCCGCCGGAGAGGAGCTCGGCCATCTGGGTCTGGCGGTCGGGGATGAAGCGGATCTCGACCTTGCCGATCTTCGGCGCGCCTTTCGGCGAATCCTTGAAGTAGTCCGGGTTGCGCTCGAGGACGATGGACTTGCCCAGCACGTGCTGCGCGACCCGGTAGGGACCCGAGCCCACCGGCTTCTCGTTCTGGCCCTTGGGGCCGGCCTTCTCGTAGTACTCGTTCGGGTGGATCACCACGGGCCCGGCGAGGTACTCGATCGCGGCCGGGAACACGGTCTTGGTGACCACCCGGACCTTGTGCTTGTCGACCTTCTCGGCCTTCTCGATCCAGCTCACGTTGCCCTGCGTGACGACCTTGTTGTCCGGCTTCGCCACGAAGTTGAGGGTGTAGACCACGTCGTCGGCGTCGAATTCCTCGCCGTTGTGGAACTTGACGCCCTGGCGCAGGTCGAATTCGAGGGTGCGGTCGTCGACCTGGCGCCAGGCCGAGGCGAGCTGGCCCTTGTACTCGCCCGAAGTGGGGTCGCGGTAGACGAGGGTGTCCCAGACGTGCTGGCCGATGATGACGCCGATCCGGACGTTGTTGAAGAAGGGATCGACGTTCTCGGGCGCCTGGTCGTAGGCGAAGCGGATGGTGTCCCGGGCCTTCTGGGCGACGGCGGGCGCCGCGGTCGCGGTCAGGGCGGCAAGGGCTAGGGCAACGGCCGGCAATCGGGTCGAGCGCACGGGATCCTCCTCGTTTTCGGGCATGCTAACCCCCGGAGCCCGCGGGTCAACCGGGCATCCGGCCCGCCGGCGATGCCGCGCCGCCCCTGCGCCGGCAGGGTCGGGCGGCCCGGCGCGGCGGTCGGTCGCGGGGCGCCGCCGCGACGCTTTATGCCGGAAAACCGCGCGGCCCCGCTTCTCATCGGGCGCGAAGAGGACAGATAATCTCCCGGCTCCGGATTCCCGGACCGGGCGCCGCAGCGAAGCCGAGGCCACCGAAGATGGGTGATTACCCCCCGCTCTCCCTCCACGTCCCGGAGCCGGCCGTGCGCCCCGGCGACACGCCCGACTTCTCGAACGTCCCGATCGCCAAGGCCGGCTCGGTGCCCCGCCCGGAGGTCGACGCCGACCCGGAATCGATCCGCGACCTCGCCTATTCGGTGATCCGCGTCCTCAACCGCGCCGGCGAGGCGGTCGGGCCCTGGGCCGGGCTCCTCAGCGAGGAGGAACTGCTCCAGGGCCTCAAGGACATGATGACGCTCCGGGCCTTCGACGCGCGGATGCTCATGGCCCAGCGCCAGGGCAAGACCTCGTTCTACATGCAGCACATGGGCGAGGAGGCGGTCTCCTGCGCCTTCCGCAAGGCGCTCCTGCCCGGCGACATGAACTTCCCGACCTACCGCCAGGCCGGGCTCCTCATCGCCGGCGGCTACCCGCTCGCCGACATGATGAACCAGATCTACTCGAACGAGCTCGATCCCCTCAAAGGGCGCCAGCTCCCGGTGCTCTATTCCGCCCGGGACCACGGCTTCTTCTCGATCTCGGGCAACCTCACGACGCAGTATATCCAGGCGGTCGGCTGGGCGATGGCCTCGGCGATCAGGAACGACACCAAGATCGCGGTCGGCTGGGTCGGCGACGGCTCGACCGCCGAGAGCGACTTCCACGCCGCGCTCGTCTTCGCCTCGACCTACAAGGCGCCCGTGGTGCTCAACATCGTCAACAACCAATGGGCGATCTCGACCTTTCAGGGCATCGCGCGCGGCGGCTCCGGCACCTTCGCGGCCCGGGGCCTCGGCTTCGGCATCGCCTCGCTCAGGGTCGACGGCAACGATTATCTCGCCGTGCACGCGGTGGCGAAATGGGCGGCCGAGCGGGCGCGGCGCAACCTCGGCCCGACGCTCATCGAGCACGTGACCTACCGGGTCGGGGCGCATTCCACCTCCGACGACCCTTCGGCTTATCGGCCGAAGACCGAATCCGACGCCTGGCCGCTCGGCGATCCGGTGATCCGGCTCAAGAACCACCTGATCGTGCGCGGCGTCTGGTCGGAGGAGCGCCACAAGCAGGCGGAGGCCGAGGTGCTCGACACGGTGATCGCGGCCCAGAAGGAGGCCGAGCGGCACGGCACCCTGCATGCCGGCGGCAAGCCTTCCGTGAAGGACATGTTCGAGGGCGTCTTCGCCGAGATGCCGCCGCACCTGCGCCGCCAGCGCCAGCAGGCGGGCGTGTAGCGCGTGGCGCGCGGTGACGACGGCAACGGCTTGCAGGAGAGTGATCTGTGCTCCGTAGGACGACGACCAGGGCTTCCGGCTGGAGTTTCACCCGTGCCGCGTAGGATGACGACCAGGGCCTTTGGCGGGAGAGCAATCCGTGCCCCGTAGGACGATGATCGAGGCGGTCCGCGACGCCATGGACGTCATGATGGGCCGCGACGACGGCGTGGTGGTGTTCGGCGAGGACGTCGGCTATTTCGGCGGCGTGTTCCGCGCGACGCAGGGGCTCCAGGCCAAGTACGGCCGCACCCGCTGCTTCGACGCGCCGATCAGCGAACTCGGCATCGTGGGCGCCGCGGTCGGCATGGCGGCCTACGGCCTGCGGCCCTGCGTCGAGATCCAGTTCGCGGATTACATGTACCCGGCCTACGACCAGATCGTCTCCGAGGCCGCGCGCCTGCGCTACCGCTCCAACGGGCAGTTCACCTGCCCGATCGTGGTCCGGATGCCGACGGGCGGCGGCATCTTCGGCGGGCAGACGCACAGCCAGAGCCCGGAGGCCCTGTTCACCCACGTCTCGGGGCTGAAAACCGTGGTGCCCTCGAATCCCTTCGACGCCAAGGGCCTGCTGATCGCCGCGATCGAGGACCCCGACCCGGTGATCTTCCTGGAGCCGAAGCGGCTCTACAACGGCCCCTTCGACGGCCATCACGAGCGGCCCGTCACCTCCTGGGCCAAGCACGAGCTCGGCGAGGTGCCGGACGGGCACTACACGGTGCCGCTCGGCAAGGCGGCCGTGCGGCGCGAGGGGACAGCCGTGACGGTGCTGGCCTACGGCACCATGGTCTACGTCGCCCAGGCCGCCGCGGAGGAGACCGGGATCGATGCGGAGATCATCGACCTGCGCACCCTGCTCCCGCTCGACCTCGACGCGATCGTGGCCTCCGTGAAGAAGACCGGCCGCTGCGTCGTGGTCCACGAGGCGACCTTGACCTCGGGCTTCGGCGCGGAACTCTGCGCGCTCGTGCAGGAGCATTGCTTCTATCACCTGGAAGCGCCGGTCGCGCGCGTCGCCGGCTGGGACACGCCCTATCCGCACGCGCAGGAATGGGACTACTTCCCGGGGCCGGCGCGGGTCGGCCGGGCGCTCATCGAGACGGTGGAGGCTTAAGGTGGCCGAGCATGTCATCCGGCTCCCCGACGTCGGCGAGGGCGTCGCCGAGGCCGAGCTCGTCGAATGGCACGTCAAGGTCGGCGACCTCGTGCGCGAGGATACGCTTCTCGGCGCGGTGATGACCGACAAGGCGACGGTCGAGATCCCTTCGCCCGTGGAAGGCGAGGTGGTCTGGCTCGGCGCCGAGGTCGGCGACGTGGTCGCGATCGGCTCCGAGATCGTCCGCCTCAAGGTCGCGGGCGAGGACGGCGGGGAGACCGCAGAGAAGGCTGCCGCTCCGGGGAGCGCCGCGACGGCGCGCGGCGAACCGATCGCGGACGGCGTCGACCGCTCGCCGCACGGGGCAGCCTCGAACGCCGCGCGCCATTCGGCGCCGCCCGAGCGCGTCCCGAAGGCGCCCGAGGCGTCCGCGTCGCGTCCGCCGCCGGCCCGGCCCGCGGCCGGCGCATCGGCGGGGGCGCCGCGTCCGGCGGGCGAGAAGCCGCTCGCCTCGCCGGCGGTTCGCCGGCGGGCGCGCGAATCCGGCGTGGACCTGCGTCAGGTGCCCGGGACCGGCCCGGCCGGGCGCATCACCCACGAGGACCTCGACGCCTTCCTGGCGCGCGGCCCCGGCGCAGCGCCGGCGCCCGGCTTCCAGCCGAAGACGGAGGTCGAGGACGTCAAGATCGTCGGCCTGCGCCGGCGCATCGCCGAGAAGATGTCGCTCGCGCACCAGCGCATCCCGCACATCACCTATGTCGAGGAGGTCGACGTCACCGCGCTGGAGGATCTGCGCGCCGCCCTCAACGGCGAGAAGCGCGAGGAGAGGCCGCGGCTCACCGTCCTGCCGTTTCTCATGCGCGCCATGGTGCGGGCGCTGTCCGAGCAGCCGCGCCTCAACGCGCTCTTCGACGACGAGGCCGGCGTGCTGCACCAGCATGCGGGCGTCCATATCGGCATCGCGACGCAGACGGGGTCCGGCCTGATGGTGCCGGTGGTGCGCCACGCGGAGGCGCTCGATCTCTGGGCCTCGGCGGCAGAACTCGCGCGGGTGTCGGAAGCCGCGCGCACGGGCCTCGCGTCCCGCGACGAGCTCACCGGCTCGACGATCACGATCACCTCGCTCGGCGCCATGGGGGGCGTGGTGACGACGCCGATCATCAACCACCCGGAGGTCGCGATCGTCGGCGTCAACAAGATCACCACCCGCCCGGTCTGGGACGGCGCCGCGTTCGTGCCGCGCAAGATGATGAACCTGTCGTCGAGCTTCGATCATCGCGTGGTGGACGGCTGGGACGCGGCCGTGTTCGTGCAGCGCCTCAGGGCGCTCCTCGAAACGCCGGCGCTGATCTTCATCGAGGGCCCGGGCCGATGAAAGAGATCTCCTGCAAGCTCCTCGTGATCGGGGCGGGCCCCGGCGGCTACACCTGCGCGATCCGGGCGGGCCAGCTCGGGCTCGGCACCGTGATCGTCGAGGCCGCCAAGCCCGGCGGCACCTGCCTCAACGTCGGCTGCATTCCGTCGAAAGCGCTGATCCACGCGGCGGACGAGTTCCACAAGGTCGGCCGCATGGCATCCGGGGAGAGCCGGCTCGGCATCGCGGTCGGTGCGCCGCGGATCGACCTCGCCCGCACCATGGCCTGGAAGGGCTCCATCGTGGGGCGCCTCAACAACGGCGTCGCGGGCCTGCTCAAGCGCGCCAAGGTCAAGATCGTCGAGGGTCGCGCCCGCTTCCGCGACGGCAAGACCGTCGAGGTCGAGACCGAGCTCGGGCTCCAGGTGATCCGCGCCGAGACGATCGTGATCGCGACCGGCTCGGTCGCGGCAGCGCTGCCGGTCCTGCCCTTCGGGGGCAAGGTGATCTCCTCGACCGAGGCCCTCGACCTCGCCGAAATCCCCGAGCGGCTCGCGGTGGTGGGCGCCGGCTATATCGGCCTCGAACTCGGCACCGCCTTCGCCAAGCTCGGCTCCCGCGTCACGATCGTGGAGGCGCAAGGTCAGATCCTGCCGCTCTACGATTCCGAGCTCACGCGCCCGGTGGCGCGGCGCGTGCAGGAACTCGGCGTCGAGGTCATGACGGGCGCCCGGGTGAAGGGGCTCGACGGCGGCGCGCTCTCCGTGGAGCGCGCCGACGGGAGCAGGACGGCGATCGCGGCCGACCGGATCCTCGTCACGGTCGGGCGCGGGCCGGCGACGGAGGGCTGGGGCCTGGAGGCCATCGACCTCGACCGGGACGGGCCGTTCATCCGGATCGACGATCGCTGCCGCACCTCCATGCGCGGCGTCTACGCCATCGGCGACGTGACGGGGGAGCCCATGCTGGCGCACCGGGCGATGGCGCAGGGCGAGATGGTGGCGGAGATCCTGGCCGGCCACAAACGCGCCTGGGACCGGGTCGCGATCCCGGCGGTCTGCTTCACGGATCCCGAGATCGTCGCGGTCGGCCTGTCGCCCGAGGAGGCGGCGCGGGCGGGGCATGCGGTGAAGACCGGCCTGTTCCCGTTCCAGGCCAGCGGGCGCGCCATGACGCTGGAGCGCGAGGACGGCTTCGTGCGCGTGGTGGCGCGGGCCGACAACCACCTCGTCCTCGGCATCCAGGCCGTGGGCGCGGGGGTGGCGGAGCTCGCCGCCAGCTTCGGCCTCGCGCTCGAGATGGGCGCGCGGCTCGAGGACATCGCCGGCACGGTCCATGCGCACCCGACGCTCGGCGAAGGGTTCCTCGAATCGGCCCTGAAGGCGCTCGGCCACGCCATCCACGCGTGAGGCGGTCGGGCGACCTCCGCCGCGATGCCCTTCAACCCTGCCCTTCAACCCTCGCGGAGCACCTCCGCCGCGATGCCCCTCAACCCGCGCGGAGCACCTCCGCGAGGAAGTCCACGAAGGCCCTGACCTTGCGCTGGAGGTGCCGTCCGGTCGGATAGACCGCGAAGACGTGGCGCGCGGGAAAGGCGTGGTCGGGCAGCACCGCGACGAGGTCGCCGCGCGACAGGTGCGGCTCGGCCAGGAACGAGGGCAGGGACCCGATGCCCGAACCCGCCAGGATCAGGTCGCGCAGCACCATGCTGTTGTTGACCGTGAGGCGGGTCGGAATCTGCACCGCGACCTCGCCGTCGGGTCCCGTGAGGCGCCAGGTGCCGGGATGGTCCGCGAGGCTGTAGGCGAGGCAGGCATGGCTGCCGAGGTCCGCGGCCGTGGCGGGCGTCCCGTGCCGGGCGAGATAGTCCGGCGCGGCGCAGATCACCTGGCGGAAATCGGCGAGGCGGCGCGCCACGAGGGAGGAATCCTCCAGCTCCGCCCGCACCCGGATCGACACGTCGAAGCCGGAGCCGACCACGTCGAGGAGCTGGTCGCTCAAGGTGAGGTCGAGCGCGACGCCGGTATGCGCCGCGAGAAACCGCGGCAGGGCCGGCGACAGCAGGGTGAGCCCGAGCGACATCGGCGCGTTCACCCGCAGGCGCCCGGCGATCGCCTCGCCCTCGTCCGAGATGCTGCGCTCCAGCTCGTCGAGACGGTCGAGGATGCGGCAGCATTCCTCGAAATAGGTGCGGCCCGGGTCGGTCAGGCTCATGCGGCGCGTGGTGCGGTGGATCAGCACCGTGCCGAGCCGCTCTTCCAGCAGGCGGATCTGCTTGCTCAGGCCGGCGGCCGAGAGCGCGAGATCCTCGGCCGCATGGCTGAAGCTGCCGCGCTCGACCACCCGGCGGAAGGAGCGCATGGCGCTGAGCAGGTCCACATTGTTCTCCGCGGGTGAAAAGTGAGTTCGCGCGCGCGGCGATGATCCCGGGGGAAAGACTAGCCACACTCCTCCCCACGATCCAGGCCGGTCCGAACTGCCGATCCGCCGGAGCGTCGAAGCGAAGGAGATCACCCATGAAGACCACGATTGTCGCGGCCGCCCTCGCGGCGCTCGCCGCCGCCTTTCCCCTGCCGGCCCCCGCCCAGGCCCAGGCCCCGAAGCCCGTCGCCGAGAGCCGCTACCTCGAGCCGCTCACGCCGGAGAACAGCTTCCTCGTCCTCGTCGACCTGCAGGACATGTTCGGCCTGACGGTCGGCTCCATCGACCCGACGAGCCTCGTCAACAACGCGGTCGGCGTCGCCAAGGCCGCCCAGGTGTTCGGCGTCCCGACCGTGCTCGCCACCGCCAATGCCAGGACCTTCGCGGGCCCGTTCTTCCGGCCGGTGACCGATGCCCGCAAGGAGCTCCCGGTCTACGACCGCACGGCCATCAACCTGTGGGACGACGTGCGCGTCGTCGACGAGATCCGCCGCTCGGGCCGCCGCAAGATCGTCATCGGGGGCCTGTGGACCGCGAACTGCGTGATGCTGCCGGCGCTGTCGGCGCTCGGCGAGGGCTACGAGGTCTATATCCTCGCCGACGTGTCGGGCGACATCAGCCGCGAGACCCACGACCGCGCCATCCAGCGCCTGGTGCAGGCCGGCGCGACCCCGATCAACTGGATCGCGCTGATGCTGGAATGGCAGCGCGACTGGGCCCGCACGGAGACCGCCGGGAAGGTGGGCGAGATCGCGCGGGCCCATGGCGGCGCCTGGGGCCTCGGCGCGAGCTACGTGGGCGCCATGCGGACGGGCTCCGAGGCCCATTGACGCGCCATGCGCGGCCCCCGATGCCCGCTTCCGGCCCTGCCCCGGGAGCGGGCATTCCCCGTGCGGGCCCCGCGGCGCCGATCAGGCCGCGAGCCAGAGCGCCGAGCGCGACGGGATCGTCACGGCGACCGGCGCGCCGACCTCTTCCAGCGCGCTGCCGGCCCGGAACGGCATGTCGACCACGATCTCGGTTCCCGCGATCTCGACCCCGTAGCGCACGGACGAGCCGAGGAATTCCCGGTGCACGATCCGCCCGGGCAGGGAGGCGGCGTCGCCGCCGCTTCCGAGGACCGCATCCTGCGGCCGGAAGACGAGGCGCGCGCCCGCGGGGATCTCGACCCCCGGGTCGACGGGAAGCCGCAGGCCGGTTGCGATCTCGAAGGCCCGGTCGGGGCCCGATCCGGCGATGCGGCCGGCGAGGATGTTGGCGGTGCCGAGGAAGCCGGCCACGAACAGGTTGGCGGGCCGCTCGTAGAGCTCCATCGGCGTGCCGACCTGCTGCACCACGCCCTCGTTCATGACCGCGATCCGGTCGCAGATCGTGTTGGCCTCCTCCTGGTCGTGGGTCACGAAGATCGTCGTGATGCCGAGCCGCTGCTGCAGGTCGCGCAATTCCCGCCGCACCTGCACGCGCAGCTTGGCGTCGAGGTTCGAGAGCGGCTCGTCGAGGAGGAGCACCTTGGGCCGCACCGCGATGGTGCGCGCGACCGCGACGCGCTGCTGCTGGCCGCCGGAGAGCTGCGACGGGCGCCGGTCGGCGAGACCTGCGAGACCGACGAGCTCGAGCGCTTCCTCGACCCGGGGCGCGATCTCGGCGCGGGGCAGGCGGCGCTCCTCCAGGCCGAAGGCCACGTTGCGGCGCACGCTCATGTGGGGCCAGAGCGCGTAGGACTGGAACACCATGCCGACGTCGCGCTTCCACGGCGGCAGGGGCGCGATGTCCTTGCCGCCCACCAGCACCCGGCCGCTGTCGGCCTGGTTGAAGCCGGCGATGAGGCGCAGCAACGTGGTCTTGCCGCAGCCCGAGGGTCCGAGGAAGGCGAAGAACTCGCCCGGGCGCACGTCGAGGGACACGTCCTTGAGGACGTGGTTCGTGCCGTAGGACAGGTTCACGCCCTCGATCGAGACGCCGGCCGCGGAGGCGGCGAGATCGGCGGAGCGGAGCGGCTGGTTCATCGGCCCTGGCCCCGCGCAGGAAGGAGCAGGAAGGCGACGAGGGCGGAGGAGCGGAGCGGCTGCTTCATCGGGGGACCCGTTTCAGTGACCCGCGCCGCGGGCTTTCTGGCCGCGCTCGATCACGAGGTGGGAGAGGAGGGCGCAAGCCGCCACGAGCACCACGGCGATGACGCCGAGCGCGGCGCCGGGGCCGCGGCCGGCGGGCGACTGCATGAAGACGTAGAGGCCGTAGGCCAGGGGTGCGTCCGAGTTCGACTGCACGAGCATGAGCGTGGCGGAGAGCTCGACCGCCGCGGTCGAGAAGCTCGAGATGAAGCCCGCGAGGATGCCGCCGGTCATCAGCGGCAGGACGATGCGGCGGACCGTGCGCGCCTTGTTGGCGCCGAGGTTCTCGGCCGCCTCCTCGAGCGAGGTCGAGATCTGCTGGAGCGCGGCGTAGCAGGCCCGCAAGGCGTAGGGCAGCCGCCGGATCGCGAGCGCGAGCACGATCGTGATCCACAAGGTCGCGAGCGGCTGCCCGCCCGGCAACTGGACGCCGTAGAAGGTGCGCAGATACCCGATCCCGAGCACCACGCCCGGCACCGCGAGCGCGGCGCTCGCGGCCCAGTCGAGCCAGTGGCGCCCGACGAGCCGGGTGCG
This sequence comes from Microvirga sp., assembly GCA_036263675.1. GTDB lineage: Bacteria > Pseudomonadota > Alphaproteobacteria > Rhizobiales > Beijerinckiaceae > Microvirga. Next base: position 33,857 of record DATAGO010000005.1, on the reverse strand, counting down.
CAGGACGAGATAGGCGATGGCCGCGCCGAGCACCACGTCGATGAGCCCGGCGAGGGAGGCGTAGATCAGGGTGTTCTTGATGTAGTCCGCGCTCGCGCCGAAGACGCGCCCGTAATGGGCGAGCGTATAGGCGTCGGGAAGCGGGCTGAACGACCAGACCGTCGCGAAGGAGAGCAGGAGGAGCCCGAGATGCGGCGCGAGCACGAGCGCCAGGATCAGCCCGACGACCGCATAGGCCGCGGCGCTCTCCCACGGGCGCAGGCGCCGCCGGGCGAGGCCGCCGCCGCCGCGCTGCACGGTGGCGTAGTCGCGGCCGCGCGTCGCGGCGGCCGAGGCCCACATGGCGAGGATCGAGGCCACGATGAGCACCACCGAGATCACGTAGCCCATCGGGTCGGCGATGCCGATCGAGGTCACGCGCAGGTAAGCCTGCGGCGCCAGCATGTCCTTGACGTTGAGGAGGAGCGGCGTCGCGAGGTCGTCGAACACCTTCACGAACACGAGCGAGGCGCCCGCGAGATAGCCCGGCAGCGCGAGCGGGAAGACGATCCGGCGGAAGAGGCGGAAGCCGGAACTGCCCAGATTCTGCGCCGCCTCCTCCATGGAGCGGTCGATGTTGCGCAGGGCCGCGGAGAGGTTGACGAGGATGAACGGGAAGTAGTGCACGGACTGCACGAACACGACGCCGTTCAGCCCCTCCATGAACGGGATCTTGAAGCCGAACCCCTCGTCGAGCAGCAGGTTGACGCTGCCGTTGCGCCCGAAGAACAGCTGCATCGCGACCGCGCCCACGAAGGGCGGCATGATGAGCGGGATGAAGCCGAGCGTCTGGACCAGCGCCGCGCCGCGGAACTCGAACCGGGTCGTGATCGCGGCGAGCGGCAGGGCGAACACGGAGGCCAGCACCACCGACATCGCGGAGACGTAGACCGAATTCCAGAACGAGCGCACGAAGAGGTCCGTGCGCGCGAAATCCACGAAGTTGATCAGCGTGAAGGCGCCCGATCCCTTCTCGGTGAAGGCGACGTAGATCACCGTCGCGACAGGCCACACCAGGAACAGGAGCAGGAACAGGGCGATCGCGGCCGCGGCCAGCGCCTGGCCCGGCGATGCGAACAGCCGCGGCGCGGGGCGGGCGGCTGCGGGGGCGAGCGTCGCGGACACGGGCTCTCAACTCGTACGGGACAGATCAGGCGAGGGGAGGGCGGCCCGGAGACCGCCCCCTGCTTGTCGGTTCAGCGCGCGAGCTTCGCGGCTTCCTCGGCCTTGGCCCTGGCCTGCGCGTAGCGCTCCTTGGCGAAGGCCGCCCATTGCGCCTCGAGCTCGGCCTGGCGGGCGCCCTTCTCCTTCGCGCCCGTGAACGCGCCGGCGGTCTCCGGCGAGGCCGCCTGCTGCTCGTTCACCGGCATCGCCGCGATGAGGTCGCGCGCCTCCTTGACGAGGGCGCGCGCTTGCGGGTTGTCCTTCTTGGCGAGCGCGGCTTCCGCCTCGTGCACCGCCTTGGTGGCGCCCTTGATGGCGTCGAGCTGGAAGGTGATGAGCTGGTCGAACAGGCCGTCGACGACCGCGGTGCGCTTCTCCGACACGTTCACGTCGAACTTGACGCGGGAGCCGAGCGACGGATCCTTGAACGGGTTCGGGTAGTCGGCCGGCGCCTTGGCGTAGACCGCCGGGTTGATGGGCAGGCGCCGGATCGAGGGCTCGAGCAGCACCTCCTGGCCGGCGGGCGAGAGCGCGAACTCCACGAAGGCCTCGGCGCCCGCCTTGTTGGGGGCGTTGGCGATGATGCCGACATTGGCGGGCACGATGGTGGTGACGGTGGGATAGACGAACTTCACCGGGAAGCCCGAGGCCTGCGACGAGAAGGCGAAGAAGTCGATCACGATGCCGAAGCCGGTCTGGCCGGAGTTCACGGCCTCCGGGACCCCGAAGGAGCGCTCGGTGATCTGGCTGAAGTTGCCCGCCATCTCCTTGACGGTGCGCCAGCCCTTGTCCCAGCCCTCGCCCTGCAGGATCGTCTCGATGGTGAGGTGGGTGGTGCCGGAGCGCGAGGGCGCCGAGATTGCCACGTGATCGTAATAGGCGGGCTTGGCGAGGTCGCTCCAGTCCTTGGGCTCGGGCAGCTTGTTGGCCTGGGCGTAGCGGGTGTTCCACATGATGCCGTAGCCCGAGGCCGCGAAGCCGAAATAGTGCCCCTCGGGATCGTTGATCGGGAAGGCGCCGATCTTCTCCGGGATGCCGGTGGCCTTGGGCTGGTACTTCTGGAGCAGGCCCTTGCCCTTGAGCACCTCGAAGGCGTCGGGCGCCGAGGCCCAGAACAGGTCGGTCTGGTTGTTGCCCTTCGTCTCCTCGACGAACTTCACGCCCGCATTGGTGTTGCGGTTCTGAACTTCGAGGCGCGTGCCGGGATACGCCTTCTCGAAGGCGGCCTTGAAGGGATCCGTGACGTCCTTGGAGAAGGAGGTCACCACGGTGACCTTGCCGGACGGGGCCTGGGCCAGGGCGGCGGTGCCGGCGAGGGCGGCGCCGGCCAGGGTCGCGAGAACGGCGAGACGGCGAAACATGTTTCCTCCGCGGGGTTGACCTGACGGGTTCTTGGGGCGGGCGCGAGGAGACTAGAGCATGGCGGTCGGGATGTGTAGCCGGCTTGCCGACGCCGCAGGGCTTGCGGCATCGGGCATCCCGCCCCGGCTGGATGCGATCTGACGGGATCGTGATGGGCGCCCCGGCCGCGGGCCGCGGTGACACTGGAATGGTCCGGAATGGACCGCCGGTCCGGGGGCGCGGGACGCCTTCAGGGCAGGTAGGCGCCGCCGTTCACGTGCAGGGTCTGGCCCGTGACGTAGCGGGCGCCCGGCCCGCACAGGAAGCGCACCATGGCGGCGACCTCCCCGGGCGCGCCCCGCCGGCCCGCGAGATTGGCCCGGCTGCCGTGATGGTGCGGCTGGGCGCCTGCCCGCGCGGTCTCGATCAGGCCCGGCGAGACCAGATTCACCGTGACGCCGTGCGGGGCGAGGTCGTGCGCCAGCGCCTTGGTGAGCCCGTCGAGCCCCGCCTTCGCGGCGACCACGTGGGCCCGGTGCGTCGCGCCCGTATAGGCCGTGAGCCCGCCGATGTTCACGATTGCGGCCTGATCCGACCGGGCGAGCCAGGGCAGGGCCGCCTTGGCGCACAGGAACGGCGCGTCGAGCGCCACCCCGAAAACCTCGCGCCAGGCCTCGAAGGTGAGCTCCTCGAAGGGGGCCTCGTTGCGGATGGCGGCGTTGTTGACGAGGACGTCGAGGCGCCCGAAGGCCGCGACGCCCGCCTCCACGAGGCGCGCCACGTCCTCGGGACGGGCCACGTCGCCGAGGACCGCGACCGCCCGGCCGCCCGCCGCCTCGATGTCCGCCACGACCGCATCGAGGGCGGCCCGGTCGCGGCGCGCCGACACCACCACGGCGGCGCCGCCGTCGGCGAGCGCGAGCGCGATGGCCCGGCCGATATTGCGCGAGGCGCCGGTGACGAGCGCGACGCGCCCCTGAAGCTCCCGGCCCGCGAAGGCGAGGTGCCCTGACGGTGCCGGGCTCATGAGCGCGCCGCCGCGAGGTCGACCGTGCCGCCCGCGACGATCGCCTGCAGGGCCGATCGCAGGGCGGCGATGCGGCCCGAATCGAACCCGCCGAAGCGCAGGTTCGCCTCGAGCTTGTCGGCGAGCTCCCCATCGCTCAGGGGCTCCTTGGCGCCGCCGCGCATGTGGGGCTGGTGAAGCTCGCGCACGCTCCCGTCCGCGAGCACCGCCTTGAGATGGCCGCTGAAGTTGCGCGGGTACTCGTCGTTCGGATTGATCTCGTAGGAAACCTTTGCGGCAAGCCTGCGCACCTCCGGATCGTGCGCGCGCTCGTCGGTGAACTCGCCCAGCCCGGCCTCGCCCGAGAGGAAGCCGACCGCCATGCAATAGGGCGTCGAGAACTTGCCGGCATAGCCGTTCGGCGGCCGGTGCTTGTCGGCCAGCGGCTCCCAGAGCCGGTGCACGGTGCCCTCGCCGACCTTGCAGATGATCGAGACGATGTCGTCCGCCTTCACGCCCTCGCGGGCGAGGCGGATCGCGCAATCCACGAAGGGCTGGGTCATGGTCCCGCAGGCATAGGGCTTGAACGCGAGGGTCTCGAGGATCCAGTTCTCGCCGAGGCCGTCGAGGAGGCGGCCGAACTCGGGCGTCTTGGACGGCGCGAAGGCCTTGTAGAGGCCGTGCGCGCCCTCGAACACGGTGACGGGCCCGGTGAAGCCGGCCTCGGCCAAGAGCGCGGCGCGGATGCCGGACTGCGCCGCCGCACCCGCATGGAGGCGCTTCGTCGAGCTGCCGTCGGCGAGATACTCGATGATGCCGGAGGCCAGGCTCGCCGAGATCCCGAGCGCGCGGGCGATCGCATCCTCGCCGAGGCCGAGCGCGGCGCCGACCGCCGCCGCAGCCGCCGGCGCGCCGAAGATGGCGGTGGGATGGAAGCCGGCCTTGTGGGTCGCCTGCGGGGCCACGAGGCTTAGGCGGCACATGATCTCGGTCCCGACCGCGATGCCGCGCATCACCGCCTCGCCCGAGAGGCCGCGCTGCTCGGCGATCGCGAGCACGGCCGGCACCACGACCGCGCCCGCATGCACGGGGCCGCCCTCGAAGGTGTCGTCGTAATCCTCGCCGTGCGCCGCCGTGCCGTTGACGAGGGCGGCATCGTAGACGCCGAGGCGGCGCCCGTGCCCGAGGGCCGTGCAGGGGCCCTCGTTGACGGCGCTCGCGCGCGCCGCCGCCACGTAGTCGGTCCCGCGCGCGGCGACCGCCAGTCCCACGATGTCGAAGATCAAGCGGCCGCAGACCGCCTGCGCCGCGGCCGTCGGACGGGCGCCGGCCGCGAAGGCGGCGAGTTGCGGCGCGACGGGTGGCGTGCGGACGGGATTGTGCTGGTTCACGGAAGGGCTCCTTGGAGCTTGGCGGCGCGGGCCCCGCGGCGTCCGCGCTCGGTCAGGTTAGGATCGGGCGCCCTGGAGACGCAGGGCGCGGGCGTCGAGGTACTCGCGGGTGAGCGAGTAGATCGCGAAGCCGGCGGCCGCGAGGAGCAGGCCGACCGCGATCGGGTCTTCGAGGAAGATGGCGTGGTCGCCGCCGGAGAGCACCAGCGAGCGGCGGTAGCTCGATTCCACCATATGCCCGAGCACGACGCCGAGGATCATCGGCAGGAACGGGAACTGGGCGAGGCGCATGAAATAGCCCACGAGGCCGAGCACCAGCGCGAGGCCGAGGTCGAAGGTGCTGTTGTTGAGGGTGTAGATGCCCGACAGGATCAGCGCGAAGATGAAGCCGGCGAGATAGGGGCGCGGGCGGTTCACGAGCCAGATGCAGGCCGGCAGGATCACGATCCCGACGCCGATCTGCGCGATGATCGCGATGAGCGAGCCCACATAGAGGCTGTCGATCACCTGCGGGTTCTGCTCGAACAGGCGCGGCCCCGGCAGGAGCCCGTGCATGAGGAGCCCGCCGAGGAGCACGGCGGTCGAGTTCGAGCTCGGGATGCCGAAGCTCAGCAGCGGAATCAGCGTGGTGCTCGCCACCGTGTTGTTGGCGGTCTCGGGGGCCGCGACGCCCTCCTCCGAGCCCTTGCCGAACTTCTCCGGGGTCTTCGACCAGCGCCGGGCCTCGTTGTAGGACATGAAGGCCGCGATCGAGCCGCCGCCGCCGGGGGTGAGGCCCTCGAACAGGCCGAAGAGGCAGCCGATGAATTGCGAGCGCTTCAGCCGGTTCATCACCGCCAGGCTCGGGAGCTTGATGCGGATCGAGTCCTTGAGGCGCGGGATGTTGGAGGTGCCGGACTGGCTCATGAGCTCGGTCAGCGCGAAGAGGCCGACCATCACGAGCACGGGCTCGACGCCGCTGAGGAGATCCGGAACCCCGAAGGTGAAGCGGGTGACGCCGGAGATCGGGTCGGTCCCGACGGTGGCGATCATGAGGCCGATCACCGCGGCAGCGAGGCCCTTGACGAGCGAGCCGCCCGTCATGGACGCGATGACGCTCAGCCCCAAGATGCCGAGGGCGAAATAGGAGGTGGGCTTGAACAGGAGCGCGACCCAGGACAGGGGCTCGGTGAGGAGCACCAGCATCGCGAGCCCGAACAGGCTGCCGACCACGCCCGACATGAGCGAGATGCCGAGGGCCTCGCCCGCTCGGCCCTGCCGGTTGAGCTCGTAGCCGTCGATCACGGTGGCGGCGGCCGAGTTGGTGCCGGGGGTGCGGATCAGGATCGCCGGAATCGAGCCGCCGTATTCCGCGCCGATGTAGACGCAGGCGAGCAGCGCGATCGCCATGGCCGGGTTCATCGTGTAGGTGAACGGCAGCACGAGAGCCATGGTGATCGAAGCCGAGATCCCCGGCAGCGCGCCGCCGAGGATGCCCCAGATCAGCCCGCCGATCGCCACGAAGACGAGCGGCGTCGTGGTCACGAGCTGGACGATGTCCCAGAGGTGATTCATGGGAGGAGGCCCGGAGCGGGGGTGGCGCTGCGGGTCGTCACGACAGGATCCCCCGCCAGAGCGAGCCGACCGGCTGGTTGACGCCCAGCAGCTTCACGAAGATGGCCCAGTAGAGGACAGCGCCGCCGATCGCGATCACGGGCACCATCGACGGGCGCTCCGTGCGCTCGAACAGCGCGATCGCGCCGATGAGGAGCGCGGTGCTCGCGAGGTAGCCGAGGAACGGCAGCACGAGCACGTAGGCGGCGCCGAAGAGGAGGAAGCCGAGGGCGCGCGGCAGGCGCGCGTCGGCTTCCTTGCCGTCGGCCGCGACGGCCGCGAGCCGGGGCGCGGCACGAGCCGCGAGCAGCGAGCGCACGAGCAGCAGCAGGCCGAGGCTGGCGAGAAGGATGCTGAGCACCCGCGGCAGGCCGTCCGCCCCGACTTCGTCGGAGAGCGTGCTGTCCGCGATCTGGCCCGTCGCCGCATAGTACAGGCCGGCGATCACGAGCAGGACGAGCCCGCTCAAGACGTCCTTGTTCATGGGGGTCTCTCGGCCCGGGGGCGGGAAAAGGGCGCCGGGCAGGGGAGGCCGCCCGGCGCGTCGACGGAACCGGTCGCGCTACTTGATCGCGCCGGTCTCCTTCAGGAAGGCCTCCGTGGTGCTCGCGAAGTTGTTCACGAAGCCCGCATAGTCCTTGTGGGGGATGAAGTTCGGGACCAGCACCTCGGCCGCGTAGGCCTTCTTGTAGTCCGGATCGGCGAGCACCTTCTGGACCGCCGCGTCCCAGACCTTCGTGACGTTCTCGGGCAGCCCCTTCGGGCCCGCGAGGCCGCGGAACTTCACGAGCGCGATGTCGTACCCGGATTCCTTGACGGTGGGGACGTCGGGCTTGTCGGGGATGCGCTGCGGGTTGAAGGTCGCGAGCAGGCGGATCTTGCCGGCCTCGAGCTGGGAGCGCACCTCCTGGATCTCGCCGATGCCGATGTCGAGGGTGCCGTTGAGCACGTTCAGCATCATGTCGCCGCCGCCCTCGTGCGTCACGATCGCGGCGTTGACGCCGGCCGCGCGTTTGAGCTGCTCGGCCGCCTGGCGCTCGAGCGAGGCCGGGTTCGCGGCGCCCCAGCGGCCGCGGGCCTTCTTGGCGTGGTCCATCACGTCCGCGAAGGTCTTGAACGGCCCGTCGGTGCGCGTGTAGACCACCTCGCTGTCGGCGAAGAAGTTCACCAAGGGCTCGAGGTCCTTGTAGGTGTTCGCCGGCTTGCTGAGGAGCGAGGTGTAGATGTAGGTCGGCGTCGTGGCATAGAACACGCTGCCGTCGGCGGGCGCCGAGGCGACGCGCGACATGGCCTTCGCGCCGCTGCCGCCCTGCACGTTCTCGACCACGAAGGTGGCGCCGATGTACTTGCCGAGATGCTTCGACATCTCGCGCAGGAACACGTCGCTGCCGCCGCCCGGGCTCGAATGGGTGACGAGCGTCACGACCTTGTGGGGATACTCCGCGGCCTGCGCCCATGCGGCGCCGGTCCACGACAGGGTTCCTGCCACCAGGGCGCCCGCGATCGTCAAGGCTTTCAGTCTCAATGTCATGGTTTTCCTCCTGTGATCGGGGCCGCCTCTTGGCGGGCGGTCTTCCCCGGGTCCTGTCGTCCTACTGAGCGGCGCTCCGGGCAGCCCGGGCATCCGCGCCCGTGCCCGCCATGATTGCCATCATGCGCGCGAGGTCGGCGCCCTGATCGAGGCCGCGCGCGAGGCCGAGCAGCTCGTCCTGGAGCGCGCCGTCCACCACGCCTTCCGCGCACATGCGGAACTTGCCGTCGAGATCGGCGTCGCTGATCGGGTTGAGCGGGCCGCCGCGATAGCGCTCGTCGGCCCATTGCACGAGGGTGCGGCCGTCCCGGGTCTCGACCTCGATGCGCGAGCGGATGAGATCGTAGCCGCGCGCGTCGATCTCGGCGTCGTTGACGACCTCCGTGCGTGCCTGCAGGTCCTGCATGGCCGCGCCCGCCACGAAGGCGTCCTCGAACTCGTGGTGGCTCGCGCGGCGGCAGAGCACGATCATGGCGAGCAGCGCCGGCATCGAGAACTTCGCCTGCAGGTGGTTCTTCGCGATCGGATAGCGGATCGGCTCGATGATGTTCTTGCCGGCGAAGAAGCGCACGCGCTCGACCTGCTCGGGCTTCAGGTCGTGGTCGAGCACGAGCTTGAGCATGGCGTCCATGGACTGGTGCGTGAGGATGCCCGAGGGATAGGGCTTGATCGACACGCCGGGGTTCTCGATCGTGAGCGTGTTGCCGAAGCCCTGCTTGGCCTTCTCGGGCTCGAAGCCCTCGCCCATCACCGAGAAGAAGCCCCATTGGCCGTCGAGCGCCGTCGGGTCGGCCTCGAACCCTTGCGAGGCGAGGAGCGCCGCGGTGACGCCGTTCTCGCAGGCGCGGCCCACATGCAGCGGCTTCGTCATGGTGCCGAAGTTCACCCGGATGCCGGCCGCCAGGCTCGCCGTGATCCCGAAGGCGTGGGCGAGACGGTCGCCCTTGAGACCGAGGAGCTTGGCGGCCGCCACGCAGGCCCCGAAGGTCCCGACCGTGCCGCTCGAATGGTGGCCGCGGCGATAGTGGCGCGGCTTCATCCATTCCGAGATCTTGCACTCGACCTCGAAGCCCGTCTGGAACGCGAGCATGACCGCGCGGCCGTCGCGGTTGCCGATGCGCTCGGCGACGAGGAGCGCGGCCGTCAGCGGCGGCACCGAGGGGTGCGTGAGGAGGCCGTAGACGTGGGCGGGGTCGTGCGAGACTTGCGTGTCGTCCCAGTCGTGCGCATGGCCGGCCGTGCCCCACACGCGCGCCGCGAGCGCCGCCGGCACCCGCGCGGAACCGCCGGCGGGGAGGGGGGCGTCGGCGCGCCCGCCCTGGTCGAGCGCGTCGCCGATCAGGATGCGCACCGAATGCTCCTGCGAGCCCGCGAGGTAGAGGCCGACCGTGTCGACGATGCAGCGCCGCCCGATCCGCAGCGCCTCCGGGGTGAGGTCGTCGTAGGACACCCGCTCGACGAAGCGCAGGGCCTGCTCGGTGATGGTGGATCCGGCCTGGGTCACGAATGAAGCTCCTGGGTCATGCGGTCGCCGCGGTCAGGCTGGGATGCGCCTTCAGCCGCATCTTCGCCGTCGCGACGTGGTTGTAATGGGCGGCCTGGGCCCGGTCCGGGTCGCGCGCCGCGATCGCCTCGACCATCTGGCGGTGCTCCGCGTTGGACGCCCGCATGGCATTGCCGAACATGAGGCTGCGGGCGCGGTAGAGGCGGAGCTGCTTGATGAGCCCGAGATATTGCGAGGCCAGGACCCCGTTGCCGGCCCGCTCGACGATGTACTCGTGCAGGGCGAAGTTCTCCGCGGCGTAGGCGTCGAAATCGTCGCGGGCGATCGCCGCGTCCATGGCGCTCACGAAGGCGCGCAGGCGTGCGACCTCCTCGTCCGTGGCGCGGGAGGCGAGCAGCCGGCCCGCGAGGGCGAAGAGCGCGGCCCGCACCTCGTAGATGTCGTCGGCCTGCGCGGCCGACATCCGGCGCACGAACACGCCCCGGTTCGGGATCTGCTCGACGAGTCCGGTGGCCTCCAGGGTGCGCAACGCCTCGCGGATCGGGCCGCGGCTGATCCCGAAGCGGAGCGCCAGTTCCTTCTCGTTGATGCGGTCGCCGGGATTGTACTCCCCGCCGAGGATCACCCGCTCGATCTCGCGCTCGAGCAGCATCGGCAGCGAATGGGACCTCAAGAGTTCGATCGCGCTGGCGGACACGGATGCTCCTCCCGATCCCGAGGTAGATCGTAGCCTGCCGAATGTCAACAATATGCAAAAGTGCGTGCTGATTGTTGACAATCCCTCGGGGGCTTCCTAGGCTTCATGCAACAAAAGTCGGAAAGCAGCGCGCGAGCCGCAGGGCCCGCGGCGGGGCTGCGTCCACCGGAGGACGAATGGCATTTCTCGAGCTGTCCCGGCTCACCAAGCGGTACGGACCCCTCGCCGTGGTGGATTCCATCGATCTGGCGGTCGAGAAGGGCAACCTCGTCTGCCTGCTGGGCCCGTCGGGCTGCGGCAAGACCACCACCTTGCGGCTGATCGCCGGGTTCATCGTGCCGGACGGCGGCGAGATCCGGGTCGGCGGCCGGACCGTCTCGTCGCAGGGCGTCGCCGAGCCGCCCGAGCGCCGCCGCATGTCGATGATCTTCCAGAGCTATGCGCTCTGGCCGCACATGAACGTGCGCGAGAACGTCGGCTACGGTCTGGCGCTGCGCAAGCTCCCCAAGGCCGAGATCGCCCAGCGCGTCGACAGCATCCTCGCCGTGACGCGCCTCCAAGCGCTGGCCGACCGCTACCCGAGCGAATTGTCGGGCGGGCAGCAGCAGCGCGTGTCGCTCGCCCGCGCGCTCGTCGTCGAGCCCGAGACGCTCCTCCTCGACGAGCCCCTGTCGAACCTCGACGCGAATCTGCGGGAGGAGATGCGGTTCGAGATCCGCCGGCTCCACGACGAGTACCGCTACACCACCGTCTACGTGACCCACGATCAGGCCGAGGCCATGACGACCGCGGATCTGATCGTCGTGATGAACCAGGGTCGGATCGAGCAGGCGGGCAGCCCGCAGGAGGTGTACGAGCGGCCCCAGACCGAGTTCGTGGCGCGCTTCTTAGGCGGCACCAACATCCTCAAGGGGCGGCGGCTCGACGCCAATACGGTCGATTGCGGCTCGGTGCGCCTGCAATGCGGGGACGGCACGTTCGGCTCCGGCGACGAGGCCGTGGTCTCGGTGCGCCATCACGACATCGTGCTCGACCCGCACCCCCGCGACGAAATTCTGAACTGGGCGAAGGGGACCGTCCTGCGGCAGGTTTATCTCGGCTCGCACCGGGACTACCTCGTCGAGCTGCCCTCCGGCGAACAGGTCAGGACCGTGACCCGGCCCGACCTCGCCATCGAGCGCGGCCAGCCGGTCTGGCTGCACTTCCCGCAGGAGCATTGCCGCGCCCTGGCGCGGTGAGCGCCTGACCTCGGCCCGGCAACGACCGGGCGGACCCTGCCGCAGCCGCCGTGGAGAGCACGGCGACCGCGGCCCCCACCACAACGACAAAGTCCATGGAGGAAACGATGACGCGATTGACGTTTGACCGTCGCACCGTGCTGGCCGGCCTCGTGCTGTCCACGGCGGTCGGGCTCACGCCCGCTCTGGCGCAGTCCGGAGCGCCGAAGCCCTACGAGGTGACGCCCGAGCTGATCGAGGCCGCCAAGAAGGAGGGCACCGTCACCTTCTACACCGCGACCGACGTCGCCGTGGCCGAGCGGGTCGGGAAGGCCTTCGAGGAGAAGTATCCCGGCATCAAGGTGAAGGTGGAGCGGTCCGGGTCCGAGCGCGTGTTCCAGCGCATCAGCCAGGAATACGGCAGCAACATCCACAACGCCGACGTGATCGAGACCTCGGACGCCGTTCACTTCCTCCTGTTCAAGCGCAACGGCTGGCTCGCCCAGGCCGTGCCCGCGGAAGTCGCCAAGAACTGGCCTGCGGACGCCAAGGACGCCGACGGCTATTACGCCGCCTACCGCGCGCACCTCTCCGTCATCGGCTACAACACCCAGCAGGTGAAGGCCGAGGACGCGCCGAAGAGCCACGCGGATCTCCTGAACCCGAAGTGGCGCGGGCGCATCGTCAAGGCGCATCCGGGCTACAGCGGCACCGTAATGACCGGCACCGACGCCCTCAGCCGCGCGCTCGGCTGGGACTATTTCGAGAAGCTCGGCAAGCAACGCATCATGCAGGTGCAGTCCTCGACCGAGCCGCCGAAGAAGCTCGCCCAGGGCGAGCGCTCGATCCAGGCCGACGGCAACGAATACAACATGTTCATGCTGAAGGAGACGGGCGTTCCGGTCGAGATCGTCTACGCCACGGAAGGAACGCCGGTCGCCATCGGCCATGCGGCGCTGCTCAAGAACGCGCCGCACCCGAATGCCGCGAAGCTGTTCTATTCCTTCATCTTCGACAAGGACACCCAGCAGCTCAACAGCGACGTGGGAGGCCTGCGCTCCTATCACCCGGGCGTGAAGGAGAAGGAGACCCGCACGCCCCTGTCCAAGATCAAGCTGCTCTACTCCGATCCCGTGAAGCTCGAGCCCGAGATCGAGACCATCAAGAAGAAGTACGAAGAGTATTTCGGCACCTAGAGCCTGTCGGGTTGTTTGAGGATCGCATCCCTACGGAGGCGCGGGGCCGACAGCCCCGCCCCTCCCGGTGCCGTCACGAGCCGACAGATTCCAGCCGAAACCTCGTGCGGAGCGCTCGGCTCGCCGGCGCCCCGCTCCCGCAAACGCACATGCCTGACGATCGCCCCGTTCCAAGGTTCGGAACGCGGCGACGCCTGACCAGAACGGAGCCCTCATGACGGCGGCGAGCCACGTCGGGACCCAGGTCCCCGCACGGCGCATCTCGATCGACTGGTCGCAGCCGATCTTCATTCTGCTTGCGCTCGTGCTCCTCGTGCTCGTGGTCCTGCCGCTGGCCTGGCTCGCCTATTACAGCGTCACCGACCAGGCCGGGAACTTCACGCTCGCCAATTTCAAGGCGCTCGTGACCGACGTCACGCTGCGCCGGCCGTTCGTGGTCGCGATCACCATGGCGCTGAGCGTCGGCGCGCTGTCCTGCCTCATCGCGACGCCGCTCGCCTGGATCGTCGCGCGCACCGACATGCCGGGCCGCGGCATCGTGCGCGGCCTCGTGACCGCCTCCTTCGTGACGCCGCCGTTCCTCGGCGCCATCGCGTGGGAGATCCTGGCGGCGCCGAACAGCGGCATCATCAATGCGATCTACCGCTGGATGTTCGGCCTCGATCCGTACGAGTACATCGTCGACATCTACACCCTCACGGGCCTCGTCTTCGCGATCTCGTGCTACACGTTCCCTTATGTCTTCACCCTCGTGACCAACGCGCTCGAGCGCGTGCCGACCGACCTCGAGGAAGCGTCCGCGATCCTCGGCGGCGGCCTCTGGGTCACGGTGCGCAAGATCACGATCCCGCTCGTGCTGCCCGCCATGCTGGCCGGCTCGCTCATCGCGGCCCTGCAGGCGCTCACCATGTTCGGCTCGCCCGCGATCCTGGCGCTGCCCGCGAACTTCCACGTCATCACGACCAAGATCTGGAGCCTGTTCCAGTATCCGCCCAAGCCCGGGCTCGCCGCCGCGGCCGCCCTGCCGCTCCTCATCATCACGATCATGCTGCTGTGGACGCAGCGCAAGATCCTCGGCCGGCGCGGCTACACCACGGTCGGCGGCAAGAGCGGCACGCCGCGCCTCGCGGTGCTCGGGCGCTGGCGCTGGGCCGCGCTCGCCTTCACCTTCTTCGTGCTGTCGCTCACGGTGCTGATGCCCTATGCGGCGCTCATCAAGACGGCGCTCACCCGCACGATCGCCGAGCCGCTCACCTTCGAGAGCTTCACGCTGCGGCACATCCACTTCGTGTTCTTCGAGTTCTCGGCGACGCAGCTCGCCATGCGCAACACCTTCCTGCTCGGCTTCCTCACCGCGACCATCGGCACCGCGATCGCCCTCGTGGTGGCCTATCTCGTCACCCGCAACTCGGTGCGCGGCGCCTTCGCCCTCGGCTACCTCGCGACCGCGCCGGTCGCCATCCCGGGGATCGTGCTCGGCGTCGGCCTGTTCCTGAGCTATTCGAGCCCGGTGCTGCCGCTCTACGGCACGCTATGGATCCTGCTGATCGCGTTCCTGACGATCGAGATGCCGGCGGGCTACCAGCAGCTCTCCTCCGCCTTCAAGAGCATCCACGTGGAGCTCGAGGAGGCGGGCCGCATCCTCGGCTCCACCCGCATGAACACCCTGCGGACCATCACGGCGCCGCTCCTGCGCTCCAACGTGGTCGCGACCTGGTGCTTCATCTTCATCGGCACCATCCGCGAACTGTCGGCGACGATCCTGCTCACGACCGCGGACACCAAGCTCATCTCGGTGATCATCTACGACCTCAACGAGAGCGGCGACCTCGGCGCCATCTCGGTGCTCGGGATCATGCTGCTCGTGATCTCGTTCGCGGTCGTGATCGTCGCCAACCGGCTGCCGCTCCTCGGCGGGACGCGGGTGGCGCCGGTGCGCGGGTAGAGGGCTGCGCGCCCACCGGCGCTCGCAGGCGCGGTTCCCGCGGTGGTGCCTCAGTTGTCCGGATAGGCCCCCACCGGCCCGAACAGGGCCACGCGGCTCGTGAGCACGTGCGCCTCGAGCTCCGCCGCCGCGCCCTCGGCGTCGTGTGCGGCGAGGCGGGCCACGATGCTGCGGTGCTCGGCGTTCGAGATCGCCATCCGGCCCGGCATGTCGAGGGCCCGGCGCCGGAAGAGGTGCATCTCGCGGTGGATCGCCGCGCATTCGTCCGCCAGCCGCCCGTTGCCGCAGAACTCCACGATGGTCTCGTGGAAGCGCAGGTTGCCGGGATAGAACGCGTTGAGGTCGTCGGCCGCGATCGCCGCGTCCATCTGGTCGAGATATCCCGACAGCGTGCGGATCTGCGCCTCCGTGACGATCGGGGCCAGGAGCCGGCCGGCGAGGCCGTAGAGCACCGCGCGCAGTTCGTAGAGCTCGGCCGCCTGGCGCGAACTGACCTCCCGGATGAAGACGCCGCGGTTCACCACCACGTCCACGAGCCCGCTCTGCTCGAGGCCCCGGCAGGCCTCGCGAATCGGGCCGCGGCTGACGCCGAGCTTGGCTGCGAGCGCATTCTCGTTCAGCCGCTCCCCGGCCTTGAACTCGCCGCGCGCAATCATGCGTTCGAGTTCCCGGCGGATGATGGAGGTGAGCGATTCCGTGCGGCGGATGCGCAGGGCTGATTCGGGATCGATGGTCATGCAGCGTCGGGAACGAGGGCCTGGAAACCGCTGGCCTGCAGCGTCCCGGATCGAGGATCGATCCGCGGAACGGCGCAGGCCGGCAGGGCTTCCCTCGATGTGTAGCAGCCCCAATTCCCTTGTCCAACGATCCTAAACTGTTGACAATCGACAACCGGCACTTATGGATCGCGGGATCCCTACCCTGGAGCGCCTCATGCAGACCCCCGAGAACCCGTCGCCCTCCGACAACAAGCTGACCCGCTACGTCGCGGAGTTCGTCTGCGGCGCGACGGTCCAGGACCTCCCCTCCGACGTGGTGGCGCTCGGCAAGAAGTCGATTCTCGACGGGATCGGGCTGGCGCTCTCGGGGGCGGTCGCGAAATCGGGCGAGTACGTGCGCCGGCACCTCGCCGACCTGAACCTGGGCGAGGGTCCCGCGACCGTGATCGGCAGCCCGTGCAAGGTGGCGCCGCGCTTCGCCGCTTTCGCCAACGGCGTCGGCATCCACGCGGACGATTACGACGACACCCAGCTCGCCGTCGCCAAGGACCGGGTCTACGGCCTCCTCACGCACCCGACCGCGCCGGCCCTGCCCGCTGCGCTCGCCATGGGCGAGGCCACGGGCGCGGACGGCCGGGCCGTGATGCTGGCCTATCATCTGGGCGTCGAGGTCGAGTGCAAGATCTCGGAGGCCATCAACCCGCGCCACTACCAGACCGGCTTCCACAGCACCGCGACCTGCGGGACCTTCGCGGCCGCGAGCGCCAGCGCCAAGCTCATGGGCCTCGACGTCGAGCAGACCCTGCGGGCGCTCTCGATCGCGGGCAGCCAGTCGGCGGGCCTGCGCGAGAACTTCGGCACCATGACGAAGCCGTTCCACGCCGGGCGCTCCTCGGAGAGCGGCGTCGCGGCGGCGCAGTTCGCCCTCTACGGCTGGACCGCGACCGACAAGATCCTGGAGGCCCCGCGCGGCTTCTTCCGCGCCGCCGGCGGCGGCTACGACGAGAGCGCGATCCTCGCCAAGCTCGGCGCGCCCTGGACGTTCGCGGATCCCGGCATCTCGATCAAGCCGCATCCCTCGGGATCGCTCACCCATCCCGGCATGACCGAGATGCGCCGCCTCATCCGCGACAACGGCATCCGAGCCGAGGACGTGGTGCGGGTGCGCGTCGGCACGAACCACAACATGCCGAACGCGCTCATCCATCACCGTCCGCAGAACGAGTTGCAGGCCAAGTTCTCCATGGAGTTCTGCATGGCGATCCTGCTGCTCGAGGGCCGAGCGGGCCTGGCCGAGTTCACCGACGAGACCGTGCACCGCGACGACGTGAAGGCGATGATCGAGAAGGTGGACTTCGTGGTCGACGACGAGGCCGAGGCCGCGGGCTACGACAAGATGACCACCATCATCGACATCACCCTCAAGGACGGCCGCAAGGTTTCGGGCCGGGCCGATTTCGGCAAGGGCAGCCCCGCGAACCCGATGTCCTACGACGAGGTCGCCGAGAAGTTCCGCGAGACCGCCGGCTTCGGCGGGCTCGACAGGGGCAAGATCGAGGACGTGATCGCCATGGTGCGCGATCTCGAGACGCTGGGCTCGATCGACCGCCTGCTCAGCCCGCTGCGCTTCTGATCGAGACCCCCCGCGCCGCGGCCGGGCCGGCCGCGGCGGATCCCGCCTTCTCCTGTTACGAGGATCTGAACGCCATGGCCCACCTCACCATCGGGATCCTCAACGGGGACGACATCGGCCACGAGATCGTTCCGGCCGCGGTGCGGGTCGTGAAGGCTGCGGCCGCGCGGCACGGTCTCGACATCGACTGGCGGCCGATGCCGATCGGCCGCAGCGCGCTCGACAGCCACGGCTCCACCATGCCGGAGGGGACGCTCGAAACGCTCGGCACCTTCGACGGGTTCATCCTCGGCCCGATCGGGCACCAGGCCTATCCGAAGGTCCCGGGCGCCATCAATCCGCACCCGATCCTGCGCAAGCACTTCGACCTCTTCGCCAACGTGCGCCCGACCCGGTCGTATCCCGACATCGGCTGCCTCTACGACGACGTCGACATGGTGATCGTGCGCGAGAACAACGAAGGCTTCCAGCCCGACCGCAATGTCGTCATGGGCTCGGGCGAGTTCCGCCCCACTGACGACCTCACGATCTCGGTGCGGGTCATCTCGCGAAAAGGAAGCCGCAAGGTCGCGAAGGCGGCGCTGGAGATCGCCCGCCACCGCCGCAAGCGCCTCACGCTCGTGCACAAGAACACCGTGTTCAAGCTCGGCTGCGGCATGTTCGTGGAGGAATGCTACAAGGCGGCCGCGGAGTATCCGGACGTCGCGGTCGACGAGGTGATCGTCGACACCATGGCGATGCGCCTCGTGCGCGATCCGCAGAGCTTCGACACGGTCGTGACCACCAACATGTTCGGCGACATCCTGACCGACGAGGCCGCCGGGCTCGTCGGGGGCCTCGGCATGGCGCCGGGCCTGTGCATCGGCGAGGGCGATTTCGCCATGGCCCAGGCCACGCACGGCTCCGCGCCCGACATCGCGGGCAAGGGCGTCGCCAACCCTTACGCGATGATCGAATCGACCCGCATGCTGATCGACCATCTGGGCCGCGCCCGCAACGTTCCGCAGGCCGTGGAGGCCGCGAGGACCATGGCGCAGGCGATCGAAACCGCGCTTTCGCGCCCCGAAACCCGCACGCGCGACATCCGCGGCACCACGGGCACCGAGGGGATGACAGACGCGATGGTGCGGGCGATCGGGTAGGAGCCTGCCCCCGCCCGGTCCGGCGGGAGGGCCGCGGGCGCCGGGGGCCTGTTCAACCTGCCCGGGAGGTCGTATTCTCGCGCTTCGGCGGCCCATGGCCGTTGGAGACGACGACGATGGTCCGTTTGCTGGTCCCCCTCCTTGTTGCGGGTCTGCTGCTCGTGTCGGGGGAGCGCTCCCTGGCGCAGGAGCGGCGCGTCGCCCTGGTGGTCGGCATTTCGAGCTACACTTCCGCCCAGCCCCTCTCCAACGCGGTCGGCGATGCGAACGCGGTCGCCGACATGCTGCGCCAGGCGGCCTTCGACGTCGTGGCGGTGCGCTCGGACGTCACCAACATGGAGTTCAAGCGCGCCATCCGGGACTTCGAGGAAACGGCGTCGAACGCGGATATCGCGGTGGTCTTCTATGCCGGGCACGGGATCGAGGTCCGCAACACCAACTATCTCATCCCGTCCGACGCCAAGCTCCTGAACGAGCGCGACGTCGAGGACGAAGCGATCCCGCTCGATCGGGTGATCACGGCCCTGGAGCCGGCGAAGCGCCTCCGCCTCGTCATTCTCGATGCCTGCCGGGACAATCCCTTCGCGTCCAAGATGAAGCGCCGGGAGGCGACCCGCGCCTGGTCCGTGGGGCTGAGCCGGGTCGAGCCCTCCACGCGGGACACGCTCATCGCCTATGCGGCCCGCGAGAACACCGTCGCCTATGACGGCGGAGAGCAACGGAGCCCCTATACGGGCGCGCTCCTGCGGCACCTCACCGTGCCGGGACTGGACATCCGCATCGCCTTCGGGCGCATCCGCGACGACGTCATGAAGGCGACCGGATCGCGGCAGGAGCCGTATGTCTACGGCTCCCTGGGCGGCGACACCGTCGCGCTCGTCGCCGGCGTGGCCGTGCCTCCCGCCGGCGCTCGGCAGGACCCGGCCGCCGTCGAGTACGAGATCGCCAAGCGGGAGGGCACGCGGGAAGGCTGGCAGGTCTTCCTCAACCGGCATGGGAGCGGCATCTATGCCGATCTGGCCCGGGCCCAGCTCGAGAAGGCCGACTACGATCTCGCCAGCCGCGACGGCACCCGGGAGGCCTGGGAGGTGTTCCTCCGGCGGTACGACACCGGCCTCTACGCCGACCTCGCCCGGGTGCACCGCGAGAAGCTGATCGCACGGGCGGAGCGGGAGGAGGCCGAGGCGCAGGCGGCAACGAGCCGGCTCGCCGCGGAGGAGCAGGCCCGCAAGGCCGAGGACCTGGCCCGGCTGCGCCGGGCCGAGGACAGCGCCCGCGATCTGGCCCGGCGGCTCGAGGCGGAGGCGCGGGCGCAGGCCGCGCGGGCCGCGCGCGAGGAGCAGGCGGCCCGGCGGCAGAAGTCGGACGACCGCCTGAGGGCCGCGGAGGCCGCAAGGCGCGATGCCGAAGCCCAGGCCGCCGCGAAGCGGCAGGAGGCCGAGGATCGCGCCAGGAAGTCGGCCGAACTGGCCCAGCAGCGCAGCGCGGCCGAACGGGAGAGGACGGCGGCGAGCCGGCTCGCGAAGGAGCGCCAGCAGAAGGCCGCCAGGGCCGCCAGCCGGCAGAAGGACGTCGAAGCGCGGCTGGCTCTGGCGGAGGCCAGGAAGGACACGGTCGAGCGCGAGAAGGCGAAGGCCGAGGCCAGGATCATCGGGGCGGGCTTCTGACCGCAGGCGCGGTCCGGGCCGGCGACCCGAGGTCGCGCTGTCCCGAGGCGAGCCGGACCCGCTGCGCGCGACAGCGCTCTAGAAGCGGGTCGCGTCGAGCGTGAACGCGGCGCGCTCCTGCGGGTCGAGCTGCGCGGTCAGCCCGCGCTCCCAGGCGAGGTAGCGGCGCGCCGCGTCGAGATTGCCGTCGTGGCGGTCGTGGACGAAGAACAGGTAATCGACGGCCTCGGCGTCGGAGGGATCCTGCGGCGTCGCCGCGAGGGACAGCCCGGCACCCCGCCACGCGGCCTCGTCGCCTTCGACGTGCAGCAAAGCGGCCGCTCCGGCCTCGCGCAGGTCCGCCGCCGCGAGCGCCACGACGGGGGCATCGCCCGCGAGCATCACGGTCGCACCCCGCACCGCCGGCAGCCGTGCGCGCGTGCTCCAGCGGGCGCCTTCGAGATGCGCGGCGCGGTAGGCAGGCGACGGGCGAAGGTCGAGGAGAGGCTCGCCGCGTCGTGCCCGGGCGACGGCCTCCGCGGCCGCGACGGTCGGGATGCGCGACGGCACCGCCGCAGCGGGCGCGTCCGGCCAGTCGAGCCGCCAGTCCGCGGGCCAATCGGGCAGGTCCGGCAGCACGGAAACCTCGTAGCCGAGCTGTCGCAGCCAGAAGGCTGCGAGCGCGGCGCGAAGGCCCGTGTCGTCGGCCAGGATCACGCGGGCGCGGCGCACGCCGATCCACTGGTCGGTCGCCTGGACGAGCTGCCCGCCGGGAGCGGAGCGCGCCGCCAGGTGCGGCGAGAGACGGTGCTCGTCCGGGTCGCGCACGTCGAAGAGATAGGTCGTGCGCCCGCCGTCGCGCGCGAGCGCCTGCGCGGCGTCGCGGTCGATCCACGGAATGGCGTGCGCTTCCGCGATGGCGAGCGCCCGCCGGCGGCTCTCCTGCGCATCGGCCGGGGGCAGGGGCTCCGCCCGGGCACCGTGCAGGAGATCCCGGCCCGAGAGGGTCCAGCCCTGCGTGCCGTTCTCCAGCGCGTAGACCTCCCGGGCTCCGGCGATCATCAGACCCGCGGCGCCGACGAGGCTGCGCGTGCGGCCGGCGCAATGGACCACGACCGGGCCGGACTCGGCGCCCACGGCCCGGCTCCAGCGATGCGCCAGCTCCCCGTTCGGCATGCAGCGCGATCCGGGAATCGTCATCTTGGCGTGCTCGCTCGCCGGGCGGCCGTCGAAGAGCCGCACGGCGCGGCCCTCGGCGCGCCAGCGTTCGAGGTCGTCGGGGCCGACCTGCGGCACGTGCCAGGTCTCCTCGACGAGTTCGCCGAGGGTCTTGCTCGGCACGTTGACGCCCTTGAAGAGCGTGAAGCCCGCCGCGCTCCAGGCCGGCGCGCCGCCGGCGATCCAGTCGACCTGCGTGTAGCCGAGACGGCTCAGCCGCGCGGAGGCGCGCTCCGCCACGCCGTCGCCGTCGTCCACGAGCAGGATCGGAACGTTGCGCCGCGGCACGAGGGCCCCGACCGCGAGCTCCAGCCGGCTGTAGGGGCAGGGCACGGCGAGGAGCGGATGCCCTTCGCCGTACGGCCCGTGTTCGCGCACGTCGAGGCACGCAATCTCGCCTGACGCGTGCAGGCGCTGTTTTGCGGTGCGAGGATCGAGCGCCGCCATCCTCAGGCGGCCTCGGCGGAGGGCACCGGCTCCCGCCCGTGGAAGAAGTCGTGGAAGGCGGCGTAGACGAGGTCGGGCCGGTGCTCGGCCGGGTAGTGGCCGGTGGGGATCGCCCAGCCCCGCAGGTCGTCGGCCCACTCGCTCCAGGCCTCCAGGGGCTTGAAGTGGCGCCCGCAATGGGAATTGGAGCCCCAGAGCACGAGGACCGGACAGGCGATCCGGCGCCCGAAATCGGCCTTGTCCATCGCGAAGTCGAGGGTCACGGTGGCGCGGTAATCCTCGCACACCGCGTGGATCTGCTCGGGCGTGGTGCAGCGGATGTATTCCGCCATCGCCTCGGGCGTAAAGATCTCGAGCCCGACGCCCTTCTTGTTGAGCTTGTAGCGGATGTAATAGTCGAGGTCCGCGCAGATGAGCCGCTCCGGGAAGGGCGCCTTCTGGGCCATGAAGAACCAGTGATAGGATTCGAGACTCCAGCCGAGGCTCACATGGGTGAGCAGGTGGTGTGTCGGCACGATGTCGAGGGCGGCGAGCGCCGTCACCCGTTCGGGCTGGTCGAGCGCCATGCGGAAGGCCACGCGGGCGCCGCGGTCGTGACCTGCCACCGCGAAGCGCTCGAACCCGAGCGCGCTCATGACGTCGAAATTGTCCTCGCCCATGGCGCGGAACGTGTAGGCGGCGTGGTCCTCGCCGCCGTCGGGCTTCGAGGAATCGCCGTAGCCGCGCAGGTCCGTGGCCACCACGGTGAAGCTCTGCGCGAGCGAGGGCGCGATCTTGTGCCAGCTCACGAGGGTGAGCGGATTGCCGTGAATGAGGAGCAGGGGAGGGCCGTTCCCTGCGATCGCGACCTCGATCTCGGCGCCCCGCGTCCGGATGCGCCGACGCTCGAAGCCCGCCATCAGGTGCGGCCCGTGGGCTAAGAGGGGCGGGCGCTGAGCGGTGGATGAACCCGATTCGCTCGCATTCATGCGTACGGCTCCCCTGGCCTCTCGTGCACGGCCCCGGCGGGGCGCGGATCGCCCGCACCCGTTGTGGGCCGCGTCGCCTTGTGCGGTGCACATTCCTCAAATATCATATTGTCGACAATAAGCACGACAATTCGAGCAGGATCTCATGACTCAGGACCCCCGGCCGGCGATCGGCCTTCTCTTCGGCGATTGCACCGGCATCGGGCCCGAGATTGCCGCCAAGGTGCTCGCCAAGGGGGCGGAGCGCACGGATGCCCGCCTCGTGGCGATCGGCGACGCGCGCGTGCTCGAACTCGGCATGCGGGACGCCGGCGTCAGCTTTCCCTGGCGGCGCGTCCTCGCGGACGCGATCGCCTGGGAGGGCGGCGCCGTGCCGCTCGTGGACCTCGGCAACATCGATCCCGCGGCTTTCGAGCGCGGGCGCGTGTCGCCCGAATCCGGCAGGCTCACCGGCGATACGCTCGCCCATGCGATCCGCATGTCCCAGGCCGGGCTCATCGATGCCGTCACCTTCGCGCCGCTCAACAAGGCCGCGATGTTCGCGGGCGGATGGAAGTTCCCGGACGAGCACAAGATGTTCGCCCATCTCCTCGGCCACACGATCTATTTCTCGGAGATGAACGTCCTCGACGGGCAGTGGATGTCGCGGGTGACCTCGCACGTGTCACTGCGCGAGGCGCTCGACCTCATCGACGCGCGCAGCATCACCGATGCGGTCGAGCTGGTGAACCGCATGATGAAGCGCGCCGGCACCGAGCGGCCGCGCATCGCGGTCGCGGCGCTCAATCCGCATGCGGGCGAGAACGGCCTCTTCGGCCGCGACGAAATCGAGCTCATCCGCCCGACGGTCGAGAGGATCGCGGCGAGCGGCATCGACTGCACCGGCCCCTATCCGGCCGACACGGTCTACATCCGGGCCTTCGCCGGCGAGTTCGACAGCGTGGTCGCCATGTACCACGACCAGGGCCAGATCGCGACGAAGCTGAAAGGGTTCAATCGCGGCGTCACGGTGACGGCGGGCCTCGAGACGGTGTTCACGACGCCGGCGCACGGCACCGCCTTCGACATCGTCGGCAAGGGCGTGGCGACGCCGGGCGCGCTCGAAGCCGCGCTCGACCTCGCGGCTCGCCTCGCGCGCAAGAATCCCGCCGCCGCGCAGCCTGCCGCCACCGCGGCCTGACCGGGGCTCGCCCGTCCCGACGGCCTCCGGGCGGTGCTTCGAACGGCGCCGCTCCCCGATCTCAGGCGCGCCGTTCCGGCGCCTCGGCCGTGCAGCGGCGCATGGCGGCCGACCGGGCGCGGCGCCGGGCGGCCCTATCGGCGGCCAGGAAGGCGAAGGCCGTCTGCCGGCAGGCCAGCATGCGCTGGTGATGCGGCCAGGGGATGCTCCCGCTCGCGAGGCCGAAGAAGACCGGCCAGAGCCGGTCGGGCACGCGTTCGCCGGGCTTGCGCGCCTCGAGCGCCCGCGTCCGCGCCATCAGGGCGTCGAGCGGCACCGCCGGTCCGGCGGCGCCCGCATCGTCCTCTCCCTCCAGGCAATCGCACATCGCGGCGTCCCGCTCCCCCTAGCTGTCGTATCCGGCTGCGGCGCTCCGCGCGAGGATGCCGGCCTTGCGGCGTTCGCGCAGCCAGGGCAGCACCAGGGTCGCGACCACGAACAGCCAGAGCACGTTGCCGAGGGTCGACGAGAACAGCACCGTGAGGTCGCCCTGGCCGACGCGGAGCGAGCGCAGGAGGTACTGCTCGAACAGCGGCCCCATGATGACCCCGACCAGGATCGCGGTCACCTCGTAGCCGGTCTTGCGGGCGATGTAGCCGATGACCCCGAAAAACAGGGCGAGGCCCATGTCGAAGATGTACTCGCGCTCCGAGAAGGCCGCGATGGTGATCATCGAGAGGATGAGGGGCACGAGGTAGCGGTTCGGGATCCACACCACCCGGCTCATGTAGCGCGCCAGCGGCAGGATCATGAGGATCATGAAGCCGTAGCAGACGAACATCTGCATGTAGATCGAGTAGACGAGCTCCGGCCGCTCGGTGAACAGGCGCGGGCCCAGCAGGACGCCGTGATAGGTGAGGACGATCATCATGATCGCGCCCGTGGTGCCGCCCGGGATGCCGAGCGCCAGCACGGGGATGAGCGTGCCCGAGGTGACGCCGTTGTTGGCGGATTCGGGCGCGATCACCCCGGGCGGATGGCCGGTGCCGTAGAGCTCCGGGGTCTTCGAGGAGATCTTGGAATAATGATAGGCCAGGAAGGCCGCGATCGTGGAGCCCGCGCCGGGCAGGATGCCGATGATGAGGCCGATGAGCGAGGTCCAGACGGTCTGCCACCAGTACCGGGCGCTGATCACGAGGCCCTCGAGGGTGTCGGCCCAGCGGGCGCTCTTGGCGACCGCGAGCTCCTCCGTGCTCACGATGGTCTCGTCCTCGATCATCACGAGGGCTTCCGAGATCGCGAAGAGGCCGATCAGGATCGGGATCAGGGGCACGCCGTCGTAGAGCTCGAGCAGGCCGAAGGTGGCGCGGCCGGTGCCGAAGATCGGGTCCGCCCCGATGGCGCCGATCATCAGCCCGAACGCGCCCGCGATCAGGCCGCGCACCATGTCCTTCGCGGCGATCGCCGCGATGAGGGTGAGGCCGAAGACCATCACGACCACCATCTCGACGCTGCGGAAGTAGAAGCCGAGCTGTCCCAGCGCCGGCAGCAGCACCATGGCCGCGACCGTCGTGACGAGACCCCCGAAGGCCGAGGCCGCGAAGCACAGGACGAGCGCCTGCTGGGCCTGCCCCTTCTTCGTCATCGGGTAGCCGTCGAGGGTCGTGGCCGCGGCCCCGCCCTCTCCCGGCATGTTGAACAGGATCGCGGGAATGCCGCCGCCGAGCTGCGTGGTGCAGTAGAGCGAGATCATGAAGGCCATGGCGGCCTCGATGCTCATCTCGAGCGTCAGCGGCAGGAGGATGATGAGCGTGTTCTGCGCGGAGAAGCCGGGGAGGATCCCGACCACGATGCCGAGCAGCATGCCCGGGATGATCACCCACCAGAGCGAGAGCGACTGGAGGAAGACGTCGTAGATCAGGGCGTTCGAGATCAGCAAAGCGGCCTCCGGGCTTTGCCGACGCCATAGGCCTCACCGGACCGTTTGGTCCGGAATGGTCCGGAATGGACCGGTCCGTGACACTGCCGGTCCATCACCGCAGGGGCTCCAGGATCTCGAGGCCGACGTTGCGGTCGATCACGTAGACGAGGCCGCGCTCGTCGACGAACACGTCGTTGCTCTGCGGGCTCTCCTGGCCGGAAGCCGGCTCGGGAATGTGCCAGCCGATTTCCTCGGGCGCCGTCGGATCGCCGATGTCGATCATCCGGACCCCGCCCGAGAACCAGGTGCAGAACAGCCGGTCGCCCGCGACCCGCTCCTGGAACTGGTGCGCGCCGAAGCGGCCCTTGCGGCTGAAGGGTGAATCCTGCTCGCTGACGTGGAACATCGACAGCGGCTTGATGTTCGCGCGGTCCTCCACGTCGAGGAACCACAGGCCGCCGTGGAGCTGGCCCTTGACGTGGTCGTGCTCCTCGTCGACCGCGACCGCGACCTGGCGGCCCTGCCAGCGCACCGGGACGGGCGCGATCGTGTGAGTCGGCTCCGGGAAGGGCGGATGGTAATTGAAGGCGCCGACCGTACGAAGGTTGGTGATGTCGCTGGCGTCGATGACCCGCAGGCCCGCGTACCACACCGCCGCCCAGAGCTCGTCGCCGAAGCGGAGCGCGTGGTGCAGTCGATGGCTCAGCCCCTTCCACGTCGGGGTCTCGCCCCCTGCCACGTGCTGCCCCGGCATCCACCAGCGCGAGACCTCCCG
The DNA here is from genome assembly GCA_036263675.1 of Microvirga sp. Classification (GTDB taxonomy): domain Bacteria; phylum Pseudomonadota; class Alphaproteobacteria; order Rhizobiales; family Beijerinckiaceae; genus Microvirga. Next base: position 7,605 of record DATAGO010000005.1, on the reverse strand, counting down.
GGGGCGGGTCGGATCCGCGATATCGTAGACGACCAGGATGTTGCCGACATAGCCCTCCATCTCGGTCGAGATGTAGGCGTAGCGCTCGTCCATGTCGAAGCGGTGCACCCCGATGCCGCCGGTGCGGACGTACGACAGTTCACGCGGGCGGGACCGGTCGGAAATGTCGAAGATCCGGAAGCCGCCGTCGTGGTAGCCGTGCTGCAGGGTATGGCGCAGCCGCGGGAGCAGGGTCTCCGGGATGCCGAGGGCCCGCGCGAGCTCGTCCGGCGCCGGCTCCCGGCCGTGCTCGCCCCTGAGCCGCGCCTCGGCCTCCGTCAGGGCCGCGGCAGCGCGGCGGAGCGCGTGGCGGTCGTTCTGCTCCACGTTGGCGATCATGATGTCGCCGACCACGCGCACCTTGTGGGTATGCGAAGTCTCGTCGGGGAGGCTCAGCGTCGTGACGAGGCGGGGGTTGGCCGGGTCGCTCACGTCGACGATGCTGGTGCCGTGCGGGGGCTTCATGTGGCCCACATAGGCGAAGCCGCGGTCCACCACGACCTGCCCGCCGCCCGGGATGTCGAGGCGCCCGACCCGGCGGAAGTTCTTCGAGAGCGGAACTTCGGTCATCGCGCGCGTCTCCGGATCCGGCAGTGCTTCGGCTGGACCATCGTCAGCCTCCTCGCCCGAAGAGCGACCCCAATGCGGTCTCGATCGGACCGACGGGGAGGCGCGACTGGAGCAGAAGGATGAAGAGGCAATACACCGTCACGGCAACCGCGAAGGAGATGCCGAGCAGCATCCGCCAGTCGCGCACGCCGAGGATCCACATTCCGGCCAGCATCGAGACGAAAAGGCCCGGCGTCGTGCCGACGAAAGGAATCGCCGCGATGAACAGCGCGGCGACGACGAGGAGGCCGAGGCGCTGGGCCTGGACGGGCGAACGCTCGACCAGGCCCCCGAAGCCGAACGTGCCGTTCCCGCTGCGCCATTGCCGCGCGATCTTGACGACCTGAACCGCGACGAGCACCAGGAGCGCCGCTCCGATCACGGTGCCGTTGGCCCGCGCCTCCCAGACCATGCTGGACGTGCTGACGAGGAAGTAGATCGTCAGCCCCGCGCCCAGCAACGGGATGATCAGGTCGGCCCCGAGCGCCGGCCGGCTGTCGCGGCCGGCGCCGTCGTGCTGTGGCTCGTTCATGGGTGCCCCGCAGACCTGCGCTACTTCTGCGCGCTCAGCACCTTCTCGTAGCGCTTGGCGAGGTCGACCATGGCGACCGCGTAGTCCGTGCAGGTCTTGCGGTCGCCGTATTTCAGCGCCTCCAGGGGCGAGCCGGTCTTCTCGAACGCATCGCGGAACACCGGGTCGGCATGGGCGAGTTCGGACGTCTTCTGCAGCATGTCGAAATGAGCCGGATTGGCATCCGCCCATTCGGTATGCACGGCCCAGGCGCGGGAGGAATAGAGGTCCGGGATCGTGGTGCCGAAGACCGAATTGATCGTCGGCGCATTCTCGGTCTGCTTCGCGAAGATGTTCTCGCGGCTGAAGACGCCCACCACCTTGAAGCGGTCGCTCATGGACAGCACGCCCGCGATCGGCAACGCGCCTACGTCGGCCTCGCCGTTCATGACGGCGACATAGGTAGGATTGCCGCCGCCGTAAGGGATGAGATTGAACTTGGCGCCCGTCGCATCGCCGAGCGCCAGCATGCCGATCGAAGCCGGATGCGGGATGCGGCTCACCGCGACGTTCAGGGGCCGCTTCTTGGCGGCGTCGACGATCGCCTGCGCATCCTTGAGCGGCGAATCGCGCTTCACGAAAATGCAGCTGTCGTCGATGTCCATCCGGCTGAAGTAGATGAAGTCCTGCGGGAAGCGGAAATCCGGCTTCTGGACCGCATACATGATCATCTCGGGCCCCATGTTCCCGAACAGGAGATGGTGCCCGTCCTTGGGGCTCCGCTTGACGAAGAGCTCGTAGCCCACCTGCCCGGCGGCGCCCGGATGGAAGCTGTACTCGAACTGGCGCTTCAGGTGCTTCGACCAGGCATCGTCGAAGGGGCGGGCGAGGCGTTCCGCGCCGCCGCCCTGACCGGTCGGAATGATCACGCGGAAGTTCCGCTCCGGGTACGGCCGTCCGCTCTGCGCTCGGGCGGTGGTACCGCCCGCGATCAGGCCGGCTGCACTCATGGCGCCCAATCCGAAGGCGCGCCGCGACAGCAGGGTGTTCGACATGTCTCTCTCCCGTTCTTCGCGCACCGGTTCTCATGAGGCGCCGGCGTCGCTCGTCCTTGGTTGGGCCGGCCTCGGCGAGGCCGGCGGCGGGCGGGCCCCATATCGGGGCCCGTGGTCAGCCCTCCTCGATCCGGCGTGGCGTCGCAGCGGTCGAGGCGGCAAACGGAAAACGGTTCTCGCAGACAGGGGCGGACCGGCGCATGGCCGAAAACCGGCTCCCGAAGGGGCGCCGTGCAGGCCAGGGCCGGAGCGGGATCAGCGCGTGACGCACTTGCAACCAATCCTTCTTTGGTCGACATTGATCCGCAGCGCAGGCCTTCTGTCAAGGCGAATGCCGGCGCAGACGTATCGCGTTCTCGTGAACCAATCTCCGATTGGGCTGGACCACCATGGAATTAGACCGCACCGAGGTGAGCGGCGTCGGCGTCCTGATGCAGCTGCGCGCCTATCTCGCCCAGGCGCAACTGCCCGAGAACGGGCGCCTGCCTCCGGAGCGGGAGCTAGCGGCCGAGCTGGGTGTGAGCCGGGCGGAACTGCGCAAGGCGCTGGCGACGCTCGCCGCCGAGGGGCGGCTCTGGCGCCACGTCGGCAAGGGGACCTTCCTGGGCAACCGCCCGCTCGATGCGACCACCGACGTGACCGCCATGGTGCGGCGCACGAACCCGGCCGAGGTCGTCAAGGCGCGCCTGGCGCTCGAGCCCGAGATCGCGCGGCTCGCGGCCCTCAATGCCACGCCCGGTCAGATCATGCAGATGCGCGATTGCCTCGCCCGCTCGCGGGAGGCCGAGACCTGGCGCCAGTACGAGATGTGGGACAACCACTTTCACCGCGCCATCGGCGAGGCCACGCAGAATTCGCTCCTGCTCGGCCTCCTCGACACGCTGAGCGCCGTGCGCCGCGCCGTGAGCTGGGGCCGCCTGCGCGGGGAGCACTTGCGCCCCGCCGCGGACCACCACAGCTTCGCGGCGCATGAGGCCATCGTGGCCGCCATCGAGGAACGCGACATGAGCGGCGCGGCCGCCGCGATGCGGCTCCATCTCCTGTCGGTCGAGCGCAACCTCCATGAGGGGCAGCTCTTCGGCGAGGAGGAGTTCCCGCAGGCACGGGCGCGACGGCGCTCGGCCTGAGCGGACGGCTCCAGTCACACGTCAATCGCAGGGTGGGAGATCAGGATGAAGCGTCGGAGGCTTGGAGACCTGGAGGTCTCGGCGATCGGTCTTGGCTGCATGAGCATGACGCCGATCTACGGCGAGCCGAGCGAGCCCGAGGCCATCGCTACGGTGCACCGCGCGGTCGAACTCGGCATTGATCTGATCGACACCTCCGATGCTTACGGCTTCGGGGCGAACGAGGAGCTTCTCGGCCGCGCCTTGAAAGGGCACCGCGACCGCGTCGTGCTCGCGACGAAATTCGGCAACATCCGCAACCCGGACGGTAGCAACGCGGTCAACGGCAAGCCCGATTACGTGCCCCAAGCCTGCGAGGCGAGCCTCAAGCGGCTCGGGGTCGAGGTGATCGACCTCTACTACATCCACCGGGTCGACGCCTCCGTTCCGGTCGAGGAGACGGTCGGCGCGATGGCGCGGCTTGTCGAGCAGGGCAAGGTCCGGCATCTCGGGATCTCGGAAGCGGGCGTCGCGACACTGCGACGGGCGCATGCCACGCATCCGATCGCAGCACTCCAGACCGAGTACTCGCTGTGGACCCGCGATGCGGAGGCCGAACTCCTGCCCGTCTGCCGCGAACTCGGGATCGGATACGTGGCCTATGCCCCGCTCGGGCGCGGCTTCCTGACCGGGGCCGTGACCGCGACGGACGCCCTCGGCCCCAAGGACCGGCGCCGCGACATGCCGCGCTTCCAGGGCGACAACCTCGCCCACAACCTTCGTCTCGTCGAAGCCCTGAAATCCTGCGCCGCCCGGGAGGGGTGCACCCCCGCTCAGCTCGCGATCGCGTGGCTCCTCACCAAGGGCGAGGATGTCGTACCATTGCCGGGGACGAAGCAGCGGCGCTGGCTGGAGGAGAACGCGAAGGCCGCGGAGCTGTCGATCCCGTCCGACACGATCGCAGCGCTCGACGAAGCCTTCGCGCCCGGCGCCGCGGCGGGCACCCGCTACCCGGAACCCCAGATGAAGCGCCTCGGGATCTGACGTCTCGTCAGATCCCGAGCCCTTTGAGCTGGCGCTCCGGGTAGCGCAGGCCCGAGGCTGCCCCCGGGACGAAGGCGGCTTCGAGGCGCGCGCGATCGGCCTCGTCGAGCGCGACGGCGAGTGCGCCCGCGTTCTGCTCGAGATAGGGGCGCCGCTTGGTGCCCGGGATCGGCACCACATCCTGCCCGCGCGACAAGACCCAGGCGAGTGCCACCTGCGCGGGTGTGCAGGCCTTCTCGGACGCAATCGCCTCGATGGTCGGGAGCAGGCCGAGATTACGCTCGAAATGGCCCTCCTGGAAGCGCGGATGGGCGTGCCGGCGGTCGGTCGGGATGAGGTCGTCGCGGCTGCGGAAGGCGCCCGTCAGGAAGCCGCGGCCGAGCGGGCTGTAGGCCACGAGGGAAGCCCCGAGGGTCCGCAGCATTGGCAGGATTTCGGTCTCAGCGTCGCGGGTCCACAGCGAGTACTCCATCTGCAGGGCGGCAAGCGGATGCGTCGCATGCGCCCGCCGGATCGTCTCGGGCCCGGCCTCGCACAGGCCGATGAAGCGCACCTTCCCCTGTTCGACGAGACGGGCCATCGCCCCGACCGTCTCCTCGATCGGGACCGAAGGATCGACGCGGTGCTGGTAGTACAGGTCGATGGCATCGACCCCAAGCCGCTTGAGGCTCGCCTCGCAGGCCTGGGGCACGTAATCGGGCTTGCCGTTGACGCCGCCGCGCTCGCCGTTCGGCCCACGGATGTTGCCGAACTTCGTGCACAGGAACACCTCGTGGCGTCGGCCGCGGATGCCGCGGCCGACGAGTTCCTCGTTGCGTCCGGCGCCGTAGGCGTCCGAGGTGTCGAAGAGCGTGATTCCGAGGTCGACGGCGCGTCGGATCGTGGCTTCCGATTCAGCGTCGTCCGGAATGCCGTAATCGGAGGTCATGCCGGAGCAGCCGAGCCCCATGGCGGGAACGAGCGGTCCCGCCGCACCGAGCTGTCGCTGCTCCATCGGACTCTCCTCCAGCGAACGCCTGTCGCGGGCGCGAGGCTAGCGCAGCCTTCGCGTCGCGGTCGAGGCGCGAGTCCCCTAGCAACGCCTTCCGGCAGCCGGTGATCGGTCACGAACATGTCAGGCGACCGCCGCGGCCCGGTTGACGTTGCGGTTCTCCGCTGCCCTGCTACAGGCATCCCGATCCGATGCCCGCCAGAAGGTATACCTCATGTCCGCCGCTCCCGGGAAACCCCTTCGCGTCCTCGTGGCCGGAGCCGCCAAGGTGGTCGTGCAGGAGATCAGGGGAGCCTTCGAAGCCGGAAGCGGACGGAGCCTCGATGTCTCCTTCGACACGGTCGGGGTCCTGCGCGACCGGGTGCTGGGCGGCGAGGCCGCCGATGTCGCGATCTTGAGCGCACAGGCGCTCGAGGCGGTCGCCGCCAAGGGGCTGTCCCGCGGCGAGAGCGTCGCCCTCGGGCAGACCGGGGTCGCGCTCGGCGGCCGCCGCGGCATGGCGCCGGCTCCGATGGATACGCCGGAGCGCTTCCGCGACGTGCTCCTCACGGCCAAGTCGATCGGCTATGCCGACCCCGATCGCGGCGCGACGGCGGGGCGGCACTTCCGGGCGGTGCTCGAACGAATGGGGCTCAAGGACGCTCTCGCGAATCGCCTGCGGATGTTCCCCTTCGGAGTCGAGGCGATTGACGCCCTCGTGCGGGGGGAGGTCGAAATCGCGGTGAGCCAGGCAACCGAGATCCTCACGCACGACGTCGTCTATCTCGGTCCCTTTCCAGAACCCTACGGTCTGGCCACCGCCTACGGCGCGGCGGCGCTCTCGGACGACGCGGGTGCCCGCGCCTTTCTCGCTCTGCTCGAGGCGCCGGAGACCGCGCCGGTCCTTCGGCGGACCGGGTTCTTCTGACGGGCGCGCTTCCGCGCCACGCCGGCTACTATCCCCAGTGGCTGCGGCTCGGGTCAGCCCCGCACGAAGGCGTCGATCGCCTGGACGATGTAGACCGTGCCGACCGCCATCACGAGACGCTGGGTCCAGACGCGGAACTGCACGTCGGTCATGCGCTCCAGGATCGTGCGGCTGAGGACCGTCCCCACCATCGCGGCGACGACGAAGAGCGCCAGGGTCGTCCAGCCGAGATCTGTTCCCGCACCGGCAAGCCCGCCGAAATAGACGAGCCGCGACAGGTGCGTGACGACCTGGCAGGCGGCCTTGGTCGATACGACGGCGCGCCGGTCGAGGGCGGTGCGCACGAAGAAGATGTCGAGGGTCGGGCCCGAGACGCCGGAGAGGAACTGCAACGCGCTGCACAGAAGGCCGCAGACCTCCGCGCCTCCCCGCCGGTCGGCGCGCAGCGTGAAGCGCTCCGGCAGCAGCACCACCACGAAGGGCGAGAGCCCGAGGATGAGCAGCACGACGGCCCGATCGGGCACGTAGCGGATCAGCGCGAAGGCCGCAAGCGAGGCCGCGAGGCCGATCATGTAGCGCCCGAGGATGGACCAGTCGATGTAGCGCGCCCACAAGACCGCGCGCCAGCCGTTGGAGCTCATCTGGGTGACGGCGTGCAGCACCATGGCGGCGGGCACCGGGAGGAAGACCAGGAGCACGCCCATCAGGATCATGCCGCCCGCCATGCCGAGCACGCCCGCGAGGAACGAGGTCGCGACCACGAGCGCGAGCAGGCCTGCGAGGAGGGGGGTCGTGATCATGAGGCGGGGTTCCGGGTTCGGAGGGCCGGTGCGCCGTAGCGGCTCCCGGGCGGCGGGTCGATGATCCTGTCCGGTGCGGCTCAGAAGCCGAGGAGGTCGTCGCGCACGCCCCTGAGATGCGCGACGAGCTCGGCCTCGGCCCGCACGCCGTCACGGGCCTTCAAGGCCGCGACGATCCGGCGGTGCTGTTCGCGATAGTTTTCGCGCCGCTCGGCACTGAGGCTGCGGCGCTTGAGTTCGCCCCAGTCGGCACGGTCCCGGGCGCGGGTGATGGCGCGATACAGCTCCACGAGCAGCCGGTTGTGAGTCGCTTCCGCGATCGCCTGATGGAGGGCTGCGTCCCATTGCTCGAATTCTTCGAAGCTGTCGGTACGCTCGGCTTCCCGGTTGCACTGGTCCATCCGCTCGAAATCGGCGGCGGTCGCATGGGCGACCGCGAGCGCCGCGAGGCGCGGCTCGATGAGGAGCCGACTTTCCATGATCTCCGTCGGGCTGGCATCAGTGACGGCGGGCAGGCGTGGCGCGCCCGCTAGGCGCGCCCCG
>DATAGO010000004.1:0-68432 GCA_036263675.1 Microvirga sp. | reverse complement strand
TGGGGGCGGTTGCGGTCGGCGATGATCGAGGCGAGGCGCTCACGATCATCGGAGGTAAGGATCACGCAGGAGGTCTGGGCCATCACCCCAGACTCGCACGATCCCGCTCGTGAATCCTCAGAATGCGTCACTGCACTAGCGGGGCTTTTCTTTCGTCGAATTGACGATCGCAGCCAACAGCTCCTACCCCGCACTCAATTCTAAAGATCTGGGGGCCGAATCATGGACCTGTTGCTACGCTTCCTGAAACAAAGCCTGCGCGAGAACATGGACGAACTGCATCGTTCCGAGGCGGAGCGGAACGATGCCCGGCGCCTCGTCACCATGGACAACATGCCGATCGACCTGCGGCTGGTTTGAGGCTCACCCGAACGGGTTCGGCCCGCGCAGAAACACGATGTGGGTGCCGTCGCTGAACACGATCCGGCACCGGGTCAGCGCGGCGGCGCCGTTGGATTTCAAGCTGCAAACCCGGCAAATGTCGATCGATCTCGACTCCCGGTCCGGACCCCTCCGCCTGCGGCCCGGAACCCCGACGCTTCGGGGCATCTCCACCCGAACGGAGCCCCGGCCGAATCGGCATGCCGGGAATTCGCAGATGGGGGATTGCTGTCGCGAGACGGAGCCTAGATAATTGCGACGTAGCGTAAACCGCTACGTCGAGCCCCTCTACCCTCTAGAAATCGTCGGGCTAAGCACGGAGAAAGCTCATGAAGTGGGTTAAGCCTGTGATACGCGAATATTGCGTCGGCATGGAAGTCACCAGCTACGAGTCGGCAGAGATCGAGCCCGATACCCTGTTCTGATCTTCAGGCGATCGTCTTCTCGTATTGCAGGCATGCAGGCCCTTATCCTCGGCTCTGCTGCGGGCGGCGGCGTTCCTCAGTGGAACTGCCGCTGCCCGGTTTGCGCTCTGGCCTGGGCCGGCGACCCGCGGGTGGCGCCGCGAACCCAGTCCAGCCTCGCCGTGTCGGCCGATGGGGAGCATTGGCTGCTCGTCAACGCGGCGCCGGATCTCCGGCAGCAGATCGCCCAGAACGCGGCGCTTCACCCCAGAGCGGGCCTGCGCCACACGCCCATCGGGGCGGTGCTGCTCACCAACGGCGACGTCGACCACGTGGCCGGCCTGCTGTCTCTCCGCGAGAGCCAGGCTTTCGGCCTTTTCGGGACGAGACAGGTTCTCGACGGCCTGGCAGGCAACGCGGTCTTCGACGTCGTCTCCCCGCGCTTCGTCGAGCGGTCGGTCGTGCGCCTCCATGAGGCCTTCGAGCCCGTCCCGGGCCTCACCGTGACGCTCTTCCCGGTTCCCGGCAAGGTGCCGCTCTGGCTGGAGAGAGGCGAGCCGGCCATCGGCGAGGCCACGGAAGCGACGGTCGGCGCGATCATCGAAGCGGCAGGCCGGCGCCTGGCCTATATTCCGGGCTGCGCCCTCGTGACCGAAGCGGTGCGGCAGCAGATCCGGCACGCCGATGCCCTGCTGTTCGACGGAACGGTCTTCATGGACGACGACCTCATTCGGGCGGGGGTCGGGGAGAAGACGGGATGGCGGATGGGTCATATGCCCATGACGGGGGAGAACGGCTCGATCCATGCGCTGGCGGATCTTGCCATCCGCGACAGGATCTTCGTTCATCTCAACAACACCAATCCCGTCCTGGTCGAGGGCTCCGACGAGCGCGGCTTCGTCGAGCGGGCGGGTTGGCGGATCGCCTATGACGGGATGAAGGTGATGCTGTGACCCGATCCATCGTGCAGGTCGCCTATGACAGGGACGGGATGAGGGTGACGCTGTGACCCAATCTGCAGAGCGGCTCCGGCCGGAACCTCGGGCCGCGAGCGGCACCCTGAGCCCGGCTCAGCTCGAAGCGGCCCTGCGCGATATCGGGGCGCGGCGCTATCACAACCTGCATCCCTTCCACCATCGGCTTCACAGCGGCAAGCTGGATCGGGACCAGGTTCGCGCCTGGGCGCTGAACCGGTATTTCTACCAGTCCATGATTCCCGTGAAGGACGCGAGCCTTCTGGCGCGCATGTACGATCCGGAGCTTCGGCGTATCTGGCGGCAGCGGATCATCGACCACGACGGCGAGCGGGAGGGCGACGGCGGCATCGAACGCTGGCTGCGCCTCACGGACGGCCTCGGCCTGCCGAGGCCTTACGTGATCTCGACCAGGGGCATCCTTCCGGCGACGCGGTTCGCGGTCGAGGCCTACGTCCATTTCGTCCGCGAGCGCCCGCTTCTGGAGGCCATCGCGTCGTCCCTGACCGAGATGTTCTCACCCGACATCATCTCCGAGCGCGTCGCCGGGATGCTGGCGAACTACTCCTTCATCTCCCGCGAGACGCTGTCCTATTTCGACAAGCGCCTCACGCAGGCCCCGCGGGACGCGGACTTCGCCCTCGACTACGTCAAGACGCACGCGACCACCCCCGAGACGCAGCAGGCCGTGATGGAGGCCCTGTCCTTCAAATGCGACGTGCTATGGTCGCAGCTCGACGCGCTCTATCTCGCCTATGTCGAGCCCGCCTTCCCGCCCCCGGGCGCCTGGGTGCCCGGCGCGGAGGATCCGTCGTGACGCCTCTCACGCCGGCGGACGTGCCCCGGCTGCCTCGGGGGGTGCGGATGCGGTTCGATGCCGTGCGCAATGCCCATGTCCTGCTGGCGCCCGAACGCGCCTTCGATCTGGATGCGACCGCGGTCATGATCCTCGAACTGGTCGACGGCCACCGCAGCATCGCGGCGATCGCCGACGAACTTGCCGCGCGGTTCGACGCGGACCGCGCCGTCATCGAGGCCGACGTCCTGGAGATGCTGAGCGAGCTCGTGGGCAAGCGCATCGTGGAACGGTGAGATGGGACCCGCTGAAGCCGCTCTGCCGGCCCCGATCGGTCTGCTCGCTGAGCTCACCCACCGCTGCCCCCTGCGCTGCCCGTACTGCTCGAACCCGTTGCAGCTCGATCGGCGGTCGTCGGAGCTCGACACCGAAACCTGGCTTCGCGTCCTGGGCGAGGCCGCTGCCCTGGGCGTCCTGCACGTCCACCTGTCCGGCGGCGAGCCGACGGTCCGGCCCGATCTCGAGCGCATCGTGCGGCACTGCGCGGATCTGGGACTCTACACCAACCTGATCACGTCGGGCGTCGCCCAGGCGCTCGACAGGCTCCGCGCGCTCGCCGATTCCGGCCTGGATCATGTGCAGCTCTCCGTCCAGGCCGCGGATGCCGCCAATGCGGATCGCATCGGCGGGCTGGCGGGCGCTCACGCCCAGAAGCTCCGGTTCGCCGAGCGCGTCGTGGAACTCGGGCTGCCGTTGACGCTCAATGCCGTCGTTCACCGGGGCAACATCGCGGAGGTGGAGGGCCTGATCGCCCTCGCGGTCCGGCTCGGCGCGAAGCGTCTGGAGATCGCGCATACGCAGTATTACGGCTGGGCCTACGTGAACCGCGCCGCCCTCATGCCGGATCGGGCCGAGGTCGACCGCTCCATCGCCGCCGTCGCGGAGGCGAGGAGGCGCCTGCAAGGCGACCTCGTCATCGATCTGGTGGTACCCGACTACTACGCCTCGTATCCGAAGGCCTGCGCCGGCGGCTGGGGCCGACGCCTCATCAACGTGACGCCCGCGGGCAAGGTCCTGCCCTGCCATGCGGCCGAGACGATTCCGGATTTCGTCTTCTGGTCCGTCCAGGAGCATGCGCTGGCGGACATCTGGGCCCGATCCCCGGCGTTCACGGCCTTCCGGGGAACGGCGTGGATGCCGGAGCCCTGCCGGAGCTGCGAGCGCAAGGAGCGGGACTGGGGCGGCTGCCGCTGCCAGGCGCTTGCCCTGACGGGCGATGCCGGAGCCACCGATCCCGCCTGCTCCCGCTCGCCGCATCACGCGCGCATTCAGGAGCTCGCACGATCGGAGAGCGGCTCGGCATCGCCCCCTGATTACGTCTACCGCACGATCGGCAAGACGACTGCACCGAGCCTCTGACGGACGCGAGGCAGCCGGAACGGGTGCGCCAGGCGCCGCAGCAGCGCGGCGAAGAGCAAGCGCCCGCCGGGCCGTTCCGGCGGACGGGCGTTACTGGGCGGGCGGCCAGTACGCGAGATAATGCGAGATCGCCACGAGGTCTTCGTCGGGGATCCCGCGGGCGACTTCCACCATGGCCGGATCGTAGCCGCGACGCTCGCCGGTCTTGTACTCCCTCAGCGCCTTCAGGAGATAGTCCTCGCGCTGAGCCCCGATGCGGCCGATCTGATCGTGACCCGACATGTCCGGGTTGTGGCACGTCCCGCAACGATGCCTCTGGGCAGCGACGCGCCCCTTTTCCACCAGCTCCGGTTGGCGCCCTTCCGGCGGGGGCACGGGCGGCGGCAGCTTTGCCATCTGCTCCGCGAACGCGCGCAGATCGTCATCCGTAAAGTCCTTCGTGAGCTCGTTCATCGGCTCCGCGATGCGCTGCTTCTCACGAAACTGGTAGAGCTGGATGAGAAGGAAATCGGCCGGCTGGCCGCCCAGCGACGGCACCTCCGGCGTCTGCGACGTTCCCGTCTCGCCGTGACAGGCGAGACAGGGGACGAGGCGCTCCGTGAGAGGTTCGGCTTCAGCCCGCGGAAGCGGAAGAAGCATGGCGCCGGCGAGCAACGCAAGGGCCGGCGCGCGGAGGGTCCCCGCTCGCCGGCCCTGGAAGGATCTACCCGCCATAGCTCACGCGATACACGGCGCCGTTGAAGTCGTCGGAGACCAGGAGGGAGCCGTCCTTCATCATCTGCACGTCGACAGGCCGGCCGACGTACTTGTTGTCCTCGATGAACCCCGTGAGGAACGGCTCGACCGATTTCACGGTCCCGTCTGGGTTGAGCTTCGCGACGACCACGTCGCCGCCGAGCTTCTGCGACCGGTTCCAGGCGCCGTGCCGCGCGATGAAGATGGCGTTCTTGTACTCGGCGGGGAACATGTCGCCGGTGTAGAAGCGCATGCCGAGGGCCGCCGTGTGGGCTCCCATCAGCGCCACCGGCGGCTCGTAGTCGTCGCACGACTTGCCCCAGCCGAACTCGGGATCCCGGAAGTTGCCCTGGTGGCAGTAGGGATAGCCGAAGTGCTTCCGTCCCGCATCCTTGACGCGGTTGAGCTCATCCTCCGGCAGATCCTCCGAGAGCCAGTCGCGGCCGTTGTCGGTGAAATAGAGCTCCCGCGAGACCGGGTGCCAGTCGAAGCCCACCGTGTTGCGCACGCCCTGGACCAGCACCTCCATGCCGCTGCCGTCGAGGTTCATGCGGCGGATGTGGGCATAGAGCTTCGGGTCCGGATCGTTGATGTTGCCGGGCGCGCCGACGGGCACGTAGAGCTTCTCGTCGGGACCGATCCCGATGAACTTCCATCCGTGCGGCTCGTCCTTCGGGAGCTGATCGCTGATCAGCGTCGGCTTCGGCGGGTTGTCGATCTGGTCCTCGATGCCGTCGATGCGCCACACCTTCGAGAGCTCAGCCACGTAGAGAGCGCCTTTGTGGAAGGCGAGCCCGTTCGGCCGGTGAAGCCCGGAGGCGACCACCTTGACCTGGCGCTTGCCGTCGCGCTCGACGAGCGCGTGAACCTTGTCGATCAGCCGGGAGCCGACGAAGACGGTGCCCTTGTCGCCGATGCGGATCGAGCGGGCGTTCGGCACCCCGCTGGCGAAGACCTCGACCTTGAATCCCTGCGGCAGCTTCAGCTTCGCGACGGGGAGCTTGTCGGCTGCGGCCGGGATCGGCAGCGGGGCGACCGGCGCGAGCCGCAGGGCCCCTTCCGTTTCCGGCCGGCCGTAGAGCGCCGAACCCGGCGCGGGCGGCGCCTGCCCGGCCGCCGGAGCGCCGGTCGCGGGCGCCGCTTGCGGCGCCTGCGCCCATGCTGCGGAGGCGGAACAGGTCAGCAGGCCGGCGAAGGCTGCGGCGCAGAGCTTGGCGTGGCTGATGGGCATGGCGTTTCCCCTGGAGTCATCGCTTACGCAAGGGCAGTCTGCCAAATCGCTGCGATCATGCAACCGGTAAGTGGGTCTGCGGCGTCGTCCCGGCAGGGCCGGGAACGGGCCTGCGCTCGTCCTCGGACGGTCGGGCCTCTCCCGGTCGAAACCCGTACCGGAACGCGGAGGGGACCAGCCGGCGCAGGCGCAAAGGTCTGGGCTCGGCTGCTCTCCCGTCGGCAACGATCTACGGGTCCGGTCGTCCCGGCAGCGGCACCGTCAAGCCGACCTTGACGCGGTCCATGGCCACGAAGGTGCGGAAACGCTTCACGTTGTTGTTGCCGAAGAACAGTCGGCGCGTGAGCGCCTCGTAATCCGCCATCGTGGGCACCAGGATCACGAGCACGAAATCGGCCTCGCCGGTGACGTAGTAGCATTGCTGCACCTCCGGGATCGAGGCGAACTCGCGTTTGGCGGCATCGATCAATTCCGCGGTCTCGCTGATCACCTCGACCTCGACGAAGATGGTGATGGACGGCCCGAGCCGCGTGGGATCGACGACCGCGACGTTCGCCCGGATGACCCCGGCTTCCTCCATCCGGCGGATGCGGCGCTGCACGGCGGGAGCCGACAGGTTCACGGCCTCGCCGATCACCCGCTGCGGGGTGGCGTTGTCCCGCTGGAGGATGGTCAGGATCGCGACGTCGAAAGGGTCGAGGGCGATCGGGGACGACTTGGACACCTTGGGCCTCATGGGAGCGAGACAATCTTGCGCGTGCAGGGCCGAAAGAGAGCGCTTTTCTCGTGCGAGGTGCAATATCGTCTCGCCATCCCCCACCGGACGGACGGCGATGTTTCTCCTCAACCAGCACCCCGATTACCGCCGGCCCCTCGATCCCGTTGACGCCGAAACGCTGGGCGTTCCGGCCGCCGGGGAGGTCGAGCGGCATCTCGGCCATCGCGACAATCATGCCCCGACGCCCCTGCACGGCCTGTCGGCCCTGGCGGCCGCGCTCGGCGTGGAATCGCTCCACATCAAGGACGAGGGGTCCCGGCTGGGGCTCGGCAGCTTCAAGGCCCTGGGCGGGTCCTACGCGGTCGTCCGCCTCGTGCTCGAGGAAGCCGGCCGGCGGCTCGGACGAGCCGTCGACGTCGCCGAGCTGCACACGCCTGCGGTCCGCGCCGTCGCGGCCGGGATGACGGTTGCCTGTGCGACCGACGGCAATCACGGACGCTCGGTGGCCCAGGGCGCGCAACTCGTCGGCGCCAAGGCGGCCATCTTCGTCCATTCCGGCGTCAGCGAGGAGCGCGTGGCGGCCATCGCCCGCTTCGGCGCCCGGATGATCCGCGTCGGGGGCAGCTACGACGATTCGGTTGCCGAGGCCGCCCGGATCGCGTCCGAGAAGGGCTGGACGGTGGTGTCGGACACCTCCTGGCCGGGCTACGAGCGCATTCCCGGGCTCGTCATGCAGGGCTACACCGCAATGGTGCAGGAAGCCCTGCGCCGACTCGCCGAGCCGCCGACCCATGTCTTCGTGCAGGCCGGGGTCGGCGGCGTCGCGGCCGCGGTCGCGGGGCACCTCGCGCTCGTGCTCGGCGACCGGCGGCCCGTCTTCGTCGTGGTCGAACCTGCGCGGGCCGCCTGCCTCTGCGCGACCGCGCGCGCGGGGCACCCGGTCCGGATCGACCACGGCGAGCCGACCGTCATGGCGATGCTCGAATGCTACGAGCCGTCGCTCGTCGCCTGGCGGATTCTGTCCCGGGTCGCCGACGCCTTCATGACGGTCGACGAGGACGACGCCGTCGCGGTGATGAACCGCCTCGCCCGGCCGGTCGGCGACGATCCCGCCATCGTCGCGGGCGAGAGCGGCGGCGTCGGCCTCGCCGGGCTCATCCGGGCCGCCGCGGATTCTGACATCCGCGCAGCCCTGCGTCTCGACGCGGCGTCCCGCGTCTTCGTCATCAACACGGAAGGCGCGACCGATCCGGAGCGCTACGCGGCGCTCGTCCGGATGACGCCGGACGCGGTCGCAACCCGCAGCGCCGAGGCCGGCGCGTGACGGCGCCGTCGATCGACGCGGAGCGCCTGCTCGGCCGCCTGCGGGCCCTCGGGCAGATCGGCCGCGACCGCGAAGGCCGGCTGGTCCGGCTCGCCGGCTCCGATGCCGACAAGGCGGCGCGGGACGCCCTCGTGGCGTGGATCCGGGACGCTGGCCTGGAGGTCAGGATCGACCGGATCGGCAACGTCTTCGGGATCTGGAAGAACGGCGCGAACGCCGCCGAGGCGCCCGTCCTGGTGGGTTCGCACATCGACACCGTCATCGATGCGGGCCTCTACGACGGCTGCTACGGCGTGCTCGCGGGGCTCGAGGTCGTCGAGACCCTGAAGGGCTCTGGCTTCAGGCCGGCCCGGCCGATCGCGGTCGCGGCCTTCACCAACGAGGAGGGCGTGCGCTACGCCCCCGACATGATGGGCTCCCTCGTCCATGCCGGAGGGCTCCCGATCGAGACGGCGCTGGCGACCGTCGGCACCGACGGCACGGTGCTCGGGGCGGAACTGGCCCGCATCGGCTATGCCGGCGGCGAGGAGCCAGGCTTTCTCCGGCCGCACGCCTATGTCGAGCTCCACATCGAGCAGGGGCCGGTGCTGGAG
Source organism: Microvirga sp. (assembly GCA_036263675.1). Taxonomy (GTDB): domain Bacteria; phylum Pseudomonadota; class Alphaproteobacteria; order Rhizobiales; family Beijerinckiaceae; genus Microvirga. Next base: position 59,857 of record DATAGO010000004.1, on the reverse strand, counting down.
CGCGAGGGCGTGCCGATCGGCGCGGTCGAGACCCTTCAGGGCATCTCCTGGCAGCGGGTCACGATCGAGGGCGAGGCCAATCATGCCGGGACGACGCCGATGTCCATGCGCCGGGATGCCGGCCATGCCGCGGCCCGCGTGGTCACCGTCCTGCGCGACCGCGCCCGCAACGCGAATACGCCCACGGTCGCGACAGTGGGCTGCATGAGCTTCGAGCCGAACGCCATCAACGTCATCCCCTCCCGTGCGACGTTCACCGTGGACCTGCGCGATCCCGACGAGGGGCGCCTTCAGGCCGCGGAAGCGGCGCTTGCCGCAGACCTGACCGCACTCGCGGCGGAGGAGGAGGTCACGATCGCGGTCGAGCGCCTGGCGCGGTTCGCGCCCGTGACGTTCGACCCGGCGATCGTGGCGCTGGTGGAGGAGGCGGCCCGCGGGCGCGGGCTCGCCTCGAAGCGGATGACTTCCGGCGCGGGTCACGATGCCCAGATGATCGCCCGGATCGCGCCCGCGGCGATGATCTTCGTGCCGAGCGTCGGCGGCATCAGCCACAATCCGCGCGAGCACACCCCGGATGCCGACCTCGTCGCCGGCGCCACCGTCCTGCTCGACGTCGTCAGCCGCCTCGCAGCCCGGTAGGAGGAGCCCGATCGTTCTCGACGTCGTCAGCCGCCTCGCAGCCGGATAAGGAGGAGTTCGATCCTGCTCGACGTCGCCGGCCGTATCGCAGTCCGGTAAGGAGGAGCCCATGGCCACGGATCTGAACGCCCTCGAACGGGAGATGACGGCGTGGCGGCACGACCTGCACGCCCATCCGGAGTTCGGGTTCGAGGAGCGACGCACGAGTGCCTTCGTGGCCGCCAAGCTGCGCGCTTTCGGCTTCGACGACGTCGCCGAGGGGGTCGGCGGCACCGGCGTGGTCGGAACCCTCAGGCGCGGCAGCGGCAACCGGGCGATCGCGCTCAGGGCCGACATGGACGCGCTGCGCATCGCCGAGCAGGGCGAGCGTCCTTACCGATCACAGACGCCCGGGACGATGCATGCCTGCGGCCACGACGGGCACACCGCCATGCTGCTCGGGGCTGCCCGCCTCCTCGCTGAGGAGGGCGGGTTCGACGGCACCATCCGCTTCGTGTTCCAGCCCGCCGAGGAATGGGGCAAGGGCGCGCTCGCCATGCTGGCCGACGGGCTGATGGAGCGCTTCCCCTTCGAGGAGATCTACGGCCTCCACAACATGCCGGGCCTGGCCGTCGGCCGTTTCGAGACCCGCGTCGGGCCGATCATGTCGGCGGAGGACAATTTCGAGATCGTCCTTAAGGGCGTCGGCGGCCATGCCGCCCGGCCGCACTGGGGCAACGAGACCCTGGTCGCGGCCTGCGCCACGGTCATGAACCTCCAGACCGTCGTCTCCCGGCGCCTGAGCCCGACCGACGTCGGCGTCGTCTCGGTGACGGAGCTCGTCACCGACGGCACGCGCAACGCGTTGCCGGGCCTGGCGCGCATCCTGGGCGACGCCCGCGGCTTCCGACCGGAGGTGAGCGCCGCGATCGAGAAGCAGATGCGGATCATCGCAGAAGGCACGGCGCAGACCTACAACGTCGCGGCCGAGGTGACCTACACCCGCGAGTTCGTTCCGCTCCTCAACGACGCCGCCCTGGTCGAGGAGGCGTTTGCCGCCGCCCGGACCGTGTTCGCGCCCGAGCACGTCTCCACCGCGGCCGAGCCGATGACGGGCTCGGAGGACTTCGCCCGCTTCCTGGAGCACGTGCCCGGCTGCTTCGTGTTCGTGGGCAACGGCGAGGCTTCGGCGCCCCTGCACAACCCGCTCTACGACTTCGACGATTCCGGCCTCCTGCACGGCGCCCGCTTCCACGCCGCGATCGCGCGGCAGCGCCTGCGCCCGGCGTGACCGCCGCAGAGCCGGCTCGGGAGGCGCCCGCTCCGCCGCGCCGCCCCGTTGCCTCGATGGAACGTGAACCGGGCGGGTTGCAATGCTATGAGCATCCCGCGATTCAGGGTCCTTGGGTTGCACTCGAAGCGGGAGGATATCGCGTGGCCTTCAGCCTGTCGCAGGACGAACGGGATCTACAGGCCCGCGCCCGGGCGCTGGCTCAGGGCGTGGTCGCACGGCGTGCTCCTGAAATCGACCAGTCCCGCGCGTACCCCTGGGACATCGTCGAGGCCATGAAGGAGGCCGGGTTCCTCGGGATGACGCTGCCCGAGGCATACGGGGGCCAGGGCCGCTCCTTCCTGGACGCGGTGCTCGTCATCGAGGCGATCGCCGGCGCCTGCACGGTCGCGGCGCGGATCGTGGTCGAGACCAACATGGGGGCGGTCTCGGCCGTGATGGCCTACGGCACGGATGAGCAGAAGAAGCTCGCCGCGGAGCTCGTTCTGGGCGGCGACAAGCCGGCGATCTGCATCACGGAGCCGGAGGCCGGCAGCGACGCCACGAAGATGACGACGCGGGCCGAGAAGCGCGGCAACGCCTACGTCCTGAACGGCCGGAAGCATTGGATCACCGGCGCCGGGGTGTCGAAGCTGCACCTCATCTTCGCCAGGGTCGTCGACGAGGCCGGACGGGACTTAGGCATCGGCGGGTTCCTGGCGCTCGCCGGCGATCCGGGACTCTCGGTGACCAAAAGGGAATCGACGCTCGGCCTGCGCGGCATGCCCGAGGGCGAGCTGACCTTCGAGAATCTCCGCGTGCCCGAGGCCATGGTGCTCATGCCGCCGTCGGGCTTCGCGCGCGGCTTCGCGGACCTCATGAACGCCTACAACAGCCAGCGCGTCGGGGCGGGAACGGTCGCGATGGGCATCGCGGCGGGTGCGTTCGAGCATGCGCGGGATTGGGTCAGGACGCGGCGGCAGTTCGACCGGCCGATCGGAGAGTTCCAGGGCGTGCAATGGATGCTCGCCGACATGCAGACCCAGCTCACGGCGTCGAAGCTGATGCTCTACGCGGCAGCCCGCTCGCGCGGGCCGAACGGCAGCGTGTTCCCCGATCCGGACCTCGCGGCCCAGGCCAAGGTGTTCGCGTCGGAAGCCGCCATCAAGATCGTCAGCGACGCGCTGCAGCTGTTCGGGGCCCGCGGCTACGGCCAGGACTTCCCCCTGGAGCGCATGTATCGCGACGTGCGCATGTTTACCATCGGTGGCGGAACGGCCCAGGTTCTCAGAACGCTGATCGCGTCCAAGATCCTCGGCTGGAAGCTCCCGCAGACCCGCGACGGGAAATGGGGAGACTAGATCGGTCCGCCTCCCCGTCGCGGCCCCGTGAGCTTGCCGGACCGGGCGACCGGCGCCTCACGGAGGCAAGGTCGCATCCACCCCTCGTCTGAACCCGCGGAGATCACCATGGCTCACTCCTTCGTCCCCGGCAGCACGCCCACGACCGGCCCCAACCAGCCGAAGCTGGATTCCGAGGCGGTCTGGGAGGCCAAGGCGGACCTTGCCGCCTGCTTCCGCATGGCGGCGCGCTACGGCCTCGAGGAAGGCATCTGCAACCACTTCTCCGCGCTGGTGCCCGGCTACGACGACCTCTTCATCGTCAACCCTTACGGCTACGCCTTCCGGGAGCTCACCGCCTCGAAGCTCCTGGTGTGCGACTTCCATGGCCATGTGGTCGCCGGCGAAGGGCAGCCGGAGGCGACCGCGTTCTACATCCACGCGCGCATCCACAAGAACGTGCCGCGGGCCCGCGTCGCCTTCCACACCCACATGCCCTACGCGACCGCGCTTGCGATGACGGAGGGGGATCCGCTCATCTTCGCCGGGCAGACGGCGCTGAAATTCTACGGCCGCACCGCCGTGGACCGGACCTACAACGGCCTCGCCCTCGACGAACGCGAGGGCGACCGCATCGCCGGCGCGGTCGGCGACGCCGACATCGTCTTCATGAAGCACCACGGCGTCATGGTGCTGGGCCCGACGATCGCGGAGGCCTGGGACGACCTCTACTATCTCGAACGCGCCTGCGAGGTTCAGTGCCTCGCCCTGTCCACCGGCCGACCCGTCCTGCCGGTCGATCCGGCCATCGCCGAGGCGGCCTACCGGCAGATGCGCGCCGGGGACGCGGAATCCGCCCGCCTGCACCTGGCCTCCGTCCGGCGGACGCTGGACGTCGAGGAGCCGGATTACCGCAACTGACACGCTCGCGGCCGTCATGTTCGAGCGGGCGGCCGATGCGGAGCCGTGCCGGCACGATGGAGCGGGACGCTCCGGATGGAGGCTCGCCGACGGACGATCCGGGCCGGTCGCCGGTGAGGCCGCAACCTTCCGGCGCCGGGGCGATACGGCCAAGTCCGGGCTCACATAAGCCGCATTGATGGGGTCTAAGGCATCCCACCACTTAAAGCAGGCGCTGGCGGCTGGGAGATGATTGCGCTCTCGCCGGCAGCCGGGAAGCGCATTGAACCGCAGGCGAGTTCAGCCAAGCTCCAGGCGCCATACGTCACAGCCAGATGGAGCCGGGTCATGCGGAAAGCACTACAAAGGGCGCTCAGAGACCACCTGCAGTCCGAGGGCCAGATCACGGGCTTCATGGTCGTCACCTTCCGGGACGGCGTTGCAGCCATCACGAGCGATGCCAGCGACAATGACGAGGCCGCCCAGAGGGTCCTGGAGACGCTCGCGGTCGCCCTCCTCGAACCGGCAAGTCCCGCTGAAGACCCCGACGACGAGATCGGCGTTTGCGCAGGAACTGCTTGAACCTTCCCGTGGGGATTACTAAGTTTCGTAGGCACGGCAATCGTCAGACTGGATCCGATGCCGGCTCCTCGCATCATCTCCGGGCCCCGGCGGTCAGGCCAAGTTTCTGATCCCGGACGGACGATCGCGACGGGCAGGCGGGCCCCGAAGACGTCAGCCGCTTTCGGAACCTGTGCTGCGGAAATCCGACCGGGAATGGGCTGAGCGGAGGGGTTTGCAGGCGATGCTCCCCGATGCAGCCCTCCGACGATTGAATAGAAAGGCGCATTGTCGTGCAGTACGTTCGTTCGAAACTCTTCGATATCCTGCTGGCATGCTGGACGGCGCTTTTCGTGCCGCCTCTGGTCGTCCTGTGGCTGTGCGGGTCGCCGGAACGCGCCATCCGGCGGGCCACCCGCGTGTGGGCGAAGGGGATCCTGGTCTGCCTGAAAGGCGTCGTCGGCCTGAAATACGTGGAGCGGGGCCAGGGGAATATCCCCGAGGGGCCCTGCCTGATCATCGCCAACCACCAGTCCACCTGGGAGACGCTTGCCTTTCTGGTGCTGTTTCCGGACGTCGCGATAATCGCCAAGGAGGAACTCCTCACCATCCCGGTGTTCTCCTGGTTCCTGCGGAAGTCGCCGATGATCCTGATCGATCGGGAAAGCGGCGCCAAGGCGATCCGGAAGATGATCGACGAAAGCCGGGCCGCGCTGGACCAGGGCCGCTCCGTCCTCATCTTTCCGCAGGGGAGCCGCCGGTCCGTGGACGAGCCCGTCGAGTTCAAGCGAGGCGTCGAGATCCTCTACACCAAGCTGGCCCGGCCGGTTCTCCCGGTCGCCTTGAACTCCGGTCATTTCTGGGCCCCAGATCGCTCGTCCAAGCGGGCCGGCACGATCTCGGTGTCGTACCTCACCCCGATCGAGCCGGGTCTCTCCGGTCGCGAATTCATGCTCCAAGCCGAGCGCCTTCTCGAGACGGAGTCGAAGCGGGTCTGGTCCCGCGCAGCTTAAGGCCCGGCTGTCCCGGCATCCGTAAGGTCCCGGCATCGGCCCCGCTCTCGGCTTCGACGAGCTTGGCGGCACGCGGCCGTCTCGCTCCTGTCGCCTCTCGGGTCCCGGCAGGCATCCGCTCCACCGGCCAGCGCGTCCCTCGGACGGGGCCGCCGTGGCTCAAGCCGCGAAGCCGGCAGACCAAGCCTGCACCCGGTTTCGGGTGACGAGCGCGTCGCCCGTCGCCGCGAAGGCTGCCGTGTTGTCGAAGATGCACCAGCTCCCCGTGCCCGCCGCCGTATCCTTCACGAGCCGCTCCGCGATCGCGGTCAGGGCCTCCTCGCTGTAGGGGGAATAGTAGATCCGCGGCGACCCGTGCAGGCGGACATAGCTCAGGTTCCGCCAGCCGCCCGGCTCGCCGGCTCCGGGGACGGGAGCCGGATCGGCCGCCACCCGCGCGATCCGCAAGGCGTCGAGGAGGGCCTCCACTTCGGGCACGAACCACGACCGATGGCGAGGCTCGCAGACGATCTCGCCGGCGACCAGACTCCTCAGCTCGTGCAGAAACGCATCCGACGCTCCCGCCTCGAACCGCAGGCTCGGCGGAAGCTGCACCAGAAGCGGACCGAGCTTGGACCCGAGGCCGCTCGCTTCGGAGAGGAAGCGATCCAGCAGGGGACGGGTCCCTTTGAGGCGATGCTCGTGGGTGATCGCCTTGGGCAGCTTGACGGCGAACCGAAAGCCGTCCGGCACGGAAGCGGCCCATCGCTCGTAGGTGGCCGGACGATGCGGACGATAGAAGGAGGAGTTGATCTCGACCGCATTGAAGACGGCGGCGTAGCGCTCGAGGTGGCTCCCGTCGGTCGGGAAAGCAGCCCCGTGCTCCTTCGGGATGCTCCAGCCGGCCGTACCGATCCGAACGATGGGGGCGGGTGTCGTTGCCAAGGCAGGCAATCTCCGGACGGCGCGCTGATCGAACAATGGCCGGGATCACGCTCCCGTTCCCCTCGAGCCGCAGTCGCGGGGCCGTACCCGGCGAGCGGGCGCATGCCGCCGCCTCGTCCGCTCGCACCGCCCGTCTGCGGACCGTCGGCGCCCTCCCTCCGCGCGCCGGCCCCGCTGAGGGGGAAACGGTCGAGCGGCACGGCGGACGTCCACGGCTGGGGACAGGAATGGCACACCGTCCGCTATTCGCCCGCCATTGCGGTCCAGGTGACCAATTCGGAAGCCCGCGCGCCGTTTTTGGTGTAGGAGCATGGATCAACCAGAGGAATCCGCCATGAAGAATCTACCGACCGGCACTGCCCAGGCCGTGACGGACACCAGCGAACGCGTCCGCAAGCTGTTCGAAAACCGCCCGCTGATGGCGCCGACGCCGCATGAGCGCCAGAACAGGTCGCGCAAGACGTTCGCAAAGCCGGCCGCCGAGGTGGAGCAGCCCGAGAGCAGCGCCGATGCGGAGACGCATGGCTCCGAGGACAATGACGGGCCGGTGGCGGGAGACGACGCCCGCGAGGAGTAAGTTCGGGGCGGCGTCCGTGCCTTATCGGCTCCGGACGCCGCCGAGCCTCTCCTCGGCCCGCACGGTCGGCGTCCGGTCCTTGTCGGCTCTGGACGCCGCCACGCCGCTCCTCGGCCCGCATGGGTGCGGCGGAAGGGTCAGGATCGGCACGCGGCCCGCGCCCCTGCCCGAAAGCCCTGCTACGCCCGGTATCCCATCTAGGGAGCGCTTGCGGGCCCGGCCGCACCGGCGTCGATGACGCCTCTGACCTTGGCGGCCAGATCGGCAAAGGTGAACGGCTTGCCGATGAAGTTCACGCCGGGATCGAGCCGGCCGTGGTGAACGATGGCGTTCGACGTGTACCCGGTGGTGAAGAGGACCTTCAGGCCTGGGCGGCGCCGGAGCGCCTCGTCCGCGAGATCCCGGCCGTTGAGCCCGCCGGCCAGCACCACGTCGGTGAAGAGAAGATCGATCTCCGGATGCCGGTTGACGATGTCCAGCGCGGCCTGTCCGTCGGGCGCCTCGAGAACGGCATAGCCGAGTTCCCGGAGCGTCTCCGTCGTGTAGTGCCGCAGCTCATGCTCGTCCTCGACCACCAGGATGGTCTCGCCCTCGCCCCGAACCGTCGCGGCTGTCGCGGCGGGAACCTCGTCGTCGGCCTGGTCGGCGGCGATGAGTCGGGTCAGGTAGATCTTGATCGTCGTGCCTTCGCCGACCTCGCTGTAGATGCGGACGTGGCCGTTCGACTGGCGGACGAACCCGTAGACCTGGCTCAAGCCCAGCCCGGTGCCCTTGCCGGCGGCCTTGGTGGTGAAGAAGGGCTCGAACACCCGCTCCATCGTCGCCTTGTCCATGCCGGTCCCGGTGTCCGAGACCGCGACGAGGACGTACTGGCCCGGGGGAATGGGTTCGGCGAGCGCCGCCACATAGGCCTCGTCGAGCCGGGCGTTGGCGGTCTCGATCGTCAGCTTGCCGCCGTCGGGCATGGCATCGCGCGCGTTGACCGCGAGGTTGAGGATGGCGTTCTCGAGCTGGTTCGGATCGGCCTGGGTGCGCCACAATCCTCCGGCCAGCACGGCCTCCAGCACGACCGTCTCGCCCAGCGTCCGCCGCAGGAGCTCGGACATCTCGGCCACGAGCTTGTTGGCATCGACCGGCCTGGGGTCGAGCGGCTGGCGCCGGGAGAAGGCGAGCAGCCGCTGGGTCAGGGTGGCGGCGCGGCGGGCGCCCTGCATGGCGCTCTCGGCGGCGCGCCTGAGGCGCCCCGCATCCTCGGGCAGGCGCCGCTGCAGCAGCTCGATGTTGCCGACGATGATCGTGAGGAGGTTGTTGAAGTCGTGCGCGATGCCGCCCGTGAGCTGCCCGATCGCCTCCATCTTCTGGGCCTGGCGCAAGGCCTCCTCGGCCTTCATGCGCTCGGCGACCTCGAACGCCACCCGCTGCTCCAGGGTCTCGTTCAGCCGCTTGAGCTCCTCGGAGGCCTCCTCGGCCTTGCGCCGGGCGATCAGCAGCTCGCGCTCGTATTGCCGCCGGTCGGTGGCGTTGAACAGCGTGATCCGGTGCACGAGGGGCCGGCCGGTCTCGTCCCGCTTCTGGCTGATGTTCACCAGAACCGGAAGCGGCCGGCCGCCCGCGCCGGCGAGATCGAAGGCGATCTCGTTGACGAAGCCCTGCATGTGGAGCAGGGGCGTGAAATGGGTGTCGTAGTAGATGCGCCCGCCGATGCTCAGCAGGTCCTGGAAATTCTTCCCCACCAGCTCCTGCCGGGCGAAGCCGAGCCAGGTCAGGAGGGTCTGGTTCGCCCGGATGATGGTGCCGTCCGGAAGCGTCGAGAGGTAGCCGCAGGGAGCGTTCTCGTAGAGCTCCTCGGCGGTTTCGATGAGCGATCCCTGGCCGATCGTCACGGACACTACGCAGCGTATTTCGTCGGGACCGGATCGTGCAGGAAGTCCTGGATGGCGTGAATCGTCTCCTCGGGCGCGCTGAGGTTCGGACAATGGCCGGTCGCCCTCATCTGGACGAAGCGGCTGCCGGGCAGGCTCTCGTGGACGAACCGCCCGACCTGCTCCGGGGCGATCGCATCCTGCGAGCACTGGAGGATGAGCGCCGGCACCGCGAGCTTCGGCAGGTCGCTCCTGTTGTCCGACAGGAAGGTCACCCGCGCGAAATGCTTCGCGATCTCGGGATCGGTCCGGCAGAAGCTGTTGGCGAGTTCCTCGCCAAGTTCCGGCCTGTCCGCATTGCCCATGATCACGGGGGCCATGGTGCTCGACCAGCCCAGGTGGTTGGAATCGAGGAAGTCGAGGAGCCCCTCGATATCCTCGCGCTTGAAGCCGCCCACGTAGTCGTCGACGTTGATGTAGCAGGGCGAGGGCCCGATCAGCACGAGCCGGGAGAATCGGCGCGGCTCCTGGAGGGCGGCGAGCACGCCGATCATGGCGCTCACCGAGTGGCCGACGAAGATCACATCCTCGAGATCGAGCTCCCGGCAGATCGCCAGAACATCCTCCGCATAGCCCTGAAGGGTCCCGTACCGGGCGCGGTCGAAGGTCGACGGGTCGGAGCGCCCGTGGCCGACGTGATCGAACAGGACGATCCTGTAGCTGTCGGCAAAGGCGGGGGTGATGAACCGCCACATGTTCTGGTCGCAGCCGTATCCGTGGGCGAACAGCATCGGCTGCCGCCCCTGGCCCATGATTTTCACGTTGTTGCGCTGGAGAACAGATACCATGGTGACCTCGGCGGGCGCAGGGCATCCACCGCCAATCACGTCCGCGACTTGGCATTACGCTACGTGAGGGATTGTTTCAATCGCTCCCTCATGCGCTCCGGTCATAGCCCTCGCTCCGACCCTCCGGCGGCCCCGGTCGATGTCCTGATCGGGCATCGGGAGCCCCTTTCGCCTGCTCCCTTCACACCGGCGCCAATCGGAGTAGGCTCAGGATCCGATCCTGCGGACCCGGCGAGGCGATCGAATGAGGCGGCGGGCGTTCCTGCTCGGATGCGCGGCGGCGGCCTGCCCGCGCCCGGGCCTCACCCAGGGGCGCCGCGCGCCGGCCCGGGTGGGCTTCCTCGCCCTCGGCTCGCCCGCGGTGGCCGAGCGCCGGCTCCGCTCGTTCAGGCAGGGGCTTGCGGATCTCGGCCTTCAGGAGGGGCACGATTACGGGATCGACGCCCGCGTCGCCGGAGCCGATCCGGACGCGCTGAACCGGGCCGCCGCCGACCTGGCCGCATCGGCTCCGGACGTGCTCGTGACGCACGCGACCGGCACGGCGGCCATGAGGCGCGCCACGGGCACCATCCCGATCGTCATGGTGTCCGGCGACGCGGTCACGACCGGGCTGGTCGCGAGCCTGCAGCGGCCGGGCGGCAACGTCACGGGGGTCTCGTTCCTGAGCCCGGAGCTGATGGCCAAGCGGACGGAGCTGCTCAAGGAGGTCCTGCCCGCGATCGAGGAGATGGGCCTGCTGGCGCTCGGGGGCGGATACCGGGTCACCGACACCGTGGTGCAGGCCGTCGAGGCGGTGGCCCGCGGGCGGGGAATGGGGCTGCAGCCGGCGCTGGTCCGGAATCCGGCCGACATCGAGCGGGCGTTCGCCGACTGGGCGGCGCGCCGGGTCCGCGGGATCGTGGTGCAGGACGAGCCGATGCTGATCGCGAATGCACGCCGCATCGTGGAGTCCGCGACGGCCCGCGGCATCCTCGCCGTGGGCTTCCTCGAACTGGCGGCCCAGGGCGGCCATGTGGCGTACAGCATCAACTTCGATGCGGTCTGGCAACGGGTCGCATCCTTCGCGGCGAAGATCCTGCAGGGTGCGCGGCCCGAGGACCTCCCGGTCGAGCAGCCGAACCGGTTCGAACTGGTCGTCAACCTGAAGGCGTTGCGAGGCTTGAACATCGATGCTCCGACCGCACTGCTGGCCCGCGCCGACGAGGTGATCGAATGAAGCGACGGGACTTTCTGGTCGGATGCGCGGCAGCGTTTCCGGGCCGCGCTCTGGCGCAGCCGGCGCCCCGGAGGATCGGATTCGTGAGCTGGTTCGCTCCCGAGACCGCCCCTCAGGCCGAGCGGTTCCGGAAGGGCATGCGCGACCTCGGCTATGTCGAAGGCCGCGACGTCGCGATCGAGACCCACTTCACGAACGGGGACCGGGAGCGCACGCGCGAGATCATCCGCAAGCTGGTTCAGGACAGGGCCGACATCCTCGTCGTGGTTGCCACGCCCGCCATCGCGATCACCAAGCAGGAGGCGGGCGCGACCCCGATCGTCATGGCGACCGCCTCTGATCCGATCGCGTCGGGCTTCGCCCAGAGCCTGTCCCGCCCCGGCGGCAACATCACGGGCCGAACCAGCATGGCCCCGGACCTGGCGGGAAAGCGCATCGACCTCCTGCGGGAGATCAGGCCGGGGCTGAAGACGATCGGCTTCCTGGGCTCGTCCATGGATTTCAACACGGTCCGGTTCGTGCGGGAGACGCAGGCGGAGGCGGACCGCACCGGGCTGAAGCTCCTGGTGCGTCGGGTCGAGGGCCCCGGGGCGATCGACGCCGCTATGTTCGAGACCCTGCGGCGCGAGGGCGTCGAGGTGGTGATCACCCAGCCGATCTTCACGGGCAACGAGCAGCGCATCGTGCCGCTGGCGACCGCCGCCGGCCTGCCGGTCGTGTCCGACTTTGCGTCATTCGCCGCGGCGGGAGCGGTGCTGACCTACGGCATCGATGTCGAGGCCAACGTAGGTCGCGCGGCCTATTTCGTGGACCGCATCTTCAAGGGCGCGAGCCCGGCGAACCTGCCGATCGAGCTGCCGACCGAAACCAAGCTCGCGGTCAACCTGGGGGCCGCCAAGCGCTTCGGCTGGACCATTCCACCCTCCGTCATCGCCCGTGCCGACGAGGTGATCGAATGAGGCGGCGGGACATCATGACGGGTCCACCCTGGCTCCCCGCTCGCGCCGACGAGGTAATCAAGTGAGGCGGCGGGACTTCATGGCGCTGCTGGCCGGTGCTGCCGCAACCCGGCCGTCGGGCGCCGGAGCCCAGACGCGGTTGCCGCGCATCGGCATTCTCCTCCACGCCGGCCCCGACCTGATGGGACCGCTTCCCGAGGCTCTCCGGGAACTCGGCTACATCGACGGAGCCAACATCCGGATCGAGATCCGCTCCGCCGGCGGGCAGGCCGGTCGTCTTCCCGAACTGGCGGCGGAGCTGGTCCGCCTCGACGTCGACGTGATCGTCGCGTCCCAGGCGCCGGCCATCGCGGCAGCCAGGAATGCGGCGGGCGGCATCCCCATCGTCATGGCACCCGGCGGCGAGCCCGTCGCATTGGGCTTCATCGCAAGCCTCGCCCGACCCGGCGGAACCATCACGGGCGTCACCAGTCCGAGCGCCGAGCTGAGCGCCAAGATCCTGGAGATGATCCCGGACTTCCTCCCCGGAGCCCGTCGCGTCGGTGTCCTCGGGAACGCCACCGATCCCTTCGTGAAGCCGCTTGTCGAGGCCATCGAGAAGGGGGCTCTGACCGTCGGTCTCGAGGTCCGGCCCGTCCTCGCCCGCGGCAACGGCGAGCTCGAGACCGCCTTTGCCGCGTTGGCGCGGGAGCGCGTGGAGGCCGTCGTCGTTCAGCCCTCGCTGTCGGTGAAGCTCACGGCCGATCTGGCCCTGACGCATCGGCTGCCGTCGCTGTCGACGGCGGCGGGCGGCGCCCACGACGGACACCTCGCCTCCTACAGCGCGAGCCTCGCGGAGCGGGCCCGCCAGATCGCGGCCTATGCGGACGCGATCCTCAAGGGAACCAGGCCTTCGGATCTCCCGGTGCGGCAGCCGACCGTGTTCGAAACCCGCGTCAACCTGAAGACCGCAAAGGCCCTCGGCCTGGCCATCCCCGCCGTCGTCCTGGCCCGCGCCGACGAGGTGATCGAATAGGGGCGTCCGGTCCACGGCGGCATTCTCACGGCACCGACGGCGTCGCATCCCGCGCGTTCGCAGCCAGCGACCTCCCGCCGGTTCCTCAGATCAAGGCGGTCCGGCCGCCCTGGTGACGGTCACCCGGCGTCGAGAGCCCGGCGCACCCTCTCGGCGAGGCTCGCGGCCGTGAAGGGCTTCGTGATCAGGTCGACGCCCTCGTCGAGCCGGCCGTGGTGCACGATTGCGTTGCGGGTGTAGCCCGTCGTGAACAGGACCTTCAGGTCGGGCCGGCGCCGCAGCGCCTCGTCGGCGACCTTGCGGCCGTTCATGGATCCCGCGAGCACCACGTCCGTGAACAGGAGGACGGCCTCGGGATGGGCGTCGAGGAGCGCGAGCCCGCTCGGCCCGTCGCCCGCGGCATGGACGAGGTAGCCGGCCTCCTCCAGGGCCGACACGGTGAACTCCCGCACCAGCGGCTCGTCCTCGACCACCAGAATCGTCTCGCCGGCGCCCTCCGGGACGATCCGCTCCGCGGCTTCGACCTCGCCCGACGCCTCCGCCGCCCCATGCCGCAGGCGCGGGAAGTAGAGCTTCACCGTGGTGCCTTCGGCGATCTCCGAATAGATCGCGGCATGGCCGCCGGACTGGCGCAGGAAGCCGTAGACCTGGGACAGCCCGAGGCCCGTGCCCTTGCCGACGGGCTTCGTGGTGAAGAACGGCTCGAACACCCGGTCCCGGACCTCCGGCTCCATGCCCGAACCCGTGTCGCAGACCGCGACCATGACGTACTGGCCGGGCCGGATCTCGCCCTTCGCGACGGCGGGGTAGGTCTCGTCGAGGTGGGTGTTGGCGGTTTCGATCGTGAGCTTGCCGCCCTCCGGCATGGCGTCGCGCGCGTTCACGCACAGGTTCAGGACGGCGCTCTCGACCTGGTTGGGGTCGGCTTCCGTGCGCCACAATCCGCCGGCGAGGACCGTCTCGATCGCGATGTGCTCGCCGAGCGTGCGCCGGATCAGCTCCGACATGGCGCTCACGAGCTTGTTGAGGTCGACCACCTCGGGCTTCAGCGGCGACTGGCGCGAGAAGGCGAGCAGGCGGTGCGTGAGGGTCGCGGCCCGTTGCGCGCCCTCGATGGCGGCCCGGACGTTGCGCGCGACCCGCGCATCGCCGTTCAGGGCCTCGAGGCGCCGCTGCGCCATGTCGAGGTGCCCCGTGACCACGGTCAGGAGGTTGTTGAAGTCGTGGGCGACGCCGCCCGTGAGCTGGCCCACCACCTCCATCTTCTGCGACTGGCGCAACTGCTCCTCGGTCCGGCGCAGGGTCTCGGCCGCCTCCCGCTCCGCCGTCACGTCGCGGGCGATCGCATGGATGAAGCCCGCATCGGGCACGGCCGTCCAGGACAGCCAGCGGTAGGAGCCGTCCTTGTGGCGGTAGCGGTTCTCGAAGCGCAGGGTGGTGATGCCTTCCGAGAGCCGCCCCGCCTCGGCCAGCGTGCCGGCGACATCGGCGGGATGGACGAGGTCGATGAACGGCGTGCCGATCAGGTCCTCCTCGGCCCAGCCGAGCGTCGTCGCCCAGGCCGGGTTGACCGCAACGATCTCGGCGTCGAAGCGCGCCACGAGCATGAGCTCCGTCGAGAGCCGCCAGATGCGGTCGCGCTCGGCGATCGCGTTCGCGACCCGGTTCTCCAGGGTGGCGTTGAGCTTGCGGAGTTCGGCCTCGGCCCGCTTCTCCGGATCGATGTCGAGGACGGCGACGACGGCGCCGGTCAGGCGGCCCAGCGCGTCGCGGATCGGCGCGCCGATGATGCGCACCCAGGCCCGGGTGCCGTCGCCCCGCCGGTAGAGCACCTCGACCTCCGGGTGCTCCTCGCCGTCGAGGATCACGCGCGCCATCGGGTATTCGCGGCTCTCGACCTGGCGCCCGTCCGGATGGTAGGCGACCCAGGAGCGGTAATCCTCGACGTTGGGAGACCGCAGGATCGGATGGCGGAAGATCCGCTCGGTCTGGGCGTTGCCGTCCACGATATGCCCGCTGGGCGCCTCTCCGATCACGATGCCGACCGGCACCGCATCGAAGATCGCCTTCAGGCGCGCTTCGCTGAGCGCGAGCGCGGTCTTGGCCTCGCGCTCCTCCGTGATGTCGGTGTGGACGCCGACCCATTCCCGGATCGAGCCGTCCGGGTCGAGGACGGGCACGGCCCGGACCGAGAACAGGCGGTAGACGCCGTCGTGGCGCCGGACCCGGTGCTCGAAGACGAAGACGTCCCGGCGGGCGACCGCGGCGTTCCAGGCCTCGACGGTGGGCTGCGCGTCGTCCGGGTGGACGGCGGAGGCCCAGCCGTAGCCCTGGTACACGTCCGGGCGCTGGCCCGTGAGCGCCGCCCAGCCGGGCTGCTCCCCCGTCATGCGGCCCGAGGCATCGTTGGTCCAGACGATGCCGTCGACCGCCGTCACGGCCGCCCGGAACCGCTCTTCGCTGGCCTGGAGGGCCGCCTGGCGCTCCTGGATGCCGAGGCTCGCCGAGGTCAGCGCCTGCCCGACCGCATTGGCCTCGCGCAGGCTCGTCGCGAGCGGCGGGACGGCGGCCCCGCGCCCGAGGCTGTGGGCTGCGGCGGTGAGACGACGCAGCGGCGACGCGATCCCGCGCGCCGCCCAGATCGCGGCGGCGATCGACAGGCCGAGGACGACGAGGAAGGAGGCCGCGAGAGTCCAGAGGAGCTGCCGCAGCGGCGCCTGGACGACGGCGGCGGGCACCCCGACGGCCACCCGCCACCCCGAGAGCGGCGAGCGGGTATAGGCGCTGTAGACCTCGGTGCCCTCCAGCGTCGTGCCGAGCCAGGTGCCGCCGGCTCCGGTGGTGTTCCTGCGCAGGTCGGCCGTGGCCTCGCTGCCGATGAACCTCTCGTGCTGGCGCGAGCGGGCGACGATGCGGTCGCGCCGGTCGATGATCGCGACGGTCCAGTCCGGCGGCGCCGTCGCGGCCAGGATCTCGGCGAGACGCACGGGATCGAGCGCGATGCTGAGAGCGTACGCCACGGCGCCATCCCGGAACACGGGCCCGTCGATCAGCACGAGGTGGAGCCGGGTGGTGGTGCCGACATAGAGGTCGGACACCACCGGCTGCCGGGTCTCGAAGACCTGCCGGTCGGCGCCGAGGAGCACGGGGTCGGTCGCGACCGGAAGCGGCGTCCCGAACGGGCGGCTGGTGTTGACGATCTGCCGGCCGTCGCGGTCGCGGATGGCGACG
The DNA here is from genome assembly GCA_036263675.1 of Microvirga sp. GTDB lineage: Bacteria > Pseudomonadota > Alphaproteobacteria > Rhizobiales > Beijerinckiaceae > Microvirga. The sequence goes on along the minus strand of DATAGO010000004.1, from coordinate 43,523 downwards.
AACGAACCGCGGGTGCGCAGCACCGCCCGGGCCTGGGCGTCGAAGGCCGCAAAGTCCCCACCCGCCTGCAGGGCGGGAGAGGTGGCCAGGGCCTCCAGGGCGGCGGTCAGCCCGGTGAGTTCGCGATCGATCGCGGACGAGACCGTTTGCGAGAGTTCCAGGGCATCGGCCTGATAGCGGGCGTGCTCCGCCTCGGAGAAGCGCCACAGCAGCACCGCCGCGAACAGCACGACGGGAGCGAGGACGGCACTGACGAGGAGGAACAAGCGCGCACGCGTGGACAGGGCACGCCGCCGGACCGAGGACGAGAGATGCACGCTGGGCTCTTCTTGTGTTGGTCTTTCGCCCCCGGGGGCTATCTAGACGAGGCTCCCCGGGCGGTCCAGGGCCGCGGGCTCCGTCCCGGGCGGTCTCGGCCGCCGAGCCGTCGGCCCCGCTCGACGGCTGCGCCGTGGATCTGCCCGGTGGATGGCCCGAGCGGATGCGACGGATGAGGGCCGGTCCCGGAGGCGGAGGTTCTGCTCTGACGAACGCGGGCTTCGGCAGGCCTGCACCCTCTATCGGCCACCGAAACCACATCCACCGCACGATGATTGCGCCGGAGAGGAACCTCGTGCCCGCGATCGTCGCGCTCGGCTCCGAAGCCCGGTCGCGGATCCGTCTCCGGACTTGAGCCTCGGCGAGATCGCGTCCACCCTGGCCGGACGGCAGGCGGTCCCACGGATGCGAACCCATGGCGAATAATCTCCCTTCAACGGTCGGGGCATCCGATGAGGACCACATGGCCGATCGCGAACGCCTCTCCCGCGGCGCCGGCGCGTGCGCGTGCCCTGCCCCTTCGGCCGCTCTGAACCGGAGAGCTTCATGAGGATCGTCGTTTACGGCGTCGGTGCGATCGGCGGCACCGTGGCGGCTGCGCTGGCCTTGTCGGGCCAGGAGGTCGTCGGCATCGCGCGCGGGTCTCAGCTCGAAGCCATCCTCAGCGGCGGGCTCCTGTTGCGCACGCCCGGACGGACGGCACGCGCCGCGTTCCCGTGCGTGTCCGATCCCGGCGAGATCGACCTGCGGGCGGACGACGCCATCCTGCTGACCATGAAGACGCAGGACACGCTCCCCGCTCTCGAGCGGCTTCGCGCGGCCGGCGTCGTCGACCAGCCGATCTTCTGCGTCCAGAACGGCGTGGCGAACGAGCGGATGGCGCTTCGCCGCTTTCCCGAGGTGCACGGAGTGACGGTCATGATGCCCGCGAACCTCTCGGTCCCGGGCGAGGTCAGCGCCTTCTCGACGCCGCGGCACGGCATCTTCGACATCGGCCGCTATCCCGCCGGCACCAACGTTCACGACGAGACCCTCGCCCGCGTGCTCGAGGCCGCCAACGTCGCGGCCTTCGTCACGCCCGAGGTGATGCAGCGCAAGTACGGCAAGCTGCTCCTCAACCTGAACAACATCCTCGAGGCCGCGCTCGGCGTGGAGGCCGACATCAAGAGGTTTGCCGCGATCCTGCGCGCGGAGGCCGAGGCCGTCTATGCCGCGGCCGGCATCCGATGGCAGGACGTCGGCGGATCCGATCCGCGCCGCAAGGAACTCATGCGCTATGAACCGATCGCGGGCGTGGACCGCGCGGGCGGATCCACGACGCAGAGCCTGGCGCGGGGAGCCGGATCCGTCGAGACGGATTACCTCAACGGCGAGATCGTGCTTCTGGGCCGGCTTCACGGTGTCCCGGTCCCGGCGAACGCGTTCGTTCTCGGCCTGAGCGCCCGCATGGCGCGGGAGAACCTCGCGCCCGGCTTCATCTCGGCCGCGGACGTGGAGGCCGGGCTGACGGGGTCCTGAGCCCGTGCGGCACCCCTCGCGTGACCCCGCGCCGAACGGATCTGGCTCGACCGCCGGAACCGGCGCTAGTTCTTGCCGAGTTCGGCCGCCAGGTGCTTCATGGAACTCACGAAGGTGGTGCTGACCGGCGCCTTGGCGTCGGACGACCGGAAGATCATCCCGGCCGACCGGGTCATCGACAGGCCGGGGATGGCGAGTTCGGCGATCCCGTCCATGTCGCTCAACAGGATCTGGGAGGTCGCGAAGGACAGCATGTCCGAGTCCCGCAACGCAGCCGCGATGAAGGAGATCGAATCCGACTCGATCTTCGCCTGCGGCGGCTCCAGGCCGGCGACCTGGAACAACGCGTCCAATCGCGTGCGCGACAGGACGTTGCGTCCCGGCAGCGCCCAGGCGTAGCGTTCCGTGTCGCGCGGCTGCGGACGCCGGATCCGCCGCAAGGGGTGATCCCGGCGCGCCACCACGGTCAGCCGGTCCATCGTCAGCGGGATGAACTCGAAGCCCTGGAGCGGCCGGTCGGGCAGCGCAGAGACCACCGCGTCGAGTTCGCCGTCGCGGAGCGCCTCGATCAGATGATCGTTGAAGCCGCCGACCACCCGGAAGCTGAGACCCGGATAGATTTCGGACAGTTGGGTGATCACGCGGGGCAGCGCGCGCGTCAGCCAGGAGGGTCCGGCGCCGATCCGGAGGCTGCCGACCGCGCCCGATTGCAGCGATCTGATCTCGTCCTGAGCGTCCTGAAGCTGCGCCTCGATGAGCTTGACGTGGCGCAGCAGGGCCCGCCCCTGCGCGGTCAGCGTCACCCCTCGCGGCAGGCGGACGAGGATCCGGCAGCCGAACCGGCCCTCCAGCCTTCGGATCGCCTTGGTGAGGCCGGGCTGCGTCATGTTGAGGGAGCGGGCGGCCGCACTGAGGCTGCCGGCCCGATCGACCGTCGCGAGGTAGCTCAGGTCCGCGAGATCCATGGAGCCATTCCTGCGCGTTATGGGTCAGCGACCCGTTTTACGATTGTGAGCCGCGCCCCGCAATGGCACCATCCCGGCGTCCGAGATCGCGAGGCAGGCAGGGTCCGTGGAAGCCAAGAACCTTCTCTTCATCCTCTCCGACGAGCACCAGCGCGACATCACGGGCTGCTACGGCAACGCCGTCGTCAAGACGCCCCACATGGACCGCCTGGCCGCGCGAGGCGCGCGCTTCTCGAACGCCTATACGCCATGCCCCATCTGCGTCCCGGCCCGCGCCAGCCTCGCGACGGGCCGCTGGGTGCACCAGGTGCGGGCGTGGGACAACGCCGCTCCCTATCACGGCGAGATCCCGAGCTGGCACCACCGGCTCCGGGACGGCGGTCACGCGGTGACGTCGATCGGCAAGCTGCATTTCCGGTCGACCGACGACGACAACGGGTTCAGCGAGGAAATCCTGCCGCTGCACGTTCTCGACGGCAAAGGCGACCTGATCGGGGCGCTCCGCGATCCACCGCCGCGACGCGGCAGCATGCCGGCCTTCGCGGCGAGCGCCGGTCCGGGCGACTCGTCCTACAACCGGTACGATCTCGACGTCACCGAGGCCGCCTGCCGCTGGCTGTCGGAGGTCTCGGGGCGCGCCGGCGACAAGCCCTGGGTGCTGTTCGTGTCGCTCGTGCGGCCGCATTTCCCGCTCACGGCCCCGCCCGAGTTCTTCTCCCTCTACGATCCCGCCTCGATGCCCCTGCCCCGCCTCTACGACGAGGCCGGGCGGCCGCGCCATCCCGCGGTGAGGGCGCTGCGCTCGATCATGGATTACGACGACTACTTCGAGGATCTCGACGCCGTCCGTCTCGCCGTCGCGTCCTACTACGCGCTCGTTAGCTTCCTCGACGACAACATCGGCCGGATCCTCGCCGCGCTCGATGCCGCCGGTCTCACCGGCGCGACCCGGGTGATCTACACCTCCGATCACGGGGAGAACCTCGGCTGCCGGGGCCTCTGGGGCAAGTCGGTCATGTACGAGGAATCGGCGGCGGTTCCCTTCATCGCCGCAGGCCCCGGCATCGAGGCCGGTCAGGTCGTCGAGACGCCGGTCTCGCTGGTGGATTGCTACCGGACGATCCTGGAAGCGGTCGGCTGTCCGCCTGCGCCCGAAGACGACGCCCTCCCCTCGCAATCCATCTGGTCGATCGCATCCGGCGCGCAGCCCGACCGCGACGTGCTCTCCGAATATCATGCGGCGGCCTCGGTCACGGGCACGTTCATGATCCGGCATGACCGTTGGAAGTACATCCACCATGTCGGGTTCCGGCCCGAGCTGTTCGATCTCGAGGCCGACCCGGGCGAAACGGAAGACCTTGCCGAGCGTCCCGGGATGGAGCACGTTCTGGCGCAGTGCGAGGCGCGGCTGCGGGCGATCTGCGATCCCGATCGCGTCAACCAGCAGGCGTTCGAGGACCAGCGCCGCCTGATCGCGGCTCACGGAGGCCGCGAGGCGGTGATCGGCCGGGGCGATTACAGCTACACGCCAGCGCCCGGCGAGAAGCCCGTCCTGGTGGTGTCGGGATGAACGGCGGCACACCCATGCCCGGTGAGAAGCCTGGTCTCGTGGTGTCGGGATGAGTGGCACCGTCAACCCGTCGAGGAGCGTCGCGTGAACCCGGACCGGCTGCAGCGCGTGGCGGAGATCGGCTATATCGGCCTGATCCTCGTCATCGCGGTCGCGCTGCAGCTCGAGGCCCGGCGCCTCCCTCCCGCGCCGTACGATCCGCTCGGACCCGGATCGTTTCCGCTCTGGGTCAGCTACGGCCTCGGCGCCCTCGCCGTGGCGATGGCGGTCCGCCTGGTGCTCGGGCGCTCGCTCGGACAGGCCTCCCACAGCATGGTGACGGGCCTCGAAGGCGGGGCCGGGCACACGCCCAGCCCCGCGACCGCAATCCTTCTTCTGGCCTTCAGCGTCCTCTATGCGGTGGGGCTCAGCGTCCGGGCCGTGCCTTTTGTCGCGGCCACCATGGTCTACCTGTTCGCGGGCGGAGCGGTTCTCGGGCCGCTGCGGAGCAAACGCCTGCTCGGGGTCGCGGTCTTCGCGGTGGTCGCCGCCTTCGCGCTGGACTTCCTGTTCCGCCGTCTCTTCAGCCTCGATCTGAACTAGAGGGCCGGGGACATGACGCTGGCCGAGGCCTTCCTCCACCTCTTCAGCCTGAAGTCGTTCCTGATCGTCGTCGCCGGCGTCGGCTTGGGCGTCTCGGTCGGCGTGCTGCCCGGGATCACGGCCGGCATGCTGATGGCGCTGACGCTTCCCTTCACCTACCACATGGGGAGCCTCGATGCGATCAGCCTGCTGATCGCCATGTTCATCGGCGGCGTGTCGGGCGGCCTGATCACCGCGACGCTGATGCGCATTCCCGGCGAGCCGAACTCGATCATGACCTGCCTCGACGGGTACCAGCTCGCCAAGCGCGGCTATCCCGGCCGCGCGTTGGGTCTCGGGAACGCCTCGTCGCTGGTGGGAGGGATCCTGTCGTGGCTGGCGCTCGTCCTCGTGGCGCCGCCGATCGCCAAGGCGGTCGTCGCCCTGGGGCCGTTCGAGAGCTTCGCCATCATCCTCATGGCCCTCATCCTGATCTCGTCGCTCTCGGAGGGCTCGTTCCTCAAGGGGCTCTCCGCGGGCCTGCTCGGCATGCTGATCTCCTTCCCCGGAATCGACGAGAGCTCCGGCATCATGCGCCTGACCTTCGGGATCACCGCGCTCGAAGGCGGCGTGAACAGCCTGCCCGTGATCCTCGGCATGTTCGCGGTCTCCCAGGTGGTGGCGGATGCTCTCAACATCGAGGAGAAATCCGAGGCCATCGAGGCCTCCATGCACGGCATGTTCGTGTCCTTCCGGGATTATCTCGTCCACGGCTGGAACATGCTGCGCTCGTCCCTCATCGGGGTCTGGATCGGCATCCTGCCCGGCGTCGGCTCGACCATCGCCTCCATCGTGGCCTACACGACCGCCAAGAACATGTCGCGGACGCCGGAGGCGTTCGGCACGGGCAGCGAGGAGGCCATCGTGGCGTCCGAGAGCGCCAACAACGCCACGACGGGCGGAACCCTCATCCCGCTGATGACGCTCGGCATCTCGGGCGGCCTGACCGACTCGATCCTGCTCGGCGCCCTGATCATCCACAACTTCCAGCCGGGGCCGCTCCTGTTCCGGAACCATCCCGACATCGTGAACACGATCTTCGCCTCCCATCTCGTGGCCCATCTCGTGATGTTCGTGATGATGACGTTCGGCATCGCCCTCTTCGCGAAGCTGATGCGCCTGCCGCGCGCGTTCATCCTCCCGATGGTGATCGTCTTCTCGGTGCTCGGCGCGTTCGCGCTCAACAACCGCGCCTTCGACATCTGGGTGATGCTGACCTTCGGCCTCGTCGGCATCCTGCTCGAATTCGCCAAGGTCCCTCTCGCCCCCTTCGTGGTCGGCCTGGTGCTGGCCCCGGTCGCGGAGTCGGAGCTTCGGGCGGGGCTGATGGCGTCCGGCGGCAGCTTCATGCCGCTCGTCGAGCGGCCGATCGCCCTGACCGTGATCCTGATCTCGGCCGCCCTGTTCGTCTGGCCGTTCTACCGCGACGTGCGGCGGCGATTTGAACCCAAGCAAGCCCGGGCCTGACCGGCAACACGAGGGAGGACACCATGACACGCATCACCCGGCGGACGGCCCTGATCGGAGCCGCGTCCGCCATGGCTCTGCCGGCCGTACCGAGCGTCGGTTTCGCGGCCGGCTATCCGGAAAAGCCGGTCCGCACCATCGTGCCGATCGCGCCGGGCGGGCAGACGGACGTCCTGATCCGCCTCCTTCAGCTCGCCATCGACAAGAACAAGCTGCTCCCGCAGCCCCTGGTGATCGTCAACAACGCCGCGGCGGGCGGAACGGCGGGCACCCGGCTGGTCCGCGACGCGGAGCCGGACGGCTACACCATGGGGGTGTTCCACATGGGCCTGCTCACGGCCCCGGCCATGGGCGTGGTCGATTACGACCATTCCGCGTTCGATCTCATCGGCCAGGTCGCCCGGACCCCGATCGGGCTCGGCGTCACCGCGGACAGCCGCTTCAAGACCATCAAGGACCTGCTCGCGGAGGCGAAGGAGAAGCCCGATTCCGTGCGCGTCGCCATGAATATCGGGCTGCTTCCCCACTTCGTGCCGCTGATGTTCCAGCAGGATGCCGGCGTCCAGTTCCGGTACGTCCAGAGCGGCGGCGGCGCGGTGCGGCTGAAGTCCCTGCTGGGCGGGCATACCGACACCTCGATCTTCGCGAGCTCCGAGTTCGTTCTGTACAAGGACCAGGGCATCCGTCCGCTCGTGATGTTCTCCGAATCGCGGGTGGCCGACCTCCCGGACGTGCCGACCGCGCGCGAGATCGGCCTCAACACGGTGTTCGAGGAGCGGGTGATGGCCTTCGCGCCGAAAGGCACGCCGAAGGACCGGATCGCCGTGCTCGCCAAGGCGCTGGAGGCCTCCATGAACGACCCGGAGGTCGTCGAGCGCTTCAAGGCGCTCGGCGTCGAGCGGCAGTTCATCCCCGGCGACAGGCTCGTCGGCATCCTCGACGGCCTCAAGGGTCCGATCACGCGCGTCGGCGACGAGGTCAAGAAGGCCCAGGCCGCCAACAAGCCATAGGCCAAGGCCGCGGGCTCCCGGGTCGCCGGGAGCCCGCGCGAGCCGTGGAGCGGCCGGAACGGGCGCGGCTCGGGCTTCCGGCGCTCGTCCCCGTTGCCACGCCCCGGTCGAAAGGCGCTGCCGTGAAGCGAGCCAACCTGCTCTTTCTGCTCTCCGACAACCACGCCCGCCAGGGCATGGGGGTTGCGAGCGGCGGCCGCGTGAAGACGCCCCATCTCGACGCCCTGGCGCGGCGGGGCACGCGTTTCGCCGACGCCTATACGGCCAGCCCGATCTGCTGCCCCGCCCGCGCCGCCATCGCGTGCGGGCGCTATCCGCACGAGACGGGCTATTGGGACAACGCTATCGTCTATGACGGTCGGGTCCCGAGCTGGCATCACGGTCTCCGCAACGCCGGTCACGCGGTGGCGGCGATCGGCAAGCTGCATTTCCGGTCGAGCGCCGACGACAACGGGTTCGGCGAGGAGATCGTGCCGATGCACATCCTCGACGGCAAGGGCGGCGTCAGCATGTTGCTCCGCTGGAGCGGCGAGGAGCCCGTCAATGTCGGGCAATGGGAGATGTACGCCGACAAGTCCGGGGTCGGCTCGACGACCTACCAGGATTACGATCGCGACGTCACGGGGCGCGCGGTGGCGTGGCTCGAGGCGCGGTCCCGTTCCGTCACGGACGAGCCCTGGGCCCTGATGGTGTCCTATGTGAGCGCGCATCCGCCCTTCAGCGTGCCGCGCCGCCTGCTCGATCTCTACAGCGACATGGACGTTCCCCTGCCGCCCGGCTTCGGCGCCGGCGAGCGGTCCGAGCATCCTGCGGCCCGGCACCTGCGGGAGACCTTCGCCTACCGGGATATCGACCAGGCGATGCTGAAGCGCTTCACCACGGCGTATTACGCCCTGTGCACCCACCTCGACGAGCAGATCGGCGCCGTGCTCGACACCCTCGAGCGCCTCGGGCTCGCCGACGATACGCGGGTGATCTACACCAGCGACCATGGCGAGATGCTGGGCACGCACGGGCTCCTGGGCAAGTTCAACCTGTTCGAGGGCTCCGCCGGCGTTCCGATGATCATGGCAGGACCGGACGTTCCGGCCGGCCGGGTCGTGGAGCAGCCGGTCTCGCATATCGATCTCTACCCGACCATCCTCGAGGCCTTCGGGCTGCCGGCCACTGGCGATGCCCATCCCCCGCACGCGCGCAGCCTCTGGCCGGTCATGCGGCAGGGCGCCGCGAGAGGGCCCGTCTTCGCCGAGTACCATGCCGCCGGGAGCCGGGCGGGAAGCTTCATGGTCCGGGATGGGGACGACAAGCTGATCTACCATGCCGGCGCCCCGCCGCAGGTGTTCGACCTGGCCGCCGACCCCGACGAGCTGTACGACCTCGCCTCCACGGAGGACGGGCGCATCAAGGCGGCGCATCTCGAACGGCTCCTGCGCGAGATCTGCGATCCCGAAGCGGTGGACCGGCGCGCCAAGGCGGATCAGCAGGCCAAGGCGGCCTTCTGGGGCGGGAACGACGCCATCCGCCGGGAGGGGCTCCTCGTCTTCACGCCGGCTCCCGGAACGGCCCCTCACGTCGAGGCGATCCGCTAGGCGCTCCGGGCTCCCTGCAACGGCGCTCGTTCCGCGCAGCTTTGCTCCGCATGCGTGCGCCGCACCGTCCGGGCGGCGGCTCCGGTCTCGCGCCAGCAATTCGGGGCTGCCGCTCAGCGCCCCTGCGAAATGAGTCCGTGACCTCGCGGGCGCAGCGCCGCGCCAACCGGGCCGCCAAGGAACGCATGATCGAGGCAGAGCCCCCGAATGACGGTACGCGGCCGCGCCGAGATCCGCGGGCGGCCCCGTGAGGCTCGGCCTCGGCCGCTTGACACCCCCTCGTTTGTATACTTGGATACAAACTCAGCCATGAAGAAGCCGCACCAAGCGGCGCACAGACGAGGAGACGCTATGACCAAGTTCGGGCTTTCGCGCCGCACCCTTTTTGCCGCTTTGGCATCCGCCGCCCTTTGCGGCACGGCCACCACGGCCTGGGCCGCGCCCTATCCGGAGCGGGACGTCACCATCATCGTGCAGGCGTCCGCCGGCGGCGGCAGCGACATCTTCGCGCGCACCATCACGAACATCATCGAGAAGAAGAAGCTCGTTCCCACCAAGGTGATCGTCGAGAACCGCCCCGGCGGCGGCGGCGCGGTCGGCTACAACTTCGTGGCCCAGCGCCCGGGCAATCCCTACTTCATCGGCACCGTCGCGGGCAGCTTCTTCACGGTTCCGCTGCTCAACAATTCGCCCGTGAACTACAAGGAGTTCACGCCGCTCGCCGCCATGGCGGCCGACCCTTATGTCCTCACGGTCCGGGCCGACACCGGCATCAAGACCCTCAAGGACCTGAGCGCCAAGGGCACCGTGCGGGTCGGGACCACCGGGGTCGTGACCGATCCGGCGCTGATCGCCGCCATGCTGGACGAGAAGCTCGGGCTGAAGACGCGCGTCATCCCCTACGGCGGCGACGGCGAGGTGCTGAGCGCGCTGCTCGGCGGCCACATCGACGTGCAGATCGGCAATCCCAGCGAGATCCTGTCCCAGATCAGGGCCGGCAAGCTCACCCCCCTCGCGACCACGTCGGCTCAGCGCCTGTCGCAACTGCCCGACGTGCCGACCTTCAAGGAGCAGGGGGTCGACATCGAGTTCACGCAGATGCGGGCGCTCGCCATGCCCAAGAACGTGCCCGCCGAGGCGGTCAAGTTCTGGGAAGGCGTGCTCCAGGAGGTCGCGAACAGCGCCGAGTGGAAGGAATACGTGGCGAGCAACAACTCGGTGCCCCTGTTCATGGGCAGCGAGGAGCTCGGCAAGGCGATGCCGAAGTACCATTCGATGTACGAGGACTTCATGAAGAAGGTGAACGCGATCAAGTAGCGCCGCCTCCCGGCCGCAGAAACGCGGCCGCGGGAGGAGCCTTCCCCTTCCGCGGCCGCCCACGCCCCTGGAGCAGACTTGACGATGGTGTCGCGGTCCGAAGTCGCGTTTTCCCTAGGCCTTCTCGTTCTCGGCGTCTGGATCGTCGCCCAGGCCCTGGCCTACGGCGTGTTCGGGCCCAACATCACGGGGGCCGGGTTCTTTCCCCTGATCGCGGGAGCGCTGCTCGCGCTCAGCTCGGCCGGGACGCTCGTCCGGCAGGTGCGCGGGCGGACCGAGAGCGGACGGCTGGAGGCGGCCGAGACCCTGCGGATCGGCGGCGTCGTCGCGCTGACGGCGCTGTTCCTGGTTCTCGTCGAGAGGGTCGGCCTCGTTCTCCTGACGCCGTTCTACGTCGCGGTCGTCGCCTACCTGATCGAGTGGCCGACGACGCTTCGCGGGCACGCGACCGTGTGGGCGACCGCGATCGGCTTTGCGATCGTCGCCTATCTCGTGTTCGACCTCGGGCTGAACGTGCCGCTTCCCGACGGCTTCCTGGGCGGCTGAGCCGCGGCGCCCGCCGCGCCGCAGGCCCGATCCGTCGACCCCGTCCTCAAGGCAGATCGTTCACGCCATGGAAACGCTCCAGCTCCTCCTCGGTGGCCTGTCGGCGGCGCTGAGCTTCAACACCCTGATGGCGACGCTGATCGGCGTGACGCTGGGCCTCGCGGTCGGCGTCCTGCCGGCGCTCGGCCCCGCCGCCGCGGTCGCGATCCTCCTCCCGCTCGTGGTCAAGTTCGACGCCACGACCGCCATGGCGGGGCTCGCGGGCGTCTATTACGGCGCGATGTTCGGCGGCGCCGTCACCTCGATCCTGCTCGGCATCCCGGGCGAGTCCGCCTCCATGATGACGACGCTCGACGGCTATCCGCTCGCCCGCCGCGGCGAGGCCGGCCGGGCGCTCGGGATGAGCGTCTATGCCTCGTTCATCGGCGGGCTGATCGCGCTGATCCTGTTCACCGCGGTCAGCGCTCCCTTCGCCGAGTTCGCCATCGCCTTCGGCCCCGCGGAGATGACCGCCCTGATGGTGATGGCGCTGTCCTTCACGACCGTGCTGGGCGGCGACGATCCCTGGAAAGGCTTCGCGTCCCTCGGCCTCGGATTGTGGCTCGGGATGATCGGGCTCGATATGGTGACGGGCGCGCCGCGCTACACCTTCGGCTCCGTGGAGCTGACCGACGGCCTCAGCTTCTCGGTGATCGCGATCGGCCTCTACGGGCTCGGCGAGGTGTTCGCCGCGGTCGGCGACAAGAGCGGCCAGGCGCAGTTCCAGCCCACCTACACCTTCCGCTCCCTGTTCCCGCGCGTGCGCGATATCGTGCTCTGCTGGAAGGACCTCGTCGTGGGCTCGCTGATCGGCTTCGTGGTCGGCGTGCTCCCGGGTGCCGGCGCCACCGCCTCGACCATGTTCGCCTATGCGGCGTCCAAGCGCATGTCGCGCACGCCCGAGCAGTTCGGGCACGGCGCCATCCAGGGCGTGGCGGCGCCCGAGGCCGCCAACAACGCGGCCTCCTACTCGGCGATGATCCCGCTCTTCACCCTCGGCATCCCGGGCTCCGGCACCACGGCCGTCATGCTCGGCGGCCTCCTCATGCTCGGCCTGCAGCCGGGCCCGCTCCTGTTCCAGGAGCGCCCCGATTTCGTGTGGCCCGTCATCGGGACCTTCTATGTCGGCAACGTCCTGCTCGTGTTCCTCACGATCCTGCTGACGCCGGTGCTCGCCGCCATCGTCTACGTGCCGCTGGCGCTGCTGCTGCCCCTCGTCGCCGGCATCGTGATCTACGGCGTCTACAGCGTGAACTACCTGATGTTCGACGTCTGGTGCGCGCTCCTCTTCGGCGTCCTCGGCTACGTGATGACGAAGCTGCGCTATCCCGCCATTCCGGCCCTGCTCGGCGTCGTCCTGGGGCCGATTCTCGAACAGGGCGTGCGGCGCGCCCTCATCAGCTCGGGCGGCGACCCGATCATCTTCGTGGAGCGCCCCATCGCGCTCGTCCTGTTCGCCGCGACGGGGTGCCTGGTTCTGGTTCCCCTCGGCCGGCGCCTGCGCGGACGGTTCCGGCGCCGGCAGCCGGCAGCGTAGGCCCGGGGCGAGGCGCGCGATGCTGATCATGAGATCCGATCCGAGCGCGGCCGACGGGCAGTCGGCGCCGGACTGGGCCTTCACGCAGCTCGTCCGGCGGATCGTCACGGGCGAGATCCCGGCGGGCAGCCGGATCACCGAAGAGCAGCTCGCGAGCGAGCTCGGCGTGAGCCGCACGCCGCTGCGCGCGGCGCTCGCGCGGCTCGAGAACGCGCGCATCATCATGAAGCAGCGCAACCGCGCGCTCTACGTCGCCCCCTTGCGCGTGGAGGAGATCGAGGAGCTCGCCTCCATCCGCGAGCGCGTGGAGAGCCTGGTCGCCGGGCGCGCGGCCTTGCGGGTGAAGCGCGAAGGCCTCTCGACCGAACGCGCCCGCACGATCGCGACGCAGTTCGACGTCAACGGAACCCGCACCGCCTTCGATCTCTTCACGCTCGGCGAGCACTTCCACCTCGAGATCATCCGTCTGAGCGGATTGCAGCGCGTCTCCGACGTCTTGTCCGACATCTATCTCGGCCTCGAGCGCTACCGATACATGCTGGCCGACGACACCCAGCGCAGCCCGCGCCGGGTCGAGGAGCACCTCGCGATCCTCGCCGCCATCGAGCGCGGCGAGGCCGAGCACGCGGAGGCGCTCATGCAGCAGCACATCCGCAACGGCCTCGGCTACTTCCTGGAGCGGCTCGCGCCGCTCCTGCCCGGATCGCCGCGATAGACCGCCCGGACCGGTCCGGGGTCCGGCCGCTGCGGCGGGCCGGACCCGCGACGACCATCCCCGTTCCCACGCCCTGGAGGAGGCCCATGAAGATCGCCCGCGTCGAAGCGCACCACCTCGCCAACATCCCGATCACGCCGCCGCCCTTCCGCAAGCTCCCCAACGTGGAGCAGACCGTGATGGTCGAGATCGAGACCGACGACGGCCTCGTCGGATGGGGCATGGGCGGCTACTTCCACCCGAGCATGACGGGCTTCATCAACCGTACCGTCGCACCCTCGCTCATCGGCGAGGATCCGATGCGGATCGAGCGCATCGCCGCCAAGCTGGGCCGGCAGTTCATCTTCGCCCAGCGCGATCTCGGCCGCGCCCTCGTGAGCGCCCTCTCGACGATCGACATCGCGCTGTGGGACCTCAAGGGCAAGGCCTGCAACCTTTCGGTCCACACGCTCCTCGGCGGCGCCGTCGACCGCATCCCGGTCTACATCACGCACGGGGCGGCCTATGGCGGCGCGCCGGTCTACAGCCCCGAGGAGCTCGCCGCCGAGGCCGCCCATCTCGTGGGCCTCGGCAACAATTATCTGAAGAACACCGTCGGGCGGCAGGCGGTGCCGGATCCGGACGACGACTCCATCCGCATGAAGGCGATGCGCGAGGCGGTGGGCCCGAACGTCAAGCTCGCCATGGACGCCAACGCGCGCATGACCGCCGCCGCCGCGATCCGGCTCTGCCGCCTCGTGGAGGAGCTCGACATCAGCCTGTTCGAGGAGCCCTGCCTCGACAACGACCCGCGGCTTCTCGTGGAGCTGAAGGCGAAAACCACGATCCCGATCGGGGTGGCCGAGAACCACAAGTACTCGATGCGCGACATCCTGCTCGCGGATGCGGTCGACATCGTGCAGCCCAACGTCAACAACGACGGCGGCTATACGGGAGGCCTGCGGATCGCGGCGCTCGCCAAGGCGTTCAACAAGCCGATCGGGCACGGCAACGGCAGCGGCCCGCATAACATCGCCCTGCAGGCCGGCCTCGCGAGCGGCACGATCGTGGAGTACCACTTCCACAAGTGGATGGCCTACAACGCCATCTTCGAGGAGGTGCCCCAGCCCAAGGACGGCTACCTCGAGGTCTCGACGAAGCCCGGCACCGGGCTCGAACCCAAGGACGGGCTTGTCAGGGAGTACCGGGTTCCCGCCTGACCGGACGCCCTCAGGCGCCGATCGCGCGCTTGAGGGCGGTGACCGCGGCGGTCGGGCTCGTCAGGACCTCGCGGCCGAGCGCCCGCTCGACGGCGGCCTTGGCGCGGGACGTCGAGAAATGCGCGAGCATGACGGCGTCGCAATCGGCGAGCTCGGGCGCGCGCTCCGCGATCAGGCGGTTGTGGGTGTCGGCGTCGCCGCCTTTGAGCGCATCCATGGCGCCCGGCACCAGGATCGTGCGGATCGTCGCGTCGGGCCGGCGCTCGCGCGCGGCGTCCGCGAACTCCTCCTCCATGGTGGTGACGGAGGGCCCGAAGGTCGCGAGCATGCCGATGCGTGTCCCGCGGTCGAGCGCTTCGACGAACATCGCCTCGTTGGGCTTGAGCACCGGAACGGGGAGGCGCCGGGCGACGCTCTCGATGCCGGGCCCGAAGGCCGAGCAGGTGTAGAGGATCCCGTGCGCGCCGGCTGCCATGGCGTAGTCGGCGAGCGCGCCGATCCGGTCGTGGAGGCCGGAGCTCAGGTCCTGCGCCTTCGTGCGGTCGACCGACAGGCTGTCGTCGAGCAGGTTCAGGCGCTCGGCCTCCGGCCACAGGGACGCGAAGGCGGCCGTGATCGGATCGATCGCGACCGTCACGGCGTGGATGAGCGCCACGCGCGGCCGGTCCGGTGTGGTCGACATGGGGTGTCCCTCCTGCATACTCGACTGCGCTTGCCTCACGCCGCCTTCGCGGCAACGCGCTGGCTGCGCGCGGCCGCGCGGATCGAGAGCTCCATGTTGGTCGCGTCGGCGATGCCCTTCCCGGCGATGTCGAACGCGGTTCCGTGCGACACGGTGAAGACCGGCACCGGCAGGCCGCCGATGAAGTTCACGAGCTCGCCGAACTCAGCCATCTTCATGCAGGCATTGCCGTGGTCGTGGTACATGGAGAGCACGGCGTTGAGGCCGAACTTCTCGTAGTCGTTGAAGATCGTGTCCCCCGGCAGCGGGCCGAGGACCTTGATTCCGGCCGCGCGGGCGTCATCGCAGGCGGGTCCGATATGGATGATCTCCTCGTCGCCCATCAGCCCGTGCTCGCCGCAATGGGGATTGAGGCCAGCGACGCCGATCACCGGCGCCTCGTGCCCGATCACCTGGAGGCTCTTGTGCAGCATGCGGATCGCTGCCAGCACCCGCTCGCGGGTGCACAGGTCGGGCACCTTGCGCAGGGGCACGTGGTTCGTGACCCGGGACATCACGTATTTGTTGCCCATCAGGATCTGGATCGAGGTCTTCGCCCCCGTGTAGTGCCGGGCGATCTCCTCGAACCCGGTATGCTCGTGCCCGCCCGCATGCATGGCCTGCTTGTTGTTGGGCGACACGACGACGGAGTGGACCGCGCCCTGCATGGCGAGGCCGATCGCGCGGCCGACCGAATGGCCGCTGAAGCGGCCGCCCTCCGGCGAGACCTCGCCCCGGGGGCAGGCCGCGAGATCGAGCCCGTCCATCTCGAGCACCTCGACGGTGCCGGGCTCGCCGCGCACCTCCGTGGGCGAGCCGACCGCGCGGAGCTCGAGCCGCGCCGGCACGAGGGCGAGATCGCGCCGCACCACCGCCGCGCTTCCGACGATCACGGGCGCGCAGGCGCGCTGCACCGCCTCGCTCGCGAGGGCCTTCAGGGTGATCTCGGGCCCGATGCCGGCGGGGTCGCCGCTGGAGATCGCGATGATCGGCCGGCCGTCCTGGGTGTGCATGGGTTCGTTCCTGTTCGATCGGAGGGGAGGGGTCCGGGCCGGTCGGGCCGCCGGACGATGAGAGATTTCACGCGGGCTCGGACAGGGTCCGCACCAGGCGGTTTCGTCCGGCGAGGCTGTGCTCCCGCAGCACCTGGGCGATCAGGGTGGGATTGCCCCCCTTGAGCACTGCAAGGATGTGCTCGTGCTCCAGCAGCGAGGCGCGCATGTTGCCGTCGAGGATTAGGGCGCGCCGGCGCCAGATGTGCAGCTCGCGATCGAGACCCTCGTAGATCTGGGCCAGGCGCCGGTTGCCCGTGAACGCCATGATCCGGCCGTGGAACTCGCGGTTCATGGCATAGAACACGTCCATGTCGCCGGCCGCGGTGGCCTCCCCCATCCGGCGGTGCAGCCCTTCGAGCTCGGCGAGCTGCGCGCCCGTGACGGTCGAGGCGAGCAGCAGGCCCGCATGGGAGAACAGGGCCGCGCGGACCTCGTAGAGCTCGAGCACGTCCTCGATCACGAGCTGGCGCACGAAGAAGCCGCGGTTGACCCGGAACTCGACGAGGCCGGCCTCCTCGAGGCGGCGGCAGGCCTCCCGCACGGGGCCGCGGCTCACGCCCTGGCGGCTCGCCAGCGCCATCTCGTTGATCCGGTCGCCCGCCTTCAGGTCGCCCCGGACGATCATCCCTTCGAGGCCCTGGTAGATCATGGCCGCGAGCGGCTGGGAGGGCGCCGCGTCGATCACGTCCCGTGCAGCCGCTCCCCGCATCGTCCTGAATGTCCCTTTGTCCCGCCGGAGGGAGCAAACGGGAACCGGATCGTATTGTCAACAATTCCGGCCGATCGCCCGCAGGCCGGGCCGAACCGCGGCGCCGTCGAGAGGAGGTCCGGCGTAACGCATTGGCATCAAACGTGAACCGAGATACCTCTCCAGACCGCGAAAGCGCCTCTGGGTGGCCTTGTGCCCCGGCTCCAGTGCCGCCATGTCGCAGGAGGCAGCCCGGCGGAAGGGATCCTCGACCTGAATTGTTGACAATGCCGGGGTCGCGCCTCAGGGTGAATGAAAAGGACGTTCCATGCCGTTCCAGCCTGCATCCCGGGCCCTGTCCCGCTACACGGTCCTCGATCTCTCCCGCGTGCGCTCGGGACCGGCCGCGGTGCGCCAGCTCGCGGATTGGGGCGCGAACGTCATCAAGATCGAGCTGCCGGCCGCGCTCGAATCCGGCGACCAGCCCGGCGGCCCGCGCCACGGCCCCGACTTCCAGAACCTGCACCGCAACAAGCGCGCCCTGACGCTCAACCTGAAATCCGACGCGGGCCGCGCGGTGCTGCGCCGGCTCGTCGCCCAGGCCGACGTGCTGGTCGAGAACTTCCGCCCCGACGTGAAGCACCGCCTCGGCATCGACTACGACAGCCTCAAGGCGGTCAATCCGCGCCTCGTCTATGCGAGCATCTCGGGCTTCGGCCAGGACGGGCCCTACCGCGAGCGCCCCGGCTTCGACCAGATCGCACAGGGCATGGGCGGGCTGATG
The DNA here is from genome assembly GCA_036263675.1 of Microvirga sp. Classification (GTDB taxonomy): domain Bacteria; phylum Pseudomonadota; class Alphaproteobacteria; order Rhizobiales; family Beijerinckiaceae; genus Microvirga. The sequence goes on along the minus strand of DATAGO010000004.1, from coordinate 25,864 downwards.
TCGATCACCGGCCAGCCCGGCCAGGGCCCGATGCGGGTCGGCATCCCGATCGCAGACCTGGCCGCGGGCCTCTACTGCGCCAACGGCATCCTCATCGCGCTTCTCGCCCGCGAGGCCACCGGCGAGGGGCAATGGGTCCAGACCTCGCTCCTCCAGGCCCAGATCGCGCTCCTCGACTTCCAGGCGACGCGCTGGCTCATGGAGGGCGAACGGCCCAAGCAGGCCGGCAACAACCACCCCACCATGATCCCGACCGGCGTGTTCCGCACCGCCGACGGCTACATCAACATCGCGGTGACGGGGCGCGTGATCTGGGAGCGCTTCTGCCACGCCATCGAGCGGCCGGACCTCATCACCAACACGGCGTTCGAGACGGCGGCCCTGCGCTCGCGCAACCGCGACGCGCTCACCGACGAGATCAACGCGGCGCTGGCGCACCACGACAGCGCCACCTGGATCCGGCGCTTCAACGAGGCCGACGTGCCGTCCGGGCCGATCTACGCGGTCGACGAGGTGTTCTCCGATCCGCAGGTGCAGCATCTCGGCGTCTCCGCGAGCATCGACTCGCCGGCGCTCGGCCGCTCCATCACCCTGTTGAACCAGCCGGTGGCGCTCAGCGGCACGCCGAGCGCGCTCACGGTGCCGCCGCCCGAGCAGGGCGAGCACACCGAGGAGGTCCTCGCCGAGTTCGGCTACTCGGCCGAGGAGATCGCGGCGCTGCGGAACGACGGGACGATCTGACGAGACGGCCCGGCGACGGGCATCGGCGCGAATGCGGCCCGCGCCCACGGAAAACGCGATGCAGGACAGGTCCGGACGCACCATGGCGAGCGGCTACAGCGCCCATCTCGGCTACATGTTCAACGAGCACCCGCTGGAACAGCGCTTCGCCGCGGCCGCCGCGGCGGGGTTCTCCGCCGTCGAGCACCCGAGCCCCTATCCGGTGCCGGCCGCGACCCTGCGGCGGATCCTTGCCGATTGCGGCCTGACCTTCGTCCAGATGGCCCTTCCCGCCGGGGACCCGGGCCGGGGCGAGAAGGGGATCGCCGGTCTCCCCGGGCGAGAGGCGGAGTTCGACGCTTCGCTCGCCCGAGGACTCGACTACGCGGAGGCGATCGGCTGCCGCATGGTCCACGTGATGGCGGGGGTCGTCCCGGAGGGGTCGAGCCGCGACGCCTGCTGGCCGCTCTATTGCGAGCGCCTGGCGCAGGCCGCCGCGGCCGCGGATGCCCGAGGCATGACGCTCCTGATCGAGCCGATCGGGATCGCGACGATCGCGAACTACCTGCTCGACGATCCCTATCTGGGCTTGCGCGCCCTCGACGCCGTGGACGCGCCGAACGTCCGCCTGCTGCTCGACGCCTTCCACTGCGCCAATTCGGGCATCGACGCGGCGCGCTTCGTCGAACGCCATCGCCGCGACATCGCGCATGTGCACATCGCCGACCATCCGGGACGGCACGAGCCCGGCACCGGCACGCTCGACTTCACGCGCTTCTTCTCCGCCCTCGCGACAGCGGGCTATGGCGGCGCGATCGGCCTCGAATACATCCCGGCCGGCGAGACGGGCGCGGGTCTGGCGTGGATGCGGACGTATCCGGACCCTCTCGGCCGCGGCACCCGCGAGGGCGCCGGCTGAGTGCGATCGCGTCGGATCCGGAGCGACCTCGGGGCGCCGGATCAGTTCCGCAGGCCGGGCGCCTCCCGGCCGGTGCACCCTATGGACCGTGGTCAGTTCCGCAGGCCGGGCGCTTCCTGGCCGGTGCGCGCCACGTATTCGACATAGCCGCCGCCGTACTGGTGGACGCCCTCGGGCGTGAGTTCGAGCACGCGGTTCGACAGGGCGCCCAGGAAGTGGCGGTCGTGCGAGACGAAGAGCATGGTGCCCTCGTAGCGCGAGAGCGCCTCGATCAGCATCTCCTTCGTGGCGATGTCGAGATGGTTGGTGGGCTCGTCGAGCACGAGGAAGTTCGGCGGATCGTAGAGCATCCGCGCCATCACGAGGCGCGCCTTCTCGCCGCCCGAGAGGACGCGGCAGCGCTTCTCGGCGTCGTCGCCCGAGAAGCCGAAGCAGCCCGCGAGCGTGCGCAAGGAGCCCTGGCCGGCCTGCGGGAACGCATCCTCGAGCCACTCGAACACGGTGCGGTCGCCGTCGAGCATCTCCATGGCGTGCTGGGCGAAGTAGCCCATCTTGACGCTGCCGCCGAGCGCGACCGTGCCGTCGTCGGGTTCGGTCGCGCCCGCGACGAGCTTGAGGAGCGTCGACTTGCCGGCGCCGTTGACGCCCATGACGCACCAGCGCTCCTTGCGCCGCACGGTGAAGTCGAAGTCCTCGTAGATGCGGCGGCTGCCGTAGCGCTTGTGCACGCGCTTGAGGCTGACCACGTCGTCGCCCGAGCGCGGCGCGGGCTGGAACTCGAACGCCACCGATTGCCGGCGCCGGGGCGGCTCGACGCGATCGATCTTCTCGAGCTTCTTGACCCGGCTCTGCACCTGGGCGGCATGGGAGGCGCGCGCCTTGAAGCGCTCGATGAACTTGATCTCCTTGGCGAGCATCGCCTGCTGGCGTTCGAACTGGGCCTGCTGCTGCTTCTCGTTCAGCGCCCGCTGCTGCTCGTAGAACTCGTAGTCGCCCGAATAGGTCGTGAGGGTGCCGCCGTCGATCTCCAGCACCTTGTTGACGATGCGGTTCATGAAGGCGCGGTCGTGCGAGGTCATGAGCAGCGCGCCGTCGTAGCCCTTCAGGAACGCCTCGAGCCAGATGAGGCTCTCCAGGTCGAGGTGGTTGCTGGGCTCGTCGAGGAGCATGACGTCCGGGCGCATCAGCAGGATGCGGGCGAGCGCGACGCGCATCTTCCAGCCGCCCGACAGGGCGCCGACGTCGCCCTCCATGGTGTCCTGGCCGAAGCCGAGGCCCGCCAGCACCTCGCGGGCGCGGCCTTCCAGGGAATAGCCGTCGAGCTCCTCGTAACGCGCTTGCACCTCGCCGTAGCGCTCGATGATCCGGTCGAGGTCGTCCGCTTGGTCGGGATCGACCATGGCGGCCTCGAGCGCGTGCAGCTCGGCCGCGACCTCGCTCACGGGGCCGGCGCCGTCCATGACCTCGGCCACGGCGCTGCGGCCCGCCATCTCGCTGACGTCCTGGCTGAAATAGCCGATCGTGATGCCGCGATCGACGGAGACCTGGCCCTCGTCGGGCTCCTCCTCCCCCTTGATCATCCGGAAGAGCGTCGTCTTCCCGGCCCCGTTCGGGCCGACGAGGCCGATCTTCTCGCCCCTCTGGAGCGCCGCGGAGGCCTCGATGAAAAGGATGCGGTGGCTGTTCTGCTTGCTGACGTTTTCGATGCGGATCATGGCGGTGGAATCGGCGGGCGTTGCGGCGGCCTTATGCCACGCATCGGGCCTTCGCGGGTGCGGCCGAGGAGCGCGCCCGCACCGGGGCGGGAGGGCCGCTCCCGCCACGCGGCCGGTCGGCGTCCGGCATCGGGCCGCCATGTCGCTCCCCCGCCGGCCGGAGGAGAGCGGCTCCGGCCCGGACCGCGCCAGGGGGGATATAAGTTGCGCGCAACTATATTGTGCTATATATAAAGACGCGATTTGTTCACGCGGGAAGCCCTGCGCCGACCCGAACCTCCAAGCCCGATTGTCGAGTTCCCGCCATGCGACCCGGTGACTTCAAGCCCGCCCTGATCGTCCGTTTCCCGCGCCCCGGGGGCATGCCGCGGGTCGAGCGGATCGGCACCGTCGAGCAGGGCCTCCAGTCCATCCGGGGGCTCTGCGCCGATCCGGCGTGGCACGTCGCCCTCGGCCACCTGTCCCTGGCGCACCGCGATCCGCAGCCCGCGCACGTGGAGGCGGCCCGGACCGCGCTGCGGGAGTTCGCGCGTCGGTCGAATGCTCTCCTCGATGGATGATCCCGGGCGCGGTTCCGGGCCGTCGCGCAAGGCGCACAACCGCCGCAAGCGCGTGCTCGACCTGGCGCGTCGGCTCGCCCGCTCGGGCGTCCATGCGGACCACCGCTCCATTCTCCCCCTGCTGGAGGGGCTGGAAGGGTTCGCGGACGTTCGCGGCCAGTTGACGGACCCGGTCTTTCAGGCCCAGCTCGACCGCCTCTGCATCATGGCCCGGGCGGCGGACGACGGGCGGCGAGTGCCATGAACGCCGCGGGGCGTGCTCCCGAGCATGCCCTCCCGGTTCTTGGCGTACCGCACGATCGTGGACGGGGCGTCCGCACCCGCTCGGGATCAGGTTCTAGCCGATCACGTCGATGACGATGTCGCGGATTTCCTGGCGGGTCAGGCCGACCACGTGGGGCTTCCACGGCGCGGCGTCGGCGGCCCGAGCTTCGGGCTTGCTCGGCAGCGGGCGCCGCGGGCCCTCGGGCTTCGGATGGGAGGGGGCTTGCATGGCGATGTCCTCAGCCGCTTCGGCGCGAAGCCGCACGGCCTTTGCTTGGGGAGGTCGAGAGTAGGCCACAACCGCGGCTGGGCCATATGGTTCCACCGGGCGTCGCCGCGCGGGAGGCGCGACCGCTCCCGGTCGCGGCGCTCTGACCCGGCCCTCCGGTTCCATCGGGCGCCGGCTACCGGGCGGTCGTGACGACGGGCGCGCTCGTCCCGTCGAGCCACACCCACGCGCGCCCGTCCGATCCCTCGCGCTTGACGAACGCGTAGCCGGTGCGGCGCGGCGGCAGCACGTCGTCGCGGGCGTTGTCGAGGATCAGGTCGCCCCGACTGGTGCGGACGGTCAGCACCGCATGTCCCTCGCCCTTGCCGTTGATCACCACCGTCATGCGCATCGCCCGGCGGGGCAGCCCCCGCTCCGCGAGGAGCCTGCGCTTGAGGAGCTGGATGTCCTCGCAATCCCCCCGGCCGTCGTCCGGAAAGTCCCACCGGTCCGTCACGCCCCAGTGCTCCAGGTCGGGCACGGGCACGATGGCCCGGTTGACGGACCGGTTGACCGCGGTGAGGGCGGCCAGGACCTGCGGGGTGAACGGGACGATCTCGGGCTCCGCGCGATCGACGGCACACTCGCCGGGATGCTGGAGACAGAACGCCGACCATGCGGCCGTGGGCCTCGCGGTCCCGGACGGGCCCGGCGGCACCGGCTTGGCGGGGAGAGGCCGCGTCGATGCCGCGGGGATCCCGAAGCCGACGATCGCGGCCGCCGCGAGCGCCGCCAGCGTGATGAGGCGGCCTGCCGCCGGCCGCCCTGCCTCAGCCCCCAGCCCCCACATGCCGCACCTGCCTGGCTTAAACCTTCGTTAAGGCCCAGTCTCGGCAAGAATGGTTAATCGTTCCTTAAGCGCGGCCATGGGACCTCCATGCCTTCCCGCTGTCTGCGGCGGCTGCCGGAAGCCGCACGGATGCGATGGGCCTCCGGCGGCGCCGCAGGTATGCAAGCAGGGGTTCAGGCGGGATCAGCGCCCGCGGGACGACGAAGGTCTAATCAGCGTGGCCGGAAAGGGCCTGCTAGAGGCTCGTGCAGATCGGAACGGCGCCCGCTGATGGGGGCATGGGTGAGGCGCCGCGATCCAGTTGCGTAGCAAAGACGGGGCTGAGCGCCGATGAGGCGCCGGCCCCGTTTTCTTTTGCGCCTGCGGGACATTTCGGCCGGTCCCGAACCGGCCGGCAGGGCCGCTCAGGCGAAGCCCAGCGGGACCTCGGTCGTGGATTTCAGCTCCTCCATGGCGAACATCGAGGTGACGTCGTTCAGAGCCACGCGCGCGATCAGCTTCTTGTAGAGCGCGTCGTAGCTCTCGATGTCGGGCACGAAGGCGCGGATGAGATAGTCGATCTCGCCGCTCATGCGGTAGACGTCCACGATCTCGGGAATGTCGCTCGTCGCCTTGCGGAAGGCCTCGATCCACTCGGCCGTATGCTGCGACGTGCGCACCGCGATGAACACCGTCACGTTGGCGTTGAGCTGACGCCGGTCGAGGACGGCGATCCGCTTGCGGATGACCCCCGCCTGCTCGAGCCGCTGGATCCGGCGCCAGCACGGCGTGGTCGAGAGCCCGACCCTCTCGGCGAGTTCCGCCAGGGGCAGGGTCGCGTCCGATTGCAGGGCCGCGAGGATGCGCCGGTCGAAGGCGTCGATCTCGGCGCGGTCGCGTCCCCGGCGGGGCCGTGCAGCATCGCTCATGAGAAATCCATTCTCATTTCAGCCTCAAGTGGAGCATTGCTTTCCAAAAATTAGCTGTTCTGCGCCAAAAGAGCAAACCGGCTCCTCCCCAGGCCTCCTATCCTGGCCCGGCCTTCGGAGTGCCCCGCCATGCAGCTCGCCCACGACCTTGCGCCCGCCTCGCCCTGGACCCGGGTCATCGGGCGCGCCGCGACGGTGGAGCATCCGGTCCGCAAGGCCCGCGCCCTCCTCGACGCGGTTCTGGCCGAGCCCGACCTCGTCCTCGCGCTGCCGCTGGCGCGCACGCCCGGGCGCTACGAACGCAACTACCTGTTCGGCGACCCCACCATGAGCGTCTGGGCCATGACCTGGGCGCCGGGATCCGCGACCTCGATCCACGACCACCATTGCTCGTGCTGCTTCGGCATCGTCGCCGGCGAGCTGCGCGAGCGGCGCTTCCGCCCCGTCCGGGACGACGCCGTGACGCCGACGCGGGAATGGGTGCGCGGGCCCGGCTTCCGCGCCTGCCTGGTGCCGACCGGGCCCAACATCCACCAGATGGTCAATACCGCCGAGGTCGAGGCGATCTCGGTCCATGTCTACGGCTTCGACCGCACCCGGCGCGCCTCCTCGGTCGAGCGCGAATACCGGCTCGCCGCCGAGTCCTAGCCCGCTCTGCGGAGAGCCCGCGGGCGGGAGCGTCGCTCCCGGCGATCGGCTCACGCCACGCGCTCCGCCTTGACACCCGGCCGCCCGGCCGTCGCCTGCCTCCGCACGCAGCCGCCTTGACACCCGGCCGCCCGTCCCTTGATCCTTGTCGGCAACGACAAGACGCGAGGGAGGAACAGATGGTACGGCTGGCGCTCATCGGATTATCGCTGCTGGCGGGTCTCGCAGGCCCGGCCGCCGCGCAGGACTATCCCACGCGCAACGTCAGGATCGTCGTGCCGTTCGGGGCCGGCGGCCCCGCGGACGTCTACGCGCGCTTCGTCGGTCAGCACCTCTCCGAGGCCTTCAAGCAGCCTTTCGTGATCGAGAACAAGCCCGGCGCCGGCGCCCTCATCGGGACCGACGAGGCCGCCAAGGCCGCGCCCGACGGCTACACGCTCCTGATGATGTCGAACACGCACACCACCAACGAGACGCTCATCGCCAAGAAAAACTACCAGCTCATGCGCGACTTCGTGCCGGTCGCGCCGATCAACTCGTCCGACCTCCTGATGGTGATCCACCCGGACGTGCCCGCGAAGACGCTCGCGGAGTTCATCGCGCTGGCGAAATCGAAGCCCGGCGCGCTGAACTACGCCTCGTCGGGCCCCGGCACGCCCTATCACATGGCGGGCGAGCTCTTCAAAGCCATGACGGGAACCGACATCGTCCACGTGCCGCACCGCAACAGCGGCGAAGCGCGCAACAGCGTGATCGGCGGCCACGTCCAGATGATGATCGACGCCATCACGACCACCGCCCCGACCGTGCAGGGCGGGCAGGTGCGCGCGCTCGGCACCACGGGCCCGAAGCGCTCCGACGTGCTCCCCGACGTGCCGACGATCGCGGAGGCCGGCGTGCCGAAATACGACGCCACGATCTGGCTCGGCATCATGGCGCCGGCCGGGACCCCGAAGCCGATCGTCGACCGCCTCAACGCCGAGATCAACCGCATGCTGGCGAAGCCCGAGGTCCAGCAGGCCTGGGCCAAGCAGGGCGCGGTTCCGATGATCATGAACCCGGCGGAGTTCGACCGTTACCTGCGGGCCGACATCGAGAAATGGGCCGAGGTCGTGCGGGTGACGGGCGCCAAGGTCCAGTGATTCGACGCCCGGAGACGCAAGCCATCGATGGGAGCGCGGGCCCGGAGACGCCGACCGCCGATGGGCGCCAGGGTCCGGCGAGCCCACGCCCCGAGACGCGCGCCGTCCGACTGCGGATCAACGGCGCGGCGGTCTCGGTCGAGGCCGATCCCGCCACGCCGCTCCTGTCGGTGCTGCGCGGGCCGCTCGGCCTCATGGGCACCCGCTTCGGCTGCGGCGCGAACCAGTGCGGGGCCTGCCACGTCCTCCTCGGCGACCGCGCGGTCGCCGCCTGCGACCTGCCGCTCTGGAGCGTCGGCGACGAGGCGATCACCACGGTCGAGGGGCTCGGCACGCCGGAGCGCCCGCATCCCCTGCAGAGCGCGTTCGTGGCCGAGCAGGCGATGCAATGCGGCTATTGCGTCTCCGGCATCCTGATCAGCGCGGCGGCGCTGCTGCGGCGCAACCCCCGGCCCACGGAGGCCGAAGTGCGCGCGGCGCTCGACCGCAACCTCTGCCGCTGCGGCGCCCATAACCGCATGGTGCGCGCGGTGCTGCGGGCCGCGCAGGCGGACGCGGCCGCATGAGCCGGATCCGCGCCCGTCTCCCGCTCCGCCCGTCCCGGGCCGTGCACACGGTCGCGCCCGCGTGAGCCAGATACCGAACCAACCTGCCCCCACGGCCGCGCAGGGCGAGGTGGTGTTCCCCGGGAACCTGACCGCGAACCCGCGCCTGTCGCAATGGCTGCGGGTGCGGCCCGAAGGGGTGGTAGAGGTCTCGCCCGGCAAGGTCGAGATCGGGCAGGGCATCCTGACCGCGCTCGCCCAGATCGCCGCCGACGAGCTCGACGTCGATCTCGCCCGGGTGCGCCTCGTCCCGGCCTCGACCGCGGCGAGCCCGAACGAGGGCGTGACCTCGGGCAGCCTCTCGGTCCAGGATTGCGGGGTTGCGGTCCGCTTCGTCTGCGCGGAGGCCCGCGCGCTCCTCCTCGAGGCGGCGGCGGAGCGCCTCGGCGTCCCGGCCGATGCGCTCGGCGTCGAGGACGGCACGGTCACGGGCCCCGGCAACGCGCGCACGAGCTACTGGGAACTCGCCGGCGAGGTCTCCCTCGACCGCGATGCGACCTGCCGGGCCGCACCGAAGCCGGCGGACGCGCGGCGCCTCGCCGGCGCGTCCGCGCCGCGGCTCGACATCCCCGACAAGGTGTTCGGCGCCCGCCGCTTCATCCACGACATGACCCTGCCCGGCCTGCTGCACGGGCGCGTGCTACGGCCCGACGCGCCGCGGGCGCGGCTCGAGGCTCTCGACGAGGCCGCCTTGCGGGAATGCGAGGGCGTGGTGGCCTGGGTCCGGGACGGGAGCTTCCTCGGCATCATTGCCGAGACCGAGGACGCCGCCGCGTCCGCCCTGGAGCGCCTGCGCGCGGCCGCGACGTGGTCGGCGGGCGAGCCCCTCCCGGACGAGACCGACCTGCGCGCGTGGCTCAAGAGTCAGCCCACCGAGAGCAAGGTGGTGGACGCGCGCGGCACGCCCCGCGCCGGCGTGCGCACCTTGCGCCGCTCCTATGCCCGCCCGTTCATCGCCCACGCCTCCATCGCCCCCTCCTGCGCGATCGCACAATGGCAGGACGGCGGCGTGCGGGTGTGGTCGCATTGCCAGGGCATCTACAACCTGCGCGCCGACCTCGCGCTGGTGCTGCGCCTGGACCCCGAGCGGATCGTCGTGCAGCACGTCGAAGGCGCGGGCTGCTACGGCCACAACGGCGCCGACGACGTCGCCCTCGACGCGGCGCTCCTCGCGCGTGCGGTCCCGGGCCGCCCGGTGCGGCTGCAATGGACGCGCGCCGACGAACTGGCGCGCGCGCCCTTCGGGGCCGCGATGGCGGTCGAGATCGAGGCCGATCTCGACGGGAGCGGCGAGATCGCGGCCTGGCGCCACGCCTTGTGGAGCAACGGGCACGTGGCCCGGCCCGGCCGCAACGCGATCCCGACGCTCCTCGCGGCGGGCGAGATCGCGGAGCCCTTCCCCCGCTTCGTCGCCACCAATCCGCCGCTCGCGGGCGGCGGCGGTGCGGACCGCAACGCGGTGCCGCTCTACGACTTTCCGGGCTCGATCGTCACCAACCACCGCCTCCTCGCGATGCCGCTGCGCACCTCGTCGCTGCGCTCGCTCGGTGCCTTCGCGAACGTGTTCGCGGTCGAATCCTTCCTCGACGAGCTGGCAAAGGAGCGGGCCGAGGATCCGGTCGCCTTGCGCCTGCGCCACATCGCGGAGCCGCGGGCGAGAGCCGTGCTCGAAGCCGCGGCGGCGCGTGCGGGCTGGCGGCGGGGGCCGCGCGGGAGCGGACGCGGCGAGGGCGTGGGACTCGCCCGCTACAAGAACAGCGGCGCCTGGTGCGCGGTCGTGGCCGAGGTCGAGGTGGAGGACGAGGTGCGGGTGCGCCGGCTCACGATCGCGGTCGACGTGGGCGAGGCCGTCAACCCGGACGGCGTCGTCAACCAGATCGAGGGCGGCGCGATCCAGGCCGCGAGCTGGACCCTCAAGGAGGCGGTGCGCTTCGATGCCGAGCGGGTGACGAGCGACCACTGGGACGCCTACCCGATCCTGCGCTTCTCGGAGGTCCCCATGGTCGAGGTCGAGATCCTCCCGCGCCCGCACGAACGGCCGCTCGGCGCCGGCGAGGCCGCCCACGGCCCGACCGCCGCGGCCATCGGCAATGCGGTGTTCGATGCGCTGGGCGTGCGCGTCCGCGACCTGCCGATCACCCGCGACCGCATCATTGCCGCCATGGAGACGGATCCCGGCGCCGACCCGTGAAGACCCGGGATCGCGACCGCGGACGCCGTCGAAGCCGACGCCTGAAATTCCGAATCCCTGTCATGGAGACGAACCCGATGCCGACATTGAGAATCCTGAGCGGGGGCGCCGCGCAAGGGCTCGTCGACGCGCTGGCACCCGCGCTCAAGGCCAGGACCGGCTACGACGTCGCGGGCGAGTTCGGCGCGGTCGGCGCGATGGCCGACAGGCTGCGCACCGGCACCCCGGCCGACATCCTGATCCTGACCGCGAAGCTCATCGCAACGCTCGCCGACGAGGGCCACGCCGTGGCGGCGACGCGCCGGGACGTCGGCACGGTCGAGACCGCCGTCGCGGTCCGCTTCGGCGACGAGCCCGTGAATGTCGGGAGCGGGGCGGCGCTCAAGGCGGCGCTCCTCGCGGCGGATGAGATCTACATGCCCGACCCCGACAAGGCGACGGCCGGCATCCATTTCGCCAACGTGCTGCGCTCGCTCGGGGTCTGGGCCGACGTGGAGAAGCGCATCCGCGCCTTCCCGAACGGCCAGACCGCCATGCGGGCGCTCGCGGCGGCCTCGACCAATCGCCCGATCGGCTGCACGCAGGTCACCGAGATCCTGAACACCTCCGGCGTGACCCTGGTGGGGCCGCTGCCGGAGGGCTACGACCTCGCCACCGTCTACACCGCGGCCGTGACCGCGCGCGCGGCGGCGCCGGAGGCGGCCCGCACGCTGATCGACCTCCTCACCGCCGCGGACGCGTCGGACGAGCGCAAGCGCGCCGGTTTCGTGTGAGGCCCGCTACGGCCGCGCCGGCGGCGCGACCGCGGCGTCCTTCTGGTTGCTGCGCTCGAGCGCGGCCGCCGCGAAGCCCGAGGCCTTCATCTCCTCGACGAAGGCGCGCAGGTAGGCGGCGCCCGCCTCGCGGCCCTTCGGCGTGCCCATCGCCTGCTCGATCACCATGAAGCGCCCGTCCATGACTCGCACCTCCGGCCGGGTCGCCGCGAAGGCGATCAGCTGCTGGCGCACGCCGGCCGCGACTTCGAGCTTCTCGGCCTTGAACACGTCGATCACGGCGGGCGAGGTCGGAGCGCGCACGAGCTGCGCCTTCTTGAGCGCGCGGGTGAGATACAGGTCGTAGGCGCTCTTGTTGCCGACCACGACCCGGACGCCCTCCCGGTCGACGTCGTCGATCGTCTTCAAGGCCGAATCGGCGGGCACGAGATACGTGCCCTCGATGACCACGTAGGGCGCCGTGAAGGTGATGTCGTTCGCCCGCCCGGGGTCGATCGCCAGGAAGGCGATGTCCCAGGCCCCCGTCCTTGCAGCGTCCGCGACCTTGCCGGCGGCGTCGTAGAGCACGAGGTCGACCCCGACGCCGAGCCGCCGGCCGAGCTCGCGGGCGAGATCGACCGAGATGCCGCGCGGCTCGCCGCTCGCGGCGTCCTTCTGGGCGAGGACCGGGTTGCCGAAGTTGATCGCCGCCCGCAGCCTCCCCTGCGGGGCGAGGTCCTTGACGATCTCGGGCGGGGCGGGCTGGGCCGCCGCGGCCCCGGCCAGCATCAGGAATCCGGCAAGCGCGGTCAGGAGCTTCAGCATGGTGGCCTCCTTGGGGGATGCGCGGCGGGCGCCGCTCAGAGGGTCGGGCTCCAGGGCGCGAGGGTCTCGCGGTAGCCGTCGCCGGCCTTTTCGAGATGGGCGAGGCCCGGGAACGGATAGTGGAAGCCCTGCACCGGCATCTTCTCGGCGACGAGCATGTCGTAGACCCGGCGCCGGGTGGCCTCGGCGGCCTGCGGGTCCTGGTCGAAGCCCGCATGCCAGCCGGGATGGCGCGCGAACAGCACCGGGACGTTGGTGACGTCGGACTGCACGAAGACCCGGCCCGAGCCCGAGGCGACGATGTAGGAGGTGTGGCCCGGCGAATGCCCGACCGTTCCGACGGCGCGGATCCCCGGCACCACGTCCTTGTCCCATTCGTAGGGCGTGACCTTGCGGCCGATGGCGTCGAAGACGCGGCGGTTGTTCCTGAACAGGTCCTGCATGCGCCCCGCCGGCGCGCGGCTCATCTCGCCGTCGTCCATCCAGTACGCCCATTCGACGCGCGGGACGAGGACCTCCGCGTTGGGGAAGGCGGGCCTGTTGTCGGCCGTGAGGAGGCCGTTCACGTGATCGCCGTGGAAATGCGAGATCACCACCGCGTCGACCGCGTTGCGGTCGATCCCGGCGGCCGCGAGGTTGCGCAGGAACTGGCCGGCCGCGCCCTTCGTGCGCTCGAACGCCGCCTCGCCCTGGCCGGTGTCGATCACCACGAGCTTCGCGCCGGTGTTCACGACGACCGGCGTGTAGGGCACCGTGAGGGTCTCGGCCGGCCGGTGGGCCGCCGCGAGCGCGGCGCTGACCTCCGCCCGCTTGACGTTGACCACGAAGTTCTCGGCGAGCGGCGAGGTCACCGCGCCGTCCGTGACCGCGGTGACCTCGAAGTCCCCGACCTTGTAGCGGTAATAGCCCGGCGCCTGCGTCCCGGCGGGCGGCGCGGCCGCCGCCGCGGGCGCCGACCCCAGGGAGGGAGCGAGGGCGCCGAGGGTTGCCGCCCCGGCGGCGGAGAGAATCGTGCGGCGTGTCGGCTCGGTCATCGTCGTCTGTCCTCCCGTTTCGGAAGGGCGGAGTATCGAGCGGCGTGTCGGCTCGACCATCGTTGTCCGCCCTCCCGTTTCAGGGGAGCGTAGCAGAGCCGCCGCACGGCCTGAAGCGGACAATGCGGGCCTGCGGGACCCGGGGCGCGGCGCGGCTCCCGCGCGGCGTGGGGCGGGCATCGCACCGGGCTTCGGACCGATCTTCACCAGACGGATTAAGGTTGAATTCAAGCAGCGTTCGACTCCGCCCGCGGCGCCGCTACCGTGCCCCTGTCCTTAATGGGGAGTAAACAAGACCATGACGACGCGACGGACCACGCTGGCGGCAGCGGTTTCATTGGGGTTGATCGCCTTCGGGGCCTCGGCGGCCCAGGCGGGCGGCCCGTGGCCCTACGGATACGGGGCTCCGGCCGGCGCGGCCATGGCGGTCAGCGGGCCCGGCTACGCGGCGGCGGCCGCCTACAGCGGCGGGTACGCGGCGCCCGCGGCCTATCCGGCTTACGCCTATCCGACAGCCCAGCCTTATGCCTATCCAGCCTCGGTGAGCTATCACGCCACCACCGTGGTGGCGCCCACCTACGTGATGCCGCAGCCCTATGCGGTCGTGCACCCGCGGCCGGTACAGCGCGTGAAGGTCATGCAGGAGACCCACTCGCGCGCCGTCGTGGTCAAGCACACCCGCACCCGGGTCATCCAGGAGCAGTGGCGCTAGGAGACCCATTTACGCGCCGTCGTGGTCAAGCACACCCGCGCTCGGGTCATCCGGGAGCAGTGGCGGTAGCCGCCCGAGGCCGTCACGGAGCAGTGGCGGCAGGCGGATCCAATCCCCCTCGAGCCTCGGCCGCGACACGGCCGGGGCTCGAAGCCGTTGCGGCGCCGGAGCGCCGCCCGATCAGGCGACCTGCATGTCGGTGCGGATCGGGATCACGTTGGCGGAGGCGGCGGGCTGGTTCCTCCGGGCGCCCTGCGCGAGGCAGATGCCGGTGAGCCGCTCCAGGCGCGTCAGCCCGGCCTCGCAGCGCTCCATGAGCGCGGGATCCATCCCGAGGTCGATCACGTCCGCCTCGACGGCGGCGTAGAGATGCTCCAGATCGGCCGCGAGGCGGCGCCCCTTGTCGGTGGCGCTCACCTTCACGACGCGCCGGTCGCGCGCCGAGCGCTCCTGGAGCACGTAGCCGCCCTCCACGAGCTTGCTGAGGCTGTAGTGGACGTTGCTGCCCTGGTAGCAGCCCCGCAGGGTGAGTTCCCCCACGGACATCTGCTCCGCGCCGATCTGGAGCAGGATCATGGCCTGCGTGGCGTTGAGATCGCCGACGCCGAGCCGCACGAGTTCCGCCTCCACGATGTCCATCGCGCGGCGGTGAAGACGCTCCGCCAGGGCGATGATGCCGAGATATCCAGTCGCCATTTCAGGCCCCCTCGATCGAGAAAGCCCCGGAGCGGCATGGGACGCCGCCGCTCCGGGGAGGGGCAACCCGGCGGATGCCGGGGCTGCCGTCGGCGGCAGGCCTCGGGCGAGGCCGCCGCCGTTCACTCCGCCCCGCGGCCCCGCGGGGCCGCCGGGACATGCGCGATCGACTCTGCGCGAGGCCCTCCCGGAGACCGCCGGGCGACGCGCGGTCGACGCCGCGCGAGGCCTCACCAGAGGCCGCCGAGGTACCCGAGAACGCCCACCAGACCCATGACGCCGATCAAGTCCAGGAAACCGCCGCTCATGGCTTTGCCCTTGCTTCCGCCTCGGCCTTTGCCGAGGCGGGCTCACTCTCGGACCGGCGGCGCGAAGGGTCTGTGCTCGCGCGCACCGAGCGTGGCGGGCGGGGCGCGCTACGATGATGTCGGGCGATGTGCGGGACGAGCCTGGCTCGAGGGTCCTGCGGCCGGCGGATGCTCGGGCCGGGAACGAGACCGCGGCTGGCGGTCGGCGGGCGGCCGGCACGCGGGCCCTCGCAGGGCGAGGCGGGTCCGGAGCGTCGGGATGTGAATGAAGACGACGGCCCGGCGCCCGTGGGGAGCGCCGGACCGTCCGGGCGTCGCGATTGGCGACGATCAGGCGGAAGGCTGCCTCAGACGGGCTGGCCGCGGCCCAGCACGCGCGCGACGATCCACGCGAGACCGTAGACCCCGGACGCGATCGCACCGTAGAAGGCGGCCGTCTCGTAGAAGCTCATCTGATAGTATTCCATAGCAATCCCCGAACGCGAATTGAGCGATCAATAGGTGCCATCTCAAAAGCTAACGAAATCCTGCCCGCCATGGTAAAGGGCCAACAAAGCGCGATTAACCGACTTCTGCATTTCTGCGAGTTTGCTTCGATCCCATCGGCTGCTCCCCTTGACAGGGGCGACGCCGCCCTACAGGCGGGGCCGCGCGGCGTCTCCGGGCGCGGACCGCGTGCGCCGGCGCCGGCCCTTGGCCTTGTCGGGCTCGCGCCGCCGCTCGCCGCGCCGTGCCCGGCGGGCCACGGAGGTGGCGACGAGCTGCTGCTCGATCCGCGCGTTGAGGCTCGCCCGCAGGTCCACGACCGTCTCGACGTCCTCGAAGACCTGCGGATAGCGTTGCGCGAGCCAGAGCCAGCTCGTCGCGATCTTCACGCGCGCTTCGAGCTTCAGGAGATCGGCGTTGGTGCCGAAGTTCGGCGGCCGCACCCGCCCGTCGCGGGCGTGCTGCCGGGCCCAGTCGAGCAGGAGTTCGACCGCGAGCCGCTCCCGCCCGTCCACGGGCGCCATCGCGTAGGACAGGCGGTGGAGGATCGGCAGGTCGACGGTGTCGAGCAGGCTCGCGAGCTCGATCGTTTCCGCCATGTCGGCCATGCGCAGGTCCGGGTGGCCGGCCACCAGCGTCTCCTCGAGGTGGCGCAGGATGCGGCCGAGGCGGTCGGTCTGCAGCACCTCGGCGGCCGAGAGCACGGTCTCCTGGTTGGGCCGCACATAGGCCTTGCCGCGCAGCTTCGCGGCCTCGCCCGTGAGAGCGCGCGTGATCGCGGCCTCCAGGGGCGGATAGGATCCGACCTCGGGGAGCGCGGTGACGAGCCCCTCCTCGTGATGGCCGAAGCGCCCGGCGCGGCCGGCGATCTGCTTGATCTCCATCGCGGTAAGCTGCCGCTCGCGGAAGCCGTCGAACTTGCGCAAGGTCGAGAACACCACCCGCCTGAGCGGGCCGATGTTGAGCCCCATGCCGATCGCGTCCGTCGCGACGAGCACGTCGGCCTCGCCGTTGCGGAAGCGCGCGGCCTCCGCGCGGCGGACCTCCGGCCCGAGCGCGCCGTAGACGGTCGCGACGGTGCGCCCGGCCTGCACGAGGCGCGTGCGCAGTTCGTGCACGTCCCGGCGCGAGAAGGCCACGACCGCGTCGCCCCTGCCGAGCTTTTCGAGCCGCACCGGCCCGTCCTCGACGCGCAGCCGTCCCTTGCGCTTCAGGATCCGGACCTCCAGGGGCTCGCCCGTCATCGCGAGGAGATGCTCGACGAGCGGGATCGCCTCGGGCGCGCCGGTCAGGACCACGAGGCGCGCAGGCGCGCCGACGACCGCCTGGGTCCAGGCCCAGCCGCGGTTGGAATCCCCCAGCATCTGGATCTCGTCGATCACGCAGACGTCGACGATGCGCTTCAGGTCGAGGGTCTCGATGGTGCGCGCGATGTGGGTCGCGCCCTCCGGCAGGATCCGTTCCTCGCCCGTCACCATGCCGGCCGCGAGCCCCTCCTCGGCGAGGCGCTCGTAATGCTCGAGCGCGAGGAGCCGGAGCGGCGACAGGATCTCGGCCGTCGCAGTCTCCTTGGCGAGCTTGAGCGCCTCGTAGGTCTTGCCCGAGTTGGTGGGGCCGGCCAGGAACAGGAAGCGGCGCTCGAGCGCGCGGGCCGCGGGAAAGATCGCGGCGTAGCGCTCGTAGCCCGAGGCTTCGCGGATCTGCGCCTCCCGCAGGTGGCGCAGGCGCTTGGAGGCGGCCTTCGAGCGCAGCGTGTCGAGCCGCTCGCGCAACGTCTGCCCGACGCCCTCCGGCCCCTCGCGGTCGGAGCCGTGGATGCGCTCGAGCCGCGCGAGCGCCGCGCGGATGCCGTCGAGGATCGCGGCCCGCTCCCCTTCGTCCTCGTAGGCGCCGAGATACGTCTCGAGCTCGTCCTGCCAGCCGGCGAGCTCCCGCTCGCAGGCCGCAAAGATCGCGGCGCCGACCGCGTTCAGCCGGTCCTCGAGCGCCTGCGCGGCGGCCGCGATCTGGTCGGCGTCGACGCGGGCCGGAGCGAGCACGACGGCTCCGGTCTCCGGGGGCTCGTGCAGCACGTATTCGACCGCGACCTCGCTCGGGTCGCCGTCCGGCAGGATCGCGAGCGGACGGGCGAACACGGCCCGGTAGCCCGTGAAGGCTCGTTCGGGTTTGGGCCCGGCGGTCTCGGAGCGGCGGATCTCCGCGGCGACGTAGAGGCCCGTGCGCCGGCGCACGGTGGCCAGGATGCTCTGGCGGCGCCGCTGGGCGGGTCCGTCCCGGGATCCGGCCTCGTCGCCCTCGCACGCCCCGTCGCTCCGACGGCCGGTGCGATCCCGCAGGCCGGCGGCATCGTCACGCCGCCAGGCCGGAACCTCCTCGGCCAGCGGGGCCACGGTTGCGGGATCGAACAGGAGCGCCTCGACGGAATGCCCACCTTTGCGGAACGCTCTCCGCTCGGCCACGGGAATCAGACCGGCGGCGATCCAGCGCTCGCATTCGGGCTGGCTCGCGAGCAGCAGCCCGGGCAGGTGCTGGAGGGTGACGAGGTGCTTGGATTTTCGGGTCATTCACGGGTCCGGGAGCGGATGGAGCCGAACGCCGCTCGCGTGTCTTGCAAGGCGCTCGAAGCGAGCTCGGCCCCGCCGCTCCGCCAAGAGCCGCGCGGTGCGCGGTTTCGAGCCCTGCCCATGGCCGCCGACGGGCGGCCGGGCATGGGGCGCATCCCGAAGGATATGGGAATTTCGCCCTGAAATTTCAATGGCCTACGGCTCAGGTCGAGCGTCGCGGCGGACGGGGTCATGCGCGTCGCCCGCCTCTCAGGACCGGATCAGCAGCACCGCGACGAGCAGGAGGGCCAGCACCGCGAGTCCGGCCAGGGCGACGGCCCGGTGGACGCTCGGGCCCGGGGGGCTCCCGTCGCGGCCGGTCCGCGTGGCCGCAGGCTCCGGGCCGCGGGAGGGGCTCAGGCCCGGGGGCGGCGGGACGGCACGCGCAGGTTCCTCGCGGGCCACGAATTCGGCCGGGCGGACCGGGTCCGGCGGCCGCGACGGCTGTCCTCCGAGAAGGCTCTCGTCGAGCTCGACCGGAACGCCGGCCTCTTCGAGATGGACCACCACCAGGGCGATGTCGTCGGGGCTCATGGAGGCGACCGGGAGCGCGTCCTCGAGGTCCGCGTTGGTGAGCTGCCCTTTCGCCCGGCCCAGGGCGACGAGACGGGCGAGCGTGCCGCTGTCGACGGTCATGCGGGATCGTTCCTTCGTTTCGTGCGCGGGTGCGTCACGCGACCTCGAGCAGCGTGAAGCGCACGGGCATGACCTCGCGCCGGTCGATCGTGCCGTCCGGGGCCTTCTCGACCACGGTGAGGGCCTGGGCGTCGGGCGGGCCCACGGGCAGCACCATCCGGCCGCCGGGCCTGAGCTGGTCGAGGAGCGCGGACGGAACCTGCCGCGACGCGGCCGTCACCAGGATCCGGTCGAAAGGCGCGTGCTCGGCCCAGCCGCGCGAGCCGTCGCCGACGCGGATGGCCACGCGCTCGTAGCCGAGCCCGTCGAGCCGCTCCCGCGCCTCCGTGGCGAACTCCTCCACGATCTCGACGCTCCAGACCGCGCGGGCGAGCTCCTGCAGCAGCGCGGCCTGGTAGCCGAGCCCCGTCCCGACCTCGAGCACCGCGTGATCGGCCTCCGGGGCGAGGAGATCGATCATCAGGGCGGCGATGAAGGGCTGCGAGATCGTCTTGTCGAAGCCGATCGGCAGCGGCATGTCCTGGTAGGCGAAGGGTGCGAGCTGCGGCGGCACGAACAGGTGGCGGGGCACCTTGAGCAGCGCCGCGACCACCCGGTCATCAAGGACCCCGCGGCCGATCTCCTCGCTCGCCATGTCGACGTGGATCCCGATCACCTCCACCATGTGGCGGCGCAGGATGGCGAGGTGGCGTTCGGTCATCGGCTTCATGACGCTCCCTCCCGTCGAGGCGCAGCCGAACGGAAGCCCGGCTGCGCGGCCGGATCCGACCGGCATCCCCGCCGATGCCGCGGCGCCCGGCGATGCGCTGCCGTACCAGCGCGCCGTGGCGCCCGGTGATGCGCCGCCCTACTAGCGTCGACGCGGCGCCCGGTGCTGCGCCGCCCTACCAGCGGTCGACGCGGCGCTCGTAGCGGACCGTGACGCCGGAGGAGCGCGAGAGGGACCTGCTGGCGAGCCCGCTCCGACCGACCTTGCGCCGGTAGCCGTGCGCCGGCGCCCAGGCCGGCGGGCCGTGGTGCTTCATCGACGCGACGGCGCCCCGGCCCTTGCCATGGCCCTTGCCGCCCTTCGCCTCCGCGGGCGCGCCGGCGAGCGCCATCGCCACGGCGGCGACGGCTGCGAACGTCAAAGCTGCGATTCTCATGCGGGACTCCTTGTGTCCCGAGGGCAACGGGCGCGCGGACGGGCCGGTTCCCCGGCGGCCGGGACTGGCCCGGCACCGCCGGCCCGGATCGGTCCGCGATTGACACCTCTTCGTCCGCGATGCGACGAATCCTCGGCGCGGCTGCGGGATGCGGCTGCGGGAACCCGATCGCCGGAGGAACGAATCTTGGTCGCACAAGTGGTGATTGCCGCAGGCGCCTGCGCGGTGACGAACCTGCTGCTGAGGGCCTGGCCCGGGATCGTGGTGACGGCGGGCCGGGTCGCGCAGACGGTGACGATGGCCCTCGACGATGCCTCGGCCCTCGGCGTCCGGCCGGCCGCGGCGGTCAATTCCTCGGGCCTGCACATCGCCCAGAAGGTGGCGGGCTACACCGCGGAGGTCATCAAGGGCAACGCCAACGTCAGCAACGCCTTCCGCAACCTCGCCCATCTCGGGACCCTGACCTGGGAGCAGGTCGGGGCCAAGTACATCCTGCGGTTCACTCCGCACCCGCAGGGCGCAGGCGCCGCCCTGAAGTCGGCGACGCTCGAGGTCGCCAAGGGCAAGCTCACGATCCAGGACGTGACGGCCTTCCTCAACCGCGCCGGCATCCGGGTCGGCCCGCAGGGGAACGGCGGCTCGAACCTCCAGTTGCCGATGACGACCTCGCAGATGGCCGACAAGCTCCGGTTCGGTCTCTGACCTCCGTTCCGGGGCAGGGATCGCTCCGCTACCGGGACCCGGGCTTCGCCCCCGCGGACCGCGCCCGCCAGGCGCCGCGGACGAAGCGCAGCGCCCGCTTCCACCAGGTCCGGTGCTTCGCCTGCCGGGCCTGGCGCTGAAGGATGCGGTCGGTCTTGGGGCCCTTGCGGCCGCGCCGCGGGCCTTCGGCGGCCCCGGCCCGGGCGGCGGTCTCCATGAGGCGGCGGGCGAGGTCGGGATCGGCGAACACCGCCGACATGCGCGCGAACAGCGCCTCGCCGTCGAGCGGGGGCTGCGGCGGAGTCTCCGCGGGCGGGGCGAGCAGGAGGCCGGCCTGGTCCGGCGGCAGGTAGAGCGCGGCCAGGCGCTCGTGATCGCTCCTCACCGTCTCGTGCAGGAGGCGGGCGCGCTCGCCGTCGAGGCGAAGGCGCTGCCCCGTATCGAGGTCGCGCAGGCGGGCGACGATCCGGCGGGCGCCGGATTTCCCGGCGAGGTCCGGGTCTTCGGCCTTGCCGAGATGCAGGAGCCGCACGATCTCGGTGCCGATCGGATCCAGGCTCTCGTTCGCATGCCCCCGCTCGGGACTCGACAGCCCCGCGGGATCGATGCCGGTCCATTGCAGGAAGTCGTCGATGGGCCCGCCCCTCAGGGCCTTGCGGTGGAAGAGGCGGAGTTCGACCGCCTCCTGCCCGAACACCTGGGCCCACCGGTCGAGGAAGCGGGTGTACTCGTAGTAGCCCCCGTTCAGCCGCTCAGCGAAGAAGCCCTCGAAGGTGCCGACATAGCCGCTCTTCACCTTCTGCTGGTACTGGCTCGCGACGTGCTCGTCGGGCCGGCGGATGTAGCACAGCACCCGGTAGGACGTGGCGAAGGGATCGAGCACCCGCTTCAATCGCGTCAGGGTGCTCTTGCCGGTGGCGAAGAGCGTCTCGTTCGACAGGATCGCCCGGTCGTAGCCGCCCGAGAACTCGGCCTGCATCCGGGCGATGATCTGCTCCTGGGAGGCGGTGAGCTTCTCGTCGACGGCGTTCAGGTCAGACAGGGCGGTGGCCTTGTGGTCCCCGAGCGCCGCGGGGTAGAGCACGCCCCGGGCCGCCAGCCGCTTCCGGTTCTGGGCCAGGTAGGCTTGGATCGTGGTGCTCGCCGTCTTGGGCTGCCCGATATGGAGGATGATCTGCATCTGGTGTCGCCGTGGTGTCGCGCGCCGCAACCGCGCACCGAGAGGGCTCGATACGGAGGCGACGGAGGGGCCCTGCTCCCGCGGGAGTCGGGAAGGCGGCGCTCTCTTGCTCCAATCGGGCCGCAAGGTCAAAAAAGGCCCCGGAGCGGCGGGCCGCCAGGAGCCCCGGGTGGCGCGGATGCGGGCCGCCGCAGCCGGCCCGCGGAGGGTGCAGCCGTGAGCGACGAGGTCCAGGTGGTCGAGATCGCGGGTCAGACGGTGGCGATCGCCTACGACCCGGAGGCGGGGGTGTGGTACGTCCAGGGCAGCACCGTTCCGGGGCTGACCGGCGAGGCCGCGAGCGCCTCCGACCTGATCGAGGAGCTGGAGGTCACCGTCCGGACCCTGAGCTTGCCCTGACGATTCGCCATCGCGGCGCTCGAGGTCACCGTCCGGGACCTGAGCCTTCCCTCACGGGCTGGGCTCGGCCGGGGAGCGCCAGCAAAAAGGCCGCCCGTCGGGGCGGCCTCCTGCCTCCGCAAGGGTCGGCCTATTCGGCCGCTTCGAGCAAGGGGCCCGCGGTCTCGATCGCGTGCAGGTAGGTGTCGAGGAGCATGTCGTGCTCGTCGCGCTCCTGCGGCTGCTGCTTGCGCAGGCGGATCACCTCCTTGAGGATCTTCACGTCGTAGCCCTCGCCCTTGGCCTCGTCGAAGATCTCCTTCTTGGCCTCGGTGAGCCCCTTGATCTCCTCCTCGACCTGCTCGATGCGCTCCACGAACGACCGCAGCCGCTGACCCGCCACGCCGTCGATGCCTTCCAATCCGCTCATCGCGTCCTCCTGAAATCGGGACGGGACCGTCGTCAAAGCCGCCGATTCGGACAAGCGCCGGCGGTCGTTATGGTGAGCGGGGCGTTAACGCCGGGCGCCGGCCCGCGACCGCTGGCGCGTCCGCGCCGACGGGCCTAGCGTGGGGAATGCTCCGGAGCTGGCTGCCGTCCGCGGAGGGCGCAGGACGGAGCGGACGGCGGGAGGCCGCGCATGCGATCGGCACTTACAGCGTTCGGGATCGTCGCCGCACTCCCGGCCGTCGCGGCCGACCTCCGGTTCGTCGCGCCGCCGCCCGACGCGGTAATCGTCGAGCGCCGGATCGCGATCCGGCCGCACGGCAGCGGCCCGCACCGGCCGCACGTGCCGGATCTCCCCTATGGCGGCCTGCGCAGGGCCCACGCGCCCGAGCTCCCCTATGGCGGCCTCGGTCGTGCCCATGCGCCGGACCTGCCCTATGGCGGTCTCGCCACCTCGGCGGCCCCAGTCCGCCGCGTGCGCGGCCCCGTGGTGTCCGTGAGGGGATAGCCGTCCGCCGCATGCGCGGCCCGTGGCGTGTCGTGGAGGGATTGGTGCCGCCGGCTCTGCGGCCGGCAACCGGCGACGGCCGACATCACGCCGTCATCCTCCGGCGGCAGGAATCCGCGCGGGAGCCGGAGCAAGCTTTGACCCGGCTAAGCAACAGGGCTAGCGTTGCCGTCAAAAGCAGCAGAACCCGTCGGGCCCGAGCCCGAACGTGGGCCGGGACCGGGATGGAGACGTCGTGCAGGAGCCAGCGATCGCGGTGACGGGCCTGGAAGCCGGCTACGGGTCGGCGCGGGTCCTGCACGGGGTGGACCTTTCGGTCGCGCCCGGCGAGTTCGTGGCGATCCTGGGCTCGTCGGGCTGCGGCAAGACCACGCTCCTGCGCTCCATCGCGGGTTTCCAGAAAGTATCGAACGGCGCGATCCGCCTGTTCGGCCGCGACGTCGCGAACGTGCCGCCGGAGAAGCGCGGTATCGCCATGGTGTTCCAGTCCTACGCGCTGTGGCCGCACATGACGGTGCTGGGCAACATCGGCTACGGCCTGCGCCTGCGCGGCCAGTCGCGCGCCGCGATCCGGGTCCGCGTCGGCGAGGTGCTGCGGCTCCTCAACCTCTCGGGGCTGGAGGACCGCAAGGTCACGGCGCTCTCGGGCGGACAGCGCCAGCGCGTGGCGCTGGGGCGGGCGCTCGCGATCGAGCCCGACCTCCTCCTCCTCGACGAGCCCCTGTCGAACCTCGACGCCAAGGTCAGGATCCAGCTCCGCTCGGAGATCAAGGCCTTGCAGAACCGCCTCGGCTTCGCGGCGATCCACGTCACCCACGACCGCGAGGAAGCCATGACGATGGCGGACCGCATCGTCGTGATGGATGCCGGCCGCATCGTCCAGACCGGCTCGCCCGAGGAGGTCTACGACCGCCCGGCCTCGCCCTTCGTGGCGAGCTTCATGGGGGCCGAGAACACCATCGCGCTCGACGTGGCGCCGGCCTCGGGCGGCGTCGCGATCCGGGCCGAGGGCGCGGCCGCGCCGGTGCACTGGGACGGGCCTGCGCCGGCCGGGCCCGTCACCGCCTATTTCCGCGACGACGTCGCCGAGCTCGTGGCGCCGGATGCCGCGCTCGCCGGATCCATCGTCCTGCCCGGACGGATTGCGCAGCGCGCCTATCCGGGCGGCGAATACCGCTATGGGGTCGCGATCGGCGGCCGTCATTTCACCGTGACGGACGAGCGCTGCCTCGAGGTCGACACCCCAGTGGGCCTGCGCTTGCCGCTGGGTGCCCTGCACCTGTTCCCAAGCGCCCAGAACAAGGGAGGACTCTCATGAAGACAATTTGGCTTGCAGGCGCCCTGGCGGCCGCGGCGCTCGCCGCGGGTCCCGCCACGGCGCAGACGACCCTCAACGTCGCGACCGCGGGCGACCAGAACATGGTCGACTACATCAAGGACTATCTCGGGCCGATGTTCGAGAAGCGGTACCCGGGCGTGAAGGTGAACGCGGTCGGCACCGGCCCCGGCGACGGCGGCTCGCAGAAGATCTACGAGAAGCTCGACGCGCAGAAGAAGGGCGGCGCCGCGAAGTCGGACTTCGACGTGGTCGTCGTGCACCAGAAGGCCGCCGGCACCATGGTGCAGGAGGGCCTGCTCGAGAAGTACAAGGACAAGATCGCGACCGGCCCGCTCGCCACGCGCGACTCGGCCTCGAACGCGCTCGGCGCCGAGGTTTCGGGCTTCGTGATGCCGATGTTCCACTCGCAGACCGCGATCGCCTA
This sequence comes from Microvirga sp., assembly GCA_036263675.1. Classification (GTDB taxonomy): domain Bacteria; phylum Pseudomonadota; class Alphaproteobacteria; order Rhizobiales; family Beijerinckiaceae; genus Microvirga. The sequence goes on along the minus strand of DATAGO010000004.1, from coordinate 959 downwards.
CAATGCGGATCTCGTGAAGACCCCGCCGTCGAGCTACCCCGAGCTCGTCGAATGGGCGAAGAAGAATCCGAAGCAGTTCGGCTACAACGGCATCAAGGGCGGCATGTCGGGCGTCGCCTTCGTGTCGGGCTGGGTCTACGCCTTCGGGGGCAACACCGACAAGCTCCTGAAAGGTCCCTACGACGCCGCCACCAAGGCCTCCTGGGACAAGGCGCTCGCCGACCTCAAGGAGTTCAACAAGAACGTCGTGATCACCCCCGGCAACGCCGGCACCCTCGACATGTTGAACCGCGGCGAGATCGCCATGGGCCCGGTCTGGGTCGACATGTTCTACACCTGGGCCGCGGAAGGGAAGCTGCCCCCGAACATGAAGCTGAAGCTCGTCTCTCCCGGCATGCCGGGCCAGCCGATGTACTACGCGATCCCCGCCAAGGCGAACCAGAAGGTCGCGGAAGACTTCATCGCGCTCGCCACCAGCCCCGAGGTGCAGGCGGAAGGAATCGTCAAGCGCTTCAACTGGTATCCCGGCATCGACGCCAAGAACCTGGAGGGCAAGCTCGACCAGGCCGCCTGGAAGAAGCTCTTCGCCGACATCACGCCGGAGGACCTCGCCGCCAAGGGCAAGCCCTTCCCGATCGCCCCCTACTTCAACGACATCCTCGAGTCGTACGAGCGGAAGGTCGCGAACTAGGAGCGCGGACGCGCTCCCTCTCTCCGCCGCCACTCCCCCTCTCCCCGCGAGCGGGGAGAGGGCTGCGGTGAGGGGCCGGTCGGTGGAGCGCGACATATCCGCGTTTCTACCCTCCCCCTTGCGGGGAGGGTGGACGGCGTCAGCCGGCCGGGTGGGGGTTGGTGCAGGATGAGGCTGAGCGGTTCCTCCTGCACCAGCCCCCACCCCCGGCCCCTCCCCGCAAGGGGGAGGGGAGCAAACGGGGACCCCGCTCGCTCCTCCGACCGGG
>DATAGO010000003.1:0-111083 GCA_036263675.1 Microvirga sp. | reverse complement strand
CCCCGTGAGCCGCTGCTCGAGCGGGAGGTCGCGGGGTCCTGCTCCCGGGCAGGGTTACCCCTTCTCCTGCCGGCCCCTGTCCGGGGCAGGCCCAGCGCCTCCCGCTCTGCCTCACAAAGAGCAGAGACCCGGAGTGCCCCGGATCAACCCCGCTGCTCCGCAGCGGGGTCACACGCGCTGCGCCATCTCAGCCCATCGCTCCCTCTCCCCGCAGCGTCACTCCCTCTCCCCGTTCACGGGGAGAGGGCTGGGGTGAGGGGCCGGTCGGATGAGCACGATGCATCCACCTCGCCAACGTCACGGTCACGCAGCGTAGCGAGCGGTCTCCACCTCACGCGTGTCATGGCCGGGCTCGACCCGGCCACCTCGACCGGAAAGGCGCACGCTCCCCGCAGCAACACACATCGCGGGCTTCGCGCCGGGATGGCCGGGTCGAGCCCGGCCATGACGCCGGAGAGATCGCGCTCCACCGACCGGCCCCTCACCCCGACCCTCTCCCCGTCAACGGGGAGAGGGAGTTCGCGAGCGGGGAGAGGGGGCAGGAGGCGGAGAGAGGCGCGGCTACCGACCGTCCTCCAGCACCATGGCGGCGCCCTTCTCGCCGATCATGATCGTCGGCGAGTTGGTGTTGCCGGACGTGATCCGCGGCATCGCCGAGGCGTCGATGACCCGTAAGCCCTCGACGCCCCGGACGCGCAGGCGCTCGTCGAGCACCGCGAGGGGATCGTGGTCCGGGCCCATCCGGGCGGTGCCGACCGGATGGAAGATCGTGGTGCCGAGGTCGCCGGCGGCGCGGACGAGCTCGTCGTCGGAGGCGAGATGCGCCCCCGGCCGGTATTCCTCCGGACGGTAGCGGGCGAGCGGCGGCTGGCCGACGATGCGGCGCGCGATGCGCAGGGAATCGGCCGCGACCCGCCGGTCCTCGTCGGTCGAGAGGTAGTTGGGCTGGATCGCGGGCGGGGCCATCGGGTCCGGGCTCGCGGCATGGACGAAGCCGCGGCTCGAAGGCCGCAGGTTGCACACGCTCGCCGTGAAGGCCGGGAACGGGTGCAGCCCCTCGCCCCATTTGTCGAGCGAGAGCGGCTGGAAGTGGAATTCGAGATTGGCAGTGGCGTAGTCAGGCGAGGAGCGGGTGAAGACGCCGAGCTGGGACGGCGCCATGGTGAGGGGCCCGGTGCGGAACAGCGCGTAGTTCACCCCCATCATGGCGCGCCGGAACAGGTTGGCGTAGTCGTCGTTCAGGGTCCGCACGCCCGAGACCTTGTAGATCGGCCGGATCTGCAGGTGGTCCTGCAGGTTCTCGCCGACGCCCGGCGCATGGTGCACGACGGGAAGGCCGAGGTCCCGCAGGCGGGCGCCGTCGCCGATGCCGGAGAGCTCGAGGATCTTGGGCGAAGCGACGGCGCCGGCTGCCAGGATCACCTCGCCGGCGGCCCGGGCGACGTGGCGCTGCCCGCCCCGGACATAGGCGACCCCGACGGCCCGGTTTCCCTCCATGACGACGCGCTCCACGTGGACGCCGGTCTCGAGCCGGAGGTTCGCCCGTCCGAGCACGGGCTTCAGGAAGCCGCGCGCCGCGCTCCAGCGCCGCCCGCGCTTCTGGTTGACCTGGAAGTAGGAGGCGCCCTCGTTGTCGCCCGAATTGAAATCGTCGATCTGCGGGATCCCGGCCGCGGCCGCGGCCTCGCGCACCGCGTCGAGGATGTCCCAGCGGACGCGGGGCCGCTCCACCCGCCATTCGCCGCCGCTGCGGTGGAAGCGGTTCGGCGGGCTCGCGTGGTCCTCGTGCCGGAGGAAGTGGGGCAGCACGTCGTCCCAGCCCCAGCCCGAGAGGCCGAGCTGGCGCCACCCGTCGTAGTCGGCGGCCTGGCCGCGCATGTAGATCATGGCGTTGATGGCCGACGAACCGCCGATCACCTTGCCGCGCGGATAGGCGAGCCGGCGCCCGTTGAGGCCGGGCTCGGGGTTGGTGGTGAACATCCAGTCCGAGCGCGGATTGCCGATCGCGAACAGGTAGCCCACGGGGATGTGGTACCAGATCCAGCGGTCGAGCCCGCCGGCCTCCAGCACCAGCACGCGGTTGCGGGGATCGGCCGACAGGCGGTTGGCGAGCACGCAGCCCGAGGAGCCCGCCCCCACCACGATGTAATCGTATTGCCCGGAATCCTGCACGTCGCCCGCCATGGTGGCTCCCCTCGTCGGGCCGGACACTAGAGTGTTTTCGCGTGAGGTGGATCCGGCTCACGTGAAGAAAACACGAGCACCAAGACAACGAGAGCCGATTCGACGCAAGGCGAAACGGCTCGAGCGCAGGGCTCGCACCCTGCGCGAGGGGGGTGCGGCATGCATCGGCCTGGGGCTCCCCACGCTCCATGAGGGGGTGCCGTGTCCGGCGGCGCCCGCATCCCTGCGCGAGAGGGTGCGGCCCGCCGGTCCCTCGGCGCTGGCGGTCCGGAGAAAGCTTGGCTAAGGTCCGCCGCACCGAGGCCCTGGCCCCGAAGGAATGGGAATGGAGCGGGATCCCCTCCGCCTGGTGTGGCGCACCACGCCCGGGCATCATCTCGTCGCGTTCGTCCTGCTCGGCTTATGCGGGGCGCTGGTTCTGGCCGGGATCGACCTCGTCCGCCTCGTCGTCGACGGGATCGCGGGCGCGGGCGCACCGGCGCCGCTCCTGCGCCTGGCAATCCCGCTGCCGGAGCGCGTCAGCGAGACGCCCGTGGTGCTGTTCCCGGGCATCCCGCTCGACCGGACCTCGCATCAGCAGGCGGTGCTCCTCGGCCTCGCGGCGGTGCCGGTTCTGCTGGGCGGGGTCCTGGCCCTGCTCCAGATGCTCGCCGCCCAGAGCGGAGCCCGCGTGGTCGCGCGGCTGCGCACCGGCATCCTCGACCGGGTGCTCGCCGCCCGCGCCTCGACCCGCGACGAGGCCGAGGCGGCGGCGCAGCTCGCCGGCGACGCGCTCTCCCGCGAGGGACTGTTCCTGGGCTCCGCCCTGATCGGCGTGCTGCAATGGGCCGGCCTCGTGCTGGCGGCGCTGCTCTACATCGTGACCGTCGACGGGCGCCTCGCGGTGGCGGCCGGCGCCCTGCTGGTCTGCGGAGCGGCGCTCGGCCTGCACCGGCTGACCCTGCGCTGGCGCACGTCGCTCGCGGCGCGGCTCGAGGGCGCCGCCGTGGCGGACGCGCTGTTCGATCTGCTGCGGCGCCTGCCGGCCCTGCGCGCCCACGGCACCGGCGCCTTCGAGCGCGGCCGGCTGCACCAGGACTGGCGGCTGCGCCACCGGGCCGTCGCCCGCATGGAGCGGCGGCTGGCCATGACGGGATCGGTCTCGGGCGCCCTCCTCCTGCTCACGCCGCTCGCGGTGCTGGGCTGCGGGGTCTGGCTCGGCGCGGGCCGGGCGACCCCCGGGGCGCTCGTCGCGGCCGCGGCCGCCGCGGCGCTGGCGGCGCTCGCGGTCCGGGAGATCACCCGCTGGCAGCGTGCCCTCGACCAGGCCCATGGCTGGCTGACCGAACTCGCCCAGACGCTGGCGCCGCTCGCCCCCAACGAGAACCTGGACCGGCCCGTCGCGGTGCCGCGGGCGGGCGCCCTCGTGGCGCGGGGCGTCTCGGCCTACGATCCCGCGACCGGCGCCCGCATCGGGGGCGTCGACTGCACCATCGCGTTTCCGGCCCATGTGGCGCTCGTGGGCGACGACGACGACAGCCCGCGGGTGCTCGCCGCACTGATCGCAGGCCAGCTCGAGCCCTCGATGGGGCAGCTCACCTATGGCGGGGTCGATCTGGCGGCCGCCGACCCGGTCGAGCGGGCGCGGCGCATCGCCTATGCGGGCGGGACCACGATCCTCGTCCCGGGGTCCTTCCGCGACAACCTGCTCTACGGCTGCCCGGACCACCCGGAGCGCGACGCGCGCCTGAGCGAGGCGATCGCCGTGGCAGGCCTCGACGGGCTCGTCCATGCCCGCGGGCTCGCCGGGACCCTCGACCCGCGCCGGGAGGAGCGGCTGGCGGCCGCGATCGTCGAATCCCGCAGGACCGTGCGGGCGATGCTGGCCGCGCAGGATCTCGACCGCTTCGTCGATCCCTTCGACGCGGCGCGCTACAACCGCCACGCCACGATCGGCGAGAACCTGCTGTTCGGGCAGCCGATCGGCGACACCTTCCGGGAGGACAATCTCGCCTCCCACCCGTTCGTGCGGGCGATCCTGGAAGCGGTGGACCTCACGAAGCCCCTCACCGCCATGGGCCTCTCGATCGCGAGCACCATGATCGAGATGTTCGCCGACATCCCGGCCGGCCACCCGCTGTTCGAGCGCTTCTCGTTCTTCTCGGCGGCCGAGCGCGGCTATTTCGAGGACCTCGTCGAGCGCCGCTCCGGACGCCGCCGCTCCGATTCCGCCCGCGACCGGGAGCACCTGATCGGCCTGGCGCTCCGCTACGACGAGAACCGGCACCGCCTCGGGCTCCTCGACGAGACGCTCCAGGCCCGCATCGTCGCCGCGAGAGCCGATTTCGCGCGCATGCTGCCGGCGAGCCTCAAGCCCGCCATCGAGTTCTTCGATCCCGACCGCCTGTGCACGGCCGCGAGCGTGCAGGACAACCTGCTCTTCGGGCGTGTGGCCGGGGACCGGGCCGGCGCCGAGGAGGCGGTGCACCGGGTCATCCGCCGCGTCCTGACCGAGCGCGGCCTCGACGGGGAGGTCTCCCGCATCGGCCTCGACGGGCCCATCGATCCGCATGGCGGCGACCTGTCCGCGGCCGAGATCGCGGCCATCGACCTCGTGCGCTGCCTCGTGCGCGACCCCGACATCGTCGTGGTCGATCATGCGCTCGACGGCCTGACGGCCGCGCAGGCCGAAGCCGTGGCGGCGCGGCTGCGCCGCTTCCTGGTCGGCCGGGGCCTGGTCCTGTGCGCCTCGGCCCTTACGCCCGGGCTCGAGACCCCTCCCTTCGACCGCGTGCTCCGCTTCCGGCGCGGCGCGCTGCTCGAGGAGGAGGCCGTCGCCCCTGTCCCCGAGGCGGTCCCGGCATGAGGGCTGCATGGTGCGGGAGCGGACGCGTCCTCTCGGGTCCCAGGGAACCCGGCCGATCATCCTCCCGTTGGGCTCACGGCGTAGAAGATTCTTTCAGACCATGTGTGCTAGCGCACTTCCAGGCACCCCGCATTGAGGGCAATGTCCGCTGATGGTGGTACGTGGACCCGCTCATGACGACGCCCTCCGGGTACGGATCTGGGGCGCCCGTGGCTCGACCAATGCGTCGGGACCGCGCTTCGTCGAGTTCGGGGGCCATACCCCCTGCGTCGAGGTCCGCTGCGGCGACCGCCTCTTCGTGCTCGACGCCGGCACCGGCCTCTCGGCGCTCGGCAACGACCTCGGACCGGCGCTGCCGAGCGAGGTCGACATCCTGTTCAGCCACGTCCACCTCGACCACATCGCCGGCCTGCCCTTCTTCAAGCCCGCCGTCCTCAATCCCGGGCGCATCATCCGCACCCATTGCGGCAACCTGGACGGACGCAGCGCCGCGGAGGCCGCGGACCGCCTGTTCGCCCCGCCCCTCTTCCCGATTTCCCTGAGCGACCTCCCGGCGCGCTTCGAGCACCACGGCTTCCGGGCCGGCGAGACGCTGCACTTCCCCGACGGAGTCCGGGTCGAGACCCATCCGCTGCTGCATCCCGGCGGCGCCACGGGCTACCGCTTCGAGCACCGGGGCCGCGTGTTCTGCTACATCACCGACATGGAGCACACGGAGCCCTGGCCCGATGCCGGCCTCGTGCGCTTCATCCGGAACGCCGATCTCATCGTCTACGATGCCATGTTCTCGGATGCCGAGTACAATCGCTGCCGCGGCTGGGGCCACTCGACCTGGGAGAAGGGCATCGAGCTCTGCCGCGCCGCCGGCGTGAAGTCGCTCGCGATCTTCCACCATTATCCCGGCCACGACGACGAGGCCCTGCGCGCGCTGGAAAGCGAGATCCAGATCGCGATGCCGACCGCCTGCATCGCGCGCGAGCGGCAGAGCTTCACCTTTCAGCCCCTGGGCCAGAGCAGCGCCGCTTCCGCGGAAGCGGCCGCCGTCTGAAAGCGCCCCGACCGGCCCGGCCGCGTACTGGAACCTTCGTCGGAACGGCCATGGTCCGCGTTATCGTGTGGCGCGCCCCTGCGCAACCGACCCGCCCGAGCCTCGAGACCCGCCCCATGACCCCGTCCGCCGCGTCCGGAGCGCCCTGCCGATGAGCGCGCCCGTCATCGCCCTCACGGGAGCGACCGGCTTCATCGGCCGCCATCTCCTGAAGGAGCTTCCGCAACGAGGCTACCGCATCCGCGTGCTGCTGCGCCGCCCGGCCGAGGTGCCGCCGGAGGCGTCGAGCGCGGTCGTGGGCGACATCGCGGCGCCGCGCAACATGGCGATGGCCCTGCGCGACGTCGACATGGTGATCCATTCCGCGGGCCTGGCCCAGGGCATGTCGGGCCACCCGGAGGACGACTACCGCTCGATCAACACCGAGGCGACCGTCGCGCTGGCGCGGGCCGCCGAGCGGGCCGGGATCCGGCGATTCGTCTTCCTGTCGTCGATCCGGGCTCAGGCCGGCCCGACCGCGGACGGCATCCTGACCGAGACCGATCCACCCGCCCCGACCGATGCCTACGGGCGCTCGAAGCTCGCCGCCGAGCAGGGCCTCGCGGAGCTCGGGCTCGACTGGGTCGCGCTGCGCCCGGTGCTGGTCTACGGGCCGGGTGTACAGGGCAACATGGCGTCGCTCGTGGAGCTGGCCCGGTCGGGTTTCCCCCTCCCCTTCGGCGGCCTCAGGGCGCGCCGCTCGCTCTTGAGTCTCGACAACCTCGTGGTCGCGATCGACGCGGTGCTGCGCGCACCCAATCCCCTGCGCCGTCCCCTGATCGTGGCGGATCCCGAGCCCATGTCGGTGCCCGAGATGGTCGCAGCCCTGCGCGAGGGCCTCGGCCGGCGCCCGGGGCTCCTGCCCGTGCCGGCGCCACTGCTCGAAGCCGCTGCGCGGCTCTCCGGGCGAAGCGAGGTCTACCGGCGCCTGAGCGGATCGCTCGTCGCGAGCCCCGCAGCCCTCATGAACCTTGGATGGCGGCCCGTGCAGACGTCGCGGGAGGGTCTCGCCCACCTCGCGCGGACGGCCGAGCCTGCGAAAGCTGCGAGCGCTTAGGGCGTTGCCCGGTAGCCGAGTCCGGCGAGCACGAAATCCGCCATCGCGGACAAAGCCGGGGCCTGACCCTCGATGCACTGCACGAGCAGTTGCGGATGGATGTAGCGGATCAGCGCCACATGGGCGCAGCGGGCCGAGACCGCGATATCCGGCACGGCCGTGAACTCGCCCGAGGCGGCACCGTCGCCGACGATGCGGCGGAAGAAGGCGTCCGTACGCTCGATATGGGCCTGGATGACGGCCCAGCTCTCCGTCATCGCGACCTCGACCATCTCGTGCATGCGATGGTTCTCGGTGAAGCGATCGACGCTGAGGCGGTGATAGGTCTCGATGAAGGTGCGCAGGCGCTCGGCCGCGGAGCCGGGGCCCGTCGCGATAGCCTCCAGCTGCTCCTCGACGTTCGCGAGCATGCGCTCGGCCACGGCCTCGTTGATGGCCTTCTTGGACTCGAAGAAGCGGTAGACGTTCGCGGGGCTCATGCGGAGCGCCTTGGCGATGTCGGCCACCGTGGTCTTCTGGTAGCCGATCTCGCGGAAGAACCGCTCCGCGGTCTCGACGATGCGGCCGCGCGTGTCGGTCTCCGGATGGACGAGCGGGGAGGCTGTCATGGGCATTTCACTATGACGAATTGCGATTTTCGTCAATTGTCAGAGGCCGGAGCGGGGTGATCGCCACCCGCTCATCCTGGATCGTGACGCGCGTCTCGATCCCGAAGCTGCGGGCGAGTTCAGCCTCCGTCAGGACGGCGGCCGGCGCGCCTTCCGCCCGGACCCGGCCCTCCGCCAGCAGAACAAGTCGGTCGGCGAAGCGGGCCGCAAGCGCCAGATCGTGCATCACGGCCACCACGGTGGCTCCGCCGCGGGCGCGGCTCTTCAGGACGTCGAGCACCACGAGCTGATGGCGCGGATCGAGAGCGGCGACGGGCTCGTCGGCGAGGAGCACGGGACTGTTCGTGGCGAGCGCCCGGGCGAGCAGGACCCGGGCCCGCTCGCCGCCCGAAAGCTCCGTCGCGACCCTGCCCTCGAAGCCGGCGAGACCCACCGCGGCCAGGGCCGCGGCGACGGCGGCACGGCCCACAGGGCGGAGCGCTCCGGGCCGCTCGCCGTGGGGTAGGCGTCCGAGGGTGACCACGTGAGCGACGGGAAGAGGCCAAGCGATGGAACCGCCCTGCGGCAGGTAGGCGATGGCCCGCGCCCGCTCGCCGGAGGCAAGAGCCGCGACAGGGCGATCGCCGAGCAGGACCGTGCCGGCGGCTGCGGGCTGGAGGCCGGCGAGGGCGCGCAGCAGCGTCGACTTGCCGGCACCGTTTGGTCCGATCACCACCGTGAGCAGGCCGGGCTGGAGCGTGAGGTCGACGGCGGCGAGAACGCGGCGTCGGCCGAGGTCGGCCGACAGGTTCCGGGCGTGCAGATCTCCTCTCACGCGGGCGTCTCCGCGAGTTCGGCGCGGCGGCGGGCGATGATCCAGAGGAAGAAGGGTACGCCGAGCACCGCCGTCAGGACGCCCACCTTCACCTCCACGGCGGAGGGGATCAGGCGCACGGCGCAGTCTGCGGCGAGCAGCAGGGCCGCTCCCGCGAGCCCGGCGGGCACCAGCGTGCGGGCAGGATCGTGCGACACGAGCGGCCGCACGAGATGGGGCGCGACGAGCCCGACGAAGCCGATCGAGCCCGCGACTGCGGTCGCAGCCCCCGTGCCGACCGCCGCTGCGACCACGATCATGAGCCGCAGGCGCGCCACGTTCACGCCGAGGCTCGCGGCGGTCTCCTCGCCGAGCGCCAGCGCCCGGAGCCCCGGACCAGTGCCGAGCAGCAGCGCACCCGCGAGGGCCGCGAACGGCGCGAAGAGGAGGAGATGCGCGCGGGAGCGGTCCTCGAGCGAACCGAGGAGCCAGAACACGATCTCGTAGAGCGCATAGGGATTCGGCGACAGGCTCAGGGCGAGCGAGGTGGCCGCGCCCGCGAGGCTGCCGACCGCGAGGCCGGCGAGCACCAGCACCACGACGGTGCTGCGGCGCCCGGCGATCGTGACCACGAGGCCGATCGACAGGAGCGCGCCCGCGATCGCCGCTGCGGGCAGGGCCCAGGAATGGGCGCCTGCGAGGCCGAAATAGAGCACCAGCACCGCGCCGAGCGCTGCGGCCTGCGGCGCGCCGAATACGGACGTATCGGCGAGCGGGTTGCGCAGCAGGCCCTGGAGCGCCGCGCCGGTGAGCCCGGCGGTGCCGCCTATCAGGAGCGCGAGCAGGGTCCGGGGCAGACGGAGTTCCCGCACCACGATCGTGGCGCTGCCGAGATCCTGGACCAGCGCCTGCGCCGCGGTGCCGATTCCGATCGGCGCCGGACCGATGGCGAGCGAGGCGAGCGAGAGGGCGACGACCAGCAGCGCGAGACCGGGCACAAGGGCGCGGCCGGCCGGAACGGCCTGATCGGAAGACGGGGCGGGTCGCGAGTTCATGGCGTCGGGCCGCGATAGCAATCCGGCCCGACGCTGTCACTCTTGCATCGCGCTTTTACTCCGCCGCCATCGGAAGCGCTCTGCGGGGCTCGAGTCGCACGAAGCCTTCCGGCTCGTCCGCTTCCGGCGCAGGCTCCGGCGCGAGCGCGTGATCGTCGAGGCTGCGGCGGAACCACAGCGCGTAGAGGGCCGGCAGGAAGAGCAGCGTCAGGAAGGTCGCGACGAAGAGGCCGCCCATGATCGTGAAGGCCATGGGACCCCAGAACGCCGAGCCCGAGAGCGGGATCATGGCGAGGATCGCGGCGAGCGCGGTCAGCACCACGGGACGCGCCCGCCGCACGGTCGCCTCCACGATCGCCTCGCGGCGGGTGTGGCCGTGCGCCACGTCGGCCTCGATTTGGTCGACCAGGATCACGGCGTTGCGCATGATCATGCCGGCGAGCGCGATGAGACCGAGGAGCGCCACGAAGCCGAAGGGCTTGCCCGAGAGGTTCAGCGCCAGCGAGGCTCCGATCAGCCCGAGGGGAGCGGTGAGGAAGACGAGAATCAGGCGCGAGAAGCTCTGGAGCTGCACCATCAGGATCAGCAGCATGGCGCCGATCATGAGGGGGAAGAGCGCGAAGATCGAGGCGTTGCCCTTCGAGGATTCCTCCACCGCGCCGCCGACCTCGATCCGGTAGCCCGGCGCGAGGCTCTCCCGCAGGGGCTGCAGCAGGGGCCAGACCTGGTTCGTGACGTCGGGCGGCTGCACGCCGTCGACCACGTCCGAGCGCACCGTGATCGACATGTCGCGGTTGCGGCGCCAGAGGATCGGCTCCTCGTGGGCGTATTCGATGCGGCCCACCTGCGCGAGCGGTACCGGCACGCCGTTGCGGGACACCACCGTGAGGTCGCCGATGCGGCCGAGGTCGAGGCGCTCCTGCCTGGCCGCGCGGGCCACCACGTCGACCCGTTCCGTTCCGGACCGAACCGATGTCACGGTGAGACCGGAGATCAGGGTCTGGAGCGTCTGGGCGACGCTCTGCGGATCGAGGCCGAGCGCCCGGGCCCGCTCCTGATCCACCACCACGCGGATCGAGGGCGACATCTCGTTCCAGTCGAGATGCGGATCGACCACGCTGCGGTTCCCCCGCATGATCTCGCGGACCTGGAAGGCGACGTCGCGCACCGCCTTGGCGTCCGGGCCGACCACCCGGAACTGCACGGGAAAGCCGACCGGCGGGCCGAAGTTGAACCGGTCGACGCGGACGCGCGCCTGCGCGAGCGCGCCCTCTCCGACCGCCCGTTCGAGCCGCGCCTTGACGCGTTCGCGGGCCGAGACGTCCTTCCCGACGATGACGATCTCGGCGAAGGCCTCGTTGGGGAGCTGCGGATTGAGGCCGAGCCAGAAGCGGGGCGAGCCCTGGCCGATATACGTGGTCGCGGTCGCGACGTCCGGATCGTCGCCGAGGAGCCGCTCGGCCTCACGCGCGGCCTCAAGCGTCGTGCCGATGGCGGTGCCCTCGGGCAGGCGGAGCTGGAAGAACAGCTCCGGGCGCTCGGACAGCGGGAAGAACTGCTGCTGCACGCGGCCGAAGCCCACGACCGACCCGGCAAAGATCAGAGCCGTGGCGGCGACCACGACACTGCGCCGCCGAACGCAGAGGGCGATCACCATGCGCAAAGCCTGGTAAGCCCGCGTTTCATAGATCGCGTGCGGATCCGCGGATCCGTGCGCCGCAAGAGTCTTCGGGAGCAGCTTCACGCCGAGATAGGGCGTGAAGATCACGGCCACGAACCAGGACGCCACGAGCGCGATGCCAACGACCCAGAAGATGCCGCCGGCATATTCGCCGACCGACGAATTCGCGAAGCCGATCGGCAGGAAGCCTGCCGCCGTCACGAGGGTGCCGGTGAGCATGGGGAAGGCGGTCGAGGTCCAGGCATAGGCCGCGGCGCTCGTGCGGTCCCAGCCCTCCTCCAGCTTCACGACCATCATCTCGGCCGCGATGATGGCGTCGTCGACGAGGAGTCCGAGCGCGATGATGAGGGCGCCCAGCGTGATGCGGTGGAGGTCGATGCCGAGCACCTTCATGACCATGAAGGTGAGCGCGAGCACGAGCGGCACCGACAGCGCGACCACGATGCCGGTGCGCCACCCGAGGCTCAGGAAGGACACGAGGAGCACGATCGCGAGCGCCTCAACGAAGGAGCGCTCGAACTCGAAGATCGCCTCGTCCACGACCTTGGGCTGGTCGGCGACCTGCTCGAGCGCGATTCCTTTCGGCACCGCCGCCATGAATGATTCGGTCGCGGTCTTCACGTCGGGCCCAAAGGCCTGGATGTTAGCGCCTCTCGTCATCACGACGCCGATTCCTAGGGCGGGTGTCCCGCGCTGACGCACGAGCGCGTCCGGCGGGTCCTCGAAGCCTCGACTCACCGTCGCGATGTCGCCGAGGCGGAACACCCGGCCGTTCGCCTCCACGGGCGTCTCGGCGACGGCGCGCTCGCCGTCCAGGGCACCGGTGACGCGCAGGGGGATGCGTTGCGCGCCCGTCTCGACCACGCCGGCCGGTGTGACCGCATTCTGGCGCTGGAGCGAATCGAACAGGGCCTGCGGCGCGATGCCGAGGGTCGCGAGCTTGGCGTGGCTGAACTCGACGAAGATGCGCTCGTCCTGCACGCCGTAGAGGTTCACCTTCACGACCGTGGGCACCTTGAGGAGCCGCTGGCGCAGGGCCTCGGCCACGACCTTGAGCTGGGCGTAATCGGCGCCGTCGCCGGTCAGCATGTAGAGGATCGAATCGACGTCGCCGTACTCGTCGTTGATATTCGGGCCGATGAGGCCGGCGGGCAGGTCCGCCCGGAGGTCGGTGAGCTTCTTGCGCAACTGGTAGAAGAGCTGCGGCATCTCCCGCGCAGGGGTGCTGTCGCGGAACGCGACCTGCATGGCTGTGAAGCCGGGCTTGGTGTAGGTCTGGACCTTGTCGAACCAGGGCAGTTCCTGGAGCCGCTTCTCGATCCGGTCCGCGACCTGGTCCTGCATCTCCTGCGCGGTCGCCCCCGGCCACACGGCCGTGACGACCGCGACTTTGATGGTGAAGTTCGGATCCTCGGCACGGCCGAGGCCGCGGAAGGACAGGAGGCCGCCGACCGCGAGCGCCAGGATCAGGAACAGCACGAGCGCGGGATGAGCCACGGCCCAGGCCGAAAGGTTGAAACGCTTCATGGCGGAGGCCTTGCGGGAGCGGACGGGCAGGGTCCAGCCGGGAAGGAGCTAGAACTGGAGCGCCTGCACGATGCGCACGCGCTGAGCTGCGTCGAGCTTCTGCACTCCGATCGTCACGACCCGATCGCCTTCGTGAACCCCGGAGGCGACCAGCACGTCGCGGGCTTCGTAGGCCGCGACCGTGACGGGCCGCAGTGCGGGGCGGCCATCGACGTCGATCACCCAGAGGGCCGGGCCGGCTCCCTGGTTGTAGAGGGCGGAGAGCGGCAGACGCGCGACCTTGCCGCCGCCCTCCTGGCCGACCACGAGGGTCGCGGTCATGCCGAGCTGAACATCGCGGCCGGCATCCGGCAGCGAAAAGCGGGCAAGATAGGTGCGGGTCGTCGGGTCGGCGGAGGGCGAGAGCTCGCGCAGCCGCGCCTCGTAGGAACGGTCGGGGTTGGACCACAGCGAGAGCCGCGCCGTGCCGGACTGGACCTGGGCGATCTGGGCCTCCGGTACCGCGACCAGGGCTTCCTTCTCGGCCTGGCGCGCGAGCCGGATCGCGATCTGGCCGGCCGTGACGACCTGCCCGGGCTCGATCTGCACCGCGGTCACGACGCCGTCGGCGTCAGCCGCGAGCGTCGCATAGGAGAGGGCGTTGGCGGCGAGCGCCAGGGCGCGCTCGGCCCGCGCGACGCGCCCGCGGGCCTCCTCCGCCGCGGCCTTCTGGCGGTCATAGGCCGAGGCCGTCGACCAGCCGTCGCTACGCAACGTGGTGATGCGCCGCAATTCGGCCTCCGCCTGCGCGAGCGCGGCCGCCGCGGCGCGGGCCTCCGCCTCGGCCTGCTCGTGCTGGAGGCGCAGATCCGTCTCGTCGAGGATGGCAAGCCGGGTTCCCGCCGTCACGGCGTCGCCCACGCTGACGAGGCGGCGGGCCACCTTGCCGGCGACGCGGAAGCCGAGGTCGCTCTCGACACGGGGCCGGATCGTCGCCACGAAGCTCCGCTCCGCCGCTCTCGGCTCGAAGCGGGCGACCTGCACCAGCACCGGCCGCTCGGGCTTCTGCGGGGCGTCGGCGGTCTTGGCCTGGCAGGCCGCCAGGACGAGGACCGCCGCGACTGCGAGGGAGAACTGCCGGAACGGAACTGCCCGGGCCGAGAGTAGAGGGAACTGAACCAGCCGGAGCGACATGGGCCGCCCTTTCCATCAAAACGGGGACTGGACCGGCTGCCAAAGCGAGCCCGCGAGGGGGCGTAACGGGCTGCGAGCTCCGGCTGCCGGTCCAGGTGCCGATTAGCTACGCTGACGTATGACGATTGTCAATTTTCGTCAGTGAGCACCCATCAGATCACGCCGTTGCGATGTGCGCCAGCGCACATCACGCGCAGTCCAGCATCTGGAACGAACCCGGTTCATCCGAGCCGCCGGGCGTGCTAGGAGCGCGAAAACAGACGCGGCCGCCCGATGAACCCGATCTTCGCCGACCTCCCCACCACCGTGTTCGAAGTCATGTCGCGCCTTGCGCGGGAGACCGGCGCGGTCAATCTCGGCCAGGGCTTCCCGGATGATCCCGGGCCCGAGGACGTGCGCCGCAAGGCCGCCGAGGCGGTGGTCGACGGCTGGAACCAATATCCTCCCATGATGGGCCTGCCGGAGCTCCGCGGCGCCATCGCGACCCATTACCGGCACTGGCAGGGGCTCGATCTCGACCCGGAAAGCGAGATCATGGTGACGTCCGGAGCCACGGAAGCGCTCGCCGGTGCCCTCATGGCGCTCGTGACGCCGGGCGACGAGGTGGTGCTGTTCGAGCCCATGTACGACGCCTACCTGCCGCTCGTGCGCCGGGCCGGCGGAGTCCCGCGTTTCGTGACGCTGAAGCCTCCGCATTTCCGGCTGACCGAGGAGGCTTTGGCGGAGGCCTTCTCCCCGAAGACGAAGGTGGTTCTCTTCAACAACCCCCTCAATCCGGCCGCCACCCTCTTCTCCGATGAGGACCTCGAACTCCTGGCGCGGTTCTGCACCCGTCACGACGCGGTCGCGGTCTGCGACGAGGTCTGGGAGCATGTGGTCTTCGACGGGCGGCGCCACCGCTCGGTTCTGTCGCTGCCGGGCCTGCGAGAGCGGGCCGTGAAGATCGGCTCCGCGGGCAAGATCTTCAACCTGACGGGCTGGAAGGTCGGCTTCGTCTGCGCGGCGCCCTCCCTCATGCGCATGCTCGCCAAGGCGCACCAGTTCCTCACCTTCACGACGGCGCCGAACCTCCAGGCCGCCGTCGCCTACGGCCTGGCGAAGGACGACACCTATTTCGAGGGGTTGCGGCGGGATCTCGCCCGCAGCCGCGACCGCTTCACCGCCGGCCTCGAAGGGCTCGGCTTCGCGGTGATCCGCAGCCAGGGCACCTACTTCGTCAATATCGACATCGCGCCCTTGGGGGAGGCCGACGACGTCGCCTTCTGCCGGCGCCTCGTGATGGATCACGGCGTCGCCGCGATCCCGGTCTCGGCCTTCTACGCCGAAGGCGCAGTGCGCAACGTGGTGCGCTTCTGCTTCGCCAAGCGCGACGCGACCCTCGACGCCGCCCTGGAGCGGCTCGCCGGCGTGGTCCGCCGCGCCGCCTGACGGCTGGGGCGTCGCAATGGCGGGAAGCGCCCCGTTCACGGACATGCGCATTGTATCGTCCGGGCCGAGGTCGTAGTTTTCGCCGGTTCACATCCGTCCCTGAGGGAGCCCCACCCACGATGATCCGAGCGCTTGCCTCCCTGGCCCTGTCCCTCGCCCTCGTGACCGGCGCTGCCGCCCAGCAGCAGCGCGTCGTCAACGTCTACAACTGGTCGGACTACGTCGACCCGAAGGCGCTGGAGGATTTCACCAAGGAGACCGGCATCAAGGTCGTCTACGACACCTACGACAACAACGAGATCGTCGAGACGAAGCTGCTCGCCGGCAAGTCGGGCTACGACATCGTGGTGCCGTCGGGCCCCTTCCTGCAGCGCCTCATCAAGGCCAACGTGTTCAAGAAGCTCGACAAGGCGAAGCTCACGAACGCCTCGAACCTGTGGCCCGACGTGATGCAGCGCCTCTCCGTGTTCGATCCCGGCAACCAATACGCCGTGCCCTACATGTGGGGCACCACCGGCATCGGCGTGAACGTCCAGAAGGTCAAGCAGGCCCTCGGCGACGTGCCGCTCAACACCTGGGATCTTCTCCTGAAGCCGGAGCTCTCGGCAAAGCTGAAGGGCTGCGGCATTCAGGTGCTGGACTCGCCCGAGGACCTCTTCCCCGGCATCATGAACTATCTCGGCCTCAACCCGGACTCCAAGAAGACCGAGGACATCACCAAGGCGGCCGATGCACTCTTCAAGGTCCGCGGCAACATCCAGAAGTACCATTCCTCGGAATACATCAACGCGCTCGCCAACGGGGACATCTGCCTCGCAGTCGGCTATTCCGGCGACATCCTGCAGGCCAAGAAGCGCGCGGAAGAAGCCAAGAACAGCGTCGAGATTGCCTATCTCGTGCCGCGCGAGGGCGCGCTGATGTGGTTCGATTCCTTCGCGGTTCCGGCCGACGCCAAGAACGCGGCGGAAGCGCACGAGTTCATCAACTACATGATGCGCCCCGAGGTCGCGGCCGCGAACTCGAACTTCGTGGCCTACGCCTCCGGCAACCTGGCGGCGAAGCGGACCATCAACCCGGAGATTCTCAACAACCCGGGCATCTACCCGGACGAGGCCACGATGAAGCGCCTCTTCACCAACACGGCCTACGACGATCGCGCGCAGCGGACGCTCACGCGCCAGTGGACCCGCGTGAAGACGGGGCGCTGAACTTCAGACCGGACGCGGATCCTTCCGCTCCGGCTCCGCCATCGCGCCGCCACAAGCGGGGCCTTTGATGGAGGGATGAGACGATCCCTCCCCGCCTCCGCCCTCGCGGCCCTCCTCCTCGCCCTCCCGGCTTCCGCGCAGGTCGCGACGCCCCGCCCGGCCACCGTCAGCGTCACCGGGGCGGCCGAGGTGCAGTTGAAGCCCGACTTCGCCCATCTTTACGCCACTGTCGGGACGACCGGCGATACGGTGGGTCAGATCACGGACGCGAACCGGGCTGCCACCGAGCGCGTGCTCGCGCGGCTGCAGGCGATCGGCGTCAAGCGCGAGGACATCCGCACCCTGAACCTGCAAGTGGTCCAGACCCCGCCGCGGGTCGATCGCGAGGGCCGCGAGATCCGCGCGCCGCGCTTCACCGCGAACCACACCCTCCGCGTCACGACCCGCGACCTCGACGGCGTCGGTCGGCTCGTCGGCGAGATCCTGAGCGTCGGCGACCTCACCTTCCAGTCGCTCGCCTGGGGCCTCGACCGCGACGACGAGGGGCTGGACGAGGCCCGCCGCGCGGCGGTGCGCAACGCCCGCCGCCAGGCCGAGACCTACGCGGGCGCCGCAGGGGTGACGCTCGGCCGCCTCATGGAAATCCGCGACGGCGATACGCCCTCGTTCAGGGGCGAGAGCGACATGGTCCAGGCCCGCATGGCCTCGGCGCCCAGCCCCGGCCTCGCCGTGGTCCCGCCGGCCTCCGTGCGCGCGACGGCGTCCGTGCAGATGGTGTGGGAGATCGGGCCGTAGCCAGCACGCATTTTCCGCCCCTTCAGGAGCGATGGCGAGCCACCCTCCGTGTCATCCCCCTGCTCGGAGCCCGTTAGGGCGGAGGGGACACCCTCTGTGTCATCCTCGGCCGGAAGCGGCTTCAGCCGCTGGAGGGGAAGGGGATCCAGCGAAACAATGGTGCCGCGAAGCGGCGCCATGTGTGGAATGCATAAAGCGCTGCTTCGCAGCAAGTTATTATGCTGGATCCCCCTCTCCTCCGCCCTGACGGGCTCCGGCCGGGGATGATACTGGGGGTGGCCCCGGCGTGAGGGCAGGCTCCGGCTCAGGATAACCTGGACTTCAGCTCAGGTTGAGCTCGCGGAAGAAGTCGTTGCCCTTGTCGTCGGTGACGATGAAGGCCGGGAAGTTCTCGACTTCGATGCGCCAGATCGCCTCCATGCCGAGTTCCGGATACTCCACGACCTCCACCTTTCGGATGCAGTCCTGCGCAAGCCGCGCGGCCGGGCCGCCGATGGAGCCGAGATAGAAGCCGCCATGCTTCTGGCAGGCCTGGCGCACCGCGTCCGAGCGGTTGCCCTTGGCGAGCATCACCATGGAGCCGCCGGCGGCCTGAAACTGGTCGACGTAGGAATCCATCCGCCCCGCGGTGGTGGGGCCGAAGGAGCCGGATGCATAGCCCTCGGGCGTCTTGGCCGGGCCCGCGTAGTAGATCGGGTGGTTCTTGAAATACTCCGGCATCGGCTCGCCGCGCTCCAGGCGCTCGCGGATCTTCGCATGCGCGAGGTCGCGGGCCACGATGATCGGGCCGTTGAGAAGGAGGCGCGTGCGCACCGGATAGCGGTTGAGCGTCTCGAGGATTTCCGGCATCGGCCGGGTGAGGTCGATCCGGACCACGTCGCCGCCGAGCGACGCCTCGTCGATCTCGGGCAGGTACTGCGCCGGGTTCGCCTCGAGCTGCTCGAGATAGACCCCATCCCGCGTGATCTTGCCCACGGCCTGCCGGTCGGCCGAGCAGGAGACGCCGAGCCCGATGGGGAGCGAGGCGCCGTGGCGCGGCAGCCGGATGACGCGCACGTCGTGGCAGAAGTACTTGCCGCCGAACTGCGCCCCGACCCCGAGGCTCTGCGTGAGCTTGTGAACCTCCGCTTCCATCTCGAGGTCGCGGAAGGCGTGGCCGGCCTCCGACCCTTGCGTCGGCAGCGTGTCGAGATAGCGCGTGGAGGCGAGCTTGACGGTCTTGAGATTCTGCTCCGCGCTCGTGCCGCCGATCACGATGGCGAGGTGATAGGGCGGGCAGGCCGCGGTGCCGAGCGTCAGGATCTTCTCCTTCAGGAACGCCATCATGCGATCCCGGGTGAGGAGCGAGGGCGTTCCCTGGAACAGCATCGACTTGTTGGCCGAGCCGCCGCCCTTGGCGATGAAGAGGAACTTGTAAGATTCCTCGCCCTCCGCATAGATCTCGATCTGGGCGGGGAGGTTCGACTTGGTGTTGCGCTCCTCGAACATCGAGATCGGCGCAAGCTGCGAGTAGCGCAGGTTGCGCTTGAGGTAGGCGTCGCGGATGCCTTCCGCGATCGCGCTCTCGTCGCCGCCCTCCGTCCAGACGAGGCGCCCCTTCTTGCCCATCACGATGGCGGTGCCGGTGTCCTGGCACATGGGCAGGATGCCGCCGGCCGCGATGTTGGCATTCTTGAGCAGGTCATAGGCCACGAAACGGTCGTTCGGGGTCGCCTCGGGATCCTCGAGGATCGACCGGAGCTGCTTGAGGTGGCCGGGCCGCAGCAGGTGGTTGATGTCCATGAAGGCCTGCTCGGCGAGGAGCCGGATCGCCTCCGGCTCCACCACGAGAACCTCACGGGCGCCGAAGCGCTCGACGCGTACGCCCTCGCTCGTGAGCTTGCGGTAGGGCGTCCCGTCGGGCCCGAGCGGGAAGAGATTGTGCTGCAGGGGCTGTTCGGCGGGGGACAGGGCCGCGGCGGCGGACATGACGGGGCTCCGTGGAGAGGGCGCGAGGGCGCACGCCTGACGATGGGCGCGCTTCTAGCGCGTCCCAGGAGTCCAGGGAAGGGAACGGAAGTGGGAAGGGTCCTCAGGCCGCCTGCGGGGCCGGGCTCTGGGTCAGGACCGCATAGAGGGCGTCGGCGTCCCGAGTCGTCCTCAGGCGCTCGACCACGCCGGGGCTGCGCAGGACGCGGGCGATGCGGGCGAGCGCCTTGAGGTGGTCTGCCCCGGCGCCTTCGGGCGCGAGAAGCAGGAAGAGCAGGTCGACCGGCTGGCCATCGAGGGATTCGAAGTCGATCGGCTTCTCGAGCCGGGCCACGAAGCCGAACAGGTGATCGAGCCGAGGCAACTTGCCGTGCGGAATCGCGATGCCGTCGCCAATCCCGGTCGAACCCAGGCGCTCCCGCTGCAGCAGGGCCTCGAAGACCGCCCGCTCGTCGAGCCCGGTGAGGCGCGCCGCCTGGGTGCTCAGTTCGTGCAGGGCCTGCTTCTTGCCGCTGACGCGCAGAGCCGGCGCCACCGCCTCGGGACTTAAGAATTCAAGCAAAGCCATCGGTCAGGCCATATTTTTCGGATCAGCCGCAGGGCTGCCGCTCTGGTTTTTGTTGCAAGCTCCGGGCCAGCAGAGCCACGGGCCGTCAAGCCTGGCGTGCCGGCGGATCGTTCCACCCGATTGTGTTCTTGCCCGGGTTCGGCTGGCCTGCCGCAGAGGAAGCGGCCGGGCCCGCCGGCGGATCGATCCATCCGATCGCCCCGTCGCGGCGGCGATATACGACGTTCACGCGTCCAGTGCTAGCGTGGAGAAACACGATGCACGGGGCCCCCGTGAGGTCGAGATCGAGGACCGCTTCGCTCACCGAGAGGCGATGGAGGGCACGGGTGTCCTCGGCGATCACCACGGGATGGTACTCGCCCTCGTCGAGGACCTCCTCGCCCGGCGCCTCGATCACCGCATAGGCGCTCGCGACGGCTTCGGGTGCCTCCAGACGCCGGTCCCTGGACGCGGCCGGCCGGTCCTTGAGCCGGCGCCGGTAGCGGCGAAGGCGCCGCTCGATGCGGTCGGCCGTCTGGTCGAAGCTCGCATAGGCGTCTCCGGCTGCGCCCGAGGCCTCGAGGGTGATCCCGGAGGAGAGATGGAGCACGCAATCGGTGCGGAATCCCGTCCCGTCGCGGGAGACGGTGACGTGGCCGGTGTAGGAGCCGTCGAAGTACTTGCCCAGGACCCCGGCGACGCGGTCCCGGGCCTGGGATTTCAAGCTCTCGCCGATGTCGATGTTCTTGCCGGATACCCGCAACGCCATGGTCGCTCCTCCGTCTTCCGCGGCCGCGACGGGCCGCATGCCGCGGCGCTCCTAGGGGTCCCGCGTCTGACGGCGGGTTCGACGCACGACGGCGAACAGGGGGAGTTGACGCCCTTTCCGGCCGCGGTTCAAGCCTTGACTTGGCGGAGCCGGACGCCCCGGCGGACGGTGAATCGCCCCCCGGCGCTCACGCTCGCCGGGCGGCGAGCTTGAGGCGGCGGCGCTCGACGGACGAGGGAATCCGCAGCGATTCGCGGTACTTCGCGACCGTGCGGCGGGCGATGTCGACGCCCTCCCCCTTCAGCCTGCGGACCAGCGCATCGTCGGAGAGCACGTCGCGCGCCTCCTCGGCGTCGATGAGCTGCCGGATCCGGTGGCGCACGGCCTCGGAGGAATGAGCCTCCGCACCCGCGGCGCCCGCGATCGCGGCGGTGAAGAAGTACTTCATCTCGAAGGTGCCGCGGCTCGTGCCGATCGCCTTGTTGGAGGTGACGCGGGAGATCGTCGATTCGTGCATCCCGATCGCGTCCGCCACCGTCTTGAGGTTGAGGGGCTTCAGGTGCGCGACCCCGTGACGGAAGAAGCCGTCCTGCTGGCGCACGATCTCGGTCGCGACTTTCAGGACCGTCCTGGCGCGCTGGTCGAGGGAGCGGGCGAGCCAGTGGGCGGTCTGCCAGCAATCCGAGAGGAACGCCTTCTCGCGCTCGCCGGCCGTGGCCTTGGACACCCTCGCGTAGTAGGTCTGGTTCACGAGGACGCGGGGCAGGGTCTCGGGGTTGAGCTCCACGTGCCATTCGCCGCCCGGAGCCGCCCGCACGACCACGTCGGGCACCAGCACCTGCACGGGCCCGGCCCCGAAGGCGCGGCCGGGCTTCGGCTCGAGGCGCCGGATCTCGGCCAGCATCTCGCGGAGATCCTCGTCGTCGACGCCGCACAGGCGCCGCAACGCGACCAGGTCGCGCTTCGCAACGAGGTCGAGGCGCGAGACGAGCGCCCGCATGGCGGGGTCGAAGCGGTCTCGCTCCTCGAGCTGGAGCGCCAAGCACTCGCTGAGATCCCGCGCGCCGATTCCGCTCGGCTCGAAGCCCTGGATGAGTCCGAGCACGCGCCCGACGGTGGCGGTCGGGGCGCCGAGGCGGGCCGCCACCTCCTCGACGCTCTCGCGCAGGTAGCCCGCCTCGTCGATGGCGTCGATCAAATGGGAGCCGACGAGCCGCTCGATCGGGTCGCAGGTGGCAAGATCGAGCTGGGCGAGGAGGTGGCCGCGCAGATCCGCCTCCTGCGACAGGGTCGCCTCGAGGTCGGGTCCGTCGTCGTCGATGTCGCGCCCGCCGCCGGCGCTCCACGGCGACGGGCCCAAGGGAAGAAGGTCGCCCTCGTGGGCTCCGGGCCGAGCCGGCACGTCGTCCGGGAAGACATTGTCGAGACCGTTATCGAGACCGCCCTCATGCCCGGAGGGGTCGGGCGCGAGACCTTCGGCCTGCCAATCGGGCTGATCGGCGCCGCGATCGCCCGCCCCGTCCGGCACCGCTGCGGGAAGGTCCTCGGCGGGTTCGGGCTCGGGGCGCTCGAGGAGAGGGTTGCGCTCGAGCTCCGCCTCCACGAAGGCCGCGAGGTCGAGATGGGAGAGTTGCAGGAGCTTGATCGCCTGCAGGAGTTGCGGCGTCATCACCAGGGACTGGCCCTGGCGCACTTCCAGCCTTTGCAGCAAACCCATTCCGCTTTCCCGCCCGAGCGGGAAAGCCCACCCGGCATGTTTCTTGCATGTCCAGGCAGAAGCTTTAGCGCGGCCTTTCGCGAGCGTCAAAAGGGAACACAGGCCCCGCGACCAAAGGCGCAGAGCCGGCCACAGGGCTCAGGCCGTCAGAGGCGGAAATCCTCGCCGAGATACACGCGCCGCACGTCCTCGTCGGCCACGATCTCCTCGGGGGTGCCTTCCGTGAGCACCCGACCGGAATGGATGATGGTCGCGCGGTCGATGAGGCCGAGCGTCTCGCGGACGTTGTGGTCCGTGATCAGGACGCCGATGCCGCGGCCGGTCAGGTGGCGCACGAGGTGCCGGATGTCGCCCACCGCGATCGGGTCGATGCCCGCGAAGGGCTCGTCGAGGAGCATGAAGGTGGGATCGCCCGCGAGCGCCCGGGCGATCTCGCAACGCCGCCGCTCGCCGCCCGAGAGCGCGATCGAGGGCGCCTTGCGCAGGCGCGTGATGTGGAACTCGTCGAGGAGCGCGTCGAGCTTGCGCTCGCGCTCCTTGCGGCTCGGCTCCACGACCTCGAGCACGGCTCGGATGTTGTCCTCGACCGTTAGGCCGCGGAAGATCGAGGCCTCCTGGGGCAGGTAGCCGATGCCGAGCCGCGCGCGCCGGTACATGGGAAGGCTCGTGACGTCGTGCCCGTCGAGGCTGATGATGCCCCGGTCGACGGCCACGAGGCCGGTGATCATGTAGAAGATCGTGGTCTTGCCGGCGCCGTTGGGGCCGAGCAACCCCACGGCCTCGCCGGCCCGCACGCTCAGGCCCGCGTCCTGGACCACCATGCGGGCGCCATAGCTCTTCTGCAGGCCCTTGACGGCCAGGACGCCCGGGCCGCCGAAGCCGGACGCCGGCCCGCCTCCGCGGGCGCCGAAGAGGCGGCCGAAGCGGGAGCGCGGCCGCTCGCCGTGCGCCTCGTCGCGGGCGGCCGTCCGCGCACCGGCGGCGCCCGCCGGCGGCAGAGGGTGTCGGGGGGTCGAGGCAAAAGGAGCGTTCACGGGATCGGCTCGGCGCTCGTCGGTCCTAGCGGAGAGGCCGGGGGGAGCGCAATCTTATCCGCGACGCAGGGTGAAGACGGGCCGGTGGATTCAGCGGGCGGCGGGAGGCTTCGGCTTTGCGTCGGCGGGCTTCGGCTGCGCCGGGCCCGAGTCGCCCCCACCCGGCAGGAACATGGCCCGCACGCGTCCGCCCGGTGCGGTCTCCACGTTGGCGACCCCGGTCCTCAGGTCGTAGACGACCCGCTCGCCGCGGGTGACGTTGGGTCCGTCGCTCAGGACTGCGTTGCCCGAGAGCAGCACCCGGTTGGCGACACGGTCGAAGACCGCGCTGTCGCCGGTCGCGACCTGGGTCCGCGACGCGATGGTGACCGGTCCCTTGCACTCGATCTTGCGGATCGCCCCGTCGCCCGGCATTGCGGCGGGAGCCGCCGCCGGCACGCCCAGGCCGCCGCGCGGCTCGTAGGAGACGCTGAGCGCGGTGCATTTCATGGTGGTCTCGCCCTGGACCACGACCACGTTGCCCGCGAACACGGCCCGGCTCTCCCGGTCGAACACGTCGAGCCGGTCGGCGTCGATCTTGATGGGCTCCCGGTTGGAGCCGAGGCTCCCGAAGGCGGAGGCCCGGTCCCTCGGAGCCGCCCCTTGCTGCGCGAGCGCCGCGGCAGGGGTAACGAGCGCCAGGGCGGCGAGGGCGGCGCGGAAGGGCGTCATTGCCCGGTCCCGGCCTGGCTGGTCCGGGCCGGGGCAGGCACGGCCTCGCTGGTGCGGGTCGGCGGAGCGGCGGGCGCCTCCTCGGCGAGGGGGCCGCTGAAGGTCGTGCGCACCCGGCCCTTGAAGTGCAGCACGCGCCCGTTGTCGGAGACCTCGACGCCGCCGGCCTCGATCGTCCCGTTCTCGAAGGTCACGGTCACGGGCTCGTTCGACATCACGGTGCCGGCCCGGAAATCGACCGCCGCCGAGTGGAGGCGCACCTCGCGGCCCTGGTCGGACCGGACCGTCACGCCTTCTTTCAACTCGAACAGCTCCTTCTTGGTGTCGAGGAAGCCGCTCGTCGCCTCGAGGCGGGCGGTCGCGCCCTGGCGGTCGATGGCGAGGCGGGCCCTCAGCTCCTGGAGCTCGATGAGCCCGGGCCTGCGCACGTCCTGCGTGGCCGCGGCGGCCGTGACCTCGTAGGGGCCGGACTGGCTGCGGTAACCGGTCAGGCGGGGGCTCTCCATGGTGACCCGCGTCCCCGACAGGGTGATGGGCCCGAGCGCCAGCCCCTCGAAGCGGGCCAGGGGCTCCAGAGCCGCAACGGCCGCGACGGCGCCGACGCCCGCCACGGCGCCGACGGGGATCGCCCATTTCAGGAAGCGGACGAGGCGGCTGTGGCGCCGGGCCCTCGCATGGGCATGGGCCCGGGCCTTCGACGGCTGGGGGCTCCCGTCGCGCGGGTCCGCGAAGGCGAGCGCCGGCGGGCGCAGCCCGAGCTGCGCCTGGCCTTGATCGTCCCGGCCCTGCTGCTCACCCATGTCGCGGAAGTCGACCCCCGAAGTCCTGTTCTGATCCTTGTGCGGACCCGCGCCAGAGGCCCGAAAGCCATGGCGAAGTTATGGCGCCTGCCCGCGGCGCCACTGTGACCGAAGCGCCTCCGCCCGTCGAGTCGAAGCGGTGCCGCGGGAGCGGAGCAGGGCCGGTCGGGAAGGCGCGAGGGGCCGGTCGAAGGCCGATCCCGGGAGAGCGGGAGCGATCAGGAATGCGCGAAGATGTCGGTCTCGGCCCAGCCGAGGAGGTCGAGCTGGGCGCGGGTCGGCAGGAAGGCGAAGCAGTTCTGGGCGACGCCGGTGCGGTTCTCCCGCTCCAGCATGCGGTCGAGACGCTCCTTGAGGGCGTGGAGGTGGAGCACGTCCGAGGCCGCGTAGTCGAGTTGCGCCTGGGTCAGGGTTTCGGCGCCCCAGTCGGAGGATTGCTGCTGCTTCGAGAGATCGACCGCGAGAAGCTCCCGCGTCAGGTCCTTCAGGCCGTGCCGGTCCGTGTAGGTGCGGGTCAGGCGCGAGGCCACCTTGGTGCAGTAGACCGGGCGCGGCATCACCGCGAAGGCGTGGAAGAGGACCGCGAGGTCGAAGCGGGCGTAGTGGAAGATCTTGAGCACGCTCTCGTCCCCGAGGACGCGGATCAGGTTCTCGGGCGCCGGCGCGTTGCGGGGGATCTGCACCACGTCGGCCGAGCCGTCGCCGCGGGAGAGCTGCACCACGCAGAGCCGGTCGCGGTGGGGGTTGAGCCCGAGGGTCTCGGTGTCGATGGCGACGGACCCGCCCGGGTCGTAGCCTTCGGGCAGGTCTCCGCGGTGGGAGCGTACGGTCATGGGCGGGCCGGTCGCGAGAGGGGTGCAGGCATGCCTTCCGGCTGTACCGCTTTCCCGCAGCCCCTTCAACGCGCCCGACGGGCGCGGTCCGGGTTACGAACCGAGATCGACGCCCTCCGCGGCGGCCGCCATGCGGACGAACTTGTCGGTCTGATCGAAGGCGCCCGGGAGCGGCTCCGCCCCGTCGGCCCGAGCGATCTCGGCAAAGCGCGCCGCGACGCCTTCAGGGCTGCGCTCGGCTTCCGGCAAGTACACGCCCGGCGTCTCGACGATCCGTGCCACCGCGAAGGCGCCCGCCCCGGCGCACAGGATGGTGCGCGAGGGCGCGTCCTCGCTCACGAGAAAGAGCACGCCCGGGGTGATCGCCTCCGGCCGCATCAGCGCGAGCCGCTCGGGCGGGATGAGGTCGCGGGTCATGCGGGTCGCGGCGGTGGGGGCGAGGGTGTTGACCCGGATGCCATATTTCTGGCCCTCGTGGTGGAGCACGTTCATGAGCCCCACGACCCCCATCTTGGCGGCGCCGTAGTTCGACTGGCCGAAATTGCCGTAGAGGCCCGAGGACGAGGAGGTCATGACGATGCGGCCGTAGCCTTGCGCCCGCATGGTCTCCCACACCGCCTTGCAGCCGTGGACGGCGCCGAGGAGATGCACGTCGAGGACGGCCTCGAAATCGGCGAGCTCCATCTTCGCGAAGGTCTTGTCGCGCAGGATCCCGGCATTGTTGACGAGGATGTCGACCCGGCCCCATTCCGCCTTGGCGCGCGCCACCATGGCCTGAACCTGTGCGTAATCCGCCACGTCGGCGCCGTCCGCGATGGCCGTGCCGCCGGCGGCGCGGATCTCCTCCACGACCGCCTGCGCGGCCTCCGAGGAGCCGCCGGTGCCGTCCCGGGCTGCGCCGCGGTCGTTGACGACCACGCGGGCGCCGCGGGCGGCGAGCCCGAGGGCGTGGGCGCGGCCGAGGCCGTTGCCGGCGCCGGTCACGATGGCGACCCGGTCGTCGAAGCGGATGGTCATGGAAGCGCGATCCCCTGCGCCGGGACGGGCGCCCGGCGGGGCGTGAAGGTGGTCCGGCGCGCTGTTTCCGGCAAGCCCGTGCTCAAGATTCGGGCAGGGATCAGCGGGCGCGTGGATGGTGGACCGCCCGGTCCATAACGGACCAAAACGGACCAAACCGGTGTCACGGTGACATTAGCGACCAAATTGGGCAGGGCTGCTGTCCTTTTAGCCTTGCCGCTCCGTCAGGCCGGGCCTACCTTGTGCACTGCAACACGGCGATTGGCGTTGCCGGGTTGCTTGCCCTTCTTGGGCGTTTCCTCCCTAAACTTCGGGCCGCTGGCGACAGCGGCCTTTTTTCTTGGGCGCGTTCCCTTGCCCGCAGGCGCCGAAAGCCGGCGGCTCAGCCGCGCGCCTCGACGGCGCAGATGGCGGTGAACAGCGATCCCGCGAAGGCCAGCGCCGCGACCTCGACGACGATGGCGTGGCCGGGCCACGCCGCGAGGGACATGGTGCTGCCGGCGAGCACGAGCATGGACGCGGCGATCAGCATGGTGGGGCCTCGGGCGCTCGTTGTGGGGAAGCAACGCGCCCGGCCTGGGGCCGTTCGCGACCGAAACCCGCCTGAACATCATTCGTGCGCCGAGGCCGTACCTTGAGCAGATGCTGACGCGGCTCCGGGCAGATCGGCGCCATGTCGGAGCAAGGCGCCGGCTCGTCTTGCATCTACGGCCCCGGTCCTTGTTCTTAAGTCTCGGCCGCCCTGATTGTTGAGGAAGGGTCAAGATGAGTCGGCTATAAACAACCCATGGGTGATTCGAAGGGGCAGAAGCACCGCGACGGCCGCCAGGTCGCCGCCCTCCCGCTCGGGAGGGACGATGCCGGCCGCGTGCAGGTGATGCTCGTCACCTCCCGGGGCACCGGACGCTGGGTGCTCCCGAAGGGCTGGCCCATGAAGGGCAAGAAGCCCTATCGCGCCGCCGAGCGCGAAGCCTTCGAGGAGGCCGGCCTCGAGGGCCGGGTCCGCAAGGTCCCGGTCGGCACCTATTCCTACGACAAGCTCCTCGACAC
Source organism: Microvirga sp. (assembly GCA_036263675.1). Classification (GTDB taxonomy): domain Bacteria; phylum Pseudomonadota; class Alphaproteobacteria; order Rhizobiales; family Beijerinckiaceae; genus Microvirga. Next base: position 83,196 of record DATAGO010000003.1, on the reverse strand, counting down.
CGGCATCGTCATCCCCTGCGAGGTCACGGTGTTCCCGCTCGAGGTCGAGCACCGCCGGGACAACTGGCCCGAGATGACCCAGCGGCAGCGGCGCTGGTTCAGCCTCGACGAGGCCGCGAGCGCGGTCGCGGAGGCGGGCCTGCGCGAGATCCTCCAGGGCATCGCCCGCCAGGTGCGCTGACGCTCCGGACCGCGGCAGGCCCCGTCGAAGTCCCGAAGCCGTCGCGCGGACGCCGGGCGGCCGTCCCCGTCAGCGTCCGACCATCGCGGCAAAGGCGTAGAACAGGGCGGCGATCGAGCCCGAGGCCGGGATCGTCACCACCCAGGCGACCACAATGCCGCGCGCCACGCCCCAGCGCACCGCCGAGGTCCGGCGCGCCGCCCCGACCCCCACGATGGCGCCGCTGATCACCTGCGTGGTCGAGACCGGGATCCCCAGCGTCGTCGCGGTCATGAGGGTGAGCGCCGCGCCGGTCTCGGCGGCGCAGCCCTGCATGGGCGAGAGGCGCGTGATCTTCGAGCCCATGGTGTGGACGATGCGCCAGCCGCCCGCGAGCGTGCCGAGCCCCATGGCGGTGTGGGCCGCGATCACGACCCAGAACGGGACGTAGAAGGTGTCGCCGAGGTGCCCCTGGGTAAACAGGAGCACCGCGATGATCCCCATGGTCTTCTGGGCGTCGTTGCCGCCGTGGTTGAGCGAATAGAACGACGCCGACACGAATTGCAGGATCCGGAAGGTGCGGTCGACCGCGAAGGGCGACCAGCGCCGGAACACCCACGAGAACAGCACGATCAGGCCGACCGCCAGGACGGCGCCGATGAGCGGCGAGGCCACGATGGCGATGAGCGTCGGCCCGAGCCCCTGCCACACGATCACCGAGAAGCCCGCCTTGGTGAGCGCCGCCCCGATGAGGCCGCCGATCAGCGCATGCGAGGAGCTCGACGGGATGCCGAGCCGCCAGGTGATCACGTTCCAGACGATGGCCCCCATGAGGGCGCCGAAGATCACGGCCGGGTCGATCACCTCCGCGGCCACGATGCCCTTGCCCAGGGTCGCGGCGACCGCGAGCCCGAAGAACAGGAAGGCGATGAAGTTGAAGAAGGCCGCCCAGGCGACCGCCCATTGCGGCCGCAGCACCCGCGTCGAGACGATGGTCGCGATCGAGTTCGCGGCATCGTGCATCCCGTTCATGAAGTCGAACAGGAGCGCGAGGCCGATCAGGCCGGCGAGCACCGGCAGGGACAGGATCACCGCATCCATGCTGCGCCCGCCCCCCTCGCCCCGGCCCGCGACCCGGGTGTCCCGCCACGCAGGACTCTTGCGCGGCCCCGATCAGACATGCTCGATCACGATGCTGTGGGCCTCGTGGGCGACGTCCTCCATCCGGTCCATCACGCTCTCGAGGTGGTCGAGGATCTCGGAGGCGACCCAGAAGTCGAGGGCATGGGAGGCTCCCTTCTGGAACAGGCGGCGGCGCGCCTCGTCGTGGAGGTCGTCGGTCTCGCCCTCGATCTCCGACATGCGGGCGGCGAGACGGCTGATCTCGGCCGCGTTGGCGCCGACCGAGCGCAGCAGCGGCACGATCTGCTCGACGATGCGGGCGCCCTCCAGGCTGCATTCGGCCATCCGGCGCATCTCGGGCTCGAAGGCGGTCACGTTGAAGAGCGTCACGGTCTTCATGGTCTTGCGCATCTGGTCGATGGCGTCGTCCATGGCGGTGATGAGGTCCTTGATATCGCCCCGGTCGAAGGGGGTGATGAAGGAGCGCCGGACCGCCTCCAGCACCTCCCGGGTGACCGCGTCGGCCTCGTCCTCCCGCTCCATCACGGTCTTGACGTGGCGCGGCAGGTCGGGCCCGCCCTCGAACGCGGCGCGCAGGGCCTCGGCCCCGGCCGTCACCAGCCGGGCGTGCTGCTCGAACAGGTCGAAGAAGCGCTCCTCCCGCGGCATGAGGCCCCTGATCCAGCCGAGCATCTGTCCACTCCTCTTCCCTGTCGCGGCCGGCGGCACCCCGCTCGATGCTGCCGCCGTCACGGCCTCGGACCGCCGGTCCCGTCGCTCCGGCCGTTGCCGCTGTTGCGGCCGCGTCCGAGCATCGGTCCCGGACCCTGCCCTAGATGTCGTTGCCGCTGTTGCGGCTGAGTGCAAGCATCGGTCCCGGACCCCGCCCTAGATGTCGTTGCCGCTGTTGCGGCTGCCCGGCAGGTAGCGCGTCACGAGCCAGACCACGGACAGGATCAGCACCGCGAAGATCAGGCCCGCGACCGCGATCTGGTACATGCCGGCGCCGGCCGCCATCCCGAGCGAGCTCGTCATCCACAGGCTCGCGGCCGTGGTGAGCCCGTAGACGCTGCCCTTGGCGACGAAGATCACGCCGGCGCACAGGAAGCCGATCGCCTGCGCGAGCCCCTGGATCGCCCGGGTCGGGTCCGGGTCGGACTGGCCCCGCGCCGAGACCTCCTCGTAGAGCTCGAGGGCGATCAGCATGGTCATGGCGGAGCTGAGCGCGACCAGCATGTGGGTCCGGACGCCGGCCGAGATGCCGCGCATCTCCCGGTCGAGGCCGAGGAGGAAGCCGAACGCGGAGGCGATCCCGAACCGCCACAGGATGTCGTCGAACGGGATGACCGATTGGCCGAGCAGCGGGTCCAGGGCTCCACCTCCGTGACGGTTCGATGACACGCGCCGTCACATAGGTGGGCCGGCAGGCCCGGCAAGGCTGCCGGCCCGGCAAGCGCGGCCGTTGCGGGCCCCGGCGGGTCCTTCATGTACCGCCCGTGCCTGCCGCGGAGCCTGCCTCGTCCGCTGCGCGGGCCTGCCCCGTCTGCAGGGCAGGCGGGACATCCTGTCGATGGACCCTCGCGCGCGGCGCGTGTAGGAACGCCCCACCCTCCCCTCCTCACGATCCGGATCCCGCCATGCCTCGCTACCGCTCCCGCACGACCACCCACGGCCGCAACATGGCCGGCGCGCGCGGCCTCTGGCGCGCCACGGGCATGAAGGACGAGGATTTCGGCAAGCCCATCATCGCGATCGCGAACTCCTTCACCCAGTTCGTGCCCGGCCACGTCCACCTCAAGGACCTCGGCCAGCTCGTGGCGCGCGAGATCGAGAAGGCGGGCGGCGTCGCCAAGGAGTTCAACACCATCGCGGTCGACGACGGCATCGCCATGGGCCACGACGGGATGCTCTACTCCCTGCCCTCGCGCGAGATCATCGCCGACGCGGTCGAGTACATGGTCAACGCGCACTGCGCCGACGCGCTGGTGTGCATCTCGAACTGCGACAAGATCACCCCCGGCATGCTGATGGCGGCTTTGCGCCTCAACATCCCGGTCGTCTTCGTCTCGGGCGGGCCCATGGAGGCCGGCAAGGTGCTGCATCGCGGCAAGGAGAAGGCCCTCGACCTCGTCGACGCCATGGTGGCGGCCGCCGACGAGTCGTACACGGACGAGGAGGTCAAGGTCATCGAGCGCTCGGCCTGCCCGACCTGCGGCTCGTGCTCGGGCATGTTCACGGCCAATTCCATGAACTGCCTCACCGAGGCGCTCGGCCTCGCGCTCCCCGGCAACGGCACCGTGCTCGCGACCCACGCGGACCGGCGGCGCCTGTTCGTCGAGGCCGGCCACCTGATCGTGGACCTCGCCCGCCGCTACTACGAGCAGGACGACGGATCCGTGCTGCCCCGCGCCATCGCGAACTTCCAGGCGTTCGAGAACGCCATGGCGCTCGACATCGCCATGGGGGGCTCGACCAACACGGTGCTGCATCTCCTGGCCGCCGCCCACGAGGCGGAGGTCGACTTCACCATGGCGGACATCGACCGGCTGTCGCGCCGGGTGCCGGTGCTCTGCAAGGTCGCGCCCGCGGTCGCGAACGTCCACGTCGAGGACGTCCACCGGGCCGGCGGCATCATGGCGATCCTCGGCGAGCTCGACCGCGCCGGCCTCATCCACACGGAGGTCGGCAGCATCCATGCCGCCTCCCTCGGCGACGCACTGGCGCGCTGGGACGTCAAGCGCACCGGCAGCGAATCGGTGCAGACCTTCTTCCGCGCCGCGCCGGGCGGCGTGCCCACGCAGGTCGCCTTCAGCCAGGACCGGCGCTGGGACGAGCTCGACCTCGACCGCGAAGGCGGCGTGATCCGCGACGGGGCGCACGCCTTCTCGAAGGACGGCGGGCTCGCGGTGCTCTACGGCAATCTCGCCGAGGACGGCTGCATCGTGAAGACCGCGGGCGTCGACGAGAGCATCCTGGTCTTCACCGGCAAGGCGCGGGTGTTCGAGAGCCAGGACGCGGCCGTAACTGGGATCCTCGGCGGCACGGTCTCGCCCGGCGACGTGGTGCTGATCCGCTACGAGGGTCCGCGCGGCGGGCCCGGCATGCAGGAGATGCTCTATCCGACGAGCTACCTGAAGTCGAAGGGCCTGGGCAAAGCCTGCGCCCTCGTGACGGACGGACGCTTCTCGGGCGGCAGCTCGGGCCTCTCGATCGGCCACGTCTCGCCGGAGGCGGCGGAAGGCGGGCTGATCGGGCTCGTCGAGGAGGGCGACCGGATCGAGATCGACATCCCGAACCGGGCCATCCGCCTCTCGATCCCCGACGAGGAGATCGCCCGCCGCCGCGCCGCCATGACGGCGAAGGGCGCCAAGGCCTGGAAGCCGGCCGAGCGCCAGCGCAAGGTCTCGACGGCGCTGAAGGCCTATGCGGCGCTGACGACCAGCGCGGCCCGGGGCGCCGTGCGGGTGGTGCCGGAATAGTCCCGCCTTTGAGCCCCGGGGCCTTGCCTCGCCGCCGGTGCCCCGGCCGCAGGGCCTTGAAGGTCTTTGAAACCTCTCGCCCTGTAGGGAAGATCCCGCAGGGCGACTGCGAGTCCCAGGAGGAGATCAGAGCATGCGGGTGATGGTTCTCGTGAAGGCGACGGCGGATTCGGAGGCCGGCACGATGCCGTCCTTCGAGCTCCTCGAGGCCATGGGGCGCTACAACGAGGAGCTCGCGAAGGCCGGAATCCTCCTGGCGGGCGAGGGCCTGCATCCCTCCTCGAGGGGCAAGCGCGTGGCCTTCGACGGGGAGAGCCGCACGGTGACGGACGGCCCCTTCGCGGCGACGGGCGAGCTGGTGGCGGGCTTCTGGCTCTGGCAGGTCGAGAGCATGGACGAGGCGGTCGCCTGGGCGAAGCGCTGCCCCAATCCCATGCCGGGCCCGAGCGAGATCGAGATCCGCCCGGTGTTCGAGGCGGCCGATTTCGGCGAGGCGCTCACGCCGGACCTGTCGGATCGGGAAGACCGCCTGCGCGAGCAGCTCGCAGGCCGATGACCGTCCGGCGGGAATCGGGCGGGCCGGACCCGGCGCGCCCGTTCGGGGGGTGCCCGGTCAGGCGTGCCCTTCCGGCGCGCTTCCGTCGCCGTCCGCAAGGTGCTTGATCTCGATCACCATGGCGACCACGGCCCCGAGCACCACGAAGAAGGTCAGCCCGCTGCTGATCAGGGACGAGCTCACGCCCGCCGCGGCGACGGCGGCCACGAAGGCGAGCACCGGCAAAACGAGGGTCAGGGCGAGGACGGCGACGACGGCGCGCGACATGCGAATCTCCGGTGTTGGAAGGTCGAGACCTTGGCCTTCCGATCTCGGCAAGATCAAGGCCGGCCGGAAGCCGCACCCTAAATCACAGCTATCCACAGGCGACCCGGCGCGACCTGCCGCAGCGGGAACGAATCTTGACATTATCCGTTATCTTTTCGCTGTTTTGCCGTCTACGCGCCCCAACAATCGCGCGAGCTGCGGCTGAAGGGGATAAGAATGACAGGTTCCCGATCGCCCGTAAGTCTCGCAGACAGCGAAAGGCGATTCCAACTTCTGGTTGAAGCTGTCACCGACTACGCCATCTACATGCTGGACCCGACCGGCATCGTGTCGAGCTGGAACGCCGGCGCCGAGCGCGCCAAAGGGTACAAAGCCGCCGAGATCATCGGCCAGCATTTCTCGCGGTTCTACACCGAAGAGGACCGGGCGGCGGGGCTGCCCGCCATCGCCCTCGAGACCGCCGCGCGGGAGGGCCGCTTCGAGAACGAAGGCTGGCGCCTGCGCAAGGACGGCACCCGCTTCTGGGCGAACGCCATCGTCGACCCCATCCGCGACGACCAGGGCACCCTCATCGGCTTCGCCAAGATCACCCGCGACGTCACCGAGCGCAGGCGGGCCCAGGAGGCCCTGCGGCTGAGCGAGGAGCGTTTCCGGCTGCTCGTGCAGGGCGTCACCGACTACGCGATCTACATGCTCGACCCGCAGGGCTACGTGTCGAGCTGGAACCGCGGCGCCCAGCGCTTCAAGGGCTACACGGAAGACGAGATCATCGGCGAGCACTTCTCGCGCTTCTACACCGACGAGGACCGGGCCACCGAACTGCCGCGGCGCGCGCTGGAGACCGCCCTGCGCGAGGGCCGCTTCGAGCACGAGGGCTGGCGGGTGCGCAAGGACGGCACCCGGATGTGGGCCAGCGTGGTCATCGATCCGATCCACGACGACGACGGCCGGCTGATCGGCTTCGCCAAGGTCACCCGCGACATCACCGACCGCAAACGGGCCCAGGAGGCCCTGCGGCTGAGCGAGGAGCGTTTCCGGCTGCTCGTGCAGGGCGTCACCGACTACGCGATCTACATGCTCGACCCGCAGGGCTACGTGTCGAACTGGAACTCGGGCGCACAGCGGATCAAGGGCTACACGGAAGACGAGATCGTCGGCCAGCATTTCTCGCGCTTCTACACGCCGGAGGACCTGGAGGCGGGGCTGCCCGCCCTCGCCCTCGAGACGGCCGCCCGCGAGGGCCGCTTCGAGCGCGAGGGCTGGCGCCTGCGCAAGGACGGCACCCGCTTCTGGGCCAACGTCATCATCGACCCCATCCGCGACGACCAGGGCACCCTCATCGGCTTCGCCAAGGTGACCCGCGACATCACCGAGCGCCGGGAGGCCGAGGCCGCGCTCGAACTCGCCCGCGCCGAGGCGCATCAGTCGCAGAAGCTCGCGGCGGTCGCGCAGCTCGCCTCGGGCATCGCCCACGACTTCAACAACCTGCTCACCGTCGTGATGGGCAATCTCGACCTGCTCAAGCGGGCCCGGGAGGATCGCCGCCCGCGGCTCATCGACAACGCGCTGCATGCGGTCGAGGAGGCCCGCAAGCTCACGAGCAAGCTCCTCGCCTTCAGCCGGCGCCAGCCGCTCTTCCCCGAGGCGATCGACCTCAACGGGATGATCGCCGGCATGGACGACATGCTGACCCAGTCCCTGCGCGGCGACATCCGGCTCGAGCTCGACCTCGGCCAGGAGCTCTGGCCGGTGGCGATCGACCGGTCGCAGTTCCAGGTCGCGCTCATCAACCTTGCCGTGAACGCGCGCGACGCCATGCCGAAGGGCGGCGTGTTCCGCATCCGCACCGGCAACGGCGCCTTCCGCGACAGCGGCGCGCCCGCGGTGGCGGTCAGCGTGTCGGACACCGGCACGGGCATCGCGCCCGAGGTGATCGACAAGATCTTCGAGCCGTTCTTCACGACGAAGGAGGTCGGCAAGGGCACCGGCCTCGGCCTTGCCCAGGTCCACGGCTTCGCGGAGCAGTCGGGCGGGTCGGTGGCGATCGACTCCAATCTGGGCCAGGGCACCACCATCACCCTGTATCTGCCGAAATCCGACGTGCAGCCGAAACTCCCGGACGAGGCGGGCGACGCGCCGCCGGAGGACGTGCGCCCGCTCCACATCCTGCTCGTGGAGGACAACGCGCAGGTCGCGGAGATCGCGGCCTCCATGCTGGCCGAGCGCGGCCACACCGTCGCGAGGGCGGCGAGCGCCGACGAGGCGCTGGCCCGGCTGCAGGGGGGGGAGGCCTACGATCTCGTCTTCTCCGATCTCGTGATGCCGGGCAAGCTCGACGGCCTCGACCTCGCCCGCCTTGTGCGGGCGAACTGGCCGGGCGTCCCGGTTCTCCTCGCCACCGGCTACAGCCAGGTCGCGAGCCGCGCCACGGGGGAAGGGTTCATGCTCCTCAACAAGCCCTACCGGCCCGAGGCGCTGACCGCGGCGATCCGGCAGGCGATCAGCCCGACGCCGAGCTCGAACGTCGTCAAGCTCCCCTATCCGACCGCCGGAGGGGCCGCGGCCTGAGGGGTCGGACGGAGGCCCGTGCGACGCCCCGGCTTCAGGCGGCGGCGCGGCCCGCCCGGCCCGGCGCGAGGGCGAACGCCATCGCGCTCTCCGCATGGATGCGCGTGGTGTCGAAGACCGGCAGATCGAGGTCGCCGGCGCCGATCAGCATGGTGATCTCGGTGCAGCCGAGGATCACGCCGTCGGCGCCGGCCGCCGCGAGCCCGGCGATCAGGTCGAGATAGGCGGCCTTCGATTCCGGCCGCACGACACCGCGGCAGAGCTCCTCGTAGATGATCCGGTGGACGATCGCCCGCCCGGCCTCGTCGGGCACGAGGGGCTCGAGGCCGTGCCGGGCGGACAGCCGTCCCTTGTAGAAATCCTGCTCCATGGTGAAGCGGGTGGCGAGCAGCGCCGGCCGGCGGCAGCCCTGCCGCTTCACGGCCTCGGCGGTGGCGTCCGCGATGTGGATCAGGGGCAGGCCCGGCACCGCGGCCTGCACCTCGTCGGCGAGCTTGTGCATCGTGTTGGTGCAGATCACCAGCGCTTCGGCGCCCGCGACCTGGAGGCGCGTCGCGGCGTCGATCATCATCACGGTGGCGCCGGCCCAGTCGCCCCGGTGCTGGCACTCCGCGATCTCCGCGAAGTCGAAGGACGACAGCAGCAGCCGGGCGGAATGCAGGCCGCCGAGGCGCTCGCGCGCGATCTCGTTGAGGTGCCGGTAGTAGATCGCGGTGCTTTCCCAGCTCATGCCGCCGATCAGTCCGAGCGTACGCATGACGGTTCTCCCAAGATACGGCGCGTCGGCCCCTGCCCTGTCCCGGGCAGCGTCGCCGGTTCGCGCAGGGTCGGCAAGACCGCCGGGGCTAATCCCGGCGGCTGTGGTCGAGGCCGATGTCCTGCAGCACGCGCGCGTCGAGCGCCTCTCGATGCGAGAGCTTCAGGACGCGGGCGGGCGGGGGCGGACGGACGGCGCGACGGCGCGCCGGCGCGGCCTCAATGCGGAGGACGAGCCCCAGGAAGGGCAAGGGAACGGAGATCGGTTTCATCGGAGCCACCAGCCAAGCGAGATACGGGAAGGAGGAACGGGCGCGTGCAAAGTCGCATCGACATGAAACGCCTCCTTCGGCTGTGGCGGGACGATGATGGGCGGCTCCTGGAGCCGGGCGCTGCTCTTACACCAGACCGCCGACCTTGGCTATACCAAAGTTGCATGGCCGCGCTGTCGCACGCCGCACCGGGTGTGCGGCGGCGCGTTTCTGCGTATAGCTGACGAAACCCCGGCCGGGCGACGATCCGCCCCCGGCCGGCGCCCGAAGGGGAACCTTCGTGCCTATCGCCGGCGGATCTCCGGGCGGGCGACGATCCGGCCGGCGCCCGATGGGAGGAGATCGGCAGCCATGAGCGGTGCCCTCGACGGCATTCTCGTCGTCGCCCTCGAACAGGCGGTGGCGGCCCCCGTCGCGACCGCGCGCCTCGCGGATGCGGGCGCGCGCGTCATCAAGATCGAGCGGCCCGAGGGCGACTTCGCCCGCGGCTACGACGATTACGTGAACGGGCTCTCGACCTATTTCGTCTGGATCAACCGCGGCAAGGAATCCTGCCGCATCGACCTCAAGCGGGACGAGGACCGGGCGCTCGTCGAAGCCATGATCGCCCGGGCCGACGTCTTCATCCAGAACCTGGCGCCCGGCGCCACGGACAGGCTCGGGCTCGGCAGCGCGGATTTGCGCCGGCGCTACCCTCGCCTCATCACCTGCGACATCAGCGGCTACGCGCCGGGCACGCCGCACCACGCCCGCAAGGCCTACGACCTCCTCGTCCAGGCCGAGGTCGGCCTGTCGGCCATCACGGGCGATGCGAATTCCGGCCCGACCCGGGTCGGCGTCTCGATCGCCGACATCGCCACCGGGCAGAACGCCTATGCCGCGATCCTCGAGGCGCTGCTCCGGCGCGGGCGCACCGGCGTGGGATCGAGCCTCGCGCTGTCGCTGTTCGACACCCTCGCGGACTTCATGAACGTGCCGTATCTCACGCGCCGCTACGGCGGCCGCGAGCCGCCCCGCGTCGGTCTCGCCCATCCCTCGATCGCCCCTTACGGGATCTTCGCGCTCCGCGACGGCGCGGTGGTGATCTCGATCCAGAGCGAGCGGGAATGGCACTCCTTCTGCGCCGAGGTGCTGGGCGATGCCGCGATCGCGTCCGACCCGCGCTTCCGCGTCAACGTCGAGCGGGTCCGCAACCGCGCATCCTGCGACGCGCTCGTGCAGGAGATCCTCGGGCAGCGCAGCGCCGCCGAGGTCGCGGCGGCCCTCGAGCGCGGCGCCATCGCCTACGGCTTCGTCTCCACGGTCGGCGACCTGATGCGCCATCCGAGCGCCACGACGCTCCCCGTCGCAACCCCGAACGGCGCCGTCGAGGTGCTCGCTCCGCCCGTCGTCGTCGACGGCGAGCGCCCCCGGCTCAAGTCCGTGCCGGCGCTCGGCCAGCACGACGAATCCATCCGCGCCGAGTTCGGCGCTCCGGCCTGATGCGAGGCGCGCTGCTGTCGCCTTCGCGTCCGCAACCCGTCCGCGCCGCGCTCGGCGCCCGCTCCGATCGAGGTCCGCATGACCGAAGACCAGCCCCACGCCGAGATCCGCGACGCCGTCGCGCGGCTCTGCGCCGACTTTCCCGGCGAGTACTGGCGCCGGCTCGACCGGGCCATGGAATACCCGGCCGAATTCGTCGACGCGCTCACCCGCTCGGGCTTCCTCGCCGCGCTGATCCCGGAGGAATACGGCGGCGCGGGGCTGCCCCTCTCGGCCGCGGCCGCGATCCTCGAAGAGATCCAGCGCGCGGGCTGCAACGGCGGCGCCTGCCACGCCCAGATGTACGTGATGGGCACGCTCCTGCGGCACGGCTCGGACGAGCAGAAGGCGCGCTACCTGCCGCCGATCGCGAGCGGGGAGTTGCGCCTCCAGGCCTTCGGGGTCACCGAGCCGACGTCCGGAACCGACACGACCTCCCTCAAGACCTTCGCGCGACGCGACGGCGATCATTACGTCGTCAACGGCCAGAAGGTCTGGACGAGCCGCGCGGAGCATTCCGACGTGATGCTGCTCCTCGCCCGCACCACGCCGCGCGAAGGGGTCGCGAAGAAGACCGAAGGCCTCTCGGTCTTCATCCTCGACATGCGCGAAGCCCTCGGCAACGGCCTCACGATCCGGCCGATCCGCACCATGATGAACCACGCCACCACGGAGGTGTTCTTCGAGGACGTGCGCGTGCCGGCCGAGAACCTCGTCGGCGAGGAAGGAAAGGGCTTCCGCTACATCCTCTCCGGCATGAACGCGGAGCGCATCCTGATCGCGGCCGAATGCGTGGGCGACGCCAAGTGGTTCATCGACAAGGCGACGCGTTACGCCAAGGAGCGCGTGGTGTTCGGCCGGCCGATCGGCCAGAACCAGGGCGTGCAGTTCCCGATCGCCCGCGCCTACGCCAACATGCGCGCCGCCGAGCTGATGGTGCGCGAGGCGATCCGGCTCTACGAGGCGGGGCGCCCGTGCGGCGCGGAGGCCAACATGGCCAAGATGCTCGCGGCCGACGCCTCCTTCGAGGCCGCGAACGCCTGCATCCAGACCCATGGCGGCTACGGCTTCGCGGAGGAATACGACGTGGAGCGCAAGTTCCGCGAGACGCGCCTCTACCAGGTGGCGCCGATCTCCACCAACCTGATCCTGTCCCACCTCGCCGAGCACGTGCTCGGCCTGCCGCGGTCGTATTGAGGACGTCATGCCCGACTCTCCGCAGGGACCTATCATTGCCGCGATGCCCGGAGTGAGGCCGTCATGAAGGGACCGTTGAACGGACTTCTCGTGGTCGCGATCGAGCAGGCGGTCGCGGCGCCCATGTGCACCGTGAGGCTCGCGGATGCGGGCGCCCGCGTGGTCAAGATCGAGCGGCCGGAGGGCGACACCGCGCGCCACTACGACCGCGCCGTGCACGGGGTCAGCGCCTATTTCGCCTGGCTCAACCGGGGCAAGGAGAGCGCGGCCCTCGACCTCAAGCACGAAGGCGACCTCGCGCTCGTGCATCGCCTCCTCGCGCGGGCCGACGTGTTCGTCCAGAACCTGGCGCCCGGCGCGACCGTGAAGCTGGGCCTGGGCTCCGCCGATCTCGTGGCGCGCCACCCGCGGCTGATCGCCGTCGACATCGTGGGCTACGGCGGCGGCACGGCCTATCGCGACATGCGCGCCTACGACATGCTGGTCCAGGCCGAGAGCGGGATCTGCGCCGTCACGGGCACGCCCGACACGCCCTCGAAGGTCGGGGTCTCGATCGCCGACATCGCGACCGGCATGAACGCCCATGCGGCGGTCCTCGAAGCCCTGATCGCCCGCGGCGTCACGGGGCGCGGGCGCGCCATCGAGGTCGCGATGTTCGACGGCATGGCAGACTGGATGAGCGTGCCGCTGCTGCACCACACCTATGCGGGCCGCGCCACCGCCCGGCACGGGCTCTCGCACGCCTCGATCTACCCCTACAGCCGCTATGCCTGCCGCGACGGCGACGTGGTGCTCGCGGTGCAGCACCAGGGCGAATGGGCACGCTTCTGCGCCGGCGTGCTCGGGTCTCCGGAGCTGGCCGCCGATCCGCGCTTCGCCGACAACCCGGGCCGCGTCGAGAACCGCGACGCGCTCGATGCGGTGATCGCGGCCGTGTTCGCGGGGTTCACGCAGGAGGAGGCGATCGCGCGCCTCACCCGGCACGGCATCGCCTGGGCGCGGGTGTCGCAGGTCGCCGACCTGCCCGCCCATCCCGCGCTCCGCACCATTGAAAGCCCCCTCCCCGGCGACGCGGCCTTCCGGGTGCCGCGGCCCGCCGGGCGGGAGGATTTCTCGCCCGGCCCCGTGCCCGCGCTCGGCGAGCACACGGTGAGCATCCGCGCGGAGTTCGCCGCATGAGCGGTGCGCTTGAACCCTTTATCACTGACCGCATCCGCGCGGCGTTCGCGCCATGATCGGCATGTGCAATCCCCCTATCGCCGACAGCGCCTGCACGGGATTCGCCGCATGAGCCTGCCTCTCGACCACTTGCAGACATGGATCGGACGCGAGGAGGCGGCCGACGACCTCGTCACGCCGCGCCTCGTCGAGGGCTTCCGTGCCACGCTGGCGCCCCATCTCGCGCCCGTGCCCGCGGGCGAGGCGCCGCTCGCGCTGCACTGGTGCCTCGCGCCCCCCATGGTGCCCGAAGCCGAGCTCGGCCCCGACGGGCATCCGGCACGCGGGGGCTTCCTGCCGCCCGTTCCGCTGCCCCGCCGCATGTGGGCGGGCGGCGAGATCGAGACGCTCGGGCCCCTGCGCATCGGCGATGCCGTGCGCCGCCGCTCGCAGGTTGCCGACGTCGCCGCCAAGGAGGGACGCACCGGCACGCTCTGCTTCGTGGCCGTTCGCCACGAACTCGCGACGGAGCGCGGCGTCGCGCTGCGCGAGCGCCACGACATCGTCTACCGCGAGGCGCCGCAGCCGGGCAGCGCGATACCGCCGGGGGAGCCCGATCCGCGCGTGCCCGAGCTCGTCTGGGCCGTGCCCGCGACGCCCGTGCTGCTGTTCCGCTACTCGGCGCTGACCTTCAACGGCCACCGCATCCACTACGACGAGCCTTACGTGCGCGCGGTCGAGGGCTACGACGGGCTCGTGGTGCACGGTCCCCTGCAGGCCTCGCTCCTCCTCAACGCCGCCGCAGCCTTGGGCGGGAGCGTGCCCCGCCGCTTCCGCTACCGCGGCCTGCGGCCGATGACGCACGGGGGGACCTTCGAGGTCTGCGCGGCGCGCGAGGCGGACGGCTCGATCGCGGCCTGGACGCGCGACGCGGACGGTCGGGCCTGCATGGAGGCGCAGAGCACCTGGGCCTAGAACGCGGCGGGAGGGACCGCTCCGCATGGAAGCGCAGAGCACCGAGGCCGAGCCTCACCGCCGGAGGGAATGCCGCTCGGAGGCGCAGAGCACCTGGGCCTAAGCGGCCGGCGCTAACCCGCTCCGGGGCCCGGTGCTGCCAGAACCCGCGCGCTCCGGCGCCGGCGCAGGATGCCGAGCGCCAGCACCGCGACCCCGAGCGCGAGGCCGATCGCATCCGTGACCGGCTCCGGCGTGATCAGCATCAGCGCGGCGACGAAGAGCACGACGCGCTCGACCCATCCGAGCCGGTCGCCGAGCCAGCCTTCCGTCGCGCAGGCGAGGAGCGCGACGCCGATCGAGGCCGTCGCGACGACGGGCAGGATCTGGAGCAGCGGGCCCCGCCCGAGCAGCAGGGGGCTCGCGTAGAACATGAAGGGCACGATGAAGGTCGCGAGCCCCATCTTGAGCGAGATGAACGAGGTCCGCCACGGATCGGCCTTGGCGATCGCGGCCGCCGCAAAGGACGCGAGCGCCACCGGCGGCGTGATCGAGGATAGAACCGCGTAGTAGAAGATGAACATGTGGGCCACGAGCGGCGGCACGCCGATGCGCTGCAGGCCCGGCGCCACCACGGCGGCGGCGATCGCGTAGGCCGCGGTCGTCGGCATGCCCATGCCGAGCACCAGCGCGACGATCATCCCGAAGGCGAGCGCGTAGATCTGGCTCTCGCCCGCGAGCGCGAGGGTGAGCTGCGCGACCCGCCCGCCGAGGCCCGTGAGCGCGATCACGCCCACGATGATGCCCGCGCAGGCGCAGACCGCGACGAGCTGGAGCGAATCCTTTGCCCCCTGCGCGAGGCCCTCGAGCATGCGGCGCGGCCCGATGGCATGGTGCCGGCTGAGCCAGCTCACCACGACCGCGGCCAGGAGCCCGAGCGTGCCGGCCCGGAAGGCCGAGTAGCCGGACATCAGCGTCCAGACCAGCACCACGAGCGGCGTGAAGAGGTAGACCCGGCGCAGCAGCGCGCCGAGGGGCGGCAGGTCGTGCCGCGGCAGGCCCTCGAGCCCGTTGACGCGCGCGTGCAGGTCCACGTGCAGGAAGCAGGCGATGTAGAACAGAAGGCACGGGATGATCGCCGCGAGCGCGATCTCGCCGTAGGGGATGCCGGTGATCTCCGCCATCAGGAAGGCGCCGGCACCGAGCACCGGCGGCGTGATCTGCCCGCCCGTCGAGGAGGTCGCCTCGACCGCGCCCGCGGTGGCGCGGTCGTAGCCGACGCGGCGCATCATCGGGATGGTGATCGAGCCCGAGGCCACCACGTTGGCGACCGACGAGCCGCTGATCGCCCCGAACAGCACGCCCGACGCCACCGTCGCCTTGGCGGGTCCGCCGCGGGTCCAGCCGAACAGGCTGAGCGAGAGGTCGTTGAAGTAGTCGCCGACCCGCGAGACCTGCAGGAAGGCCCCGAAGGCCACGAACAGCACGATGAAGTTCGAGGATGCTTCCGTGGTGGTGCCGAAGATGCCCAGATCCGAATAGATGTAGGCGAAGAAGCGCTGCCAGTCGTGGCCGCGGTGGTAGAGCACCCCCGGCAGCCAGGGCCCGAGGAAGACGTAGAGGATGAACACGCCCGCGATGATCGGCAGCGCGATGCCCGCCGTGCGCCGGGCGAATTCGAGCACGACGAGCGTGCCCACGAGCCCCGCGACCACGTCGCCCCGGTCCGGCACCGCGCCGGCGCGGAACAGGAGCCCGTCGAGCTCCACGTGGATGTAGGCCCCGCAGGCGAGCGCGGCGGCGATCAGCGCCCAGTCGTACCAGGGCACGCGGGACAGGCTCGAGGCCGAAAACGGCCGGTAGAGCGCGAACCCGAGGGCCGCCGCCCAGGCCACGTGCGTGGCCCGGAACAGCAGCGCCTCCTGCGGCCACAGGTTCAGGACCGCGAGGTGGTAGAGCGTGAAGCCGGCGGCGAGGGCGTAGAAGAGGCCGCCCTCGACGCCGCCGAGCGTCCGCTTCAGCCCGCCGAACTCCTCGTCCGGAAGGCGCTCCGCGGCCGCGACTGGGGCGCCTTCGCGTTCGATCATGGAAGACCCCGCCGACGGGGAACGCTCGGGCGCCAAGACCCGGCGCTCAGCCGATCAGGTTGGCGGGAATGGTGAGCCCGCGTTCCTTGTAGTAGCGCGCGGCGCCGGGATGGAACGGCAGGAAGGTGTTCTTGGCGACGTTCTCAGGCGTGCTCTCCTTGGCGGCCGCATGGCCCTTGATCATGGCGTCGTGGTTCTCGTGCACGGCCTTGACGATCGCGTAGGCGAGGCTCTCGGGCAGTTCGCGGTGGGAGGCCGCGAAGTTGAACAGGCCGACGGTCTGCTGGTTGTCTCCTTGCGTGCGGTAGGTGCCGGCCGGGATCGTCGCGGGCGAGAGCTCCGGGAAGGCCTTGCGGAGCTTCTCGATCTCGTCGTTCGTGAAGGCGAAGAAGTTGACCGGGTTCGTGGCCTCGATCTCGGAGAACGACGCGACGGGGAGGCCCGCCGCGAAGGCATAGGCGTCGATGAGCCCGTCCGCGAGCTGGGAGGCCATGTCGGACGCCTGCCCGTTGCGGATCGTGACCTGCACGCCGAGCGCCTGGAACATGAGCGGGTAATAGGTGCCGGGCGTGCCCGCGCGCGGGCCGACGCCGACGCGCTTGCCCGCGAGCTGCGCCACCGAGGTGATGCCCGATTTCTTCAGCGTGACGATCTGGAACGGGGTGTCGTACATCGGGAACAGGGCGCGGATGTCGCGCATCTTGGTGCCCTTGGTCCAGTCGCCCTCGCCGTTCCAGGCCTGGAGCGCCACCCCCATGGTGGTCATGCCGAGCTCGATCTCCTTGCCCTGCAGGAGCAGGATGTTCTGGTTGGGGCCTTGCGTCTGCTGCGTGCTGATCGGCAGCCCGATCTTCTCGCCCACGAGCGAGGCCCAGGCCTGGCCGTAGACCGCGTAGGTGCCGCCGACGGACGCGGTGCCGAGCGTCAGCGAGCGCGGCCAGCTCGGATCGCGCGCTTGCGCGAAGGCCGGGCCCGCAACGCCCGATACGGCCAGGGCGGCGATGCCGGACAGCAGCTCTCGGCGGGTGATCGTCATGGGGGTCTCCTCCGGACCTTGGGGATCGTTGGTGTCGTTGAGGCGGATCCCGTGCGGTCCGCTCTTCTCCCGATAATGACCGATCCCCGGTCGGGCGCAAATGCCAAACGCGGGAGCCGCGCGGGGGGTGCACCGGCGCGGGGGCTTTACAACCCGGGCGTCCCCGGCCTATCGGGCTGCCGCAGGATGGTCAGGGCGCTTCGTCCGAAGTAGGATCGCGAGCAGGTCGGCGGCCGGTCCGGGCCCCGGCCCCACCGGTCCGCGTTCCGGCCCGGCCCGCACGGGCGGCTCTGCAGCATTCCGCCGTCTCATGGAGAACCACATGGCCCGCGCGCCAAAAGCGAAGCCGCTCGCTCACGCCGCCGTCACCCGCACCGGCAGCACCTATCAGATCCAGGTCGAGGACGAGGCCGGCAAGAAGGTGCTGTACGAACTCACCTCCGACCTGGCGATCCGCCTCGCCGACCAGCTCGACGACCTCCTGGCCGAGGAGGAGGAGGAGATGCGTCCGCCGTCCGCGCCCGCCCCTGCGCCCACCCCTGCACCCGCGCCCGCCTCGGCGCAGCCGGGCCGGGGCGGCCCGGCACCCCAGCGCGACGCCGCCGAGCCGCCGCCCGGTCCCGAGCGCGAAGGGTCCGGCACCGTGAAGTGGTACAACGCCACCAAGGGCTTCGGCTTCATCACGCCGGACGAGGGCGGCGAGGAGGTCTTTCTCCACCGCACGGTGCTGGAGCAGTCCGGCCTCTCCGGCGTCACCGAGGGCATGCGGGTGCGCATCGGGATCGTCGACGGCAAGAAGGGCCCGCAGGTCTGCCGGATCGAGATCGCCTGACGGGCCTCGACGGAGGCTCCGGATCGGCCCGGCGGGACCGGACGAGAGATTTCAGGCCTGCCGGATCGAGGTCGCCCGATCGAGACCGCCCGACCGGACCGACAGCCGCATCGGGCCGCCCGGCCCGCACGCGGGGCCGTCGCGGGGCGACGCCGCGGATTTCAGTCGCGGCCGAAATGCTCGTGGATCTTCTCGCACATGCGCTGCATCCACTCCTCGGCCTCGCCGGCGCGGCGCTCCGCTTCCTGGGCCCGCTTCTCGGCGGCCCGGGCGCGGGCCTCCTCGTGGCGGAGCGCGGCTTCGAGCTGGCGCATCTTGTCGAGGATGCGGGCCTCGAAGTCCCGCAACTCCTCCATCCGGGAATGGTGGTGCTGCGCGGCCTTCTCGAGGGCGAGCGAGGCCGCCGTCCAGTCGCGCCGGCCGCCCTCCCCCCCCTGCGGGCGCAAGGACCCGTAGGTGCTGCCCGATCCGAAGCTGGAGCGGGGGTGAGGCGATTCGGCCTCCTCCCGGGACCGGGCGAAGGGCACCACCCCTTCGGGCGCGGTCTCGCGCTGATATGCGAAGCGTGTCGACATGAAGCCCACCGCGGCAAGGAAATCTTAACGTTAAGGATCATGAAGGACGAGTGGCTAACAATTGGTTAACGGCGCGCCGGCCGCTTCCGGCCTGTGCCGGAGCCGATGGCGGACGGGACCGCAGGCCCGGCGCCGAGGGGTTGGCAGGAGCCCCCCTGATGGGTTAGGGTCCGCCCGCAATCGGCCTCCGCGCGGGGCCGAGGCCTCTGGCACCCGTAGCTCAGCTGGATAGAGCGTTGCCCTCCGAAGGCAAAGGTCACACGTTCGAATCGTGTCGGGTGCGCCAATCTTCTCAATGACTTAGGTGGATCTTGGCGGGACGTCTCACAGTGGCGTCCCACATAGCGGCTAGGAACGACTGCTCCGACGGAGCCGGAGCCAGCCTGTTTTGGAAACGGGCCATCACCCCTCCTGATGCGCCCCTACTTCACCATGAGCCGCACGGCGCTAGGTGCGATGTAGGTACCCTGGGGCGAATCATGAGCCTGATCAGCAAGCTTTTCGGGCATGCGAGCGACCTCACGCCGGAGCAGGCTCGCCGGGAGCTGGATGGCATGCTCCTGCCCGACGAGCCGGTGCAGGTCGCCTTCAAGGTCGTTCGGGACATCTTCATCTTCACAGACCGGCGCCTTATCCTCGTCGATAAGCAGGGCTTCACAGGTCGGAAGGTCGAGTATCTGGTCATCCCATACCGGGCCATCACGGCCTACTCGGTCGAGAATGCGGGCACTTTCGATATGGATTCGGAGCTGAGGCTCTGGGTCTCAGGCCGTCCTGATCCCATCCAGAAGACATTGAAGAGCGGAGCCAACATCAGGGGCATCCAGGCTGCAATCGCATCTGCTCTGTGAGCGCGCCTCTGGCTCGCACATCAAGACGGCACGGCACGGCTGGACGAATCAGAACGCCCTCCTCCGCCCGGCCGTTAGCTCAGGACCGCCACTAGAGAGGATCCGATGTCCAAGCCCCCATCCCGCAAGCCTTCTGGTACGCGACACGCTGCCGAGGCGGCGTTCAAGTCCGCAACCACGAAGCCCGCAGATCTCACCGAGCGCCCGAAGGGTGTTACCCTACCACCGGTTCGCGAGCTCGTGTCCCTGCGCCTCGACCGCGACGTGCTGGAGCATTTCCAGGCCGACGGGCCCGGCTGGCAGGAGAGGATGAGCGCTGCGCTTCGTGCTGCGGCCGGGATCAGGAAGCACGGGCCGCAGGATGAGGGGCTCCGTCCCGATCAGCTGACGAGCGAGAATGGCGGATAGGCGCCTGTATCGAGTTCACTGAAGGCGCCGAGCTGGGCATGAAGCAAAGGAAGCAGCCATGAGCGCGGAGCCCGACCCGGACAACACTGCGGCCCTCCAGGCCGTGCGAGGCTTCGCCGAGATGGGGCGTAAGCACGTGAGTGACGACGCTTTGGCTATCGCGCTGGTCAGCGCGGGAGCTGCTTTGATGGCGTCTACCTGAGGCGTAGAGCCGGCCATCGAGGCGCTGCGCAATGCCATCAAGGAGCTGAGGGTGAGCACTAGGCCGCGCGGAGATAGCGCCTTGGAATTTGCCAAGCGGCCATTTTCATCGAACCGAACGCTGGGCCAGGCGTGCGGCCGAGAAGCCTGGAGTATGGTGGCCGCCTCACCCTCCAAGAGCAGGGATGCGGCGGTTCGGCATGAGCGGGAACGCTATGCGCTTTACTTGCAGATCGCCTGAAATAGCTGAGAAATGGACCGAGTTCGAACAGGAGCAAGCCGGTGAATTGGTCGAGGATCATCAGCGCTATCGGGCAGATGAGTAATGCCCGCACGCTTTGGGGTACGCAGGGCACGGATGAACTGGAGGGCACCGGCGGCTCGGACCTCATCATCGGCTGGGCCAGGGATGGCTTTCCAAGAGGCGATGACGGAGATGGTCTCTCGGGCCTCGCCGGTGACGACATCCTCGTCGGTGGCGATGGCAACGACGGCCTGTACGGCGGTAAGGGAGACGACTATTCCTTCGGCGGCAAAGGCCGGGATGTCCTCATAGACAACGGCGGTAACAACGTTCTCGTTGGCGACGTGGGTCGGGATGGCCTCTTCGCCGACAACGGTAACGATGAACTGCATGGTGGCGACGGGAACGACTACCTCAGTGGCGCGGGTGGTCTGGACCGCCTCTGGGGTGGCAGCGGCAGTGACACCTTCGGGTTTGGGGTGGACTCAGGCACCCAACGTAACGTCAGCCGCGTCCAGGATTTCGAGGACGATCTCGACACGCTCTCCTTCAGCGACACGCTCGGAGTGACGAGCGCCGCGGACGCGCTCGACCAGGCTCAGGTGGTCCGCGGCAATACGGTGTTCACGTTCGACACCGGGCTCGTCGTGGTGATCCAAGGCGTCACAGACAAGTCGCTTCTCCTGGACGACATCGCCATTGTCTGAGGCAAGGAGCACTTCAGCAGCAAGGGATGAGGCGTGGCATGCCGGCACCGCCCGAGAGCGTTGAAGCCGGCAAGTGCTACCTATGCGAAACAGGAAATGACCCAAGGGTCCGGCGCGTGATCCGGGTACTGCCCAATGGACTTGTCCAGTACGAACAAATGACCCGCTGGCAGAAGCGAGCCCAGTACAAGGACGTGTTCGCTGCCATGGCAAGCCGGGAAGTCCCCTGCGACTGGACGCCGGAGGTGGAGCGAGAATGAGCGGGCTGGCGCCGAGAGCTAGCTGAAAGCTAGCTGATCCGAGACGCTTAGAACCAATCGTGGCTGCCAACGCCGCCATTGCCGACCAGGGCGCCGTTTCCATCATGGTCGGGCATGGTGCAGCTGCTGCCCGTGCCACCCTCGCCGTAGACGAAGCCACCCACCCCGCCGTCGCCTCCATTGCCATACGGACCGCCGCTGCTGCCGGTTCCGCCGTTGCCGTAGAAGCCACCGTCGCCGCCGCTGCCGACGATCCCGCCCTCTCCGGCATCGCCACCGTTGCCGAACAGGCCGCCATTGCCGCCAGCGCCACCGTTGCCGCTGAAGCAGAAGGCGTCGGAGGATGAGGCGTCGAGGGTCTGGTCGCTGGTGTCGCTCATGGCTGCCTCGGCGGATCAGGCGGCATCGGCCCCGCCCGCGACGAGGAACATGCCGGGAAGGTTCGCCGGGGGATGTGCGCGGCAGCACGCGGGTCTGATGGGGCAAGCGAGGGGGCGGCTGCCTCTCCTGCGGCTGGATCCCAGAAAACGACGGTTGAGCCCGCACGTACGGTCTAGCTTTGGCGGCCGGCTCAACCTACAGTCCGAAGATCCTGATTGGGGATCAGATGGACACCCTTCACCTTCTGCTCGCGCTGGCGACTGCCTTCCTCTCGCTCTTCGCGACGGTGGCCGGCGTCATGACCATCGTGTCCCGGTTCGCGAAGGCTCGGGAACGCGAGAGGCTCGCCGAACTCATCGTGCAGGCCAGAGGCAGGGGGTGAGGGGGAGGGCTGCTGAGATGGCACTCAGACGATTCACCCGCGTGGTCCCGCTGCGCGGTAGATGTAGAAGCCTTGTTCTCTGCAGGCCTGCCGCGCCGCCGCCTCGTCGAATTGATCCGATGTCGCTTGGTCAGGTATATGCAACCCGGCAAACGCCCACGCTTGAGCATCGATAAAGGCAGGCGCTGCCTCACCTGCGGGAACGGCGCAAAAGCGGGAGGGGATGTTCCGCTGGCGAAAGAGAACGTAGGTCATACGGATACGCCCTACGCCCCAGCCTTCGCAGCAAATGTGCGCTAGCGCACACGCCCAACATCGCGCGCGCGACCCACACTCCAGGAGCAGGGGATGAGGTGAGACATGAAGTGGTGGACGATCTTGCTGGCCGATCTTTTCCTGAGCCTCGTCGCGGGAGCCTGCCTGTGGGTTCTGGCGTGGGGCGACCTAGCGAGTTCGTTGGACTTCGTTCTCTCAATCGAGCCGGCTGCGATCCTCCGGGAGATCGTCTCCTTGCGAATGCGCTAATCGCGCTCGCGTGACTGGGCGTGGGGGACATGACCCAGTTCGTGGCAACGATCGTCTTCGCCTTGGCGTTCGTTTCAGTCATCCTTTTCTGGCCGGAGATGGGGTGAGGATGCCGACCTGCGGCTACCCCCTCCTCGCCATTTCCATCACCGCCCGCGCCAGTTTGATTGAAATCTTAGGAGCAATGGCCAAGCTGTGCCATTGTGCCTGCCGCGCGATCTCCACTGGGGCGCGCGGAGGGCTACCCCATGACAATGCGCACGCTCACCCCGTTGCTCTGCGGCGGCTTTCTTGTGCTTGGATTGGCTGTCGGGGGCTCTGACCCGGCAGCTGCACAAACAGGCAGCGAGTCGATCCCGGGGATCGATATCATTGTGGAGACGAAATGCGTCAACGCGAACGGCGGGCGCATCCCCTGCCCTAACAAGCTGACCACGGGAGGCGACCCCTCCACTGGTCCGGTTCGGCAGCGGACCCGGACGGGAGACGTCCCCTGGCCAGCCGATTATGATGGCGACGGCCGTCGACGCGGTCGGGTAGCCACGAAGCCTGCGAGCGGTCAGGGAAGCCAGAGGTCTACAAGCGGGCTCAATTATGAGTACGGTTACGATGGAGGGTTGCTGACGCAGCAACCCGCCTGCAACGGCCGCTCCTGCGCTCCCGCGGCAGGAAGCCAAGGGTCGCGCCTCCCCTTACCGTCTGTTAGAGGGGCTCGAGAAGGCGTTACTCGCTGACGCTCATGTCCGCGCGGGAATAGTCCTCGGATACCGCTCGTTGTGCTCGAGGAGCTGCTTGTAAGCGTCGGCCACGCGCCGAACGGCATTCCTTACAGTGCTCTGTAGACCAGCAGCACCACGATAGGGCCGAGCAGAAAGCCGATGGTGTAGGACTGCCACCAAGTGAGATCGCGGTTCGTCCACCAGTCGTTGTCACGTCCCGTCATTGTGTCCCCGAACCCTCAGCGCCCTATAGGCGTTCAGCGGGGGTTTGGCGCAACGGAATGGCAAGATCAGGGCCGGCTAACCCACCACCTCGCACACGATCCCGAACAGCAGCACCAGGAAGGCCGCGAGGGCGGCTAAGGAGGGTTTTCGGCAAGCCGAGGGTCGGTCACGATGGCTTGGGACAAGAGTCCGAGAGAGTTAGAGGACCCGCCATGGACGTGGAGCAAAGGCGCAAGCAGATCCTAGGAACGGTCCGAACCATCGCTATTGCCGCTATGGAGCTCCAACCCGGTGAGCGACAAAGCCGGGCAAACTCGCCGAGAACTAAAGCCATTAACATTCAATGTCTTATTAAACTGGGGAAAACTCCAGCCAACCCCAGCAAACCCGCGACCTCGTCCCTCCCAAGGCAAAGGTCACAGGTTCGAATCGTGTCGGGTGCGCCAATCTTTTCAAGGGCTTGGCTGAGTTGGCCTGGCCTCCCGCGAGGGCCGTGGAAGCGCTGCGGAGGCAAGCCCTAGGATCATCCTGAAATGAGGCTTGGCGGCCGAAGCGACGTGGGCCCAGGAGGCCTGCCTCCTCCTAGCTTCGCGGCGCAGTCCGCCAACGATGCATGAATGGCCCTTGCAGCGGCGTGCGAGGCGACTTGGCTGCCTGCCGGGTCAGGCTCGCCGGAGAACTGTCTGCGAGTCACCGGATCAGATGCCTGCGCGCGCCGCCCCGGCACCCCACCTCAATGCTGTTCCGCCCGTGGATCCACGGAATTTGCGGTTATCGAGCGATGGAGGCACCAGGCACGTTTCCCGGTCGTGAGACGCTGTGCCGTTCGTGCTGATAACGGGAGCGGACGAGACTCGGGATCGGGCGGCCTTCCGGTCAGCCGTCGTCATCCCTGGCCGCTCACCACCCGTCGTAGCGCTATGGCCGGGCCCGGCAGATCCGGCGGAGCCGGTGGCCCGTTCGGGTCCGGGGTAGCGGACTTCGCATTTCGGGTCGTACTTTCCCGGCTGGCGGTCTCCAGGATCGTGACGCCGAGGGCAATCGAACGCGATGCGATCGAGCCAGTCCCAAGGTCCGATTTCAGGTCCGAGTCGCTCACCCGAACGGCGACGCCGGTACGATCCGTCGGGGCGTGGGCGGGAGCCCAGCCCCCGACACCGTCATAGGCGGTGAGGACCTGTAATGGCGACCGCTGGGGAGCGGGTCACGCAGCACTGTGCCACCGGGCAGCCCCTCCGACGTGCGGGCAACCCATCCCGCGAGCAGCCGCAAGCGTGGCCCCTTCCCTAGCGGAAGCTTTCGGCGCATCCTGTTCCGGCTTCGGCAGATCGAGAATGATTTGAGCCCGAAGCGGCCAGGGAGCGCCGGCTTCGCCGGCGGGACAGTCATGCCGCAGTTCGTGATCGAGCGTAACATGCCCGGTGTGGGTGGTGCGTCCGCAGCAGATCTGAAAGGTGCCTCGCAGACCTCCTGCGGTGTTCTGCGTGACCTTGGGCCGGAGATCCAGTGGGTGCACAGCTACGTCACCGACGACAAGATCTACTGCATCTATCGCGCGCCGAACGAGGCGATCATCCGCGAGCATGCCAAGCGTGGCGGCTTCCCGGCGGACAGCGTTTCTCAGGTGCGATCGATGATCGATCCCATGACGGCCGAGTAGCACGACGCCATCTCTCCTGTCCGACCAAGAGGCCGAGCGGGGCGCTCCGTCCTTCGCCCGGCCTCCCTCCCCGGCACCTCCGCTCCAAGGGCCTCTTCCCGTGACCGATCCCATCCGAGCCGACGCGGAACGAGCCGCGCTCCGCATCGTCCTCAGCAACGTCGTCGCCCGCCTGGTCGCGGCCCAGAGCTCGGACCCGATGGAGCGGCGCGAGCTCCTGTCCCGCATCACCGACGAGTGCAAGATCGCGGCGAACCATGCCATCTCCAACCGCGCCGGCGACGATCAGCGGGCCTACACCGATCAGGTGTTCCAGGCGCTCGACGAGTTCTTCAAGGGCATCACCATCACCTGACGGCTCCCCATCCCCTGCATCCTCTCCACAAAGGCTCCCGCGGCTTCGCTCCGGGTCTCGTCGCGGGCCGCGGTCCGGGCTGCAATCCGGACGGTGCTCCGGTATGAGGAGCCCCTGAAGGCGAAGGGCCGCCCGCCGGCACGACACCGCCTGGACATGCCGGAGCGAACCATGCTTGCAGAGGTCGTCGTGGTGGCCGTTCTCGCCGTGCTGGGGACGTCGATCTTCCATCGGTTCGTCGCGGACCGGGGCGCTCGCGCGTGGATCGCCGTTCGTCTCGCGAAATGGAGCGTCGTGCTTGCTGTCACGTCTCTCGTCTTCCTTGTCTTCGGACGGCCCTGGTCCCTCATCCTCCCCGCCGGCCTTGTCGTCGCGAGCCTCACCGTCCATGTCCTGTGGTGCTGCAGGAACGGCATCCATCCGCTCTCCGCGGAGCCCAGGGAGCGCTCCCTTCGCCTGCTTGACCGGCGACCCGGACGATCCTGAGCGAAAGGCCGCTCGAAATGAGCCAACGCATTCACCTTCGACCTCTCGGCCCGGAGCTCGCCCGGCGCATCGCCGAAGGCGAGCCTCAGGACGAAGTTGCTCCCGATCAGGTGACGCCGGTCCTGCGCGAGGTCGCCGTCGCCCATCACGGCCTGTTTCGGCGCACCGGCGCGCGCGAGCCCTGGATCGCCTACATCGCGACCGAGCGGTCGGGTCGCGAAGCCGCCGTCGTCGGCACCTGCGCCTTCAAGGACGCCCCGCGCGACGGAAGGGTCGAGATCGCCTACTTCACGTTTCCCGGCCACGAGGGGCGCGGGATCGGCCGGACGATGGCGGCGGCCCTCGTCGAGATCGCTCGCTCCCAGGGGAGCGTCGTCGAGGTGGTCGCCCACACGCTGCCTCAGGCGAGTGCATCGACGCGCATTCTGGAGCGGCTCGGGTTTGCGCACACGGGCACGGTCGTGGACCCGGAGGACGGCCCTGTCTGGCGTTGGCTGCATCCTCTGTAGGAAGCCGGCGTCGCGTTCACCCATGGCGGAGAGCCGGGGATGAAAGCTGGAGCGCTCCTCACCGGGCACCCGAGCCGCCCCATGTGCCGCCCGGCACCGAAAGCGCCGCTTCGACGTGCGACAGACGCGCCAGCCGCCCGCCAGCTCGGGTGCCAGCCGTCTCGGAGCCCGCACGATGCCTCAAGGTCCCCGCGAACCCGTTCCCTCGCCGTGGCTTCGCGGAGCCGCGATCGGGCTCGGCTGGATCAAGGCCGTGCTGGTCGTCTTCATGGCCCTGGCTGCGCTCTGGGCCGGCGGGCAGGACCGCGCCGGACAGGGAATGTCCGGCGGCCTTGCCGCCATGGCGCTGCTCTACCTCCTCGTGTTCGTCGCGCCGGGGCTGCGCCTGGCCTACAGGGGGCGCTCCCTTGAATGGAGCTTCGCTCTGCTTCTCGCGCCGGACGTTCTGCTGCTCCTGGCGATCGCCTTTCTGTGAAGCCGGCGTCGCGTTCGCGAACGGGGCGAGCCACGGGTGAGACTGCGGCGCTCCTCGCCGAGCCCCTGGAGGCGAGGGCCTTCCTCGGTCAGACGGGCGTCACGCGCTCGAACAGGTGCTGGTAGCGGAGCACCAGACCCCGATCGTCGACATCCAGGCTCGCCTCGAACCCGGCGGATATCCCGAGGTCGACGTAGCGCAATCTTCGAGGACCGAGCCGGTCGTACCGCTGGGAGGAGCGCGCCACCGTCATCGCCGCCCCGTCGACGAAGCACGTGTCGAGCGTCAGGCTGCTGCCGATGGCGGGCGGCGTGCGACGGATCGGAAAGGTGTTGCAGAATGGGGTGACGGAAAGATCCGGCTCCTCCGCCCCATCCAGGTCGGCCCGTCTCGCCCCATCGACGCTCCAGCCGGCCCCGGCACGTTCGATGCGCAGGCGCTCATGCCCGGAAGGGCCCCAGCGCTCGACCTCCAGCCGGAGGGCGCGCCAGTCGGGCGTCAGCCTCCATCGATGGTCGAGCCGGAACCCGCGATCCTCCTCGCAGATCACCGTCGAATCGGCGAGCACCCCGTCGTCCGAGATCGTGAGCACGAGGCGTTCCAAGCCGCAAACGTCCGTGCGCCGCCAGAACAGGATCTCGGATTGCATGGCCGGCACCACCTCTGACCGATCCTGTCTGAAGCTCGGGCCGATCGGGACCGCGCCAAGGAGCCTATCGCAGCCGACGGGCGCTCGCGCTGCGACGTGCAGCGCCCTTCGTGCCCCTCACTCCACTCCGATCCTATCGCGAAGGCGCCCCATAGGCGGCCTCCTGCGCCTCACAGGATGAAGTCGCCCTGCTTCAGGTCGATGAACCCGTCGAGCTTGATCGTGAACTCGGCCTGCTCGTCGCCGTCGAGGTCCGCGAGAACGAGGGTGTCGCCTTTCTTCTGCTCGAAGCGCAGCTCGCCGCCCGCGCCCGCGAACCCGCGCTCGCCGCGCCACGTCAGTCCTCCGAGCCCGCTCAGGTCGATCCGATCCCCGTGAGCCTGCGTGAAGTCCAGGATCCGGTCGAACCCGTCGGCCGGGCTGTCGCGCCAGCCTCCGAACACGAGCCGGTCCGCACCCTGGCCGCCGACCAGCCCGTCGGCTCCGAGGCCGCCCTTGAGCACGTCGTCGCCCGCACCGCCGTTCAGGCGGTCGTTGCCGTCATTGCCGCGCAGGATGTCGTGGCCGTCCCCGCCCAGGAGCGTGTCGTCTCCCTCGCTGCCGCGGAGATTGTCGTTGCCGGCCTCCCCGTCGATGCGGTCGTCGCCGCCTTCGCCGTCGATCCGGTTGTCGCCGCTGCCGGTGGTCAGATCATCGTCGCCTCGGGTGGGCGTGTCGGACAGGTCGTCGATCGCGAGCGCGAAGGTCCCGGAGACGGCGGAGAGCCCGTCCTCGTCGGTTGCCTTCACCTGGACCGAGTAGGAGGTCTTGGCCTCGAAGTCCGCTCCACCCTTGAACCACAGCTCGGTGCCACGGATCTCGAACGCGCCCGCGTCCGAGCCGACGAGCGACAGGGTCTCGGTGCCGAAATCGTCATCCATAACGGCGATGTCCGCCACCTTCACGGGAGCCCCACCCTCCCGCGTTGCGGTGACCGGATCGAGCAGGGTGACGGCACTCGGTCCCGCGTTGCCGAACCGCTGCTGATAGATCCCGCTGCCGGACCCGTCCTGGAGAAACGACTCCCACGTCACGACCCAACCGCCATCGACCAATGCACCGATGTCCGGAATGGTCTGGGTGTTGAAAGTGGTGGCATTGACCCGGGTCTCTGCGCCGACAGCGACACCGTCGGAGTCGTAGCGCTGCTGAAAAACGCCGGTGTTGGACCCGTCGCTCGACACCCAGGAAACGACCCACCCGCCGTCCTCCAGCGCCGCGACCGAGGAAACGGATTGGCTCCCGGCTGTCGTGGTATTGACCTGCACTTCGGCGCCGGCCGGAAGCCCGCCGGCATCGAACCGCTGCTGATAGATCCCGCTGCCGGATCCGTCCTGCTGACCGGACGTCCACGTGACGACCCAGCCGCCGTCCGGCAGCGGAGCGATCGTGGGGTAACTCTGATCCTCGGCAACCGTCGTATTGACCCGCGTTTCGGTTCCCAGCGGAGCACCGCTCGCATCGAAAAGCTGCTGGTAGACGCCCGAGCGATCGCCGTCCTGAGCATACGACGCCCAAATCACCACCCAGCCGCCGCCCTCGAGAGCCGCGACTTCGGGCAGGGACTGGGCGTTGTCGGTATAGGCGTTGACCTGCATCTCGGCGCCGGCCGGATGGCCGCCCGCGTCGAAGCGCTGCTGGAATACTCCGTAGTTCGATCCGTCCTGCAGAAGCGACGCCCATGTCGCGATCCAGCCGCCACCCGTCAGAGCCGCCAGAGCAGGCGTGACCTGATCGTCGGCCGTCGTCGTGTTGACCCTCGTCTCGACGCCCACGGGAGTACCGTCGGCTCCGAAGCGTTGCTGGTAGATGCCGTTGCCGGACCCGTCCTGAAGTGTCGACACCCAGGCCACGACCCATCCGCCGCCCGGCAGGCCGATGACGGACGGCGAGGACTGAGCATTCTGGGAATGGGTGTTCACCAGCGTTTCGGGACCAGCGGGATCGCCGTCGGCGTCGTAACGCTGCTGATAGATGCCGTAATCGGACGTGTCCTGGCCGAACGAGGCCCATGTCACCACCCAGCCGCCGTCGGCAAGGTGCGCCACGGACGCGCCGATCTGATCGCCAGGGGTGTAGGCATTGACCCTGGTCTCGGGCCCCTTGAGCGACATGCGATCCCCTATCGATTCGGCGCGCCGGTTCCTGACCTGGGCCCGGAGCCTCGCATTGAATGCCATCCCTCGCAATGACGCTGGGGAAGCGCCGCGATCGTCAGGGTCGCACCTTCGCACCCCCTGTCCTGCCCCGGCGCGACCCGTCGTCTTCGTGCCGACGGAACGCGGGCCCGGCCTCGTCCAGGCCCTGGAGCATCGCGTCCGCCACCGGCTCGACGCCCCGCGGTCGGTTCCGCCGTGTTCGACATCGCAGCGGTTCGCCCCGGATCACCGCTTCTCCGCACCCTGCCGTTCGAGATCGGCCGGACGTCCGAAGACGCGCGACATGCGCTTCGATCGGGATTAGGGTCGTCGCCGAGGAGCGGGAGGTGTGCCATGAAGATCGATGGGCGCTGCCATTGTGGCTTCATCACCTTCGAGGCCGAGATCGAACCCGAGAAGGTGTGGATCTGCCACTGCACGGACTGCCAGACGCTCTCGGGATCGGCCTTCCGCACGGTGGCCCCGACACGGGAGGGCGCCTTCACTCTGCTCTCGGGCGAGGTGAAGAACTATGTGAAGACCGGAACGAGCGGAGCGAAACGGCTGCACGGGTTCTGCCCCGAATGCGGGACCCCGATCTACTCGACGCGGGAGGGCGACGGACCGAAGCCCTACAACGTCCGAGTCGGAACGATCCGCCAGCGCTGGGACCTCATGCCCCGGGCGCAGATCTGGTGCCGTTCGGCCCTGCCCTGGACCACCGACATCCAGACCCGACAGCGCTTCGAAATGGGGGCGGATCCCCGTCCGTAGAGCCCCTGCCGGCGCGTGCTCCGTCAAGGCGATGTCGCGGAATCGGGTGGTGCAATCCCGCGCGTGTGCGCGGGCCTACTCGATCACCTCGTCGGCGCGGGCGAGGAGGGTCGGCGGGATCGTGAGGCGGAGCGCCTTCGCGGTCCTGAGGTTGAGGACAAGCTCGAACTCGGTGGGTCTGTTCACCGGTATGTCGGCCGGTCTTTCGCCCTTGAGGATGCGACCAGCATAGATCCCCGCTTGGCGATACATGTCCGCGAGGTTCGCCCCGTAGATCATCAGACCACCGGTCTCGGCAAATGCGCGCTGTGCGTAGCTGGCGGGGAGAGCGTGCCGCGCCGCAAGGGCGATAACCTTTTCGCGCATGCTGTTGAAGGCAGCTCCTCCCCCGACCAGCACCGCTCCTGCACCACGCCCCGTGAAGGTCTGGAAGGCACGCTCGACCTCGTCTCCGGTCGTCCCCTTCTCGACCACGATCTCACGTCCCAGGGCACGAGCGGCGGTTTCAACCTCTGTCGCCTCGAAGCCATGGCCGGGAACGCTCGGGTCGAGGATGACACCGACGAGGCGGGCATCCGGAACCAACTCGCATAGCAGTTGAAGCCGTTTGCCCGTCAGCGCAACATCATCGAAGTTGATCCCCGTGACGTTCCCGCCAGGGCGGCTGAGGCTGGACACCAGACCCAGCCGGACCGGATCGTCGCCAGCGACGAACACGATGGGAGTGGTCGAGGTGGCGCTCTTGGCTGCAACCGCCGCAGGGGTGTTGGCCACGATCACGGCCACGCCCTGCCGGACGAGGTCGGCAGCCATAACCGGGAGCTGGTCGCGCCGGTTGTCCGCGAAGCGAACGGAGACCGCCACGGTCCTGCCATCGTAGCTTGCCTCGGTGAGCCCTCTGGTAAAGGCTGCGATGAGATGCTCGGAACCGGCGGAGGTTGTGCTTCTGAGGAAGCCAACGACTGCTTGGTGTTGATGGGCCTGAGCACCGAGAGGCCACGCGAGCATCGCGCCGCCAAGTACGGCAATGGCCTCGCGCCGCCTCATGTGGTCTCCCCCAGGATCCGATCCGTCGAGGCCCTCACTCTAGGTCCATCCATGGAGGATGGCGAGTTTCGTTTCATACAGGCGCTTATGCGAAATCCGGCTGGCCCCTAACGCCCGAGCCCTACTCGATCACTTCGTCGGCACGGGCGAGGAGTGAGGACGAGATTGTCGCTCCTATGGATTTGGCCGCTTTGTCGTTGATGATCAACTCGAACTTCGTCGGCTGCTCAATCGGAATGTCGCGAGGATGAGCCCCCTGCAGGACGCGAGCAATCTGATGAGCGACACGGTCGAACAAGTCCGAACGAAGCGGCCCATATCCCATCGTGCAGGCGCTTTGGGCCATGTCGGCCCACTCGCACACAGTCACGATCCCGGCCTCCCGAGCCATTCTTCCCAGCAGATCCCGATCTCGGTTGAACCAAGCCGTCGCCGTAATCACGAGAGCTTTCACCCCGGTGTTGCGCAGGACCGTGAAGGTTGCCGCATAGTCCTCCGGGCCATTCGCTTCAACCAACAAGGGAGCGACGCCGAGGTGCCGTGCAACCGCTTCGACCGATCGTCTGCTCTGGACGGCGGACGGCGTGTTCGGGCTGAGAAGTACCGCCATCCGCTGTCCCGGCACGGCTTCGGCGAGCAGTTCGAGCCGCTTGCCATCGAGCTGGGCGTTGAAGATCGCCACGCCGGTGACGTTGCCCCCGGGGCGAGCGTGGCTCTCGGCAAGACCCTGCTCGACGGGATCAGGGCCGTAGGCGACGATGGGGATCTCCTTCGTCAAGGTTCCTGTCGCCCCAAGGGCCGATGAAACCGCGAGAATGACATCCGGCCTCGTGGCGACCAGATCCCACGCGAGCGTACGGAGTTGATCAGGCGTCCCCACACGTACATCGGCAATTAGGTTTTGGCCCTCGACGAAGCCCCGCGATGCGAGTTCCTTGCTGATGGACGGCCACGCGTCGGCCAAGGGTGCCAACATCACCACACGGCGGACCTGATGGCTCGCTTGAGGGGCAGCGGGCGAAGCCGAGAGCAACACGAGAGAGACTGCAATCGCCAAGACAGAGCGGGTCACTCGAATACCTCGCCGGGCCGCTGATCCGAGCTCCAACCTACTCCGACTGGCGCCAGTGGAAAGGGAGCGGTTCCACATAGGGGCCTAACCGGAAACAGTGGTGCGCATTGGGTATACCCTCCCTGAGCCACCCGTCCGCTGGTTCAAGCAGGCCACTTTTTCGATCCATCCAGAACCGCCGTCGGTGAACCATCCCCGGTGAACCGACGCGACCCGCCTTCATCCGCAGGACCTTGCCACCCGCTCCGGGCTGCGTTGCCTATCAGGGCTCCTTGTCGTGCGAGCCCCGCCCGTCGCTCAGGACCGCGCGGGGCTTTTCCTGGCTCTCGGCCTTCCCGGTCACGGCAGGATGCAGCCCCGGGCGACCGTCGTCGGCTCCCTGCCCCCATCCATCCGCTCAAGGCCCGGCAGGACGACGGCACGAGGTCTTTGGCTGTCGGTTACATGGTCATCCAATGCCGAGGTCGACGGAGGCTCCGCCGTCCCTCCAGAATCGTATGCGCGACCGCAGGCAAGGCGGCGGCGAGCGCCAGCACGATCAAGGCTGCTTCGAGATAGGTCATGTCCGGCCCCGCTGGAGGCCAGGGAGAGTAGGGGCGGGCCGGCGACTCCGGAATGAAGGGCGAGTGCCGTCCCCATCAAAAAGAGAGGCCCGGAGCCGGGTGACGGCTGCGACGGGCCTCTCCCCCGCCCCCGCGGGATCGCTCCACCAGGGGCGGGTCTCGGAACATCGCCTCGGACCACGAGAGGTCACCGGCTCCTCGACAGGCGGGTTTCAGCGTGACCACTCCTTCTCCAACGTGCCGTCATGCGCCGACGCCGTTCAGGCAGGAGCGCTGACCCAACAAAGAGGAGACACTCTGCCGGTGCCTGTGCTATGGCTTCCGTTCAGGCAGGAGGCGACGCCATGCGACAGCCAGGACCTGTACCGAGTCACAACCTCTTCCGGCGCAAGGACACTTCGGATCTCTACTGCGCCGTTCCGGAGGCGAGACCGATCCCGTCCTTCATCAGGCAACCCGCTTGGGAGTTCGCCGGGAAGGTGGACTGCAATGCGCCGCCGCCCGGTTTCAGGGAGAGGGCGGCGAGAGCAGCGATGCACCACCAGGGCTTCTACGCCTTCAACCGCATCAACTGATACGGCCGACGCTGCCCGAGAACGGGACGGGGCCGTGCGCGGATAACCGCCGGGCCCGTTTGCCTTCTCGGCTCGTCCCTCCACACCGGTGAGTGATCCGAAGGCGACGTCCCCGCGGCCGGCGGCGCGGCGGTGGAGGCACCGTGCACGACGATCTCGATATCGGCGTCGCTGTCAGACGGCCTTCGGCACAGCGCACCGGACAGCCTACGAAACGGAAGGAGTGCGGCATGGGCCGGGGAGCCCCGGCCCATGCGAGGAAACCACGATGGTCGCCCTCCGAACACAAAGGTCCCGCGTCCGGATCGTGACGGGCGCGCCCCCTCTTTCGCCGATCGACCGACGTCGTGACGCCGCAGGTTCGCGCCGGCGTCGCCGTTGCGTCGCCTCGAGTTGACCGATGCGGCCCGACGCCCCGAATCCGACACATGCCGACGCCGGCACCGACCGGTTCGTGGTGATCTCCGGATGCTCCGGCGGCGGCAAGTCCACGTTGCTCGCGGAATTGGGCCGGCGGGGGTACTCCGTCGTGGAGGAGCCCGGCCGGCGGATCGTCCGGGAGGAGCTGGCGCGGGGCGGCTCGGCTCTGCCGTGGATCGACGAGGCGGCCTTCGCGCGCCACGCGGTCGCGACGGCGCAGGCCGACCGCGCCCGCGCCGCGTCCCTCCCGGGCTGGGTCTTCTTCGATCGCGGGCTGATCGACGCGGCCGCCGGCCTGCAGCACGTGTCGGGCGAACCGGCCCTCGCCGGCCTCGACCGGGCCCACCGCTACCACGGGCGCGTTTTTCTGGCGCCGCCGTGGCCGGAGATCTACGCCGGCGACCCGGAGCGCCGGCACGGGTTCGATGCGGCCGCGGCCGAGTACGCGCGCCTCCTCGAGGCCTACCCGTCGCTGGGCTACGAAGTCGTCGTCCTGCCGAAGGTCGGCGTGGCGGAGCGGGCCGATTTCGTCCTGAACGCCCTCCCCCGGTCGCGCGCGACCCGGATGCCGGCGGATGCGGCCCCGCCCCGCCGCTGACCGGACGACCTCCGTCAAGGCGCAGTCCCCTGAGCTTCCCGCAGCCGGGCGCGGGAAAGCCCGCCAAGCCCGCGCGGGCTTGGCTTCGCGCCGCGATCCCGGTAGCGGTGGGCCGGAGCGGGGCCGTAGAGACGATGATCGGGATTGTGCTGAAGCCGATGGCCGTGGCGGTCGCATGCGCGGGCCTGAGCGGGTGCATGGGCCTCGGGCTCGGGACCACCTCCGCCGGCGAACCGGACCCGGCGATCGTGCAGAGCGCGGACGAGTCCGGCTTCGCGGGTCCGGAGGACGACTCGGACCTGCGGGAATACGCGCCCTGGCGAGGGCCGGCCCAGCAGGCGGCCGGGCGCGCCGACGCCACGACGGCCCCGCGCACGCCCGACGTCCGGGTCGCCTCCGCACGCCGGGGCGTCGTGGATGCGAGCGCCGCGCCCGAGCCGTTCCCGCAGGACCCGAAGGAGCTCGAGCGCTGGCTCGAGCTCCGGAGGCGGAACGCGGCCGAGATCCACCGGACGCACATGGACCGGATCCGCACGATGGAGCAGCGGTCGCAGGCGGCCGTGACCGGCATCTGCAGCGGCTGCTGACGGCCGCGCGGGGCAGGCTTGCGCCCGGCGAGCCTCAGGCTCCCCATCGCGGAGACGGTCCGGGGCGAGAGGGCCGCCGTTGACCGGCCTGCGCCAGAGGCCGAGATAGAGGCCGCGTCCGAGGACGGGCTGGAGCGGGGTGCTGGAGATGAAGAAGGCGTCCGAATACCGGCAGCATGCCGAGGAGTGCCGCGTGATGGCGAACCAGAGCAAGCCGGGGCCGCAGCGGGACCAGCTTCTCGAGATGGCGCGGACCTGGGACAAGCTGGCGGAGGAACGCTCCGAGCTGATCCGCAAGCACCCGGACCTGGCCCTCAGAGGCGAGCACGAGGAAGAGGCGGGCAGCGCGAAGCCGCCGCGCTGAACGCGGCGGCGGGACAGCGGAGCCCCTCGGCAGACGAGCCTTCGCGGGCACCCCTTTCGCGGGGGACCCGCGCGTTGCCGGGAGTCCCGAACGGGGCCCCGGCGCCGCTTCGGGCGCGACGGTTTAGCCTTCGTTAACCATACCCGCGGATACTGCCGGTCCAGCCGGGCGGCTCCCGTGAGCTCAGGTCGGAGCGGACGTCTCGTCACCCGCAGCAGGCCGCCGCGCGGGTGATGGAGCAGACGTCCCGTCACCGACAGCGGGCCGCCGGCGAAGGGCGCGTGATGGAACAGATGCCTCGTGATCCGCAGCCGGCCGCCGACGAAGGGCGGGTCCGGCGGCTGGCCGAACTCCTGCACCGGGGCGCCGCCCGCATCCGGCACCTGGAGGCCGAGATGGCCTCGCTGCGGGGCTGGGCGGTCGAAACGCTGGTTGCGGCCGAAGCCCGGCTGGCGGCGGCGGACCACCGCATCCGGCATCTCCAGTCGAGCCTCGACGCCGCGGAGGCGCGGGCGCGGGCCGCGGAGCGTCACCTGCGCGACGTCCAGGCGCTCCAGGACTGGCTCGGGCCGGCACCCTCCCGCCGCCCGGGCGACACCGGACCCCGGCGCGCCGCCTGACCGGCCCGGGGCAGGCGCCCTGCACCACCGTCCGCCGCATTCCGGAGCCTGGATGGGTGCGCCCGACCGACCCGCGGGCAGGCCCGGGCGGCCTGCGCGCGAACGCCACACCGGGTTCTGCATCGCGGCGATTCGCGGTAGAACCGGTCGACGGGTTCCCGGACGAACCGCGGAGCGCCGCAGACCAGCCACGTGGGGGCAACATGCTGTCCTATGCCCGTAAAGCCGCGCTCTCGCCGTTGTGGGCCGCGCAGCTCCTGACGCAGACCAAGAGCTTCGCCCGCAACCCGATCCTCGGCAGCGAGCGGCTCAACGCGCTGGGCCTCCATGCCGCCCGGGTCCAGATGGCCCACCGCATGGCCTGGAGCCGCCGCCGCCGCCTCGCGCATCTGATCTCGGCCGAGGACCGCGCGGCGTTCGAGCGCGACGGCTTCGTGGTCAAGCGCGACTTCCTCCCGAAGGAGCAGTTCGAGGCGCTGCTCCGGGAGGCCAAGACCTTCCGGACGGTCGCGCGCGAGATGACCGAGGGCGACGCGGTCACGCGCCGGATCCCGTTCTCGCCCGAGAACCTCGCCCGGCTGCCGGCCGCGCGTGCGCTCGCCGAGGACCCGGGGTTCCAGGGCCTCCTGCGCTACGTCGGCAGCGACAACACCGACTCGCCCCTCTACTTCCAGACGATCCTGAGCCGCGTGAGCGCTGCCGCGGGGCGCGATCCGCAGACCAACTTCCACGCCGACACCTTCCACCCCACCGTCAAGGCCTGGCTCTTCCTGGTCGACGTCGAGGAGGCGGACGGCCCGTTCAACTACGTCCCGGGCTCGCACCGGCTCACGCCCGAGCGCCTCGAATGGGAGCGGCAAAAGAGCCTCACGGCCGCCCGCTCGCCGGATTCGGAGACCCGCGCGGGCTCGTTCCGGGTCGAGCGCGAAGAGTTGAAGGGCCTCGGCCTGCCCGATCCGGTCGCCTTCGCGGTGCCCGCCAACACCCTGGTGGTCGGCGACACCTACGGGTTCCATGCCCGCGGCGCGAGCACGCGGCCTTCGCTCCGGGTCGAGATCTTCGCCTCCGGCCGGCGCAACCCGTTCCTGCCCTATACCGGCCTCGACATCGGCTCGCAGGGCCCGCTCAAGAACCGCAAGACGGTCGTGAGCTGGGCCTTCCTCGACACGGTCGAGCGCTTCGGCCTCGGGCGCAACGTCTGGCGCGAGCGCCGGGACGTCACCGCCTTCGACGCCTTCGCCAACGGCTGAAGGCGCGCGTAGTCCGCCCGCGACGGGCCGGAATGGTTCCGGGGATCGGGTCCCGGGAACCGGCCGGCGCCGTTCGCGGGCCGGAGGGCTTTCCTTTTGCCGTTCCGTATGGTCACTTCATGGGCCGACCGACCAGGAGTTCCGAGATGAAGAAGACCACGTTCGCGCTCGTCGCCCTGACCGCCCTGAGCGGTCTTGCCGCCTCCGTGCAGCCCGCCGAGGCCTGGCACCGCCGCTGGCACCGCCCCGTCGTCGTCGCCCCCTTCTATGCGGCGCCCGTCTATGTCGCCCCCCGCGTCGTCTACCGGGCGCCCGCGCGGGTCGTCTACCGCGCGCCCGTGCGCCGGAAGCGCGTGGTGATCTACCGCTAGACCTCGATCCCGGAAAGCCGCGGACCTTTCGGCTGGGATCGCGCGGCGAAGCAACACCCTGGCGAGCCCGACCGCTTCACCCTGAAACGGTCGGGATCCAGCGCGGACCTCCGTCGGCCGGCCGCGCGCAAGCCCGCGCGGGCCGGGTTCGACGGTTCGCCATAGGTTCGTTCCGCGCTCAGCGCCTGCGGCGCCGGCCGTGGCGGAAGCCGCCCCGGCCGCCGGTGGAGGCTTCGCACGAGCGGCCGTCCGCGTCGGCGTCGAGATGGGCGTAATAGCCGGGCTCCCCCCGGACGGACGGCGCCAGGCTGACGAGACCCGCGAAGGTGCAGCCCGGAGCGGCCGCCACGTGGCGGAGCGTGGTGGCCTGCGGCCACGGGCTCAGCCGCATCAGCGAGCCGTAGCCTCCGCCGATCGCCACCGCCCGATCAGGAGCGCGGCCGTCCACCGGAGGTCACCCTCACCGAGGGCCTGCCACCCCCGCACGATCGCGTTCATCGATCCCCCCATGCGACGCGCCCACTCTAGGGGTGTATCCGGGGGTCGGGAACCCGCCCAGGTTGCCTAGTCCGGCGGCGCCGCGATCACGAAGATCGGAAACCGTCGCGGCGCGACGCACGGGATCAGGAGCGGCGCCGGCGCCGGGGCCTGTCCCAGCGGAGCGCGGCCCAGATCAGGGCCGCGAGGACGGCGGCGGTGGCGCCGAGCGCGGCGAGCAGGTCCAGCAGGCCCGGAATCGGCACGGTTCAGGCTCCTCGCTCGGTCTCGGCTCCGGTTCCGTCCCGGCGCATCGCGCCCGTCTCTGCGGGCGATCACGCGTCGGGACTGCAGGCGGTGCGCGTCGCGCCCGCCGCAGCGGCGTCACTCCATGAAGGCGAGCCGCGCGAGGCTCACCTTCCGCGGCGACGGCACCGAGGGGGCGGGCTCGAACTCCTCGCGGCGGTGCGGGCTGCGCGATTGCAGGAACAGGATCGATCCGGCGGAGCCGGCGGCCCGCACCAGGGTTGCCTCGTCGCAGGTGGCGGCGATCTTGAGCCCGAGTTCCCGCAGGTGACGGCGCGCGTTGCAGAACAGCGCCAGGCGGGCGCGCTCGACGTCCGAGAGCCGCGCAAGGGTCTCGTCGAGCACGTGCGGGCCGCCGCGGTAGAGGCGGCCGAGCGTGTCGAGCGGGACGGGACAGCCTGGTTCGAGGTCGGGGAGCGTCGTCGGCATCGTCGTCATGCCTCACCTCTGGCCTGGGATCACGCTCCGGAGACTAGGCCCGGATGGTTAACGATCCGTTAGCGAGCTGACGCAGCGGCAGCCGCCCGGCCGGAGCGCGGGCGCAGCCGAGGCGCCGCCGATCCTGGACAGGCCGACCCGTCCCGGTAGACTGGACCCGCGCATCGGCAGTTCACGGTTCATGCTGTTTCCTCCGGACATCCTCGTTCTGCGCGGCCTCGCCGAGACGCTCCTGATCGGGCCCCGCTCCAGCTTCGGGTTCCAGGTCCCTTATGCGCTCGAGAGCGACGAGGAGGTGCGGGCGCTGCTCAGGCGGGCGCTCGCGGAGGGCGGCGGCTTCGCTCTGCGGCGGCACTGGCTGCGCTGGGGCATCGGCGGCGACGATCCCAAGCACGCCCCCGAGACCTTCCTGATCGACCAGACCGCGATCGCGGTGCGGCGGGGTTTCCTGGCCGCCTATTTCGTTCCCGCCACGCGGGTCATGAGCGCCGTGCTGCTCGACGAGGCGAGCGCGGAGGTGCGCATGCGCGGCCTGCAGAATGCGCTCGGCGGCGACGCGGGGCCGCGGAGCGCCCTGCCCCATCCGGGCCAAGCCGCGATCGAACGGGTGACCGGGCGCGCTGCCGTGCGCCCGGCCTCGGAGCCGCTGCCCGCCAATCGGCCCCTCGACGTGCGGATCCTCGACGTGGTCCGCCGCGCCGGGCCCAGGGTGGACGGGCGCGCGGGCGCGGCGCCGCCCATCGTGCTCGAGGGCGGCGACATCACCCTCCTGGTCTCGCTCCTCGTGACCTGGGCCCGGGCCGACGTGCGGACCCGGTTCGCCACGATCCTCGACGCGGTGCTCCTCGGGACGGGAACGCTCGATCCGGGTCAGTCGCTCGTCGAATGCGCCCGCTGCCTGCACGACGCGGTCGGCCGCGTGGTGGACGCCCGGAGCGAGGACCACCTCGAGGAGGCCGCGACCCTGCTGGGCCGCGGGGCCGCGCTGCTCGAGCGGCCGCGGTTCATCCGGGCGGTGCGGGAGAGCGCGCAACGCGTGATGGGTGCCCGGGCGGCACGGTCGAGCTCCCGCCGCGGGCCGCCGCCGCGTGCGCCCGCCGCCGCACGCGCGGCCCCGCCGCCGGCTCCTCCCCCGCCCCCTCCGCCCCCGCCGTCCTCGGGGACCTCGCCGCCCCCGCCCGTCTTTCCGAGCCCGAAGCAGCAGGCAAAGGTCCTCAAGCAGGCATCGGAGACCGGCACCCCCATGTGCGAGATGT
Source organism: Microvirga sp. (assembly GCA_036263675.1). Lineage (GTDB taxonomy): Bacteria > Pseudomonadota > Alphaproteobacteria > Rhizobiales > Beijerinckiaceae > Microvirga. The sequence continues at coordinate 42,724 of DATAGO010000003.1, read as the reverse complement.
GCACGTAGCGCGGAGAACCGGTGGTGGAGAACCTCTACGGCCTCATCGACGCCGCGCGGGACGAACGTCTGTACGACTGGATCGCCGCGGAGCCCGATCACGCCTGCCTGTTCGCCGGCGAGCTCGATCCCGAGCTCCGCCGCGCCGCGCCCCACATCGTGCGCCTCGCGCCCGGGAGCGACTTCCTCGCCCGCTGGCACGCGGACGGGCGCGGGCGGAGCTGGGGCATCCAGTGCCTGTCGGCCCGGCCGCTCGCCGAGGTGCGCCGCCATTTCCGGCACTTCCTCCAGGCGCGGCTCCCGAGCGGCCAGACGATCCTGTTCCGGTTCTACGATCCGCGCGTCTGGCGGATCTACCTGCCGACCTGCACGGCCGAGGAACTCGCCCGCTGGTTCTCGGGAATTGCCGAATACCGCGCCGAGGCCGAGGACGAGGCCGGGCTCATCGGCTACCGCCTCCGCGGCGGGGCCCTGCAGACCGACCGGCTCTGACGCTCTCCCCGCAGCGGAGCCCTGCGGGCCGAGAGGCTCTTACGCCCCGTCCGCAGCGCGCGGCGGATACTTTGGAAGGAGATCGGCATGACGCGGACGGGACGGCTGCCGCTCGGCGCCGGCTTCGCCCTGCTCCTGGTCGCGGTCGGGGCCTCGGGCGGCGTCGCCTTCGGGGTCGCGTCGCGCGCGCCGGCGGAGGCGGGCCTGCGCGCGGATCTCGCCCGGTCGGCCGCGGAGCGCGACCGGCTCGAGGCGGAACTCCGTGCCGCGCGCGCGGACGCCGAACGGGCGGTCCTCGCCCTCGACGAGGCCCGGCAGGGGTCCCCCGCGGGCCCGCCGCCCGCCGGAGCGCAGCCGGATCCGGGAGAGCGGCCGGGGACGGCGCCGCCGTCCCTGCGGCGGCTCCAGACCGCACCGCGCCCCGGCCGCCCGCCCGCGCCGGCACGCCCGTGAGGGATGTAGTGATAGGCTTTCAGGGCATGGAGCAAACCGGACGCTGGGATGCGGACGACCGTCACGTCCCGTCGATACGCCTGACGTGGCACGGGCCCGAGGGCCCGCGCCGTCGCAGGGCGTCTGCGTCAGCGGACGCAATCCGCAGGTACGCGGGTCGTGGTGCCCTCGACGTGAACGGTCCGGCAGCCGTCGCGGATCTCGTGCGGGGCCGCGTAGGGGAAGGCCGAGCCGGGGGTGCCGGACGAGGCCGGGCCCGTGACGCCCATGGCGGGCGCCATCGGCTGGGCCGGGGCGGTTACGACGCTGCCGGTCGAGAGCGGTTCGGCGCAGTCGACGGGGACGCGGGTCGTGGTGCCTTCCACGTGGACGGTCCGGCAGCCGTCGCGGATCTCGTGCGGGGCGGCGTAGGGATAGGGCGACGCCGGAGTGCCCGAGATCGCGGAGGATTGCGCCGCGGCGACGCCCAGCGAGCCGAGGATCATCGCACCTGCACCGGCAAGAACAGCAAAGCTTTTCATTCCATCGTCTCCGATTTTTGATTGATCTTCAGGCCCGCCAGGCGGTCCTTCGGATCAATCGTCAAAGCAAGAGATGGTTTCCGGCAAATCTGATGCGGAATGAGTTTTGTTTGTTCTGCCTGGAATAGGCTGATGCACACGGTCGCATCGTAAATTATATCACATCTGCGACGGTGTATATCACCAAACCCCAAGAATGTTCTTCACGCAGGTTTGATCGTACGCCTGTGACCCAGGCATGGCCGGCGCCGCGGCCGGGCGTCGGCAGGTGTCCCGCGATCACCGGACCGCGTGGCGGCACGCGGCCCTCACGGGATGGACCCGGCCGGCAAAGCGCCGGCGCTCCAGCCCGGCTGGTGAGAGGTTGAAGCCGTCCGGAGCGGCCGCCGACGCTCGGGCGCGCTCCGCTACAGGATGAAGTCGTCCGGCGTGATCGCGCCCTTGATGACGAGTTCGAAGTCGGCGCGGCCGTCACCGTCGGTGTCGCCCTGGAGCAGGCCGCCCTCGAGCCGCAACTGCCCGGCCGACTTCGTGAACTCGGCGTTCAGGTCGTCGGCGTCCACCCACCGGAACGTCTGATTGCCCGACGACTGGGTGGACGCGTCGATGCCCGACAGGTCGATCACGTCGCCCTCCGCATGGGAGAACATCACCACGTCCCGCTTCGAGCCCGTGACCGAATCCTTCGCCGCGTTGAAGTCGTAGGTGTCCGCGCCGCCGGCCCCGCGCAGAACGTCCTTGCCCTTGCCGCCGATCAGGGTGTCGCTGCCCTCGCCGCCCGAGAGCTGGTCGGCGCCGGCGAGCCCCTTGAGGGTGTCGGACCCGCCCTTGCCCACGAGCGTGTCGGCGCCGGACGTGCCCACGAGCGTCAGCGGCGAGTCGGCCGCCGGGCTCTCGACCACGGGCCCGCCCGTGTCGCTCCCCGAACCGGGCTTGGTCATGCTGTCGAAGACACGACCCACCGCCGTGAGCTGGCCGGACGCGTCCATGACGCCGCTGTTGAGGTGCCACCCGTCGCCGCCCTCGTAGGCGGCAAACCAGGCATGCCGCTCCACGAAGGCGAGATCGTCCATCATCTCCGCGCCCGCCCGGGCGAACGCCGCCTGCTGGGCGACCGAGAACCGCCCCGGATTGCTCCAGTCGGCCAGGGCCCATTCGGTGACCCAGACGGGCTTGCCGTATTGGGCGTGGACGGCCTCGAGAAAGGCCTTGAAGGCCCCCACGTCCGCGGTGTCGGAGTAGTAGTGCACCGCGATGAAGTCGACCCGCAGCCCCTGCGCCTGCGCGCCCGCCATGAAGCGGCCGAGCCAGGACTCGGACCCGAGCGTCTGGTGCTGCGTGGCCGCCGGCGAGCCGAGCCTGAGGCCGGTGGCCTGGAGCTGGGGCCAGAGCGCGAGCGCCTGCTCGACGCTCATGTTGGCCTGGGCGGCGTGGTCGGGCTCGTTGAAGCCGAGCAGGGTGGTGGCGCCGGAGGCCTTGGCGCTCGCCAAGGCGGCGGCGGTGACGTCCTGCTCGTCCCAGGCCATCGCCACGTAGGAGGATTGCTCGGGGGTGGCGTCGGCATCCCACAGGGCGCGCTCCGACCAGTTGTAGTGCCAGCCGAAGCCGACCCGGTCGACGTCGTTGAGCGCGGAGCCCAGCGCGTCCTTGTCCCAGATTCCCAGACCGATCTTCTCAGGATGGTCGATGGTCATGTCTGCCCCCTGCACGGTGGGGCCCGAGGAGCCGGCACGCCATCCTCATCGAGATGCGGTCCGACGTCTTCGTTGGTGGCACGCCCCGCGCCGCGTTGCCCGGAGCGATCGTCCGCTCCGGAATTGTTAGGCTCACCCTCGCCGTCGCCTGTGTCCGGATTACGGCGGCTTGGCGGTTGGACCGCCCGGCCCGGCGAATCAGAGAGCCCGGTCGTCCGGAACCTGCCGGGTCGGAGCCGCCGGGCCTAGTCGGCCATGCGGCCGGCCCGTCTCCCCTGAAGGCCCTAGGCCGAACGGTCGCCCAGGGCACGGAGCGGATTTCGGCCCGTCACCTGAGCCGGGGCCGACGGGACGCCTTCCGTCACGGCGCCCGAGCCGCGGACCGGCGGGGAAACGCTCCGGGCCCGTGCCCGCGGCTCAACCGAGCTTGTAGTCCCGCGTGGCCTCGGGATCCCCGGTCGAGGCCGGGATCGCGGCGAGTTCGTCCCACAAAGCCGGCGGGATCGGCCAGGCGGCCCAGCGCAGGGTCTCCTCGATCCGCTCCGGCCGCGTCACGCCGCAGATCGTCGCCGCGATGCGCGGATCGCGCATCGAGAATTGCAGCGCCGCGGCGCCGGGCGGCACGCCGTGGCGGGCGCAGGCGCCCTCGATGCGCCGCACCGGATCGAGGGCGGCGGCCGAGGCGTCCTGGTAGGCGATGCGGGGGTAGAGGTCCGCGCCCTTGGCGAGGACGCCGCTGGCATAGGGCGCCGCGTTCAGCACCGCCGTGCCCCGGGTCTGCGCGAAGTCGATCATGCCGTCCGCGTTGCGGTTCGTCAGCGTGAAGCGGTTGTGGGTGATGAGCGCGTCGAAATCCCAGTCGCGCAGGAGCGGCATCATGACGTCGACGCGGCCGGCCGCGAGGCCGACGGCCTCGGCGAGCCCCTCGTCCCGCATCCGGAACAGCTCCGCGATCGCGCCATCCGGCCCGGTGATCTCGGCCAGGGAGGCGGCATGCTCCGGGTCGTGCAGGTGGAGGAGATGGACGCGGTCGAGGCCGAGCGCGTCGAGGCTCTCCTCGAGCGAGCGCCGCGCCCGGGCGGCGTCGAAGCGGCCGGTGTCCGAATCGCGGTCGAGCTTGGTCGAGACCACGAAGCCGTCGGGCAGGCCGCCGATCTCGCGGAGCACGGCGCCGATGCGCGCCTCGCTGCGCCCGCCGCCGTAGTTGCGCGAGGTGTCGATCAGGTTGGCGGGCCCGGCGAAGATCGCCCGCAGGGTCGCCCGGGCGCGCTCCTCGTCGACCGCGTAGCCGTAGGTGTCGGGCATGGAGCCGAGGCCCGAGGTCCCGAAGCCGACCGCCGACACCGTCAGGCCCGTCCGCCCGAGCCGGTTCCTCGGGATGGTGATGTCCGTCATGCGGCCGCTCCGTCGCTCAGCGATTCCTCGTGCCTTCTTCCGTAGGCCTCGGGAAGGGCCGGGTTCAAGCCCGGCCCGATGCAGGCCCGCCGCGTTCCGCACCGCCCGGGCCCGTGCTAGAGGCGGTCGCCATGATTCCCGCCTCCCTCTCCCTCATGACGGTCTGCGGCCTCGAGGAGCTCGAGCTCCACGGCGCCAGCGGCGTCACCCACGTGCTCTCGATCCTCGATCCCGGCTGGCCCGAGCCCGAGGCCTTCCGGGCCTACGACGCCCACCACCGGACGACGCTGCATTTCCACGACATCGTCGAGCCGCGCGCCGATCTCCTGCTGCCCGAGATCGGCCACGTGGAGGCGGTCCTCGGCTTCGGCGAATCGCTCGCCCGGGACGGGGCCGGCCGGGAAGGCGGCCATCTCCTCGTCCATTGCCACATGGGCGTGTCGCGCTCGACCGCGGCCCTCGCGACGCTGATCGCGCAGGCGAGCCCGGAGGCCGACGAGGACGCGATCTTCCGCCACCTCGAGGCGATCCGCCCGCAGGTCTGGCCCAATTCCGTGATGGTGGCCTACGCCGACACGCTGCTGGGCCGCGACGGGCGGCTCACGGAGGCGCTGCGCCGCCTCTACGGCCGGCGCCTCGTCGGCCGCCCGGACCTCGCCGAATGGATGAACCGCCATGGCCGCGGCCGCGAGGTCGCCATGGCGATCCCGCCCGCCGCGGAGGCCTGAATCCGCCCGGCCCGGCGGGATCCGCCAACATGGTAAAGCTACGCTTACCAGATTTGGCCATGCTTTGGCCCCAGTGAGTCGCGGGACATCAGGGGCAGCACCGACCGGACAGGGTCGGGCGCCGGAGCGGGGGCGATCGGTGGGACAGATTCGGCAGGGCCGCGCGGGCGCGGCAAGGGGGCGGCTGCGCGCGGCCCTGTGCGGCGTCGGGGCCGCGCTCGCCGCGCTCCTCGCGACGTCGCACGACCCGCGCGCCGCGGGCGAGACCCGCTCCTTGAGCTTCTTCCACACCCACACGGGCGAGAGCGCGACCATCACCTTCCGCCGCGACGGGGCCTACGACCCGGAGGCGCTGAAGCAGCTCAACTGGCTCCTGCGCGACTGGCGCGTCGGCGATCCCGCCCGGATGGACCCGCTCCTGTTCGACATCCTGTGGGAGGTCTACCGCGAAGCCGGGTCGCGCGAGCCGATCCACGTGATCTCGGCCTACCGCTCGCCCCGGACCAACTCCATGCTCCGCCGCGCCTCCGGGGGCGTCGCCGAGAACAGCCAGCACATCCAGGGCAAGGCGATCGACATCCGCCTGCCCGACGTCGACACCGCCCGCCTGCGCGAGGTCGCGATGCGCCTGCAATACGGCGGCGTCGGCTTCTACCCCTCCTCGAAATTCGTCCACGTGGACACCGGCAGCGTCCGCGCCTGGCCGCGCATGTCGCAGGACCAGCTCGCCCGCCTCTTCCCCGACGGGAAGACGCTGCACCTGCCGGCCAACGGCGGGCCGCTGCCGGGCTACGACGTCGCCAAGGCCGAGATCCCGGCCCGCAACGCGGCGCTCGCCGCGCAGGCCTCGACCGGCGGGACGCCCGGCGGCTCGCTCGCCTCCGCGGTCGCGTCCCTGTTCCGCGGCAGGGCCGACCAGTCGGCCGCCACCCCGGCCCTCCCCGCGCAGGTCGCGGCCTATGCGCCCGTTGCGCAGCCCCTCCCGGTGCAAGCCGCGGCCGTCGAGCCGGCGGCGGGCGGCGTGCCCCTGCCCCCGCGCCGGCCGGTCGCGCTGGCCGCGGCCGCGCCCGTTCCGAGTGTCGTCCCGGCCCCGGCCGCCGACGAGGAGCGCAGCGCCGTGCAGGCGCTCTTCGCCCACACGGCGCTCTACGCGCCGCCGCCGCAGGAGCCCCGGATCGTCCTCGCGCAGGTGCGGGTCGCACCGCATCCCGCCGACGGGTCCCTCGATCTCGGCGCCTCGCCGGTCGCGGGCCGGCTGGCGCCGGGACCGGCGCCGGTCCTCGCGGTCGCCCGCTTCACGGGCCCCGCCGTCCAGGCGCCGGGCATCATCCGCACCGCCGACGCGGCATTCTGAGCGCGGAAGTCGCGCCGGGGACCGCCTGCCGTACGAACGAACGCGTCAGGCCGCGTCCCGGATCGCCTGCCAGACCCGCTGCGGGGTCGCGGGCATGTCGACGTGGCGCACGCCGAGGTCGCGCAGCGCATCCACGATCGCGTTCATGACCGAGGGCAGGCCGCCGGCGCAGCCGGCCTCGCCGCAGCCCTTCACGCCGAGCGGGTTGGTCTTGGCGGGATCGGGCAGGCTCTCGAAGGCGAAGAACGGCGCGTCCTCGGCCCGCGGCAGGGCATAGTCCATGTAGGACCCGGTCACGAGCTGGCCCTCCGCGTCGTAGACCGTGCGCTCGGTGAGCGCCTGGCCGATCGCCTGCACGACGCCGCCGTGGAGCTGGCCCTCGACGATCATCGGATTGATGAGCGTGCCGAAGTCGTTGACCATGGTGTAGCGCACGACCTGGACCGAACCGGTCTCCGGATCGATCTCGACCTCGGCGACGTGGCAGCCGTTCGGGAAGGCGGAAGGCGGGCTCTTCTGGACGTGGCGCACGTCGAGGGTCGCGGGCACCCCCTCGGGCAGGGCGAGGCCCGCGCGCAGGCTCTCGGCCAGATCGAGGAGCCCGATGCTGCGGTCCGTGCCCGCGACCGTGAAGCGGCCGTCCGCGAATTCGATGTCGGCGACGCCCGTCTCGAGGGCGTGCGCCGCGAGGATCCTCCCCTTCTCGACCACCTGCCGCGCGGCTTCGACGATGAGGGTCCCGCTCGCCATGATGGAGCGCGAGCCGCCGGTGCCGCCGCCCGCGTCGAGCTCGTCGCTGTCGCCCTGGAGGAGGCGGATGCGCGCGAAGGGGATGCCGAGCCGGGCGCTCAGGACCTGCGCGAAGGGCGTGGCATGCCCCTGGCCGTAATCGAGGGTGCCGGTGAGGATCGTCACCGTGCCGTCGGCCTCGAAGCGGATGCCGCCCATCTCGTCGTTCGGGGGCGCGGTGACCTCGAGATACTGGCCGATGCCGATGCCCCGCCGCTTGCCGCGCGCGCGACTCTCCTCGCGCCGCGCCGCGAAGCCGGCCCAGTCCGCGGCCTCGATCGCCCGGTCGAGCACGGCCCGGAAGGCGCCGCTGTCGTAGGTCGTGCCGGCGGGCGTCGCGTAGGGGAGCTGTTCGGGCGCGACGTGGTTGCGGCGCCGCAGCTCGATGCGGTCGATGCCGGTCTCGGCGGCGGCCGCCTCGATCAGCCGCTCCATGATGTAGTTGCCCTCGGGCCGGCCCGCGCCCCGATAGGCGCCGATCGGGGTCGTGTTGGTGAAGTAGCACCGCATCGCGACCTCGATGAGGGGCGTGCGGTAGACGCTGACCGCGTTCTTGGCGATGTTGAAGGTCGAGAACAGCGGCGACGCCTGGCTCAGGAAGGCCCCGAGATTGGCGAGCCCGGTGACGCGCAGCGCCAGGAAATGCCCGTCGCGGTCGAGGGCGAGTTCGGCGGTCATCTCGGCGTCGCGGCCGTGATGGTCGGAGAGGAAGCTCTCCGAGCGCTGGTCGGCCCAGCGCACCGGGCGCCCCAGCGCCTTTGCGGCGTGGAGGAGCGCGACGTATTCGGGATAGACCGGCGCCTTCATCCCGAAGGAGCCGCCGACGTTGCGGGTCACGATCCGCACCCGGTCCGGCGGCACCCGCAGGACCTGGTTGGCGATCATGCCGCGCAGGCCGAACACGCCCTGGCTGCCCACATGGAGCGTGTAGCGCTCCTCCCGCTCGTCGTAGGCCGCGACCGCGGCGCGGGGCTCGAGCGGGCTCACGACGACCCGGTTGTTGGCGAGCGGAAGCCGCGTCACGTGGGCCGCCCCCGCGAACGCGGCCGCGACCGCATCCGGGTCGCCGAAGAGGTAGTCGAGCGCGAGATTGCCGGGCACGTCGTCGTGGATCTGCACCGCGCCGGGCACCGCCGCCTCGGCCGGCGTGGTGAGCGCGGGCAGCGGGTCGATCTCGGCGAGAATCGCATCGGCGGCGTCGCGGGCTTCGAGCGCGGTCTCGGCGACCACGAAGGCGAGGGGCTGGCCGAGATAGCGCACGCGGTCGGTGGCGAGCGCCGGATGATGGGGCTTGCGCATCGGCTCGCCGTTGCGGCCCGGGAACGCCATCGAGCAGGGCAGCGAGCCGTAGCCGACCGCATCGAGATCGGCGCCCGTATAGACCGCGATCACGCCGGGCATCCCGCGCGCCGCCTCGGCGTCGATCGCGCCGACGATCCCGTGCGCGTAGGGGCTGCGCAGGAAGGCGCCGTAGGCCTGGCCGGGCAGCGCGACGTCGTCGGTGTAGCAGCCGGCCCCTTGCACAAGGGCCGCGTCCTCGTTGCGCGGCGCCGGTTGGCCGATCGCGAATTTCGCGAAGGCGAGATCGTCGACGTCGACTGGCTTGTTCATCCGCGAGCCCCCTGACCGGAACGCGCTACCTAGCGCGAAGGCCGGGGCTGAGCCAGATGCCCTTCGCCCATCGCATGACACGCATGCGATAAGCAGGGCGGGCCGCGTCCGGAGCGCCTCCGGTGCCGCGGCAGGAGCGGCTCACGCCAGCATCGGCCAGAGCGTCGCGGCGAGCAGCACCCCCATGGCGAGGTTGAACCGTTTCAGCCGGACCGGATCGGACAGGAAGCCCCGCAGCGCCACCCCGAACCCGGCCCAGGCCGACACGCTCGGCAGGTTCACGACCGCGAAGGCGGCGGCGATCAGCGTCACGGACACGAACGGCGCGCCGGGGCTGGCATGGATCGCCATCACGGTCACGGCGACCACCCAGGCCTTCGGATTGATCCACTGGAACGCCGCGGATTCGAGGAACGTGAGCGGCCGCGCCCTGGCGGACCCGGTCTGGCCCATGGAGCGCGCCGTGGCGATGCGCCAGGCAAGATGGAGGAGATAGAGGCCGCCCGCGACCTTCAGCGCGAGGTGCAGCGCCGGATAGGCCGCCAGCACGGCGCCGAGGCCGAAGCCGACCGCGAGCAGGAGCGAGCCGAAGCCGATCGTGATGCCGAGAACCTGCGGCAGCGTGCGGGCGAACCCGAAATTCGCCCCCGAGGCCAGGAGCATGAAGTTGCTCGGCCCGGGACTGATCGAGGTCACGAAGGCGAAGACCGAGAGGGCGAGGAGGGTGTCCAGAGGCATGGGCTTGGGACTCCGCGTGAAGCTGCGACCGCCCGCCTTATCGACCCCGCGGCCGCGGCCGCGGGGTCCGAAATCCGGACCAGCCCGCGCTCGCGAGCCTCCCCGACCGGCGCAGAGGGTGCGCCCGAAGAGGCCGCCGGTCCTCACGCCCCTTCGCGGGCCTCCCCAGCCGGCGCCACGCCGGCGAAGAGGTAGCGCTCGAACCAGCCCGGGAACGCGCGGGCCTGCGCGCGCGGCCCCTCGACGACGAGGCCGAGGCGCTGCGCCTCCACGAAGGGGCCGTCGCCGCGCCACCACGCCACCAGGGCGGCGAGCGGGCCCCGCACGCGCAGGGGCTCCGGGAAGCCGGGATTGTGCGTGCACAGCGAGGCCTCGGCGGGCTTCAGCAGCAGGAACCGCGTCGCGTGGCCCTGGATCTCGAACCGCACCACCATCGGCTCCTTCGGCAGCGCCGCGAGGCGGACGCGGCGCCGCATGTCGACCAGCACGGGCTCGAGGTCGAGATCCTCGGCCTCGGGCCGGCGCGGCAGCCAGCGCTGGCCCCAGGTGCCGAGCGCGCCCACGAGGCCGGCCAGTTCCCCGCCCGCCGGGGTGAGCGCGTATTCCGGGCCGCGATCGCCCTCGACGCGCTCCACCGCGCCCACATGAACGAGGGCCTGGAGGCGCTCGGAGAGCACCGTGCGCGAGATGCGCGGGATGCCGCGGCGGATGTCGTTGAAGCGCCGGCTGCCGCAGAGCAGCTCCCGCACCACGAGCAGCGTCCAGCGCCCGCCCAGCACTTCGTGGGCGCGCGCCACCGCGCAGAACTGGCCGTATCCCGTCATGGCGCCAGGGTAGCACGGGTGCCGCGCGGGTGCGGTCCGGAAAACGGACCGCCTCCTTCAACGCACCGCCGCGAAGACCTCGTCGGCCCAGCGCTCGTAGACGTGCTGGATGGCGCGGTGCGCCCGGTCGGCGCGGTCGTAGCGGCTCCTGCCGGCGAAACGCTCCCTCATCGCCTGCAGGCGCGCGATGCGCCGGGACCATTGCGACTGGCGATCCTGTGACATGAGCCGTCTCCGTCGGGCCGCGCTTCGGGGCCTCCATGACGATCAGCCTATGCCCGGGCGGCGCGGCCGACCGTGCGCCGGATCACACGGGCGCCGGGGTCCCGCGGAGCCGCTCCGGGCCTGTCGCGCTACGGGCGCCTCGGACGCGACGTCGGCGCCGCCGCGCCGGGTCCGGCCTTCGCGGCCATCCAGACCACGTGCCGGGCGCCGCTGCGCCCGCGGTGGGCGCGCACGCGGATCTCCTCGACCGCAAAGCCGGCCTGGCGCAGGCGTCCCGTGAAGCCGCGGTCGGGCCCCTGCGACCAGATGCCGAGCACGCCGCCCGGCTTCAGGGCCGCGCGGGCGGCGCTCAGGCCGGGGAGGCCGTAGAGCGCGTCGTTCGCCTGCCGCGACAGGCCCTCCGGGCCGTTGTCGACGTCGAGCAGGATGGCGTCGAAGGCGGCGCGCCGCTCCGCGATCACCGCGCCGACATCCGCCTCGCGGACGGCGACCCGCGGATCGTCGAGGCTGCCCGCGAAGATCTCGGCCATGGGTCCGCGCGCCCACGCCACCACCGCGGGGACGAGCTCCGCGACGACGACGCGGGCGTCGGCCGGGAGGGATCCGAGCGCGGCCCGCAGGGTAAAGCCCATGCCGAGCCCGCCGATCAGCACGGCCGGACCCCTGCGTCCGGCGATGCGCGCGCAGGCCAGCGTCGCGAGGGCTTCCTCGGAGCCGCTGAGGCGGCTGTTCATGAGTTCGATCGCGCCGAGCATGATCGAGAACTCGGCCCCGCGCCGCTTGAGGCGCAATTCGCCGCCGCCGGGCATCGGTGCCGTATCGAGGAGGATCCAGGGCAGCACGAAAGGGTCTCCGTCGCGGCGGGCACGGGGGCGTCTCGGGCCACGTGGCATCCGGCACGCCGCAAGGCAAGGCGGCCGAACTCAGGATCGCACGGCCGGCCGGACGAGGCAGCCGAGCCCGGCGAGCCGCAAGGCGAGACGGCCTGGACGGATCGGCCGCCGGCGACGAGACTCCCGCGGGACCGCCCCGATGCCTCCGGACTCCATGCCGCCGCACGCCCTCATCCACACCGACGGAGCCTGCCTCGGAACGGCCGCCCTGCGCCCGGGCGGCTGGGCGGCGCTGATCCTCGTCGCGGGGGAGGAGCGGGTGATCGCGGGCTCGCACCCCGCCACCACGATCACCGCCATGGAGCTCACCGCCGCCGTGCGCGCCCTGGAGGCGGTTCCCGCGGGAAGCTCCGTCACCCTGCGCACGGACAGCGCCGCGCTGGTCGCGGGCATCACCGAGCGGCTGCCCTGGTGGCGCTCGCGCGGCTGGCGCACCGTCAAGGGGCGAAAGGTGCCGGAGCGCGGGCTCTGGCAGGTGCTCGCCGCGCTCGCGGCCGAGCGGCAGGTCGCCTGGGTCTGGGTCAAGGCCCATGCGGGCGACCCCGGCAACGAGCGCGCCGACGCCCTCGCCCGCGCCGAGGCGTACCGCGCCGCCGGCCGTTAGCCGGACCGCCCGGGCTGGGTGCCCGACGGGCCGGAACCCGCGCCGCCGGAAACAGGCCGCGGCGGGGACCCTACCGGACCGTCACCCGCGCGGTCGGGAACTGCACCTCGACGAGCGTGCCCTCGTTCGGGGCGCTGCGGATCACGAGGGCGCCGCGATTGGCTTCCACGAGCGCCTTGGTGAGCGGCAGCCCGAGGCCGGTGCCGCCGCGGCGGCGGGCGGTGGCGAGCTGGCGGAAGGGTTCGAGCGCGGCTGCGATCTCGCCCTCGCTCATGCCGATGCCGGTGTCGCGCACCCGGAAGGCGACCTCGCCCCGGTCGGTCAGCGCCGTCGAGACGATTACCTGCCCGCCCGGGTCCGTGAACTTGACCGCGTTCGACAGGAGGTTGAGGGCGATCTGGCGCACGGAGCGCTCGTCCGCCATCACGGCCGGCAGGTTGGGGGCGAAGCTCGTGCGCAGCACGATGCGCTCGCGCGCGGCCTGGGGCTGCAGCAGCGCCACCGAGGCCGAGATCAGCGCGTTGAGGCTCAGGCCCGTGACCGCGAGCTCCATGCGGCCCGCCTCGATCTTGGCGAGGTCGAGGAGGTCGTTGACGAGGCTGATCACGTGCGTGCCCGACAGGTGCACGTCCTTGAGGTAATCCTTGTAGCGCTCGTTGCCGACCGGCCCGAAGCGCTCCTCCAGCATCACCTCGGCGAAGCCGATGATGGCGTTGAGCGGCGTGCGGATCTCGTGGCTGATCTTGGCGAGGAGGTCGGATTTCTGGGCGTTGGCCTCCTCGGCGACGCGCTTGGCCGCCACGAGTTCGCCCTCCGCCTGCTTGAATGCGGTGATGTCGCGCAGCACCGCGCAGATGCGCGCGTCCGGCCCGTCCGAGACCGGGCCCATGGTCATGAAGAGCGGGATCAGGCCGCCCTGGCGCACCCGGCCCACCACCTCGCGGCCGTCGTTGAGGAGGCGCTGGGCGCCCGAGGAGCGCAGGCGCTCAAGGTATTGCAGCGCCACGATGTGGCTCTCGGGCGCGAGCAGCACCGTGATGGCGTCGCCCTCGACCTCGCGGCTCTCGCAGCCGAACAGCGCCTCGGCGGCCCGGTTGAGGGAGAGGATCCGCCCCGTCCCGTCGATCACGGCGACGCCGTCGGTGGCGGTGTCGAGCACCGCCTCGAGCTCCCGCAGGCGGGCGCGGGCTTCGGCGAGCGCGGCTTCCGTCCCGCGGACCCGCGCCTGCGCGCCCTCGAGATTGCGTGCGAACTCCGCGCGCACGGCGTCGGAATCGGAGAGCGCCCGCTCGGCCGCCGCCTGCGCCTGGCGGGTCTGCGCGAGGCTTCGCTCGACCTCCGCCTGCGCCTCCCGGGCCTGCGCGAGGCTCCGCTCGACGGCCGCGCGGGCGCTCTCGGCCTCGGCGAGTCGCTCGCGCGTGCCGGTGTCGCGCTCGGGACGCAGGAGGATCAGGGTCGCGGCCGCCTCGCCCCACTCGATCGGGGCGACGCTCACCTCCGCGCGGAGCGGCCCGCCCGGGCCGGCGAGCGCCATCGGCTCGGCGCCGGCCTCCGCGCCGTGCAGGGGCGGGCTGCCCGCGAAGAGAGCCTGGAGCCCGCCCCACGTCTCGAAGCGATCGACCGAGTCGCAGCCCATGAGGTCGAGGAAGGCCGGGTTGGCGAAGATCACGCGCTCGTCGCGATGCACGAGCGCCGCCGCGGGCAGCCGGTCGAGGATCCGGTCCCCGGCCGGGCGCGCCGGCAGCGGCAGCACATGCACCGGCGCGGCGGCGAAGACCGGCTTCGGCGGCGCCCGCTCGGCCCGATGGGTGGCGCGCATCCCGTCGGCCGGCGCCGCCTCTGCCGCCACCGGTTCCGCCGCGTCCGCCACCGGCTGCGGGATCGGCGGCTCCGGCGTCGCGGAAGGAGCCTCCGCCGCGTCCGCCACCGGCTGCGGCCGCGGCGGCTCCGGCGCGGCGTGGAGCTCGACCGCATAGGGGGAGCCCGGCGGCTCGTCGGCGGCAGGCGGATCGGGACGCCCGTCGGCTTGCGCCGCTCGGGCCGCCTCGAGCGGCCGGGGGCCCGGGTCTGCGGCATCCGACGGGCGGCCGAACGGCAGCACCGCGCCGGTGAGGGTCGGGGCGTGTTCGGACGAGGGCTCGGGGGCCGTGGGCGCCGTGCGTCCGGGGGAGGCCTCGATGTCTTCGAACGCGGCGCGCTCGGACGAGGGCTCCGCCGTCCCGGGCGCAGCCGTCTCGGGTGCGGTTGCGCCGGCCGGGGTGCCGGGATGGGCGGCCTCTCCCTCGGAGGCGTCCGCCCCCTGCGGGTCCAGGAGGAAGCGCGCTCCGAGCGCCCGGGCGATCTCGCGGAAGGCGCTGCGCTCGCTGATCGAGAGCCGCGACAGCGTCTCGGCCGAGCGCGCGGCGCGGCCGGGCAGCCTCGGCGGGGCGCCATCGGGCGCTCTCTCCGCAGCGGGCGCCGCTTCGCGCGGAGCCGATGCCTGCGCGGGAGGCTCCGACACCTCGCCGTCCGGCGCCGCGGAGCGGGGCTCGCCCTCCGGGTGCGGTGCGGCCGCATCGACGGGCGGGCGCTCCTCGACCGCCGCGGCCTGCACCAGGCCGAAGCCGCGGAAGCCTGCGAGCGCACGGTCCGGACCGAAGACCGGGAGCCCGGCCCAGTCGACCGGGACGCGCCAGGGCGTGCCCTCGACCGACCAGTAGATCCGCCGCCCGCTCCAGGTCTGGCCCCGCGCCATCAGGTCCGCGACGGCGCCGCCGGGATCCTCGACCACGGACCGGGCGAGCTCGTCCCAGCTCCGGCCGACCACGGCGCCGGCCTGCGGCCCGACGATCTCGGCGAGCGCTGGCGAGACGGCCGTGAAGCGCGCCTGCGCATCCGCCTGCCAGACGATCCGCGCCGCGCCGCGCCGCTGCAGCGCCTCGCGCGTCGGCGGCGTCCAGGCCGCCGCCTCGCCCACGGGGGTTGGAACGGGGGTCGGCACGGGGACGGCCAGTGCGGCGACCGCCGGCTCCGGAGCGGCTCGCGCGGGCGCGGGTCGGAATGAGGTCAGGGAAGACTTGGGCAGCGGCCCGAGCAGGGCCGTGACCAGGACGGATTGCCCGTCCAGCATCACGCGCCGGCAGGCGCAGGTCACGGGGGCCGAGAGCCCGTCGAGCCGCAGGCGTTCGAGGCGAAGGCCCGCGAGCGGGGCGAGGCCGGCGCCGAGCGCCTGCAGCCGCCCGCGCGCGGAGAGGCCGAGGTCGACCCGACCGGCCGCGTCCGCGAAAGCCCAGCGCAGCCGCTCCGCGGCCGGCGAGGCGCCGATGAGGCGCGCCGCATCCGCGTCCCAGATCAGAAGCGCCGCGTCCGGCGTCGCGAAGCTCGCGAAAGCCGGGTCGCGGGCGAGTTCCGCCAGCGTCCGCGCATAGAGGTCGGGCTGATCCATGCTCAAGGGCAGGGGCTCCAGGGCTCCGGTCCGGGACCGGCCCGCACGGGCAGGTCCCCTCCTACGACTTAACCGGAGGCGGCCGTGATCGCACAGGCCTGGGCGGGCGCCTATCCCCTTTTACATTGTGTTAGGGTTACCCATATCCGGGAGCATTGATTTTGCATCGCACAATGTGATATTGCGGTGCACAAATTCCCGGCGACACAGGATGGAGAGCACGATGGCGACGCAGCAGACCCCCGGTTACGAGGTTCCGGCCGAGATGCGCGACTTCGCGGAGAAGAGCGTGGAGCAGGCCCGCAAGGCGATCGACGGCTTCATGGGCGCGGCCCGCAAGACGGTCGACACCTTCGAGGGCTCGACCAATACGGTCCAGGCGAGCGCCAAGGACATGACCCAGCGCACCTTCTCGATCGCGGAGCAGAACATCACCGCGGCCTTCGACATGGCCCAGCGCCTGGTCCAGGCCAAGGACATGCAGGAGGTCATGCGCATCCAGGCCGAGTTCGTGCGCGCGCAGTTCGAGGCGATGCAGGGCCAGATGAAGGAGCTCGGCACCCTCGCCCAGAGCGCCATGAAGCCCACCGGCGGCGCCAAGAAGTAAGCGCCCGCCGTCGACCCGACCCCCCGGTCGAGATCCCGACCGCCCGCGCCGCCTCACCGGCTCGCGGGCGGCCTGACGTGAGCCCTTCGACCGACGATCAGACCGGAGACACCTATGGCTGAGAAGAAGCGGGCCGCTGCGGCCGCCAAGAATTCCAGGACGATGCCCTCCAAGACCGCCCCTAAGGCTCGCGCCGCCGCGAAGGCCCCGGCCCGCGCCAAGGCCGCGACGGCCAGGACGTCCGAGACCGTGAGCGCCAGGCAGGCCGCTCCGGCGAAGCCCGAGACCGCCGCTCCCGCCAAGGCCGCGGCGGCTGTCCGCGCGAAGGCGCCGGTGGCCGCTCCCGTGACGGCCGAGACCGCCGCTCCGGCCGTGAAGGCCGCCGAGGCGCCCGCGCCGAAGCCCGCCGCGGCGGTGCAGCCGGCCCTGCGCGCCATCGACCTCGCGGTCGAGGCCCTCGCGGCCGCGCCCAGGGCCGCCCAGGCGATCAAGCCCGACCAGATGGTGGCGCCCGTCGCCACCCTGGTGGAGGCCGGCGCCGAGCAGGCCCGCCAGGCCTATGCCCGCGCCCAGGCGACCGGCGAGGCCCTGCGCCAGGCCGTGGCCGAGACCGCCACGGTGACGAGCCGCGGCGCGATCGAGGTCAACGGCAAGGTGATCGACGCGCTCCGCGCCCAGAGCGACGTCGCCTTCGACGTCTGGCGCTCGACCCTGTCGGCCGGCACGGTCCCGGAGGCGATCCGGGCCCAGACGACCGGCGCCCGTCAGGTCTACGAGACCACCGCGAACCAGTGGAAGGACGTCGCCGAGACCACCGGGCGCTGGTTCAGCGCCGCCGTGAAGCCGATGCAGCAGGTCTGGTCGACCCGGTCGCGCTGATCGGACTGAACCGTAAGGTGCCTCGCGAAAGGCCGCCCCCTGGGCGGCCTTTTTCGTTAGTGCCACGCCGCATTCAGGGTCTCGCGGATGTTTTGCCGCGCCCGACCCGTCGATTCTCCATGCGGCCACGCTGAAACCGGCCGGCGCGGCGCCCGTTCATGAGACAAGGACGCGCCGCAGCGCACCCTGGAAGCATACCTCGGAGACTCCGCGGCACACCCTGGACGCACGCCGACCCGCAAGCACGCCTCGGAGACCCCGCAGCACAGCCTGGAAGCGCACCCACCCTGGAAGCACACCTCGGAGACCCCATTGCTGTTTAGATCGTCACGGAAGAGAGGCGAAGAAGCGCCGCGGATGGGTTTCCGCTCGAGCTTCGTCCTCGCGAAGCTCGGCTTCGACCTGCGCGAGCGCTACAAGGAGGTGCTCGACGAGCCGTTCCCGGAGGAGATCGAACGCTCGCTCGAGCGCCTGCGCGGCCCCGGCGGCGGCGTGACGCGCCTGGAAGACCACAAGCCCCGCTGAAAGCTGCCGTCGCCCCTCCGTTCGGAGCGCTTTCGCGCCTGCGCCCGGACGACCGCAGACCCCTCTGAGCGCGGCCTCGCTGCTGAAGCAGCCGCCCCTCGCGGCCCAGGCCGCCGGCCTGACGGCGCCGCCCGCGCCCTCCGCATCCACCCTTCCCGCTCAGGCCGCCGGCCGAACGCCCTCGTCGGAACCGCCCGCGTCGGGCCGGGCCGGGGTCGCGACCGGCGCATCCACGACGCAGACGACGCCCTCCGGCGCAAAGCTGATCTCGACCCGGCCGCCGAGGTCCTGCGCCAGGCTGCGCTCGATGAGGCGGGTGCCGAAGCCGCGCCGGTCCGGGCTGCTCACCGGCGGGCCGCCCCGCTCGCGCCACTCCAGGCGCAGCCGCCAGCCCTCCCCCGCCCCGCCCTCCTCCAGGCTCCAGGTCACCGCGATCGTGCCGGCGTCGTTGGAGAGCGCCCCGTATTTCACCGCATTGGTGGCGAGTTCCTGCAGCGCCATCGCGATCGCGAGCGCCATCCGGGGCGAGAGCCAGACCTCGGGTCCGCGCGTCTCGACCCGGTCCTCGCGCTGCTGCCGGAAGGGTGCCACGGCCTGGGCCACGATCTCGGCGAGGCCCGCGCCCTCCCAGCTCTCGCGGGTCAGGACGTCGTGGACGCGGGAGAGCGCGAGGAGGCGCTCCTCGAGCGCCTGCCGGGCTGCCTGGGTGCTCGGCGCGTTGCGCAGGGTCTGGCTCGCGATCGACTGCACGGTCGCCAGCGTGTTCTTCACCCGATGGTTCAGTTCGTTGATGAGGAGCCGCAGGTCCCGCTCGCGCAAGGCCAGCGCATCCGCCATTGCCTGGTAGGCGGCCGCCAGGCGGCCGAATTCCGAGGTCGAGGCGGGCAGCGCCACGCGGGCCTCGTAGTTGCCGGCCTGCCATTCGCGCGCCGCCGCGAGGAGGTGCTCCATGGGCCGGCGGATGAACCGCCGGCCGCCGTACCAGGCCGCGAGGATCGCAAGCACCGCGCTCAGCAGGAACAGGGCGATCCCGCGCCGCGTCGCCTGATTCATCTCGGCGAAGACGGCATCGCGGGAGAGCCCGTAGGCGACGTGCAGATCCGGACGGCCCGGGCTCCCCGCGAGCGTCACGATGGCGCCGATGCGGGCGACGCCGTCGGCGCCGGTCGCCTCGATCGGGCCCCGGTCGGCGAAGCGGGAGGAGGCCATCACCTCCGGGGGCGGGCGGCGCCCGATGAGCCCGCCGTCGTCCGGCACCCGAGCCAGGAAGGTGATCGTGCGGTCGTGGACGCTCAGCACCGCGTGCTCCGGGCCGACGAGCGGGCGCAGGCGCTGCGCCAGCCACCCGAGGTCGAGGCCCGCGAGGACGGCGCCCGTCACGGCGCCGGCGCCGTTGCGGATCGGATGGGCGAAGCTCAGGAAGCGCACGCCGCTGGGGCGGACCTCGGCGAAGGTCCCGACCGCGAACCCGTCCGTCTCGATGGCCTGCCGGAGATGCGCCCCCTCGACCCGCCGCAGGGTGCGCGTGCCCTGCGTGTTGCAGACCACGGAGCCGGACCGGTTGGCGATGCCGAACTCGAGCTGGCCGGGATAGTCCTGGCGCAGCGAGGTCAGGAGCGCGGAGCAGGCGTCGGAGAAGCCCTCCCCCTCCGCGGCGCCGCGGATTTCGGGCAGCTTGGCGAGGATGGCCGAGAGGCGCTGCACGTTCTCGACGATCTGCCGGACTTCCGCGGCGGCGCGCTGCGAGGTGTCGGCCACGCTCTGCCGGGCCTGCGCGGCCTGCGCGGCCCGGTCCTCGACCTCCCGATAGGCCACCACGCCGAGCGCAGGCGCCACGGCAAGCGCCACGAGGGAGAGGAGCCGGGCGGCAAGGGGCATCGGGATTCGGGTTCGGAGCGGGGCCGGTGCGGAACTCGGCCCCCTTTATGGCCGGAGGCCGACGCGCCACGCAAGGAGGACGCTTCCCGCGGCGACGAACTCGCGCTCTTGGGCGGCTCGTGCGGGACTGCTAGTGCAGGCGCTTCGGCATCGCGGCGAGCCGGGCGGCTTCGCCGGCCCGCGCCTCGACGGCGACGGCCGCCGCATCGTTGGAATTGGCCGCCCCCTGGGAGGCCCGGAGGCCTCTCACTTCCTCGGTGGCTTCGGCCAGGGCGGCGCGCAACTGCCGCGCCTCGTCCTGGAGGGTGTGCCGCTCGGCGCGGAGCTGCTCCACGTAGTCGCGCAGGTGCACCACGAGGTCCCAGAGGGTGTCGTTGCGCTGGTCGAGCGACCGGTCGCCCGCGGGAAGCGGCGGCAGGTCCGCGGCGGGAGCGGGCGGGAGCGCCGCAGCTTCGGCCGCGGGCCCGGTGACGAGCGTCGCCGGAGCCGACACGGCCTCGGCGCTGGTGCCGCTCAGAAGGACGGGATCGCGCAGCGGGGGCGTGGCGGCGGCAATGGTGTGGGACAGGGGCGACGGGACACCGGCCGGCGTCGCCGCGGGAAACGTGCGCACGAGCGGCGCAGGATCGCGGCACGTGACCGGCGCCGAGGGCGTGCGCACGAGCGGAGCCAAGTCCAGGGACGCACCCGCCGCAGAGGACGTCCGCATGAGCGGAGCCGGGTCGAGGGGCGCCGCAGCCGGGATCGTGCGGGCGGGCGGCGGCAGGGGGGCGGACGTCCGCGACAGCTCGGTCGCCGGCCGCAGGCTCTCTGCCGTGGTGCGGGATTCGGCCCGCTGCGCCGGAGGGAAGGCCGGTTGGGGCGGGGGCGACGCGGGCTTCTTGTCGTTGCCGTCGGTGCTCTCCCGGACGCACAGCACGAGCGAGAGGCACAGCAGGGCAGCCAGGAAGAAGATGGCGTACTGGAAAAGCGCTGGCATCGGTCCCGTCGTCCTGCGTTCCGCTCAGCTCCAAAGCGTCGTCGGCCAACGGACGCATCTTCGACGAGGGAGGCGATGGGCGCAAGGTGCCGGGCGATTCGTCCTTAATTGTGTCGAACCTGGGCACAACCTCGCCGCGGCTCAGGCCCGGCGGGACGCCCGCCCTGGTGGAGACCCCCCAGGGAAAACCGGCGCGGCGGGGTTGCCGACGGGGGCAGCCCCGCCGCGCCGTCCGACGAAAGTCGCAGCCGAAGCGGGAGCACGGCGGCTCGGATCCGAAGCGGCCCTGCCTTCAGGCCTGCCGCTACGGGACCCCGCCCTAACGCGCCACCGCCCCCGCCCAGAGGCAATCGCCCTCCCCGTCCACGGTCAGGCACTGATAGGCCGTCCCCTTGATGGTCGCGCGCTCCGCGATCGACACGGCCGTGCCGCCGGGCAGGTTCCGGCAGGTCCGCTCCGCGATGGTCCGGCGGAGCACCTCGCCGTCGGTGTCCTTGTTGTCCCACAGCAGCAGTTCGGACAGGGTACGGCAGGTCAGGACCGGCTCGGAGAGCGTGATCCGCGGCCCCGCTGCCGGAGGAGCGGGCGCGCCCGGGGCCGTTCCGGGCGGATTCGCGGGCGGCACCGGGGAGACCGCCTGGGCGAAGGCGGGGACGGCCGCGATCCACAGCAGCAGCGCGAGGCCGCTCCGGCGCAGGCTCCGTCCCATCGTGTCTCCCCCTTCGCGGCCGGGCCGTCCGACCGGCCGGGCGGTCCCGGCGGGAGCCAGGCCGTTTTCAGGGTTCCTTAACCACGTTTCGTCAGCTTGGCACCGGCATGCCGGCCCGCGCTTCGCGTGGGCCGGTCGCCCGCGTCGGGACAGGAGCGAACAGGACATGAAATCCGCCATCCTCGCCGGCCTCGCTCTCGGACTCGCGCTCTCGCTGGGGAGCGGAGCCGCCGCCCAATCCTACGACCGCGCGGAAGGATTCGGCAGCCGGATCCGCGAGCGGTCGGGCGAGCGCACGGAGGGCCTCCTGGGGCGGTCCCGGTCCGATATGAGCGCTCAGGGCGACTTCGCCGACGAGGAGGAGCCGCGCCCCCGCCCGCGAACCCGCACCCGCCAGGCCGAGCGGATCGTTCCGGGCCGCTGCACCCTCTCGGGCCCCCTGAACCGGCTGTCGGTCGAGGCCGCGCTCCGGCTCGGCTGGTGCCTCATGGATGCGGACCGGCCCATGCAGGCGGTGCCGGCCTTCACGCACGTGCTCGAGATCGGCGACGCCGCGGCCCGCCAGGAGGCCGCCTACGGCCGGACCCTCGCCTTCCTGCGCAAGACCGTGACCGACCAGGCCGGAGTTGCCGCCACCGACGCGCCGCAGAGCCGCCAGCGCAACGCCGAGCTCGGAACCGTCATCCTCGAGCAGCGGGCCCTAGCGGCCTTCCGCGAGGCGCGCTACGTCGAGACCATCCTCCACCTCGAGGATCGCGAGCGCCTCGCGCCGATGCAGACGGACCTCATGGCCCTCAAGGGCTATGCCTACCTCCGCTCCGGCCACCCCGACGAAGCGACCAGGATCTTCCGCGCGCTGGAGCGCGCCGGGATCCCGGAAGGCGCCGAGGGCGTCCACGCGGTGCGCGCGGCCCTCAGCCTGGTGCGGGGCGACTAGGCGGGCCCGGCCCGTCGGGCCGGTCCGGCGGGGATGCTTGCCCCGCGCCGGATCCCGGTGCCGGGCGCCTGGTTTTTCGGCAGTTCCCCTGGGGCAGGCTCGAAGAAAGCCGTTGTGCTGCGCAAAAGCGCCGCTACGCTTCCCCTGCAGCCTTGTGCGTTCTCCCCCAGACGAAGGGCTGCGGGGCTCCTCCCGCTCGCCGTGGCGGGAGGGGCCCTCCTGGCATTTGTCCTCCGGCGGATGCCGCGGCGGCCGCTTGCCCCTCCTCATCCACGGGACGACACCGGCTTTCGCGGGCGTGCGCCGGCGATCGGCGGGACGAAGCCGGGTTCCGGGGCGTGCGCCGGCGGCTGTGACGAACGGCCGCGGGCCGAGGCAACGGGAGCCGCGCGAGGCGGGGGCCCGCCGCGTCCGCCCGTGAGGGGCGCCTACCGCGCGATCAGGAACCAGGCCAGGAACACGCCCTCGGCCGCGCCGGCCCAGAGCGTGAAGTCCAGGAGCGCGTCGGCGGCGGCCCGGCCGGGGCTGCGTCCGGCGGAGGCCGGGAGAAGGCGCGCGAGCCAGGCCAGCCGCGGGTGGTCGAGGGCGCGGGCCGCGCGGTCGACGAGGTCGTCGACGCCGCCGCACCAGGCCAGCGCCGCCGCCACGAGGACCAGATACCCGCCGAGCCCCCACAGGCCGTAGCCCACGATGCGCAGGGCCGCGAGCGGACCGAGCCAGAGCGAGCAGATCAGCAGGACCCCGAGCGTCACGTTGAGGTCGAGCACCGTCCGAACGAGGCGCCGCGCCCCGGACGGGCCGGCCGGGCGGGGTCCGCCGTCCGGCTGCGCCAGCCGCTCGGCGCGGTTCAGCATCACCTCGGCCTGCAGCAGCCGGTCCTGCGCGGCGCGGTTCTGCTCCGCGAGCACCGCGAGGAGATCCTCGATCGCGGCACGCTGCCCGGCATCGGCGGAAGCCGGCGTCCGCACGCCGGCGGGCGGCTCCCGGCGCAGCGCCGGACCGGAGGGAGCCGGATCGTACGGGGCGGCTTCGCGCGGCCGCTGCGCAGCCGGACGGTGCGGGATGTCCTCCCGGGTGGGCCGCGGGGCCGGCGGCGGAGGCCGCTGCGAGAGCGCCCGGAGCAGCGGCACGAGGTCGGCCTTGCGGCGGGGCGGCTCCGGAGCCGCGGCGGCGCGGGGCGCCGCCGCGCGCGCGGGCTCCGGCGCAACGGATTTGTCCTGCGCGGTGCGCACGATCCGGTCGAGGGCGGCGAGAAGCTCCGCGGCTTCTCCGGGCGCGGGGGCGCGCAGTCCGGGCGCGGCGCGGCGGGCGTCCGCCGGCCCTGCGGCCTGGGACGCGGGCGCGGCGCGGCGGGTCTCCGGAGCGGCGCTCCGGGGCGGGGAAACGGCAGCGCCGGGCGCCGGCGCCCGGCGGGCGCGCGGGATCCGGTCGAGCGCCGCCAGCAGCTGCTCGCGCGTCGGCCGGGCCTGTGCGTCGCCGCGGCCTGCCGGCCCGGCATCGCCGGCGCTGGGCGGAAAGAGGGGGTGGATCTTCGCCAACGAGGGCCTCTCCTGCGGCCGGTCGGGACGGAGCGGTGTCCGCCGGGGGCGCGCCGCGTCAGCGGCGCCCGCGGAGGCGCCGGCCCGGGGTCAATCCGCGATGCCGAAATGCTCGTTGATGCGCTCGTACATGCACTGGAGCCACTCCTCGGCATCCGCGGCCCGCTGCTCCGCCTCGAGGGCGCGGCGCTCCGCCGCCTGGGCGCGGCGCTCCGCGTGGACGAGCTCGGCCTCGAGATGCGTGAGGCGGTCGTGGACCCGGGTCTCGAGCTCGCGCAGGTTCTCCCGGCGGGCGTGGTGTTGGTGCGCCGCCCGGGCGATGGCGTCGAGGGCGGCCGTCCAGTCCCCCCGGCCCGCTTCGCGCGAGGCCGGCGGGCGGGGCTCGTCCCGGTCGCGCCGGTCCGCATCCTGCAGCACGGACATCCGTCCCTCCTCCCGGTCGAAGGCGCGCTCGGGCGGGGGCGCCCCCTCCCCCCTCTCGAAAGACAGGCTGTGGGACGCCGCCTCCCCGGGATGCGACTCCCACCGAAACGCGTGAGCTCTTGACATGCGGCTCCACCGGAAATGCGAGATCCGATGGTTAATGACGATGAAGGATCTGGGTTAATGGACCCCTAACGGGGCCCGGGCGGCACCGGCCGGGGCGCGAGACGCCCCGTGCCGCCCGCTCCGGCGGCCCGGCGCGCCTGCCGGGGGGCCCGGATCGGCCGGTCGGCGCGCGGGGGCTGCGCTTTTCCGCGCCCGCTCGCAAGAAAGTTGTTGCCGTCGACGAAACTTAACAGTTTAATAAAAATTAACCATGTCCCGCCCAGGCCTCGCCTTCCTCGCCGTCCTCGCGAGTCTCCTGCCGGCCGCCGCCCAGGAGCCGAGGATCTGGCGCGACCCGGATCAGGGCTGCACCTACGTGATCACCGCCCAGGGCGGCATCGGCCTGCGCTACCGCCGGGACGGCGCGCCGGACTGCCCGGAGTGGACCGAGGCGTCGCGCCTGCCCAGCGCCATCCCGGGCCCCGCGGTGGCGCCCCGCATGGTCCCCGTGGCGCCGGTGATCTGGTCGGGCACGCCGCGCACCGACACGCCCGGCGTGCGCCCGTCGGAGACCTGGTCGGGCGCGCGGGTCCCGGATATGGGCGGCATGAGGCCTTCCGACCCGCGCGGGACGTCGGGGCCTGCGGACTTGGGCGGCCTGCGGCCCTCCGACCCCTGGGGAACCGTCCGGGGCAGCGAGGTCCGGAACCGCCCCCTCGTCTGGCCGGGCGAAGGCCCGAGCGATTCGCTCCGGACCCGGGAGGCGGCGCTGGTGCTGCCGCAGAACTTCGGCTGCTGGGCCTCCGGGGACAACCCGCGCAGCGGCGTGCCCGCGCAGGTCCGGGTGCGCGTCGAGCCCCAGGCCCGGGTGATCCTCGTCGACACCACGGGCGGGCGCGAGATCCTGCGCTACACGCTCGATTCGACGGGCGACGTCTGGTTCAACGGCCGCAACGAGCGCGACCCGCGCCTCGGCATCATCCTGAGCCCGAGCCGCGGCCACATGTGGCTCGATTCCTCCGCCCGTCCGGGCTCGCGCGGCGGCGACATCATCTCCCAGCCCTTCGACTGCCGCCCCGAAGGCACGGTCTACTAGAGCACGATCCCGAAAAGTTGCAGACTTTTCGGATAAGATCATGCGGAACAGCAATGATTCAGCGAGCATGATCGCTCCAATCTGAAGCGATCATGCTTCAGGGCCCGAGCCGCATCGCTCCGCCTCTCCCGGCTGGACCGCCGTCCCGCCTCCTCCGCAGTCCCGAGCCCGTCCGCCCTGCCCCACCGGGGTGGCCGACGCCCGCCCCTTAGCCCGTCCCCGTCATGATCATGTGGGCGAGGTCGTCCGGCGTCAGGCCCTCGACGGCGCGGTCCACCACCTTGCGCCCGCTCTTGAGGATCGCGACCCGCGTCGCGACGGCGGCCACGTCCGCCATGTTGTGGCTGACGAGGAGGACCGTGCGCCCCTCCGCGTGGAGCGCGCGGATGAGGTCGAGCACCTGCGCGGTCTCCTTGACGCCGAGCGCCGCGGTCGGCTCGTCCATGATCACGAGGTCGGCGTTCCACAGCAGCGCCCGGCTGATCGCGACCGCCTGGCGCTGGCCGCCCGACAGCCGCTCGACCGGCGTTCCCATGTCGTCGATCGCCACCGACAGCCGCGCGAGGAAGCCCCGCGCCCGCTCCGCCATGGCGCGCTTGTCGAGGCGGCGCAGGACCGGCAGCCCGAGCACCGGCCGCGTGAGCTCCGAGCCCAGGAAGACGTTCTGGGCGATCGACAGGCGCGGCGCGAGCGCGAGATCCTGGTAGATCGTCGCGACGCCGCGCTGCAGCGCGTCCTGCGGCGAGGCGAGCATCACGGGTTCGCCCCGCAGCGAAACCGTCCCGGAGGTCGGCGTCTGCGCGCCCGAGACGATCTTGATCAGGCTCGACTTGCCGGCGCCGTTGTCGCCGCAGAGCGCCAGCACCTCGCCGGAGCGGATCGCGAGATCGACCCCCTTCAGGGCCTCGACGGCACCGTACGCCTTGGTGATGCCGTCGAGGGCGAGAAGCGGGGTCATGGGCGGGGCACGATACATCGGGTCCAGACTGCGCCGACCGGCATGAACGGGGTCATGGAGGATACGCCGTCGGCGGGATGGGGCAGGCTCAGTTCTGCCCCAGGTACTGCTTCACGTTGCGGGCGTCGACCAGCACCGCGTCGAGGAAGAGGTAGGGGCCGTTCGCGACCGCGGAGACCGGCTGCTTCTTCACCGCGACGGTGTCGAGCGCCTCCACGGCTCGTCTGCCCATCTCCTCGAACGGGATCGTGACGGTGGCGAGCAGGGTGGATTCCGGATCGGCGATGCGGCGGTAGGTCTCCGGGCCGCCGTCGATGGAGACGAGCGCCACGTCGCCCTTCTTGGCGCCCTGGGCTTTCAGCATGTCGTCGATCACGTAGGCCTGGCCGTCGAAGGAGGCCCAGATGCCCTTCACCTTGCCCTGGTTGCGCAGGAGGAGGGCCTGCATGCCGGCGCGGACGTCGTCGCGCCAGCTCTGGGTGCGGGCCATGGTGTGCGAGCCGATCACCTTCACGCCGGTGTTCTCGGAGAGCACGGCGTCGAGCACCTTGCCGCGGATGCGGGTGCCGACGTTGCCGTCGAAGCGCTGGGTCAGGATCTCGCCCTGGTAGCCGAGCTGGCCGAGGAGCCAGAGCGCGGCTTCCGCCCCGACCTTGTACTCGTTGACCTGCACGTCGACGAGGGTGTGGGGGCTCGCGCCCGCCATCACGGTGATGACCGGGATCCCGGCCTCCTTGGCCTTCTGGAGCTGGGCCTCCGCTTCCACGGGCTTGCCCATGGCGACCAGGATGGCGCCGGGCTTCTTCTGGATCAGGGTGTCGAGCTGCTCGGCGTGCTTCGGCAGCGAGCCCTCGGAGTTGAGGATCGTGACGGTCCAGTTCTTGGCCTTGGCGGCGTCCGCGGCCGCATTCGCCACGCGCGCATGGGTCTCGGAGGACATCTGGAATCCGACGATCGCGAGGTCGAAGGCCGAGGCCGCGGTGGCGGAGAGGCCCGTGAGGGCAAGGCCCGCAGTGAGCACCGCGGCGGAGAGAAGCGTCTTCATGGTCCCAATCCCCTTATGCGTTTCGCGATCCTGAGGCGCGCAGGCTTCCATGGCCCTCGCGCGTTTTGCCGGCATCTTAGCCGCGCGAGCCGGCGCCGCAATGCGACGTTCAGGCGGTCTGGCCCACGGGCCGGAATTGCACCCGAGCGTTCAGGCGGTGCGGAAGCTCAGCTTCTTCACGAAGGCGGCGCGGCGCATGGCGACCGCAGACAGCGCGACCGAGCCCACGATGATGAGCCCGAGCACGATGTCCTGCACGTAATAGGCCGCGCCCATGAGCACGAGGCCGTTGCCGAGCGCCTTCAGCGTGAAGGCGGCCATGAGCGTGCCGGGCACGTTCGGGCGCCCGGGCTCGAACATCGTCATGCCGAGGAGCACCGCGGCGATCGCGTAGAGGAAATGGTCGCCCGCCATGGCGGGCGCCGCCGAGGAGACGCTCGCGGCCAGCAGCACGCCCGTGAGCCCGGCGAGCCCGCCGCACAGGATCAGCGCCGCGCGCTTCATGCGGGCCGTGCGGATGCCGGCAAGCCGGGCCGCCTCTTCGGCCTCGCCGGTCGCGACGAGATGGGCGCCGGGGCGCGTCCAGTTGACGAGGAGGTAGACGAACGCCGCGATGCCGGCGAGCCACCAGGCGAGGCTCGACACCCCGAGCCACGAGCCGCGCGCGAGCCCCGTGAAGGAGGTGGGCCAGCGGCCCACGAACGACACCCCTTGCGTGATCATGAAGGCGAGGCCCTTGGCGACCGCCGCGGCACCCAGCGTCGCGATGAGCGAGGGCACCTTCAGGACCGTGACCGCGAATCCGTTTGCCGCCCCCGCGGCGAGCCCGACGCCCAGGGCCGCCGCCACCGCGAGCCACGGCGCCTGCCCGCCATGGACGAGCGCGCCCGCCACCACCGCCGACAGGCTCGCGACCTCCGCGATCGACAGGTCGAGCTCCGCCGTGATCAGCGCCAGCGCGAAGCCGAGCGCCAGGATCGCGAGGAAGCTCGTCTCCTTCAGGATGATCGCGAGGTTCCCGGGCGTCGCGAAGCCCGGCGCCGCGACTGCGAAGACCAGCACGACGAGGAGGCCGGCAAAGGCGGTTCCGTAGACGGACAGGAGCGAGCGCATGCGGGACCGGGCGAGGGAACGGAGGGGATCGTGCTCTCTCCTTAGCCCGTCACACCCGGAAGCGGGAGGGGGACGCGAATCTCGGACAATCCGTGCGACAGCCCGGCCGTCGCCGCGGCCGCCCGCTCGTGCAGGGAGAAGAGGGCGTCGGCGAAATCCCGCCGCTCCGGGTCCGGCTCGAACCGGCGCACGGCCCGGGCCAGGCGGTCCTGCGCGTCTCCGAGATCCCGGAACCGGCCGACCGCCGTGAAGGCGCAGGCGGCGCAGCCGACGAGGCCCGGCTCCTGCGCGGCGCCGACCACCACGGGCCGGCCCGCCATGTCGGCCCGGATCTGGTTCCAGGCCCGGTTGCGGGCCGCGCCGCCGCCGAGGCGGATCTCCGCGACCGTGCTCCCGAGCGCGGCTTCCGCCCGCGCCAGGATCACGCGGTTGGCGAGCGCGGTGGCTTCCAGCACCGCCCAGGCGAGGTCGGTCGGGCCGTGGTGGGGGCCCAGGCCCAGGAACGCGCCGCGCAGGCGAGGGTCCCAGTACGGCACGCGCTCGCCATGGAGGAAGGGCAGGAACAGGAGCGGCGCCACGTGGCGGGGCCCGGCGAGGAGCCGCGCCAGCCCCTCCTCGACCCGCGCGGGGTCGCCGCCCGTCAGCGCCAGGAGCCAGGGGACCACGGCGGCGCCGTTCTGGCTCGGGCCGCCGAGCTGGTGCAGGCCCGCGCCCCAATCGACGGCGAGCAGCCCCGGCGCCGCGGCCAGCCGGTCCGCCACGAGGCCGAAGACCTCGCTCGTGCCCGAGATGTTGTAGGCGTATCCCGGCCGCAGGGCCCCGAGCCCGAGCACCGCCGCCCAGGTGTCGTTCGAGACCATGACGACCGGGCGGCCTTCGAGGGCCGCGAAGGGTCCGGGCAACCCGGCCCGCACGGGCGCGACGACGCTCGCGGGCGCGAGGAGATCGGGCACGAGGCGGGCGAAGCGGCGCAGCGGCGAGCCGGGACGCGTCGCGCCCGAGAGCCGGGCGAGAGCCACCGGGTCGCTCGCGAGGCGTCCCGTCAGCGCGGATGCGATGTAGTCCTTGGGCTCGATCACCCGACGGGCGCGGGCCATGGCGTCGGGCTCGTGCGCCTCGACCCAGGCGAGCCGCGCGGCGGGATGGAAGGCGTCGATCGCCTCGCCCTCGACCGCGAGCGATCCCGCCACCGGGCCCGCGCGGGTGTCGCGCCAGGTCAGGGCCGGCCGGACCGCGCGGCCGGATTCATCGACGAGCACCTGCGTCCGCGTCATGCCGCAGACCGCCACCGCGGCGACGCGGCGCCAGGCTGCGGGCGCGCGCGCCGCCAGGGTCGCGCAGCCCGCGCGGAAGGCGTCGAGCCAGGCGTCCGGCGCCACTTCCGACCAGCCGCGGGCGTCGAGGGGCGTCTCCATCGGGATCGCGACCGCCTCCGCCGCGCCGTCCTCGCCGACGAGACCGACGCGCAGGCTCGTGCCGCCGATATCGCAGGCGAGCGCGAAGCCGGTTCGGGACGGATCGTCGTGAGCCATGGGGAGCGCTCCCGCGGGCGCCGCGGATCGCTGCGACGGCGTCCGGGCCTTCGAGCACGGGCGACGCGCCGGATCAACCGGCTGCGAGTGCTCCCTCTGGGCGCCGGTCCCTCCGCTTCAAGGAGCGCTCCTGTGCGCCAGCGCACCTCGCGGCGTCCTAATCCGGTCCAGGGTCGGCCATCCCTCGCACGAACCCGCAGGAGAACGACCATGTCGCGCCGCCCCAGCCGCGAACGGAGCCTGCCGCGCACCGAAGCCGAGGATTTCTTCCGGGACCAGGGTGCACGCTCGCCCGTCGGACCGTTCCTGTGGTCGATGGCGATCCTGAACGTGGCATCGGCGATCGTCTCGCTCGCCACGCAATAGGGCCGCCGCGGGCCGGTCCCATGCGGGCGCCGGCCCGGGCAGGGCGGTGAGCGCCTTGCGCGATGCAGGGAAGGATCCGGGCCGGCCCGTCAGGACTTGGCCAGGAACTCCACCTTGATGCCCGCCTTCACCATCTGGGCCAGCGCCTCCGCGTCCCAGTTGGTGAGGCGCACGCACCCGTGCGAGGCGGTCTTGCCGATCTTGGCGGGCTCCGGCGTGCCGTGGATGCCGTAACCGTCCTTCGAGAGGTCGATCCAGGTCGAGCCGACCGGGTTGTTGGGACCGGGCTTGATCTTGAACGGCTTGTCGGACTTCACGCCCTCGAACTTGTATTCGGGGTTGTAGGTGTAGTCCGGGTTCTTCGCGACCGCCTTGACCTCGAGCGTGCCGCTCGGCGCGGGGCGCGAGGCGCTCCCGATGGTCGCGGGATAGACCGCGATCAGCTTGTCGTCGTCGCCGTAGGCGCGAAGCTGCTTCTCGGCCTTGTCGACCTCGATGCGTTTCACCGTCCGGGCGCGGGCCTCCGCGCCGCCGGCCTTCACGTTGGCGACCGTGATGGCGGTGCCCGCCTTGGCGAAATCCTTGCCCGGGTTGAGCTCCTTGAGGAAGTCCTCGTCCATGTGGAAACGCTCGGCGAGGAGTTCCACCGGGTCGCGGTAGGCGAGGCGATCGAGCTTCGCCTGTTCCTCGAGCCCGTCCGGGATCTCCTTGGCGAAGGGGCCCTTCACGTCCTCGTCCGTGATCGTGTACTCGGTCAGGACCGGGTCGCTCGCCTCCCTGGCGGCCTCGGCGAGCTTCGCGAGCGTCGCCTCGTCGATCCCCTTGCCCTTGCCGTCGAGCCCGTGGGCCTTGCGGAAGGCCTCCAGCGCGTTGTCGACGTTCTCGCCGCCGCGGCCGTCGATGACGCCGGGCGAGAAGCGGGCGCGGTCCAGGAGGATCTGGACCTTGGCGGCGAGCGCCCGGGAGCCGGCCTTGTCGGAGGCTTTCGCCTCCTTGACGGCTTCCGGCTTGAGCGCCTGCGCGTGCGCGGCGCCGGCCGGCAGGGCGAGGCAGAGGACGGCACCGAACCACATCGACCACTTCATGACGCACCTCCGGGCCGACGCCGCGGCTCGACCGACACAACGGATCCGAACCGGCGCGAAGGCGCGATTCGTGAGCCCAACTCCGCAGGCGCCCCGCTTGTTTCAACCGGCCGCCCGGGGCTTCCGGCCGCGGGCGGCACGGCTTACATCGGAACGGGTCGGGAGGACCGGGCGGCGAACGGCCCCGGTCCGCCGCTCCAGGGGGTTTGAGAGGGATGTTCGACCAGCGCCGCCGGATCATGGATCTCGAACGCGAGATCGAGCGGCTCTCGCTCTCGGCGGAGCGCTGCCGCAAGATCATGGTGGTCTCGAAGGTCGCGGCGGCGGGCGGCGCGGCGATCCTGCTGTGCCTGGCGCTCGGGATCCTGCGCTTCCAGGCGGGCGCCTTCCTGGCCTCGCTGACTGCGGTGCTGGCCGGGCTCTCGCTCCTCGGCACCCATTCCAGCACCCTGGACGAAATGGTCGCGGCGCTGAAGGAATGCGAGGCCGAGCGCAGCCGCATCATCGACGGGCTCGGCCTGCAGGTGGCCGAGACCAACTGAGCGCCCCGCTGCCGGGCTCGGGCGAGGCGGGCAATCCGCGCGCCCCGTTGGGGCGCGGGCGAAACCGCCCTAGGATCCCCCCATGCCGCACAAAGCCGTCATCGCTCCGCGCTTCGGTCTCGACCATCTCGCCGTCGCGGAACGGCCGACGCCGGAGCCCGGCCACGGCGAGGTGCGCGTCCGGGTGCGGGCGGTCAGCCTCAACCGGCGCGACGCGCTCCTCGTCCAGGGGGTCTACAACCCGCGCCAGCGCCTCCCCGTCGTACCCTGCTCGGACGCGAGCGGCACGGTCGAGGCGGTGGGCGCCGGCGTCGCGCGCCTCAAACCCGGCGACCGGGTGGTGGCGCATTTCTTCACCGGCTGGATCGCCGGCGAGCCCACGAGCGAGAAGCTCGCGACGGCGCTCGGCGGCGCGGGCGGCGACGGGACGCTGCAGGAGGCGGTGGTCCTGCCCGAGCAGGCGCTGCTGCCGATCCCCGATTCCATGAGCTTCGAGGCCGCCTCCACCCTCCCCTGCGCGGCCCTCACCGCTTGGTCGGCCCTGCGCGACGCGAGGCCCGGCGACACCGTGCTCGTGCAGGGCACCGGCGGGGTCTCGATCTTCGCGCTCCAGTTCGCCCGGCTCGCCGGGGCCCGCGTCATCGCCACGACCTCGTCCGAGGACAAGGCGGAGCGCCTGCGCGCCCTAGGGGCCGCGGCGGTGCTGAACTACCGCACCGATCCCGATTGGGGCCGCCATGCGCGCGAGGCCGCGGGCGGGCGCCTCGACCTCGTCGTCGACGTCGGCGGCGCCACGACGCTCGACACGTCGCTGCGCGCGGTGCGGCCCGGCGGGACGATCGCGCTCGTCGGCGTGCTCGGCGGCGCGGCCGCGACGATCACCCTGCCGCTCGCCGTCATGCGCCAGGTGCGGCTCCAGGGGATCACCTGCGGCGACCGCGAGGCCTTCGAGGCGATGCTGCGGGGGATCGATCGCCACGGCGTCGAGCCGGTGATCAGCCACACCTTCGCTTTCGACGAATCTCCCCTCGCCTTCCGGGCCATGGAGGAGGGCAGCCATTTCGGCAAGATCGTCATCCGGCTCTGACGCGAAGACCCTGGGACCCGCACCGTCATCCGGCTCCGCACGCAAAGCCCCTGCGAACCGCACGTCGTCCGATCCGTCTTCGAGCGCGAGGATTCCATGAACCGCATCGTCACCCTGCCCGGCGGCGAGACCGTGCCGGCGCTTGGCCAGGGCACCTGGCAGATGGCCGAGCAGGCGAGCCGGCGAGCTGACGAGATTGCGTCGCTCCGACTCGGTCTCGACCTCGGCCTGAGCCTCGTCGACACCGCCGAGATGTACGGCGAGGGCGCCGCGGAGGCGCTCGTCGCGGAGGCGATCTCAGGGAGGCGCGACGAGGTCTTCCTCGTCAGCAAGGTCTATCCCCACAACGCCAGCCGCAGCGGCGTCGTCCAGGCCTGCGAGCGCTCGCTGAAGCGGCTCCGGACCGACCGGCTCGACCTCTATCTGCTGCACTGGCGCGGCGGCGTTCCGCTGTCCGAGACGGTTGCGGGGTTCGAGGCGCTGCTCCGCGCCGGCAAGATCCGGCACTGGGGCGTGAGCAACCTCGACACCGACGACATGGAGGAACTGGCCGCGGTGCCGGACGGGGCGCGTTGCGCGACGAACCAGGTGCTCTACAACGTGATGCGCCGCGGCCCCGAATTCGACCTCTTACCCTGGATGGCGGCGCGCGCCCTGCCGCTCATGGCCTACAGCCCGGTCGAGCAGGGCCGGCTGCCGCGTTCGGGGGCCCTGCACGACATCGCGCGCCGGCACGGGGCGAGCCCGTTCCAGGTCGCGCTCGCCTGGCTGCTGCGCCGCCCCGACGTGACCGCGATCCCGAAGGCCGGGCGTCCCGACCACGTGCGCGACAATCACCGGGCGCTGGCGCTCGCGCTGGATGACGAGGATCTCGCGGCGATCGACGCCGCGTTCCCGCCGCCGAAGCGCAGGCGTCCGCTCGAAATGCTCTGAACGCGGGAGAATTTGCGCGAACCGTCAGCCCTGCCCCGGCAACCGCACGGCACCGTCGCGGAATCAGTCCTGCTCCAGCGGCCGCATCACGTCGTAGAGCGCGCGCTTGGCCTCGAAGCCGATGCCCGGCACGTCCGGCATGGCGACGCGGCTGTCCCGCACCGGCACGTCGTCGGCAAAGCCCCCGAACGGCGCGAACACGTCCGGATAGCTCTCGTTGCCGCCCAGCCCCAAACCCACCGCGATGTTGAGCGCGAACTGGTGCCCGCCATGGGGCACGCAGCGCCGCGGCGACCAGCCGTGCGCGAGCATCATCTCGCGGGTGCGCAGGTACTCGACGAGCCCGTAGGAGAGCGCGGGGTCGAACTGCAGGATGTCGCGGTCGGGGCGCAGGCCGCCGTGGCGGATGAGGTTGCGGGCGTCCTGCATCGAGAACAGGTTCTCGCCCGTGGCGAGCGTCGGCCGGTAGACGGTGGCGAGCGCGGCATGCGCGAGGTAGTCGAGCGGATCGAGCGGCTCCTCGTACCAGCGCAGGCCGTAGGGAGCGACGGCGTGGCCGAACTCGATCGCCTCCTCCAGCGAGAAGCGCCCGTTCACGTCGACGCAGAGCCGGCTGCCGTCGTGGCCCAGCACGGCGAGCACCGCCTCGATGCGCTCGATGTCGTCGCGCAAGGGGACGAGCCCGACCTTCATCTTCACGGTGGAATACCCGCGGTCGAGATAGGAGCGCATCTCGTCCTGGAGTTCGGCCACGCCCTTGCCGGGATAATAGTAGCCGCCCGCGGCGTAGACCCAGGCGGTCTCATCGGCCTGCCCGCCGTTGTAGCGGTCGGCGAGCAGCCGCCAGAGCGGCACCCCGTGGGCTTTGGCGAGCGCGTCCCACAGCGCCATGTCGATCACGCCCATGGCGACCGAGCGCTCGCCGTGGCCGCCGGGCTTCTCGTTGCGCATGCACAGGGCCCAGGCCTTGTGGGGATCGATGAAGCCGTCCTCGCCCTGGATCTCCTCGGGCTTGGCGGCGAGGAGGCGCGGGATGAAGCGCTCGCGCAGGAGCCCCTGCGGCGCGTAGCGGCCGTTCGAATTGAAGCCGAAGCCGACCACCGGGCGCCCGTCGACCACGCGGTCGGTCACGATCGCGAGCACGCTCGCGGTCATGGCCGAGAAGTCGATATAGGCGTTGGCGATCTCGGACCGGATCGGCGCGACGATGTCGCGGACGGCTACGATGCGCATGGCGGCTCCGTGTGCTGCGATGGACGGGACATCGCGCCGGAGCCGGCGGCGTCAAGGTCTCTCCACGCCCGCCGTGTTCAGGGATCCGGGGACCGGCGCCGCGGCGGCTGCGACACCGGCGCACGAGGGGAGCGTGCGCCCGGGGTTTCCCGGCACATCCGTTGCTTGTAAGCTTGACGGTAGACCCGGGAGCGTGGACGGGTATCCATGAGCTTCTACGAGACGGCCGCCCTGTACGGACTGATCGCGCTCGGCGTGTATGCCTGCGTCTGGGTCGTGCTGCGCGTTCTGCGCGGGCCGCAGGGCTGAGCCGGGGCCGCCCCGGACCGCGAACCCGACAGGCGAGCGCGGCGCGGATCGCGACGCCGCACCCTGCGCAAAGGCCGCCCGGTCAGCCCGAGCGGCCCTTGGTCGGATATCCCGGTCGCGGCGGACCCGGTCGGGTTCGCGCCCGGCGACTTCGAGGCGTCAGGCCGGCAGGGGCCGGGCCCGGCGCGATCCGCCGATCATTCGGTGACTTCGAGGCGCTTGAGCTGCCAGGCCGAGCGGCCGTAATAGGTCTGGCTCTTCAGCTCCGGCTTGCTGTCGTACGGGTAGACGATGAAGAGCGGCCCCTTGTCCCGCACCGGCATGTACTCGCCGTCGCGCTTGAGGGCGAGGATCACCCCGAACTTGGCGAAGTCCTCCATCGGGATCTGCGTGACGTAGTCGTTGAGGGCGAGCGCCTTCACGGTCTTGCCCTTGGCGCCGACGAGTTCCATCACCTTGGCCATGGAGACGCCCTCGAAGGTCACCTGCCCCTTGTGCCAGGGCGTGGTGGTCGTGATCGTCTCCATGCCGAGGCTTTCCAGCATCTCGCGGTCGAACACGGCGGCGCCGTCCTTGTTGGTGGTGGAGATGCTGCCGGCGATCTCGAGGATCGGCCGGTCCTTGGGCACCGCGAGGCCGGCGGCCCCCGCGAGCGCAACGCTCCCGATCAGGGCGAAGAGGCCCGCCAGGGCCGCTGCAAATACCTTCATGTCATCCCTCCAGACCCGTCAGCGCGGCACAGACCGCGGCGCGGCTCGTCCCATTCCACTCGGATGCCGGGCGCTCGATCCCGCTCCGGCGGCGTCCGCGCAAGGTCGGACGCCGGGATACGATAGAGCCGTCCCGACGCGTGCCCAACCCCGGCGGATGGACTAAGCCTCGGGCCCATATGGGAAATAGGCCGCGCTGCATCCTCCGGTCCGACCGCAGCGGCGATGCGCATGCGGCCGGATCAACGCGGAGGATGCCACGCGGCCGTTAAGGGAGGCTTACGAGGAACTCGCGTCGCTCCCGCTCGAGGGACACCTGTGAGGAACTCGCGTCGCACCTGCTCGAGGTCGCCCTCGCTTCAGGGAAGCTTACGAGGAGCTCGCGTCGCCCTCGCCGCGGCGACGACGGCCACCGCCGCGGCGGCCGCCGCGGCCCTTGCGCCCGCCGTCCGAGGAGGTGTCGGGCAGCATGTTGAGCACCGCGCCGGTCGCCATGGTGGCGAGCGCGCCGGCGGCGGTCTCGGCCATGTCGACCACCGCGGCCGTGATGTCGGAGCCCGCCTCCGCGGCCCCGGTAGCCACGTCCGCTCCGACCTCGACCGCGGTCGCGACCGTGTCGGCGCCGGTCCGGGTGGCGGCGTTCACGGCACCCCGGATCTGCGCGGCGGTGCGGTCGCGCCGCAGCACCTCGGCGGCAGCCTCGAGCACCTCCGCGAGGATGTCGCGGCCGGGTTGCGAGGCGATCAGCGCGCCGACGCTCGCGGCCCAGGTATCGGGCTCGCGCCGACGGCGCCCGCCCTGTCCGCGCGCGGCGGCCTTGCGTCCGCCGGCCCGGCCCTTGGCGCCCGCCGCGGCTTTCCGTGCCGTGCGCTTCTCGGCGCCGCGCGTGGACGCCGCCGTCTTCCGCGCACCCGTACGGGCGCTGCGCTTTTCGGCGCCCGCGCGAGCGGCACGCTTTTCGGCACCGGCGCGCGCGGTGCGCTTTTCGGCCGTGCTCGTGGATGCGGCCTTCTTGGCGCCGGCCTTGCGCGCGGCGCCGCCGCGCCCGGCTGCGCCGGTACGGCCCTTCGACGATGTGGTTCTCGGTGTTCTCGCCATGCTGGTTCTCCCGCTGGACGCTGCTACAGCTAAGACCGCCGCATCGCGGAACAAGACGCCGGGTTGCGGGAATCGCTGCCCGTGCTGCCGAAATGCACGAAAAAGCGCCCGATGCGGTCGCATCGGACGCTTTTCGATGGGCTGGAGA
Organism: Microvirga sp.; assembly: GCA_036263675.1. GTDB lineage: Bacteria > Pseudomonadota > Alphaproteobacteria > Rhizobiales > Beijerinckiaceae > Microvirga. The sequence continues at coordinate 5,145 of DATAGO010000003.1, read as the reverse complement.
ACGGCGCCTCCCGTCAGGGGCGCGCCGTTCCGAACGCGGTCAGCGATCCGTGCGCTTCGTTCCGGTGCCGGAGATCCGGTTGCCGCGCTCGTCCTCGATCTCCACCTTCGTGCTGCGCACGGTGTCGGAAATCGTTTCGGTGCGCTGCTCGACGTCCTTGCGCACGACCAGCTCTTCCTTCACGCGCGCTTCCTTGGCGACCACCGCTTCCTCGGAGCGCTCCTCCATCTCGATGGTGCGCTCCTCGAAGAGACCGTCCTTGCCGACGGTGCCGGCGCGCATCGTGCCCTCGGCCGGGCGGCGCTCCACATGGACGCGCTCCTCGCGCAGGGACACCTGCTCCTGCACGGGACGCTCGATCACGTGCGAATGGATGCGCACGCGCCCGCCGCTCGTCTCGCGCTTGCCGACGTGCAGTTCCTCTTCCGCGATCGGGATCACCTGATCGCCCGTGCGGCGCGACGTGTCGGTCATGCTGCTCGACGAACCCGTCCCGGAGCCCATCATGCCGGTCGTCATGCCGGTGGTGGTCGATCCCGCGGCGCCGATCGCGCCGGCGTCGTGGCCCATCCAACCCTCGGAGCGCCACGTGCTCTGATGCTCGTCGAGGTCGAGCGTGTCGTTGCCGTCGAGGATGCGGATCACCGCGTCGACCTCGTCGTCGTCGCAGCGCACCGCGACGAGCGAATGGCCGCGGCGGACGCCCTCCGAGAAGGCATGCGCGTCGCCGGCCGGCACGCCGTTGCGCATCAGGAAGCCCGACACGCGGTCGTGCGATGCGCCTTCGGTCCCGTCGCCGAAGTCCGACGTCCCGTCCCAGAAGCGGTTCGACCCGCCTTCGGTGAACAGGCAGATCTTGCCGTTGGCGATGCCGGAATCCTCGAGACGCCGGACGATCGACGACGCCTGGCTCTCGCTGCCGAACAATGAGGTGACGGTCTTGGCCATGAACAATGCCTCCATGGGGCCGCGCCGGTGCGGCGGGCCCGATTGGTTGGGGTGGTACGCAAAAGTCAGCACCGGCCGTCGCGGGACATGCGCGCGAGAAGCCGGAACGCTGGAAAACCAATCGCGATCCGGACGGTTCGTTCCCGGGTTGCGGTCGAGAACACGCTCAAATTACGATTGGCCGGCTTCACGATCTTCGTCGGAAGGGACCCGTTCGACTTCGACGCGGTGCTTGCGAAGCTCGACGGGAATTTCGACGTTGTCGGTCTGTGTATTGCGTCTTATGTGAAGCTCTTCTTTGAGAACCAGGCGCTTCTCGACGACGAGAACCTCTTCCACCACCGGGACGATCGTGACCCCGTTCTCGGTGCGGATCTCGGGCATGCGGTCGATCGGCCGGTCGACCGGCACGCGGATGACCTCGACGCTCTCGGTCGCCAGCGCCGCGCGGACCGTCTCGGTCTCCAGTTCGACGCGCGTGTGCACGCGGACCCGGCCGGTCACGGTCTCGCGCTTGTCGAGGCGCACCACTTCCTCGGCGATCGGGATGATCTCCTCGGCGCCTGCTCCCTGCACGCGAGAGGCATCGATGATCTCCTCGGAGCCTGCTCCATGCACGCGAGAGGCATTGATGATCTCCTCGGCGCCTGCTCCGCGCACGTGCAACGCATCCTCGACGACAGGGACGCCGGCGTTGTCTGCCGGATCGCGGGCGCCCGGCGCGTCGACGGTCCCGGTGTCCCGCTCCGGTCCGGTCGCGGGGAGCGGAGAAAATGGATTGCGCATGGGTTGCCTTCCGAATGGGAGCGAACGCGGGGACGTCCGCGCGGCCCTGCTACAGGCTGTGCGGACGAGAGGACGGGATCGTGGGACGCCCGGCCCTGTCCGCAGGGTTCCCGCGGACGGTCGGCGGCCGGAATCTACCAGTGGCGCATTTCGTCGTCGGTCGGCAGGCGCCCTTCCGGCGTGAGCCTGTCGACCACGTCCGGCAGGGTCTGCGAGAGCTCGGAGAGCAGCTCGTCGCGCGGCATGCCGGTCTGCTGCTGCAATTGATCGATGGTGTCGGGACCGAGCGCATCGAAGAGCTGGTTCGGCGCGATCGGGCGATTGTCGCCGCGGTCGACCCAGGACTGCGCGATGTCGCCGTGCCCGGATTGCTGGAAGGCGCCGAGGAGCCCGCCGAGCCCGCCCCCGAACAGGCCGCCGCCCATGCCCATGCCGTCCCGGCTGCCGCCGAGCATGCCGCCGAGGCCGCCGCCCGTGCTGCCGCCCATGGCGCCGCCGAGGAGCCCGCCGAGGCCGCCGCCGCGTCCGCCCATCGCCTTGGCGGCGAGGAGCGCCATCAGCGCCATCATGAGCGGAGAGGTGCCGCCGCGGCTGCCGCCGCCCAAACCTCCACCCATGCCTCCACCGAGGCCGCCGCCCAAGCCGCCGCCCAAGCCGCCGCCCAAGCCGCCGCCCATGCGGGAGCCGAGCACGCCGCCGATCACCTGATCAAGCAGTCCCATGGTTTTCGTCCTTCATGACGGTTCGTGAATGAAGGTAACCCCCCGGGCTGCTCTTGGTTGCAGATGCACCGATCCGGGCGCGGGGACCGCAGCCGGTCCGCAAGCGGGACGGCGCGGCGAAGCGGTGCCCCTGACCGCCGCCCCGACGGGTCAGGCCGAGCGGACTAGGCCATCAGCCCCGGTTGGGGATGCCGTAACGGCAGGCTACCTTCCCGATTCGTTGGGGCGGGCGCTGTTTCGAAATGACTGGTGACTTATGCCGATCTTCCAATTTCACGTCCGCGATCCGCATGGATTGATCGTCGACGACGAAGGTATCGATCTTCCCGATCTTGCTGCGGTTCTCCGCGAGGCGCTGGCAAGTTCGGATGAGTTCTTGGCCGAAGCCGCCGCGCCGACCGACATGCTGTTCGAGGTGACCGACGAGGCGGACCGCGTCGTCCTCGTGCTCCCGATCCGGGATCACGGCGCCGTCATCTTCCCCGCGCCGCCCGGCACCGTCGACGCCCGGCGGTACGGCCGCCACCGGACCTGCGCCGCGCATCGCTGAGCGGGCGTCGGCGCCGGACCTCTGAATCGATCCTGCAACTCGTGCGTTCTCTCCACGGCCCGCCCTGACGGTCACGACCGCCGGGGGCGGGCGGCTGCACCCGAATCCGGAGCAGGAACGCCTTGCACAGGCTCCGGACGCGGCGCAGCATGGGTGGCGCCCGCCGGCGGCGCGGCTGTTGAGTTTCGGTGAGCGGGATGCATGGTGCCTCGTAAGCTCTGGCGGGTCGCAGCCGCGCCACGGTCGATCCGCTGGCATCTGGGCGCGCTGTGCCTCCTGCTGATCCTGCCCGCCACCGTCTTCTTCGGGCTGCTGCTCTGGCAATACGCGGCGAGCGAGCGCAACCGCCTGGTCCAGGAGGGGCTGGCCCTGGCGCGCAACCTGTCGGAGGCGGTCGAGCAGGATCTCGCCTCGCTCGTCGGCACGGCCCGCCTCGCCGCGTCCGCGCCGCGCCTTCAGGCCGGCGACATCGACACCTCGGGCGTCGGCGCCCGGGGGATCGGCCGCGCGCTCGGGGTCGATTTCGTGATCCGCGACCCGTCGGGGCGCCAGCTCATGAACACCGGGCTCGACCCGAGCCCGGCGGGCGGGCGGGACATGCCGAACCGGACGCTGCCGGTCGACGACGTGATCCGGGAAACGCGGGAGCCGGCCGTCTCCGACCTGTTCCGGACCGCGGCCGACGGCCGGCTCGCGGTCGCCGTCGTGGCGCCGGTGCTGCGGCCGGGCACGCGCGAGATCCTCTATTTCATCGACCTCGTGACGCCGCCCGAGCGGCTGCGGGACATCATGCTGAAGCAGCCCCTGCCGCAGGGCATCGTCGTGACCCTTGTCGACAGCCGGGGCCGGGTGATTGCGCGCAGCCGCGCCCACGAGCGGTTCGTGGGCGTGGAGGCGCGGGACTTCATGGCCGCGGTCCGGGGACCGGCCGGCCATTACGAGGGCCGGTCGCTCGATGGGGTGCCGCTCCTGGTCTACTACGTCCGCCTCACCGGATCGAACTGGATGATCGCGGTCGGGGTCGAGCAGCAGACCCTGGACGCGCCGATCTGGCGCCTGGTCGCCCAGCTTCTCGCCATGGGAGCGGTGCTCGCCTTCCTCTCGGCGATCCTCGCCTATCTGTTCGGGCGGCGCATCTCGGCCGCGCTGGAGCGGCTCTCGGTGAGCGCGGCGGCGCTCGGGCGCGGCGGCCTCGCCTTCCCGATCCGCAGTCCGATCACGGAGGTCAACGAGGTCAGCGAGACGCTCATCGAGGCCTCCGGCGAGCGCAAGCGCCACGAGCAGAGCCAGGCCCTCATGGTGCGCGAGCTGCATCACCGGGTGAAGAACACGCTCGCGACCGTGCAGGCGGTGGTGAGCGCGAGCGCGCGCAACGCGCGCAGCATCGACGAGCTGCGCGACACCGTGACGGAACGCATCGTGTCGCTCGCGCGCACCCACACGCTCCTCGTCAACAACGACTGGGGCGGGGCGCCCCTGCGGGCGATCCTCGAGGCGGAGCTGACGCCCTACGACGACCCGGAGCGCCCGCGCGTGCGGCTCGAGGGCGAGGACGTCCACGTGCCCGACGACATCGCGCTCGCGGTCGGGATGACGGCGCACGAATTCACCACCAACGCGGCCAAGTACGGCGCCCTGTCGGCCCCGGGCGGCATCCTGCTGGTGCGCTGGCGAGTCGAAGGCGGGGCCGAGCGGCGCAGCCTCGTGCTCGACTGGCAGGAGAGCGGCGGCCCGCCCGTGGCGGCGCCGAGCCGCCGGGGCTTCGGCTCGCAGCTCATCGAGCGCGTGGTCACGCGCCAGCTCCAGGGCGAGGTCCAGATCGACTTCGCGCCGGACGGGCTGAAGGCCCGCCTCTCGTTCCCGCTCTCCGGCAGCAAGGCTCCCGAGCCAGCACCGCCGGGCTAGACGCCTCGGGTCCGCTCGCGCTCAAGCGAAACCGCATGAAAAAGGGGAGAGGACGTGGCCCTCTCCCCGAAGCGACATGGGAATCGTGGGACCGGCGCCCTATTCGGCGAGGGCTGGCTTTGTGGCTTTGTTCTTGCCCTTGACGGCGTCGAGGGCGAGCGAGATCAGCGGCCAGAACAGCATCACGAGCGCCAGCGTCACGATCGTTCCCACAAGGCCGTTCGACCAGAAGAT
>DATAGO010000002.1:0-47998 GCA_036263675.1 Microvirga sp. | reverse complement strand
ATGGAAGTGGCCGTGGTGCTTCCAGCCGCCGCCATGGAAGCCGCCGCCGTGGAAGCCCTTGGCGGAGGCCTCGGACGGGGCGAGCGTCGAGGCGCCGAGCGCCGCCACGCCGAGAGCGAGAGCCGTGAACGCGGTACGCAGAGAGAAGCGGGCCATGGGAGCCTCCTGAGGGACCTTGCCGCGGGCCACTCTGGCCCGCATGCCCATGGGTCGCGAGAGCCGACCGGAAGGTTCATGGCTCGGCCGAAGAATTCGCGGTTCGGCTTTGGACAGGCGATCGGCGCAGCGCTCGCGTGCCCGAGCGCCGGAGCAGAAACATGCTGCTAGTCGCCTCAGGCCTGGTTTTTAGGCCCCGATTGCGTTCGTCGGCTCGGGAGCGCGCAATGGCGCGTTTGCATCGGCCGTCGGATAGGGGGTGAGCTCCGATCGAGCCGCACCTGCCCAGGGGCAGCCGGGCTGGCTAAGGCCGGCCGACCGGACCCTGCGGGCTTGCCGCCGCACTCGGGCTCGGCCCGCCCGCGCCCTGCCCGCCCGCTCCTGCGGAGCCCTGTCCGAGGGCTGCGCCCAATCCGTCGAAGATGAAGAAATTGTTGGTGGTCGGCGTCGGCGGCTGAGGGACGGCCCGGCGACCACGGGGCGAACAGCCCGGCCCGGGCCCGCAGAGGTAGAATTCCTCGCCGCCGCCGCCCGTCAGAAGGCGGATGGAAAACTCCTGCCGGCGGTCCTGATTGACGACGGCGATGTCGGCGGAGAACAGCATGTTGTTCTGGCCGTCGAACATCATGAAGTTCGTCTGTCCGACCTTCTTGGCCGAGATCGTCACGAGCTTGTTTCCGCCGATCGTGGCCTCGATCACCGCGGGATCGCCGACCACGATGGTCTCGACCTCGGCCGGCGCGCTGATGGGGCGTGCGTAGCCGATCGGGATCTCGATCACCGTCTGCGCGTGGGCCGAGGACGCCGCGCCGGTGAGGGCGGCGGCCGTCGCGAGCGCGAACCATGCGGGCCTTCTCATGACGCGCCTCCTCACCGGCCGCCGACGCCGGCGCCTGAGATCCAGGCATCTGGCGAGGACGGAACGCACCCGTTCCTGTAGCAGCGGAAAATTCGCGGCGGGCGGCTGCCGTGAACGACGTCGACCGGGTGGCCGACCGCGGGCGAGGGGGCGACGAAGACTTGAAGGTCGTCGATCTTGCGCCCCTCGTCGTCCAGGAGGACGACGTTCGTGGCACCGACCGACCGCCCGATCATGACGAGGGAATTTCCGAAGACGACGCTGGTCTCGACGATCTTCGGATCGGCGACCACCACCGTGTTGAGGCGCCGCTCGAAGCTGAGAGCCGTGGAATAGCCGAGCTTGAGCTCGACCGCCGCGGCCGGAGCGGCAAGCAGGAGCAACGCCGCGGCCAGAACGCCGGCTCGGCCCCACCGAGACTCATGCATGGGTCTTGTTTCCATCGTGCGTTGCCAACCGGATGCGCCCCGCGCCTCACATGGCGGGGAGAGTGCCCCGGACCGGATGCGATGTCCATTCGGCCTGCGGACGGTGTCTCCGCGGCAGCAGCTTAGGCGGACCTGCTTACTCCGCCCGCGGCCTCCCCTCGCTTTCGGGCCGTGGGGGCTTCCGCCGAGGAAAGTCCCGGACGAGGTCGTCCGGCGCGCATGCCGCAGGCGCTGAACTTTTCCCGGAACGGCCGGTTCACCATGCAGGGGCCCGCGAGCGGGCCGCCGTCAGGGAGGGCATGATGCTGACCTATGGCATAGCGGCCGCGGCCGTCGTGGCCGTGCTCGCTCTCTACGAGCTGCTGGCACCCAATCCCTCGCGCCCGGTCCGGCGCACCGGCTCGAAGGGCTGAGGCGGTGCCGGCCCGCAGGACGTCGGTGCGAGGGTCGCGCAGGGGAGGGCTGCCGGTTCCGCCCCCGCGGATACGAGCCTAGATCACCGGCGGGCTGAGCGGATCGGGAAGCGGGTCCTCGCCGTGAATCTCGAGGGCGGAGGGCTCGAAGGCGCGGCTCTCCCGCTTGGCGCCCTCGGACCACGTGCAGACGATTCTGGAGCCGTCCGTCCCGTCCTCGACGCGCTCGACGGTCATCGCGGGGCCGCCGGATTTCAACTGGACCCTGTCTCCCGGTTTGAACGATGCTGACATGGTGGCTCCCTGCAAAGAGGGGCCGACCTTATGGGGAGGCCCATGCCGGCACAAGCCACCGGCGTCGCGCCAAGGGCTCGGGATCTCGATCAGCGCCGTCATGGCAGCGCGGAGGTCAGCGAGACCCGTCCGCCGGAGGCGTTGCGCCCGCTCATGTAGGCCGCGACGGCGGCGAACTGCACCAGTGCGGCGGCAACGTAGACGGCTCCCTCGGGCGCGGTCGCGCGCAGCAGGCCGAAAGCCGCGGGCGCGAACGCATAGGTCGCCTGCGCGCCCGCGACGATGAATGCCACGACCCGGGCAACGTCGGCCTTCGCGAACTCCGCCTGGGCCACGAGGGGCGGCAGCGAAGTCGCGTTGCCGATCCCGAGACCGATCAGCACGACGCCGGCGAGGAGGAGCGGCAGGCCGAACGCATCGGCCGCGAGGAGGGCGCCGCAGCCGAGCGCCTGGACGAGGAGACTCGCGCACGCCACTAGCCTCCGGTCCGCCCCCGGGGGCATGAAGATGCCCACGAGGGACCGGCCCAGGATCGCGGCGGCGGTCGCGAGCCCGGCCGCCAAGCCCGCGCCCTGGATCCCGAGCGCCGGCACCAGCATCGAGACCAGATGCGCGAGGAGCCCGATCTGGGCGAAGAGGGCGAGCGCCATTCCGGCCGCCAAGGTGAGGAAGGCGCGGTCGCGGCTCAGGCTCGCGACGGGGGCCGGGCCGTGCGCCTCGGACGGGGCGGTCCCGCCCGCGGGTCCGGCGGCCTCGCCGTCCGGGACCTGGCCCATGCCTTCGGGAGTGCGGGCGAGAACGCAAGCGGCCAGCACGGCGATCATGCCGACCATCACGGCCCCGACGAGCGCCGCCGCGAGCGGGAAGCCAAACCAGCCGATCAGCGCCACCCAGAGCGGCGAGAAGATCACGCCGCCGATGCTGGCGCCGTTGTAGGCCATGCTCAGCGCAGCCGGGCGCTTGCGGACGAACCAGGGCGCGACGATCGCGTTGAGGGCGGCGGCGCCGAGAGCGGGCCAGCCTGCGCCGGAGAGGAATGTGGCCGCATAGAGCTGCCAGGGCGCCTGCGCCGTGGCCCAGCCCGCGACCCCGAGCGCGAGCACCACGGCCCCGGCCAGCGTCACCTGCGGCAGGCCGAAGCGGCGGTGGAGCGCCGGCAGGTTCGCGATCACCACCACGCCGACGAGGAAGTGCACGGTGACGGCGCCTGATACCAGCGTCACGGGCCAGCCTCTCGCCTGCCTGACGGCTTCGAGATAGACGGGCGGGCCGTAAAAGCCGAGGCCCCACCCGAAGACCGCGACCACGAACGCGGCCGCGACGACGCGCCAGCCGAAGAAACCCGTTGCTCTCTCGCCCATGTCGCCCCCTCCGTCGGGACCCGTGCTTGCCCCATTGCCGGGTGCCGATGCTTCGGGCGCGGCCGAACCATCGTCCGCGCCGGCATGTTATGGTGGCCGCGTCGGTTCGGGTGAGGTCATGGTCACGACGGCTTCGATTGCGGAGGTGGGAGCGCTCGTCGGCGATCCCGCGCGGGTCGCCATGCTGCAGGCCCTGATGGACGGCCGGGCGCTGACCGCGACCGAACTCGCCCATGCGGCCGGCGTCACGCCCCAGACCGCAAGCGGGCACATCGCCCAGCTCACGCGGACCGGCCTCCTGGCGGTCGCACGCCAGGGCCGTCACCGCTACCATCGTCTTGCGACGCCCCAGGTCGCGCGTCTCCTGGAGAGTCTGATGCTCGTCGCGGCGAGCGCGCCGACGCCGCGGGTCACGCGCACGGGGCCGCGCGACGAGCGCCTGCGGCTCGCCCGCACCTGCTACGACCACATCGCCGGCCGGCTCGGGGTCGCGCTCGCCGACGCCATGACGGCGCAGGGATGGATCGAGGTGGAGGACGACGCGGCGCTGGTCACGGCCGCGGGCCTGAAGCAGCTGGCCGGTCTCGGCATCGACCTCGCCGCCGGATCGGACGGCTCGCCGCTGCGGCAGGCCCGGTCCGTCCCCCTGTGCCGGCCCTGCCTCGACTGGAGCGAGCGCCGCGCCCATCTCGCGGGCCGGCTCGGGCGGGCGATCTGCACGCACGGCCTCGATCACGGCTGGATCCGCAAGCAGGCCGGGTCGCGGGCGCTCGACATCACGCCGGCGGGCCTGCAGGCCTTCCGCGACCGGTTCCGCGTGGTGATCGCCTGCTCGTAGGCCCAGCGCAAGCCGCTCCCTGCACCCGGGCGCGCCGCAGCAGCGATCCTGCAAGGCGCGGCCTGACTTACGCCGAGGTCGCCCGGACCATGCAAGCCGCGCGAGACGGCTCCGCGGAGCGGAGCCGTCTCGCCGGCAGGGCGCGTTGGTTTCAGGCACCCGGCGGGACCGCGATCATGGGGAGCGCGGCCCCTCAACCGAGCGCCCGAGGACCCGGGGCTGCGCCCGCGCTATCGGCGCGTCACGACCGTTTCCAGGTACTCGCTCGGCACCACCATGGAGCCGTCGTCCGCACGGTTGAACCGGTCGATCAGGGCGAGAAGGTCGCGCTCGAGATCGGCCTGGGCTGCCGCCGGGAGCGCCGCGAAGGCCTTCAGGACCGGGCCGTAGAAGGTCCGGAACACCTCCAGCCAGTGGCGGGGCGAGCGGTAGCGCAGGGCGAAATGGCGCGGGGTCGACTCGATCGTCACCGCGTGACCCGGGAACAGCGCGGCGAGCCCGTCGCGCGTGCCCCACCGGGCCGGAGACTTGGCGCCCGCCGCCGGAGGCAGGTACTTGCCGATGGTCTTGAAGACATGCCCGATGAAGCCCTCCGGGGTCCAGCACGCGAGGCCGATCTTCCCGCCGCGCTTGCAGACGCGCACGAGCTCGGCGGCCGCCTGCTCCTGGTCGGGCGTGAACATGACCCCGAAGGTGGAGACCACGGCGTCGAAGCTCATGTCGTCGAAGGGCAGCGCCTCGGCGTCGGCTTCCTGGAAGGCGATGTCGAGCCTCTCGGCCTCGGCCCGCTCGCGGGCGCGCTCCAGAAGCGACGGTACGTAATCGGTGGCGACCACGTCGCACCAGCGGCGCGCGGCCGCCAGGGAGACGTTGCCGTTCCCGGCCGCGACGTCGAGCACGGTCTGGCCGGCGCGCAGGTCGAGCGCTTCGCACAGCTCCTCGCCGACGATCTGGAGCGTGGTGCCGATCACGGCATAGTCGCCCGAAGACCAGGCGCCGTGCTGGCGGGCCTTGAGGGCCGCGAGGTCGACGGGAGCGGTCGTGGCAACGGGCGAGAGGGTGAGTTCGGCGGCGGGCATAGTTTGACTCCAGTTCTTCGTTTGTTGTTCATCGATCATGCCAGGCCGCCCCGTGAAGGAGATCGTGGGCGGTGCGTGTGCGCTCCGGCTGCGACCGGCGCAACCTGCCTCCGGCGCGGCGGGAAGACTTTGCCGGCACCTTGACGTAAGCTTGAGATTGGCCTGATTTTCCCGTGAGGGCGTCGGCGGCGCCTGGAGCCTGGATGTGCTGTTTTCGTTTGCCGATTGCACGCTGGACGTGGAGCGCCGCGAGCTGCGGCACGGCCTCGAGCCGGTCGCGACCGAGCCCCAAGTGTTCGACCTTCTGGTCTACCTGATCCGGAACCGCGACCGCGTCGTCAGCAAGGACGATCTGATCGCCGCGATCTGGGGCGGGCGCGTGGTGTCGGAATCGACCCTCACGAGCCGGATCAACGCGGCCCGCAAGGCGGTCGGCGACAGCGGGGACAGGCAGGGCCTGATCCGGACCGTCGCGCGGAAGGGCTTCCGCTTCGTGGCCGAGGTCCACGAGAGCGTTCCGCCGGCGGTGGCCAGGCTGCCGCTGGAGGCCGGGCCGGGCGAGAGCCCCGGCACCGACGGGCCGGCGGTCGGCGGCGATGCCGGGGAGGGAAATCGCCCCTTGCGCCGCCGCGCCTCGATCGCCGTCATGCCCTTCGCCGACGAATCCCCGCTCGCGACGCTGTACGGCGGCATGGCCGGGGCGCTCGTCCACGACGTGATCACCCGCCTCGCCAAGCTGAGAAGCCTGTTCGTCATCGCGCAGGGGACCGTGTTCGCGCTGCACGAGCGGCGTGTCGGCCTGGAGGAGGTCGGCCGGCTCCTCAACGTCGACTACATCGCCACCGGATCGGTGCGGCGCGCCGGCCGGAAGATGACCGTGACGGTCGAACTGGTCGAGGCCCGCACCGCGCGGATCGTCTGGGCCGAGAGTTTCGACCGCAAGCTCGACGACGTCCTTCTCGTGCTGGACGAGATCGGCGACAGCATCGTGGCCGCGATCGCCACCGAGATCGAGACGGTCGAACGGGGCCGCGCCGTCCTCAAGCCGCCGGATTCGCTCGACGCCTGGGAGGCGCTCCACCGCGGCCTCTGGCACATGTACCGCTTCAACAAGGACGACAATCTTCAGGCCCGGCATTTCTTCGAGATGGCGATCCGTCTCGACCCGACCTTCTCGCGCGCCTATGCGGGCCTGTCCTTCACGCATTGGCAATCGGCCTTCCAGGGCTGGGCGGAGCGCAAGGCCGAGATCGAACGGGCCTATGCGAGCGCCGGACAGGGCCTCATGGCCGACGACCGCGACCCGGCCGCCTCCTGGGCGATGGGGCGGGCGCTGTGGCTGCGCGGGCTCCAGGAGCAGGCGCTCTCCCATCTCAACCAGGCCATCGACCTCAGCCCGAGCTTCGCCCAGGCCCATTACACCCTGGCCTTCGTGCACTCGATCACGGGGGACCCCATCCTCGCGGCCTCGTCCGCCGACCACGCGCGCCGCCTGAGCCCGTTCGACCCGATGCTGTTCGCCATGCTGGCCGTCCGCGCCATGGCCCTCGCGCGCCTGGGCCGCTTCGAGGAGGCCGCCGACTGGGCCGTCAACGGCGCCACCCGGCCGAACGCCCACGCGCACATCCTCGCGCTCGCGGCCTACATCCTCACGCTGGCGGGCCGGATCCGCGAAGGACAGGCCTACCTGGACCGGATACGCCAGACCCTGCCGGATTACGGCATCGAGGACTTCCTGAACGCCTTCCACTTCGGGCCCGACGGCGAGAGGCTGTTCCGCGAGGCCGCCAGAACGATCGCCCTCCGGTGAGGAGCCTCCCGCGGCGCGGCGCGGGGTCGGCGCCGCTCCGGGCGAGCCGAGCGCGCGGGTGCCTTCATCGCCGACCGGACCGGCAGCCGGGGACGAAAGTTAGTCGCCGAAGCAAGAACTCCCGCCAAGGCCATTGAAAACAGCCGGGAAAGTTGGAACAATCCCCGCAAGCAAACCGGAGATCAACCCGGAGCGAATGGGAGAACGTCGACATGAAGGTTATTCTCAGGGCTGCAGTTGCGTCATGTTGCCTGTTGGCCGCTTCAGGAGCGGCCTATGCGCAGGAAAAGCTGAAGATCGGCGTCATGGCGACCCTCGCGGGTGCGCTGACGTCCGGCGGCGAGGACGGCGTCCGCGGCGTGCAGATCGCCGCGAAGCAGGCCGGCAACAAGATCGCGGGACGCGAGATCGAGCTCATCGTCGCAGCCACCGACGCGAGCCCTGATTCGGCACTGCGCGCCGCACGCAAGCTCGTCGAGCAGGACCGGGTGCAGATCATCATCGGGCCGCTCTCCGGATCGGAGGGCATCGCGATGCGCGACTATTCCAAGACGGTCCCGAACGTCACGATCATCAACGGCTCGTCCGGCGCGCTCGAAGCCACCTACGTCAACCCGTCGCCGAACTTCTACCGCTTCAACAGCGACGGCGCCATGTGGATGGCCGGCCTCGGCGAGTACGTCTACAAGGACAAGGGCTTCAAGAAGGTCGCCATCATCGGCGAGGACTACTCCTTCCCCTATACGCAGGTCATGGGCTTCGCCCTCGGCTACTGCAAGGTCGGCGGCCAGATCGTCCAGCGCCAGTGGGTGCCGCTCGGCACGAAGGACTTCGGTTCGGTGATCGCGAACCTCCCCGATGACGTCGACGCGGTCTTCCTCGGCCTCGGCGGCGGCGATGCCGTCAACTTCCTGAACCAGTACAGCCAGACGGGCGGCAAGGCGAAGTTCATCGGCGGCTCCATCATGGTGGACCAGACGGTGCTGTCCTCGCGCGGCGCCGCCAAGCGCCTCCTCGTCGGCACGCCCTCATCGGGCGGCGTCGCGGACGCCTGGGATGCGCCGAAGTGGAAGGAATGGGTGAAGGTCTACCAGGAATCTTTCCCGGCCGATAAGCGCTTCGCCAGCCCCTCGCTCTTCGCCACCAACTACTACAACGCCTTCAACGCCATGAAGGCCGCGCTCGAGAAGGTCGGCGGCGACCTGTCCGACGGCGGCGCGAAGTTCCGGACCGAGCTCTCCAAGGTCGAGCTCGACGCGCCGAACGGCAAGATCAAGCTCGACGACAACCGCCAGGCGATCGCCACGACCTTCATCACCGAGGTCGCCGAGCTGCCGAACGGCGAGCTGACCAACAAGTTCGTGAAGACCGTCCCGGACGTGACCCAGACGCTCGGCCTCTCGCCGGAAGCGTTCAAGGCGGTCGGCCTGCCGTCGCGGACGAATCCCGAGTGCAAGTCCTGACCGCGCGCAGCGCCTAGCACCGCGGAGGGCGGCCTGGCCGCCCTCCGCGCCGGTTATCGGGTGACACCTATGAGCTCCTTCATTGCGCGTCGCCCGATCGCGTCGCTGCTGATTCTCATCGTAGCGGCCATCTTCCTGTGGCTCGTCTTCGTGGTCTGGACGCCCGGCATGGAAGCCGCGTTCGGCCGCAAGCGGGTCTTTCTGAGCGCCCTCTTCAACGGCATCACGCTCGGCGCGCTCTACTTCCTCGTCGCGAGCGGCTTCACGCTGATTTTCGGGCTGATGCGCAACGTCAATCTCGCGCACGGCTCGCTCTACCTGCTCGGCGGCTATCTCGGCTGGAGCGTCGGGACCGCCACGGGGTCCTGGACCGTGGCGCTGATCGCGTCCTTCGCGGTCGTGGCGCTCGCGGGCATCCTGATGCAGGTTCTCCTGTTCCGCTGGATGGAGGGGCAGGACCTCCGCCAGACGCTGGTGACCATCGGGCTCTCCATCGTCCTCGCGGACCTGCTGCTGTGGGGCTACGGCGGCGACACGTTCCAGGTCGAGACGCCGGCCTGGCTCTCCGGCCCCGTCCAGCTCCCCTTCGCGGTGGCGGTCAGGAGCAACGGCGAGGCCGTGATGATGACCTATCCGTCCCTGCGCCTCGCGATCTTCTGCGGCGCCGTCGTCGTCGGCGTGCTGATGTGGCTCGCGCTCAACCGGACGCGGGTCGGGATGCTGGTGCGGGCCGGCGTCGACGATCGCGACATGCTCTCGGCCACGGGCGTGCGCGTGCAGCTCGTCTTCGTGCTGATCTTCGCCTTCGGGGCGGGGCTTGCCGGCCTTGCGGGCGTCGTCGGCGGCACCTTCCAGTCGCTCCAGCCGGGCGAGGACACCAAGATTCTGCTGTCGTCCCTCGTGGTGGTCATCGTCGGCGGCATGGGCTCGATTCCGGGAGCCGCCATCGGCGCTCTCATCGTCGGCCTCGCGGAGCAGTTCGGGTCGGTCTACATGCCGACCTACGCCGTGATGCTGACCTTCCTCATCATGGTCGCGGTCCTGGCGGTGAGGCCCCAGGGCCTCGCAGCGGTGCGGCGCTGACCATGGCGGTCTCCAGTGCGCCTCCATCGCTCGGCCTCGCCACCCGCCCGCCGGGCGGCATCGCCGATACGGTCGCCCGGCTCGGAGCTCCGTTCTGGGTCCTGGCCGCGATCCTCCTCGTGATGCCGCTGATCGCGAACCCGTTCTGGCTCGTGCAGATCTTCGCCTACACGATGATCCTCGGCATGATCGCGCTGAGCCTGATGTTCCTCGCCGGTTACGGCGGCATCGTCAGCCTGATCCAGATGACGGTCGCGGGCTTCGCCGGCTATCTCGTGGCGATCCTGGGCGACAGCGCCATCGCCCAGATCAGCCTCAAGTGGCCCTGGTGGACCGCCGTGCCGATCGCGATCCTCGTCGCCACCCTCTTCGGCACCATCAGCGGCGCGCTCTCGGTCCGCACCGAGGGGATCTACACGATCATGATCACCCTCGCGATCGCGTCCGCCTTCTATTACCTCACGCTCCAGAACTACACGATCTTCAACGGTTTCAGCGGCTTCAACGGCATCGCGCCGCCCCATTTCCTCGGCGTCGACTGGCGCGACACGCACGCCTTCTACTATCTCTGCCTCGTCTGCGCGGCACTGGCCTACGCCGCCGTCGTCTACGTCTCGCGCGCGCCGTTCGGCCTCGCCCTGCAGGGCACGCGCGACAATCCGCGACGGATGGCGGCGCTCGGCTTCGACGTCGCGGCCCACCGCATCGCGGCCTACACCTTCGCCTCCGTGATCGCGGCCGCGGCGGGCGTGCTGCTCGTGTGGTTCCAGGGCCAGATCTCGCCCGGCACGTCCGGGGTCGGGCCCGTCGTCGATATCCTGATCATCGCGGTGGTGGGCGGGCTCAGCCGGCCCGTCGGGCCCTTCGTGGGCGCGCTCGTCTACGTTCTGCTGCGCACGTTCTCGCTCGACGTGCTGGAGGCGGTCGGGCTCGACGGCAAGCGCTTCCAGCTCCTGATCGGCCTCGGCTTCCTGGTGATCGTGCTGTTCTCGCCGGGCGGGCTCATCGGCATCTTCGAGCGGCTCCGGGACCGGTACGAGCGGGGCCGCGACGCCCGCTCGGCCGCGATGAGCGTCGGGGAGCGCGCGCCGTGAGCAGCTCTCCCGTCCGCGGCCTCCGGTCCTCCGGCTCCGACAACGCGCTCGAACTGCGCGGCGTCGCGCGGCTCTTCGGCGCGCTCGCGGCGCTCTCGGACGTGACGCTGAGCGTGCGCCCCGGCGAGCGGCGCGCCGTGCTCGGCTCCAACGGGGCCGGCAAGACGACGCTCTTCAACTGCATCACCGGCGACTTTCCGCCGTCCTCGGGCGTCATCCGCTTCTTCGGCGAGGACGTGACCACCTTCCCGCCGCAGGAGCGGATCCGGCGCGGCCTCAGGCGCACCTACCAGATCTCCTCGCTGTTCGGCGGATTGACGGTGCTCGACAACGTCTACCTCGCCTGCCGGGGCGTCTCGCGCAACCGCTTCTCGATGCTGCGCCCGCGCCGCGACGAGACCTTGATGCAGGCGGCCGAGAATCTCGTGGAGGCCGTGCACCTCACGCCCGTCAAGGACCGGCTCGTCGGAGAACTCGCCTACGGCCAGCAGCGCCAGCTCGAGATCGCGCTCGCGCTCTCGGGCGCACCCCGCTTCATCCTGTTCGACGAGCCCGCGGCTGGCCTCTCGCCGACCGAGCGGCGCGACCTCGTTCACATCCTGACGTCGCTGCCGGCCCATATCGGCTACATCATCATCGAGCACGACATGGACGTGGCCCTGCGCGTCGTCGAGAGCGTGACGATGATGCACAACGGCCGCATCTTCAAGGAAGGGCGGCCGGAGGAGATCGAGTCCGATCCGGAGGTTCAGGAACTCTACCTGGGAGGCGGTCATGGCTGAGCGCTTCCGCGCGCCGCCCGCGCCCGGCGTGCCCGTGCTCCAGGTGAGCGGGCTCAACGTGTTCTACGGCCGCTCCCACGCCCTCCAGGGCGTGGACCTCACTCTGCAGCAGGGCGTGCTCTCGGTCGTCGGCCGGAACGGCATGGGCAAGACCACCCTGTGCAAGGCCATCATGGGCCTGGTGCCGATCAGCTCCGGATCGATCCGCTTTCTGGGCGAGGAGATCGCCGGCCGGTCCGCGGCCGAGGTGGCGCGGCGCGGCATCGGCTACGTGCCGCAGGGCCGCCGCCTGTGGCGCTCGCTGACCGTCGACGAGCACCTGCGCCTGATGCAGCGGGGCAAGCGCGGCGCCTGGACGCCGGAGCGCATCTACGACACCTTCCCGCGCCTCGCCGAGCGGCGCAACAACGGCGGAGCCCAGCTCTCGGGCGGCGAGCAGCAGATGCTGGCGATCAGCCGCGCGCTCCTGCTCAACCCGCGCCTCCTCGTCATGGACGAACCCACGGAGGGGCTCGCGCCCGTCATCGTCGCGCATGTGGAGGAGATGCTCGTCTCGCTCGCCGAAGCGGGCGACGTCGCGATCCTGGTGATCGAGCAGAACATCGGCGTCGCGACCGAGATGTCGGACCCGGTCGCCATCATGGTGAACGGGCGCATCAACCGGATCATCGCCTCCGCGACCCTTGCCGGCGACCGCGAACTGCAGCAGAGGCTGCTCGGCGTCGGCCGGCATGGGCATGACGAAACCGACGGCGTCGCGGAGCCCGTGCCGGGCGCCGCCCCGGCAGCGCGGCCGCCGGCAGCCGGGCCGACGCGGGTCTACGTCTCCAATCCGGCCCTGCCGACGCGCTGGTCGCAGCCCGTGCCCGCCGCCCGGATCGAGGCGCAGGCCCGGACGATTTCGCGACCCACCCTCGCGACCCTGGACGGCCGGCGCGTTTCCGCGACCGGTCCGCTCGCCAACAACCTCCTCGGCGAGCCCGTGGTGATCGTCGCCGGCACGCTCGACACCAAAGGGGACGAACTCCGCTTCATCCGCGACATCATCCGCGAGGAGGGCCTCAGGACGCGGCTGGTCGATCTGTCGACCTCGGGGCGGAGCGCCGGCGCGGATGTGTCGCCGCAGGAGGTCGCGCTCGCGCACCCGCGCGGTTCGGCCGGGCTCGCCTCCGGCGACCGCGGCACGGCGGTCGCCGCGATGACGGAGGCTTTCCGGGCGTGGCTCGGGCGTCAGCAGAGCGTGATCGGGGTCATCTCGGCCGGCGGCTCGGGCAACACCGCCATGGCGACCGCCGGCATGCAGGCTCTGCCGGTCGGCCTGCCGAAGCTGATGATCTCGACCGTCGCGTCCGGGGACGTGCGCGCCTATGTCGGGGCCGCCGACGTCACCATCATGCATTCCGTGACCGACGTGCAGGGCCTCAACCGGATCTCCCGCGTCGTGCTCGAGAACGGCGCGCGGGCGATGGCCGGCATGGCGAAGGCGCGCCTCGCCGCGTTGCGCCGCGAACCGGCGGAGCGGCGCGCGGAGGCGGCCGAGAAGCCCCTCGTCGGCCTCACCATGTTCGGCGTGACCACCCCTTGCGTGCAGCAGGTCACGAAGCTCCTCGCGGCCGAGTGGGAGCCGCTCGTCTTCCACGCGACTGGAACCGGCGGGCGCGCCATGGAGAAGCTCGTCGATTCGGGGATGCTGCCCGCGGTGATCGACGTCTCCACCACCGAAGTCTGCGACATGATGATGGGCGGCATCCTGCCCGCGACCGAGGACCGGTTCGGCGCGGTCATCCGCACGCGCATTCCCTATGTCGGCTCGGTCGGCGCCCTCGACATGGTCAATTTCGCCGCTCCCGACACGGTGCCCGCGCATTACCGCGGCCGGACCCTCTACCCCCACAACCCGCAGATCACCCTCATGCGCACGACGCCCGACGAGAACGCGCGCATGGGGCGCTGGATCGGCGAGCGGCTCAACGCCATGGAGGGGCCCGTGCGCTTCCTCATCCCCGAGCGCGGCGTCTCGGCGCTCGATGCGCCCGGGCAGCCGTTCCACGACCCCGACGCGGACGCCGCCCTGTTCGAGGCCCTGGAGCGCACCGTGCGGCCGACCGCCAACCGGCAGATCCTGCGGCTGCCGCTCCACATCAACGACGCCGCCTTCGCGGCGGCGCTGGCGGAGCACTTCACGTCGCTGCACGGCGGCCGGCGCCGCGAACGGGCGGCCAGGAGATGAGCACCGTGCGGAGCTTCGACAAGACGGACCTGCTGCGCCGCTTCCACGGGATGGCGGCCCGAGGCGAGCCCATCGTGGGCGGAGGCGCAGGGACCGGGCTCTCGGCGAAGTGCGAGGAGGCCGGCGGCATCGACCTCATCGTGATCTACAATTCGGGCCGTTTCCGCATGTCGGGCCGGGGCTCGCTCTCCGGGATGATGCCCTACGGCGACGCCAACGCGATCGTCATGGAGATGGCGGCCGAGGTGCTGCCCGTGGTCCGCAAGACCCCGGTCCTCGCAGGCGTCTGCGGCACCGACCCCTTCCGCCGCATGGAGGTCTTCCTCGACGAGGTGATCCGGATCGGCTTCGCCGGGGTGCAGAACTTTCCGACCGTCGGCCTGATCGACGGCGTCTTCCGGCAGAATCTCGAAGAGACCGGCATGGGTTACGGGCTCGAGGTCGAGATGATCGCGCTGGCCAACCGGAAGGGCCTGCTCACGACGCCTTACGTGTTCTCGGAAGACGACGCACGCGCGATGGCGAAGGCCGGCGCCGACATCGTGGTCTGCCATCTCGGCCTCACCACGGGCGGCAGCATCGGCGCCGAGACGGCGCTGAAGCTGGAGGACTGCCCGGAGCGGGTCGAAAGCTGGGCCGCGGCGGCCCGATCCGTCAAGGAGGACGTGCTCGTGCTCGTCCATGGCGGACCCGTGGCCGAACCCGCGGACGCGGACTTCATCCTCAAGAACACGAAGATTTGCCACGGCTTCTACGGCGCCTCCTCGATGGAGAGGCTGCCCGTGGAGGCCGCGATCCGGGATCAGACCCGGGCCTTCAAGACCATCGGCCGCGGGTCGGCCGCAACGCAATCATGACGGGCAGGCGGGGACATTCGACATGACGGGGCAGCTGATCGGAGCGCTCATCCTCTGGCTGATTCTGGCGGTGATCGTGATCGCCGTCGCGGTCTATCTCGTGAACTGGCTGTACCGGCGCTCCTCGAAGGAGGTGTCCTTCGTCCGCACCGGCCTGTTCGGCGAACGGGTGGTGATCAACGGCGGCGCCTTCGTGCTGCCGATCATCCACGACGTGACCCCGGTGAACATGAACGTCCTCCAGCTCGCCGTGACCCGGGCCAAGGAGGATGCGCTCATCACCCGCGACCGGATGCGCGTCGACATCGACGCCGAGTTCTACGTCCGGGTGCGCCCGGAGCGCGAAGCGGTTTCGGTGGCGGCCGCGACGCTCGGCCGGCGGACGCTCCAGCCGGACCAGCTCAATTCGCTGCTGTCGGGCAAGTTCATCTCGGCCCTGCGCTCGGTCGCCTCCGAGATGACCATGGAGGAGATGCACGAGAAGCGCGGCACCTACGTGCAGCGCGTGAAGGACGCCGCGGCCGAGGCCCTCGACCAGAACGGGCTCCAGCTCGAGTCGGTCGCGCTCACCGACCTCGACCAGACCGACCTGCAGTACTTCAACCCCTCCAACCGCTTCGACGCGGAAGGTCTGACCCGGATCATCGAGGAGATCGAGGACAGGCGGAAGCTGCGCAACGACATCGAGCAGGATTCGATGATCCGCATCCGCACCCGCAACCTCGAGGCGGAGCGGCAGGCGCTCGACATCGAGCGCGAGAGCGAAGCGGCCCGCCTGGAGCAGCAGCGGGAGATCGAGATCAAGCGCGCGGTCCAGCGGGCGGAGATCGCCCGCCAGCGCGCGGCCCGCGACACGGAGGCCGAGCAGGCCCAGATCCAGTCGCGGGAGGAGATCGAGAAGTCGCGCATCGCGAACGAGCGCGCGATCAGCGAAGCGCGCATCGCCTCGGAGCGCGACATCCGCCAGCAGGAGATCGAGCGCACCCGTGCCGTCGAGGAGGCCGAGATCGTCGCCCGCGAGCAGGTCGAACGCGCCCGGATCGCAAACGAGCAGGTCATCAACGCCGCCCGCATCGCCTCCGAGCGCGAGATCCGCCAACAGGAGATCGAGCGTTCCCGGCATCTGGAGGCGGCCGAGATCGCGGCGCGCGAAGCGACGGAGCGCGCCCGCGTCCTGCAGGAGGCCGCGGTCAGCGCCGAGCGGATCGCACGCGAGCAGGAGACGCGCAACCTCGAGATCGAACGGACGCGGACCCTCGAACAGGAGGAGATCGCGGCCCGCGAATCCGTCGATTCGGCGCGCATCGCCCAGGAAGAGCGTGTCCGCGCCATGCAGATCGCCCGTAACCGGGCCCTCGACGAGGCCGAGATCGCAGCCCGCGAGGCCGTCGAGCGGGCGCGCATCGCGCAGGAGAACGCCATCACGGCGGACCGGGTCGCGCTCGAGGAGAGGAGGCGGCTTCTGGAGATCGGGCGCGAGGAAGCCGTCGAGGCCGCCGAGATCGCCTCCCGCGAGACGGTGGAGCGCCGCCGCATCGCCCAGGAACGCACCGTCTCGGCCGAGCGGATCCAGCGCGACGAAGAGGTGCGAGCGCTGGAGATCGCCCGCAACCAGGCCGTCGACACCGCAGAGATCAGCGCGCGTGAGGCGGTCGAGGCTGCCCGCATCGCTCAGGACAAGGCCGTCGCGGCCGAACGGATCGCGGCCGAGCTCGCCACCAGGGAGCTCGAAATCCGGCGGGCGCAGGAGCTGGAGGCGGCGGAGCTGAAGCGGCGCGACGCGGTCGAACGCCGGCGCATCGCGACCGAGCTTGGGCTCGAGGAGGAGCGGATCGCCTCCACGCGGGTGCGCGAGCTCTTGCAGATCGACCAGAAGCGGACCGTCGAGATCGCCGAAGAAGAGCGGGCGATCGTGCTTGCCGGAAAGCGCGTCGAGCGCACCGAGGCCGACCGTTCGCTGCGGCAGGCCGAGATCGTGACGCAGCAGGAGGTCGAGCGGGCCGACATCGCCCGCGAGCAGTCGCTCGAAGCGGCGCGGCTGGAGCGGCGGCGCGCCATCGAGCAGCTCGACATCGCCCGCACCCAGGCGCTGCAGGAAGCGCAGATCTCCTCGAACGAGGAAGTGGAGCGCGCGCGCATCGCGTCGGACCGCGGCCTCGACGAGGCGCGGGTCGGGCGCCAGCGCGAACTGCGCAAGCTCGAGATCGCGCGCGAGCGCGACGTCGAGAGCGCCGCCATGGACAAGGCGATCACGCTGTTTGCCAAGTCGCTGGAGGAATCCGCTGCCCGGGCTCGGGCCGAAACCGCGCGGGCGGAGGCGGTCGAGGCCGAGGAGCGGGTCGTCACCGTGCGGGCGAGCGAGGAGGCGAGGCGGCGCCAGACCGTGGAGGTGCTCCTCGCTCAGACCGCTGCGGAGGAGACCCGGATCGCGGCGGAAGCCGACCGCGTCCGCCGCGCCGTCGAGGCGGAAGCCCAGAAGCTCCTCTACGAGGCCGAGAACGTCCTCACCGACGGGGCCCGCTACGGCCTGTTCCGCCGGCGCCTTCTCGACCGCATCGAGGGCATCGTGCGCGAGAGCGTCAAGCCCATGGAGAAGATCGAAGGCATCCGGATTCTCCACGTCGACGGCCTGGCCGGGATCAACGGCACCGGAGGCGGCGGAGGCGCACGGTCGCCGACCGACGAGGTGATCGAGTCCGCGCTCCGCTATCGCGTGCAGGCGCCGATGATCGACCAGGTGCTGAAGGAGATCGGCATCGAGGGCGGCAATCTCGCCAAGATGGGCGGCCTGATGCGCGAGGCCTCGGATATGCAGCGGGTCGCCAAGGACGCGACCGCCCAGGCCAAGGCTGACGGGACGACCCCGCCGAAGTCCGACGGAGCCGCGCCCAAGCCTGCGGGCGGCGGACGCCGGTCCGATCCTCCGGCCGAGAAGGCGTAAGGTCCGATGGCGCACGTCTATGTCTCAAGCGTCATCACCGCGCCCGCGGCCAGGGTCTGGGCGCGCGTGCGCGACTTCAACGGGCTGCCGACCTGGCATCCCGCCATCGCGGAGAGCCGGATCGAGAACGGCGAGCCCTCCGACAAGGTGGGCTGCATCCGCGCCTTTTCCCTGCGCAACGGCGACCGCCTGCGCGAGCAGCTCCTCGGCCTCTCCGACTACGACATGGTCTGCACCTACTCGATCCTCGACTCGCCGATGCCGCTGACGAACTACGTCGCGACGCTCAGGCTGACGCCGGTGACGGACGGGGACCGCACCTTCATCGAATGGTCGGCGGACTTCGACTGCGCGCCGGAGCGCGAAGCCGAGCTTGTCGCCGGCATCGGCGGCAACGTGTTCCAGGGCGGCTTCGATGCCCTCAAGCGCGCCTTCGGCGGGTGAGCGGGATGCCGCGCGTCGTCCGCAGCACCATCATCGATGCGCCCGTGGACGCGCTCTGGGCGGTTCTGCGCGATTTCAACGGCCACGAGAACTGGCACCCGATCGTCGCCCGCAGCGAGATCGAGCGCAGCCAGCCGTCGGACCGGATCGGCTGCGTGCGCCGCTTCACGCTCCAGGACGGGAGCGAGCTGCGCGAGCAACTCCTGTCCCTGTCGGACATCGAGATGACCTTCACCTATTGCCTGCTCGACACGCCGATCCCGCTCTTCAACTACGTCGCCCATGTCCGGCTCCTCCCCGTCACGGACGGCAACCGGAGCTTCTGGCACTGGGAGGGGCGTTTCACGACTCCATCGGGCCGGGAGGCGGAGCTCGCCGCCAAGGTCGGCGACGATGTCTATGCGGCTGGGATCGAAGCGGTGCGCCGGCTGCCGGAACTCGCGCGAGGGGAGAGCTGACGATGCCGATTTCGGTCAGAACCTGCGCGACGATCGCGGAGGCCGCCGGGCTGCTCTCAGGCGACCGCAGCGCGCGCCTGATCGCCGGCGGCACCCTCGTGATGCGCGACGTCAACGAAGGCCGCATCACCGACGGTACCCTCGTGCGGATCACGGATCCGGCCTTCGCACGGATCCAGACCGGCGGCAGCCGCATCGAGCTCGGGGCGGGTGTCACCATGGCGGCCGTCCTCGCCAACCGTGACCTCGCTTTCCTGCACCCGGCGGCGCGAGCGATCGGCGGCCCGGCCGTGCGCAACGCCGCGACGATCGGCGGCAACCTCTTCGCCGAGGCGCCATACGGCGACTTTACGGTTGCGCTGCTGGCGCTCGACGCCCAGGTCACGATGCAGGCGGGCTATGGCGGCGGACGCGCGCTGCCGCTCGAGGAGTTCTTGGCCGGCCGCGACCGCGGCGGCCAGGGCCTCGTCACGGCGGTGCAGTTCGCCCGGCCCGCGAGCCCCGCCGATTTCCGCTTCCGCAAGGCGAGCCGGGTGCGGCCGAAAGGCATCGCGGTCCTCTCGATCGCCGCTCATCTGCCGAACTCCGGCGGGCGCGTCGCCGGAGCGCGGGTCGCCTACGGTGCCATGGCGCCGACTCCGATCCGGGCCAAGGGGGTCGAGCGCGCTCTCGAAGGCCGGCCGCTCGATCAAGCCGTGATCGGCGCCGCGCGCCAGGCGGCCGTGGAGGGCACGCGGCCCGCCACGGACGCGATCGCGAGCGAGTGGTACCGGCGCGAGGTCCTGCCGGTCCATCTCGGCCGGCTCCTCGGCGCAGAAAGCTGAAGGCACCATGGCCAAGCTCCCCGTTCAATTCCGCCTCAACGGCTCCGACCGGGCCGCCTTCGTGGATCCGGCCGACAACCTGCTCACGACGCTGCGGCGCGGGCTTGGCGACTTCGCACCGAAATACGGCTGCGGCCAGGGCACCTGCGGGGTCTGCACCGTGCTCATCGACGGCGAAGCGCATCTGAGCTGCCTGACGCTCGCGGTCGCCTGCGAGGGCCGCTCGGTCGAGACCGCCTCCGGCATGGCCGACGGGCCGAACCTGCATCCGCTCCAGGTCGCCTTCATGGAGCATTTCGCGGCGCAGTGCGGCTTCTGCACGCCCGGCATGCTGACGGCCGCCCGCGCGCTCCTCGCCAAGAACCCGAATCCGACGCGCGAGGAGGTGGTCGAGGGCATCGCCGGCAACATCTGCCGCTGCACCGGCTACGAGCCGATCATCGCGGCGATCCTGGCGGCCAGCGGCCGCCGCGACGCCCAGCGCGCCTGACAGAGGAGGGCAGAGGGTGCTCGAATTCCGCAAGGACGTTTTCGCCGACGAGCGCGACGACAACCTCAACGTCGTCGGCAAGGGTCTGCAGCGCCAGGATATGCCCGGTCACGTCACCGGCCGGACCCGGTTCTACGACGACCACGCCTTCGAGGGCCTGCTCCACCTGAAAGTGGTGCGCAGCCCCCACCATCATGCCCGGATCCGCAACATCGACATCGCGGCGGCCGTCCGCGCGCCTGGCGTCAAGCGCGTGCTGCGCGGCGCCGACGTGCCGGTGAACAAGAACACGCTGCTCAGCCTCATCAATTTCGGCAAGGACGACGAGCCGTCGCTCGCCGTCGACAAGGTCCGCTATAAGGGCGAGCCCGTGGTCGCCATCATCGCGGAGACGGAAGCGGCGGCGCTCGCGGCGAGGGCGCTCGTGCGCGTCGATTACGACCCTCTGCCGACCGTCTTCGACGTCGAGGAGGCGCTGAAGCCCGGCGCCCCCGTCGTCAACGAGACCTACCCGCACAACCACTTCGAGTACCACGACAAATACGATCACCAGAAGCTCCGCTTCGGCGACCCGGAGCGCGCCTTCCGCGAGGCCGACATCGTGCTCGAGGAGCGCTACCAGATGTCGCCCATCGAGCACGCGCCGACGGAGACCAACGGCTCGATCGCCGCGCCCGAGCACAACGACCGCTTCATCGTCCATTCCTGCGCGCAGGGCTTGTTCTTCTCGCTCGGCACCACGGCCAAGATCCTGAACCTCGAGTCCAACCGGCTGCATTTCGTCGGCGGCACGGTCGGCGGCGGCTTCGGGGGCAAGGTCGATACGCTGACCGAGCCGCTCGCGGTGCTCGGCGCCATGCTGACCGGACGCCCGGTGCGCTACGTGCTCGACCGCGAGGAGGAGATGCTCTACGGCTCGCCGCGCGGCGCCGAGCGCATTTATATCAAGGACGGCGTCCGCCGCGACGGCCGCATCATCGGCCGGCACATCCGCAGCTACTTCGACGCGGGCGCCTATACCCGGCTGTCGAGCTATGCCGGCATCAAGTGCACCGCGCACATCCCGGGACCCTACACGATCCCGAACGTCTCCTCCGACGTCTACGTGGTCTACACCAACCGCTGCCCCTCGACGGCCATGCGCGGCTTCGGAGTGACCGCGGTCGACTTCGCGCTCGAAGTCCAGATGGACAAGCTCGCGCACGCGGTCGGCATGGATCCGATGGAGTTCCGCATCCTCAACGCCTACCGCGACGGGGACATGAAGCCCCACCGGCGCGTCGCCAAGAACACCGCTTTGATCGAGTGCGTACAGGTCGCGGCCGAAAAGGCGAACTGGCCGCTCTCCGCCGAGGCGAAGCGGCAAACGTCGCTCGTGGGCGGAGGCGGGGACCGGGCGCAGATCCCGGCGACGCCCCTCGACGAGCGCGGGCGCATCGGACGGCCCGACAGCCGGACCGCGCCCTCGCACCAGGTGCTGCCCGCAGGCGCGCAGCGCATCCCGCTCAGCAAGGAGCCGGTCATGGAGGGCACGAGGGACGGCCGTGCCGCGCCGACCGCAGTGCCGCGCTATGACAGCGGCCGGGCCGGCCCCTCGCACCAGCCGCCGATACCGGCTCCGGCCTATCAGGCGGCCCCGGCGGTCCAGCCCTTGCCGATGCCGGCCCCGAGCTACCAGCCGGCCGCTTCGGCGCCGGCCCATGCACCGACCCCGCCGCCCGCACCGCCTCCCGCGCCGCAGACGCAGCATGGGGCGATGCGGTTCTCGTCCCTCTTCGGCACGCGGAGGCGCTGAGATGGCCCGGCACGAAGGGCGGGGCATGGCCTCCGTCAATTACCCGATCGGCATGAACCTCGGTGGCGACCCGAGCCAGGCGCTGATCCATTCCAACCCGGACGGCAAGTTCACGGTCGCTCTCTCGGCCATCGACCTCGGCCAGGGCATGAAGCAGGTCACCCGCCAGCTCGCGGCCGAGACTCTCGGCGTGCCGGTCGAGGACGTCTACGTCGACACGGCGGACAGCGACACCGGCCCGCACGACATGGGCAGTTTCGCCTCGCGCGGGACGCACCGCATGGGCAACGCCGTCATCGCGGCGGCCCGCGAAGCGCGTGGCGTCCTGCTGGAGGCGGCGGCCGAGGAGCTCGAGGTGGATGCCGCCGATCTCGTCACCGACGGGCGCGGCAACATCCATGTGCGGGGTGCGCCGTCGCGGACCATCACCGTGAAGGCCGCGTCCCAGGCCGGGCAGTTCAAGCAGGGCAAGACCATTGCGGGGCGCGGCATCTTCCTGATCCCGCTCTCGGCGGTCGACCCGGAAACCGGCGAGATGAACCCCAACACCGCCTTCGCCCATGCCTGCCTCGTCGCGGACGTCTGCGTCGACGACGAGACCGGCGAGGTCGAGGTCCTGAGGCTGACGAGCGCCTACGAGCTCGGGCGGGTCATCAACCCCAAGATGGTCGAGCAGCAGCTCGTCGGCGGCGCCTGGATGGGCATCAGCCATGCGCTCTACGAGACGCCCGAGCCCTACTACCCCAATCCCGACCACGGTCCGCGCGACTTCAACGAGTACCTGATGCCCGGCCCCGGCGACATCGCGCCCTACCACGTCACCATCCTGGAGCGCCCGGCCCCGGATGGGCCCTTCGGCGGCAAGGGTCCGGGCGAGATGTGCGCCAATCCCGTCCTGCCTGCCGTCGCCAATGCCGTGTTCAATGCGGTCGGCGTTCGGGTCGACGAGCTTCCGATCACGCCCGAGAAGGTGCTGCGCGGGATCAGGGCCAACGGCGGCGTGCGGCCGCAGCCGCGCCGTGGAGGGCCTGCCACGTGGCGCTGAGGACAACGGTCGCCGGGATCTCGAGCCCCGAGGCGCTGGCCGAGGCGCTGCGGTCCGCGATGTATCTCGCGGACGATGGCATCGCGACCGCAGGCTATCTCGCGCTCGCGCTCGGCAAGCCGCTCCTGCTCGAAGGCGCCCCGGGCGTCGGCAAAACGGAAGCCGCGAAGGCTCTGTCCGGGATCCTCGGCCGGCAGCTCATCCGCCTGCAATGCTTCGAGGGCATCGACGCCGCGGCTGCGCTCTACGAGTGGAACTACCCGCGCCAGATGCTGGCGATCCGGCAGGCGAAGGAAGACCAGTCCATCGACATCTACCGGGACGATTTCCTGATCGAGCGGCCGATGCTCACGGCGTTGCGCCGGCCCGAATCGACGGTGCTCCTCATCGACGAGATCGACCGCTCCGACCACGAGTTCGAGGCCTTCCTGCTCGAGTTCCTATCCGACTTTTCGATCTCGATTCCGGAGCGCGGCACGCTGCGGGCCGCGGAGCGTCCGGTCGTCGTGCTCACCTCGAACCGGACGCGCGAGCTGCACGAAGCGCTGCGCCGCCGCTGCGTCTACCACTACATCGCCTATCCGGAGCCCGAGCGGGAGGCGCAGATCATCATGATGCGCTCCTCGGCCGTCGCGGAGAGCACCGCGCGCGCCATCGTGGCGGCGATCGGGCGCCTGCGCCAGGAGCCGCTGGCGAAGCCTCCGGGCGTCGCCGAGGCCGTCGACTGGGCGGAGGCCGCGACCGCGCTGGCGCAGGGCGGCGCGCCCTGGCCGGAGGCGTTCCGGCGCGCGCTTGGCGCCGCCATCAAGGACGAGGAGGACATGGCGCATCTGCGGCCGCGCTTCGCCTCCTTCATCCCGGGATTCGCGGCATGACCGCCCGTCTGCCCGGCGCGGTGCGCCCGCTCGTCGCCTTCATTTTTGGACGTACCGCATGAGCGACCGTCTGCCCGGCGCGGTGCGCCCGCTCGTCGCCTTCCCCACGCTGCTGCGCCAGAACGGCTTCGCGGTCGCGCCGGAGCAGACGACGTCGTTCCTCCAGGCCGTGGACCTGCTCGGGCCCCGCAGCGTCGAGCACCTGCGCAAGGCGGCCGTCGCGACGCTCGCGCCGCATCCGGAACAGCGCGAGCGCTTCGACGCGCTGTTCGACATGCATTTCCTGGGCGCGCTGGCGGAGGGCGGCGAAGAGGAATGGGCACCCGACGAGGATGTCTCCGTCCAGGAGGACAGCGGCACGCGCGAGGTGCTGATCGGCGAGGAGGTCAACGAATCCGGACGCGCCGCCACGGAGGCCGAGGCCCTGTCCGCGCGCCGGCTCGCCGAGCCCGACGACACGGACACCCTGCGCCGCTTCGCTCGCGACCTGCCCGATGCGTTGCCGCGCCGCCGCGGTTACCGCCGGGCCCGGTCCCGCCGTGGCGCCACCGTCGACCTTGCGGGCAGCCTCAGGGCTGCGATCCGCCACGACGGCGAGGTCATGAGCCTCAAGCGCCTGCGCCGGACGACCCGGCCGCGCCCGCTCCTCCTGCTGATCGACGTGTCGGGCTCGATGAAGGAGCGCACGGACGCGCATCTCGCGCTTGCCCACACCATCGTGCATGCCGCCCCCCGGGTCGAGGTCTTCACCCTCGGGACGCGGCTGACCCGCGTCACGCGGGCGCTGCGCCGCCGCAACCGCCATCAGGCGCTCGCCGAAGCCGCGGGGCTCGTGGCCGACTGGGACGGCGGTACGCGGATCGGCGACGCGCTGGCCGCGTTCCTGTCCGTCCCGCGCTACGCGACCTTCGTCCGCGGCGCGGTCGTGGTGCTCCTGTCCGACGGGCTCGAGCGCGGCGACCCGGCCGCGCTCATCACGGCCGTGCATCGGCTCGCGGCGCGTGCCCACCGCATCGACTGGCTGTCCCCGCTCGCCGGCGATCCGGAGTTCCGGCCCGAGACGCAGGTGCTGCGCGCCGTCCGGCCATACATCGACTCACTTGCGGACGGCAGCACGACGGCGCGCGCATGCCGCCACATCCTCTCCATCGGCAGGACACGCGCCGCATGACATCCGGGATCGTCGATTCCCACTTCCACATCTGGCGCCAGCGCGACCTGCCCTGGCTCGTCGGGCCGATGCAGCCGCGCATCTTCGGCCCCTACGAGCCGATCCGGCGCGACTACCCGGTCGAAGAGTACCTCGCCGACTGCCGGCCCGCGGGCGTCACGCAAGCCGTCTACGTCCAGGCCAACTGGGCGCCCGACCGCTTCATGGACGAGGTCGAGTTCGTCTCCGAATCGTCCGAGCAATCCGGGTTCCCGATCGCGATCGTGGCCTATGCCGACATGCTGGCCGGTGACGTGCGGCCCCAGCTCGACCGGCTCGCCCGCAACGGGCGCGTCCGCGGCGTCCGGATGCAACTGCACTGGCACGAGAACCCGCTCTACCGCTTCGCCTCGGGCCCCGACCTCGCCCGCGACGCGCGGGTGCAGGCGAACGTCGCCCGCCTCGCCGATTACGGCTGGTCCTTCGACCTGCAGGTCTTCGCGTCTCAGATGGCGGGCGCCGCAGAGCTTGCCGCCGCCTGCCCGGACGTGACCTTCGTGCTCCAGCATGCGGGGATGCTGGAGGACCTCTCGGGCGAAGGGATCGCCGCCTGGCGCGCCGGCATGAGGCAGCTTGCGGCGCAAGGCAACGTGGTCAGCAAGCTCTCGGGGCTCGGCACGTTCCTGCGCGCCAACGAGCGTGAGCATATCGGCTTCGTGGCGCGCGAGACGCTTGCGCTCTTCGGCGCGGAGCGCTGCCTGTTCGGCTCCAACTTTCCGATCGAGAAGCTCTGGACGGATTACGGTGCGCTCATCGCGGCGCATCAGGCAGCGGTGCCCGAGGCGGCACGTGCGAAGGTTTTCGGTGAAACGGCGAGGCGGGTGTACCGTCTCGACATAGGGGAGGGGGACCGTCATGGCGCTTGAGATCAAGATCCTGGACTACGGCGATATCGAGCTCGAATCGAGCTTCCTGGTGCTCGGCCGCGACTGCGGCCGCCAGCGGCGCGTTCATACCTTCGGCTTCCTGATCCTCGGCGGGCCGTGGCCGGTGGTGGTCGATACCGGCTACCGCCACAACCAGATCATGGAGACCCTCGGCATGCGCGGGCTCCAGTTCCACGAGAACATGATCGAGAACCAGCTCGCCCGGCACGGTGTGCGGATGGGCGACGTGCGCTACGTGCTGCACACGCACCTGCACATCGACCATGCCGGGAAGGACGAGCTCTTCCCGATGAGCACCACGGTGATCGTCAACCGGCGCGAGCTCGAATACTCGGTGTCCGGCCTGATGCACCCGCAATATCCGGCGCCGGACATCAAGCACCTGATCGACCGGCTCCACACCCGCGACGCGCTGCGCTTCGAGGATCTCGAATTGTCGGGGCCGATCGAGCTCTTCCCGGGCTGCTACATGGAGCAGGCCGGCGCCCACACCGAGGGCTCGATGAACGTCCACGTCGATACGGCGGAGGGGCGCGCCACCATCTGCGGCGACGTGATCTACGACTTCAACGACCAGATCGTGACTCCTTTCCACGAGATCAGCTCCAACGAGCCGCGCACGACCGGCAACCACGGCGTCTCCAAGCGCGAGGAGAAGGCAGCGATCAAGAAGCTCCTGTCGAATTCGAGGTTCCTGCTCCCCGTCCACGACAAGCCCGCCCGGATCGCCCACGGCCAGGTGGTCGGCCGCATGGACATGTCGGTGCCGGGCCCGATGGTGCAGACGCTGCCCACCCGCAACTGGTTCGCGGCCTGACGCCCGCGGGGAGGCCTGTCATGACATGGTGCAGACTCTGCCCACCCGCCACCGGTTCGCGGCCTGACGCCCGCAGGGGAGGCCCCTCATGACCACGCACGTCGCCGTCCGGCCGGGTTTCGCGGATCTCGTCGACCTCTGGGCGCCGGTGCGCCAGCTCGGCACCGGCTTCCAGTTCACGGAAGGGCCGGTCTGGCATCCGCGCGACGGCTACCTCCTGTTCTCCGACATGCCCGGGGACGTGCGCCGGCGCTGGGACCGCTCCGGCATCAGCGAAGTCATGCGGCCGGCGAACAAGTGCAACGGACTCACCTACGACGCGGAGCTCAACCTCCTCGTCTGCGAGCATGCGACATCGAGCCTCGTCCGGGAGCGGCCGGACGGCCGGCGCGAGGTCCTCGCCTCGCATTTCGAGGGGATGGAGCTGAACAGCCCCAACGACGTCTGCGTCAAATCCGACGGATCGATCTATTTCTCCGACCCCTGGTACGGCCGCATGCCGGTCTACGGGGTCGAGCGCCCGCGGCAGCTCGGCTTCCAGGGCGTCTACCGCATCCCGCCGGGCGGCGGCGAGCCGCAGCTCCTGGTCGACCGCTACCTGTTCGAGCAGCCGAACGGGCTGTGCTTCTGCCCGACGGAAGATCGCCTCTTCGTCAACGACACCGTGCAGCACCTGATCCGCGTGTTCGACGTGCTGCCCGACGGACGCCTCGGCTCCGGCCGCGTCTTCGCCTCCGGCATCGTCTCGCCGACGGAGCCCGGGGTGCCGGACGGCATGAAATGCGACGCGCAGGGCAACGTCTGGGTTTGCGGCCCCGGCGGGGTGTGGGTCTACTCGATTCAGGGCGACCTCATCGGAAAGCTGCGGGTCCCGGAGCTCGTCGGCAATCTCGCTTGGGGCGGTCCGGACTGGCGCACCCTGTTCCTGACCGCGACGCATTCGGTCTATGCGGTCGAGACGAAGGTCGGTCCACGGATCGAGCCCTACATGCGGGCCGGCGCCGCGTCGCGTGCGAGCGCGTCCCCGGCGTCGGGCGGCGGCTCGCGGCCCGTGAGCAACGTCGCTCCCGGCGCGGTCTCGGTCTCCGGCGTCAAGAAGGCAGCCCCGGGCTACGGGCTCGATGCGGCGCGCTGCGCGGTGATCGTGCAGGACATGCAGAACGACGTCGTGATGGAGGGCGGGGCCTTCGCGGCCTCGGGCTCGCCCGCCCATTGCCGGCAGCAGAACGCGATCGCCAACGCGGCCCGGCTCGCGGAAGCCGCCCGCCGGCGCGGCGTGCCGGTGATCCATGTCTGGTTCGTGGTCGATCCCGGCGCGCCCGGCGTCACCATGAACGCGCCCCTGTTCGAGGGGCTGGCGGACGCGAAGGCGATGGTCCGCGGCACCTGGGGCTCGGCGCCCGTGCCGGGCCTGGAGGCTCAATCGGGAGATTTCATCGTCGAGAAGAGCCGCATGAGCGCCTGGGAGGGCACGCGGCTCGAGACCGTGCTGAAGGCGCTGCGCCGCGACGTCGTCATCGTGACCGGCGCCTGGACCAACATGTCGATCGAGCACACGGCCCGGACGGGCGCCGACAAGGGCTATTTCATGGTCGTGCCGGAGGACGCCTGCTCGACCATGAATGCCGAGTGGCACACCGCGTCGGTGAATTACGCGATGCAGAACGTCGCGGTGGTGACGGACGTGGATGCGGTGATCGACGCCTTCGGCTGACCCGAGCCGCGGGTGCCGCCTGCCGCGTTACGGCATGCTTCGCACGCGGGGCGGGGCAGGGGCCTTGCATTGGGATGCCCGGGCGCGCGACCGACGGGGCCGAAATGATCCGGGGCCTCGTCGGCGCTCTTGCGGCGCGGTGGCTCACCGCACGGCAAGGGCCTTGGCGAGAAGGCGGGCGACGATCGCGAGGCTCGCCTGCAGCCCCGAGCGGCGCATCCCCGGCGGGTAACCGTCGATGAAGGCGCGGTAGAGCGCGATCCGCTCGGGAGCAAGGTCCCGGAAGGCGAGCGCGCCGGCGTTGCGCACCCGGAACCAGTCGACGATGGCGGCCTCGAAGGGCAGGGCTCCCGCTTCGGACAGGCTGACGCCTGCCGCCTTCATGTGCGATTCCGCGGCCGCGACCGCAGCGTCGGGACCGCACCGCAACGCGCGCAGCCGCGCCGGAGCGTCCGCGGGCTCGACATCCTCCGCGAAGGCGAGGACGACGAGGTCCGCGAGGGTGAGGTCGCGCGACAGGGCTCGGATGAAGTCCGGCCACTCGTTCGGGAGGTGCCTGTGGCGGACGAGCTGCGTGAGGTGTTCGCGCAGAAAGCCGCGATAGCCGCCGGCATCGAGGAACGCACCGAAGTCCCCGCCCTCCCGCCGCAGCTCCTGCCGGTAGTGTTCGAACAATTCGTCGAAGCGCGGCACGTCGTCGACCGCGACGGTCTCGATGGCGACGCCGTCCGGGCCGATCGTCACGATCTTGTAGGCGGCGGGATAAGCCGCGAGCGACGGCACCGCGACGTTGACGAGTTCCCGGTCGCCGCTCCGGTGCGTGCCGGTCGCGTTCACGTGCAGGTGGCCGCTGAAGTGCAACGTCAGGCCGGCCGCCAGCACCGCCTCGCTGGTGGCAGGATCGGGGTTGCGGCGCGTGAAGGGCGACGGCCCGAGGAGCGCATCGAGGTCCGCCGCCATGCCGTGCGTGTAGTCCGCGACCGGGTAGTGCGAGAAGGCGACGAGATGCTTGCCCTGCGCCTCGGCGCGGCGCGTCACGTCGCGGATCCAGTCGAGGAGGCGGGGCTTGTGTCGCACGAGCGCATCCCAGCCGCCATCGGTCGGATCCGTGAACCGTCCGGGCTCGCCGGGCTGCGGGACGTAGACGTTGGCATCGATGGCGAGCAGCCACAGGCCCTCGACCGGCTCCACGAGATAGGACGCGTCGGGGACCCGGGCCGTGATGCTCCCGTCGTCCGACACGACCTCGAAGGCGCGCTCCGTGGGATCGGTGCCGAACGGCGTCTCCCAATGGAGGTCCTCTGCGCGCCGGCGGAAGCCGAACTCGGCCAGGGTCGCGACGGTCTCGTCATAGCCCAGCCCGTGCATCTTCTCCGTGACCACGGCCGAGCCCGATTCCACCGCGGCGGGATCGCTCGTGACCTGGGTGCGCGAGCCGTCGGGATTGAGGAAGTCCTTGGATTGGTGATGACCGAAAGGCTTGTTGACGTCGTGGTTGCCGACCGTGAGGTGGAAGGCGAGGCCGTGGCGGTCGCGATAGGCCCGGAGCAGGCGAAGCACGCCGGCGACGGTCGTGAGCTGACCATCGTCGGAATAGTCGCCCGCGATCACCACATGCCGGATCCCCCGCGTCGCGATGTCGTCGAGGGCGACGGGAAGCGCGAAATAGCTCTCGTTGAAGATCCGGGTGGACTTTACCGTATCTTCGAGCGTCCGCACGGCGGCGGGGCGCCCGGAGCGGCTGTTCACGGGTCCGGTGAAATCGTAGTCGCCGTAGACGTCGTGGAAGTGCGGGTCGGCGACGATGGCGATCCGGATCATGGGGTGGGCGCCGTGTGCGGGTCGGCGACGATGGCGACCCGGGTCATGGCGCGAACAGCGCCTCGCGCAGGGCGTGCCAGCTCGCCTCGTCGGGCGCGCAGATGAGCCGTCCTTCCGCGGAGGTGGCGCTGTAGGGCGTACCGTCCACGCGCGCGGCGTAGCCGCCCGCCTCCCGGTGCAGGAGCCAGCCGGCCGCGATATCCCAGGGCAGCAGCTTGGAGTAGAACGCGAAATCGTAGTGCCCGGCCGCCAGCAGCCGGAATTCGTGCGCGCAGCAGCGGTAGCAGACGGCGACCGCGAGCTGAGCGAGTTTCGCCCCCACCGAGGCGCGCGTCTCACGGGGCAGGTAGTGCAGGGAGGCGCAGGCGGAGGCTTGCGCGATCGAGGCCGGCGGGGCGCTCACGCGCAGGTCTGCCTGGCGATCCTCGGCCCCCTGGATCCACGCCCCTTCGCCGCGGACCGCGAGGGCGGTGTCGCCGCCGACCGGATCGTGGATCACGCCGGCCACCACTTCGCCGCGCACGACCACCGCGGCCATGATCGCGAACAGCGTCAGGCCCGAGGCGAAATTCTTGGTGCCGTCGACCGGGTCGAGCACGAAGGCGAGATCGGCGTCCTTCAGCCTGTCGAGGATGGCGGGGTCCTTTGCGGCCGCCTCCTCGCCGACGATCACGGCCTGCGGGAACTGCCGCCGCAGGCGCGCGGTCACGAACGCTTCCGCGGCCTCGTCGGCATCGGTGACGAGGTCGTGCGCGGAGGATTTGTGCCGCACCGCATCGGTGGAGAGGCGGCGGAACCGGGGCAGGATTTCCGCGTGGGCGGCCTCGCGCAGGAGCGCGTCGAGCGCCAGCGCGTCCTTGGTGGAAAACAGCATCGGCGGCACCCTTGCGTGGAATCGGAACCGGAACGCGGTCTGGAGAGGATGCGTCCGCTTTAGGCGATCCCGGTCAGCTCGACCAGCGCCTCGCGCAGGCCCGCCGTGCAGCCGAGGACCGGATTGCCGGAGACGAGCCCGTCGCCGGCGAGGAAGCGGTTGGTCCAGCCGCCGGCCTCCTCGACGAGGAGCAGCCCCGCGAGCGCGTCCCACGAGTTCATGTGCAGCTCGCAATAGCCGTCGATCCGCCCGGCCGCGACGTAGGCGAGCGCGAGCGCGCCCGATCCGCCCCGCCGCATGCCGGCGCCGGCCTCGAGCAGCCGCCCGATCATGTCGACATAGCGGCTCAAGGGCAGCCGCGTCGACCAGCCGGCCTCGATCGTGGACGATTGGATGTCGGGGAGACCGCTGACCCGGATCAGCTCGCCGTTGAGGGTCGCGCCGCGGCCGCGCTCGGCGGCGAAGAGCTCGTCCAGCATGGGATCGTAGATCAGGCCGATGCGCGTCTCGCCGCCGCTCACGAAGGCGATCGAGATGCAGAACTGGGCGATGCCGCGCACGAAGTTCGCGGTGCCGTCGATGGGATCGACCACCCAGACGTTCTCCCCGAAAGAGCCGCCGCCCTCCTCGCCGAAGAAGGAATCCTGCGGAAAGCGTTCGAGGAGCCGGGTCCGGACGAGGCGCTCAACCTCCGAATCGACCGCCGAGAGGTAATCCTGCCGGCCTTTCAGGTTGATCCCGGCGGTGCCGGGGCGGCTGTCGAAGCGGCTGCGCGCCAGCGCGCCCGCTTCACGCGCGACCGCGCAGGCCAGGGAGAAGCGGGTGTCCGAGGTGTCGTTCATGGGTTTTCCGGAGGAGAGGGCGGCCCTGGCGATGATGCGGACCGGCACTGTAGATCCTTTTTTGTTAACGCACCTGCGATGCGGGACGCGGTTTCACGTCCACAGCGCCAGGGTTTCTTAAGCCGGCGGCGCTACCCGTCGGCGAGACCGGAGCCTCCCCGCATGTCGCACCTCGCCTGGGCCCTCGCCGTCGGAACGGCGTTCTCGCTTCTGTCGAATGTCTGGAGCGTGCGGGCAATACGCTACCTGGCGTCGTGCCTGCAGCACAGCGTGCTCAATACGCTCCAGGGGATCCTGTTCAGCGCGGTCTGGTACTCGGCGCTGGCCTATGGAGCGCTCTGGCTCGGCAGCCGGATGCTCTGACGGCGCCCCTTTTCAGAACCGGCTGCGCTCGATCTCGCTCGCGAGGCCGAGGGACCCCGCGGTGTTCGTCACGGTCGCGAGGCAGGCGCCCTCCCGGTCGGGGCGGATCGACACGGCGAAGCGCGTGACGTAGAGCCCGCCCTCCGCCTCCGGGAGCTTGCGGGCCTCGAGCCGCACGATGTTGGCCTCGTATTGCCGGAAGACGTCGGCGAGGCGCGCCACGAGGCCAAGCTGATCGCCCCCGCTCACGGCGATCCGGTGGGTGACGAGACCCGCCGGGCTCGGATCCGGATCGAACCCGTACGGCACGACGCGGACCTGCGCGCCGGCGAGGTCCGGGAGCGCCTGGAGTCCCTGCTCGACCTCGGCTGCGCCCACGCCCTCCGGAAGCTCGCACAGGGAGACGAATTCCGCGCCGGACCCGAGGGTCGCGAAGGAGGTGTCGCGCAGGTTCGCGCCGGCATCGAACAGGTGATCCGCGATCGCGGCGACGAGCCCCACACGGTCGGAGCCGAGGATGGAGACGAGTACGACCGATGCCATGGGATCCTCCGTGGCGGGCTCGCTACCATGCGCGGGCAGGGCCGTACAGCGCGGCCGCTTGGCGGCCGCGGGCGGACGAGCCGCGGACCGGACCACGCCGGATCAGGACTCCGCGGCGGCGCGGGCCTGCCTCGCGCGGCGCCGGCGGCTCCAGGCCCAGGCTCCGTAGATGCCGAGCAGGAACAGCAGCACCCCCGCGAGGGTGACGAGCGAGCGCTCGGTCTCGGCCATGCCGATATTGATGACGAGGATCGAAGTGCTGATGGCCATCAGGCCCACCGCACAAGCGTAGAGAAGCACGCGACGCTCCATTCCCGAGATGTGTCATTCAGGAAATGCCCTGCGCGGCCCGTCGTTTCAGCGCGGCCGTTGCTTTGTCCGGCCACGCTGAAACCCGCATCCCGCCTGAACGTTGGCGCAGGAGACCTTGCATATCGCCGATCACCCGACCTCTGGACATGAATCGAGTTCGCGTATGGATCCCGATTATCTTGCCGTGCTGAAGCGCCGGGGCTGGATCGGTGTCGGCATCATCGTGGGCTGCCTCGCTCCGTTCGCGGGCATCGACACGAGTCTTCTGCTCAGGATGATCTGAGGCGGGCCCGCCGCGCCCCGGGTGGGGGCGTTGCGGCGTGCCTGCCGCGCATGACGGCACGACCGGTCCCGGCGGGACCGGCGCTCATCGGCCGAAACGCATGATCGACGGCCCGCCCCGGGACGGGGCCGTCAGGCGCTGACGCCTTCCTGCCGGCGCTCGCAGTCGCGCTTGGGTGCCTGCGGCGGAGATCTGTTCTCCTGCGACTGGGCCACGGCTCCGGTTTGGGGCGTCTCGCCCGCGGCGGCCGGCATGGCGACGAGGACCAGAAGGGCGACGGACAGGGCGCGCAGCATGGGATCTCCTCCGATGGATGGCGCGAGGCTATGCGAAATCGCTCCGGCGCGCACCCGTGAATTCCGTCCGCTCGCGCGGGTGCCGTGCCGGATGCCGGCTGGACACGCTCAAGCGAAGCCGGGCGGGGCCCGGTCGGCCCAGGGCCTGGCTTCCTCGATCTGCGCCGCCAGCGCGAACAAGGTCGCCTCGTCGCCGAACCGCGCGACCGCCTGCACGCCGACGGGAAGGCCGTCCGGCGTCCAATGCAGCGGCAGGCTCGCGGCCGGCTGCCCCGTGACGTTCCAGACCGGCGTGAAGGGGATGAAGGCGAAGGTCCGCTCCGCGGCCTGCTCGATCAGCGGGCCGTAGCGCAGGTAGCGCCCGAGCCCGAGGCGCGCGGCGAGCCCCTGGAGCGCGGCCTCGATGCCTCTGGGATGAAGCTCACCATGGCGGATAGGCGGCTTCGCCAGGGCAGGGGTCAGGAGCACGTCGTAGGTCTCGAAGAAAGGCGCGATGACGCGGCTCGCCCGGCGCAGGCGCTCGAGCGCGATCGCGAGCTCCTCGGCCGAGAACGCCCGCCCGAGCTGGCGGCAGAGCCAGGTCGCGTCTTCCACGTCTCCGCGGCGGGGGCGGATTCCCGTCGCCTCTTCGGCGAACGTGAATTCCTGCGCGACCGCGGCCAGGAAGGCGATCAGGAACCAGGTGAAGAAGCCGTCGGGAATCGCAGGCGCGGCCTCCTCGACCGTGTGGCCGAGTTCGGCGCAGAGCCGCGCGGCCTCTTCGACCGCTCGGCGGCATTCCGGATCCACGGGGCCGCCGATGGGCGACGCGGCGCTGAAGGCGATGCGCAGCCGGCGGGGCGGGGCCGCCAGGCTTTCCGCGAAGGGACGCTCCGGCGGCGCGATCGAGTAGGGCGCGCCGAGATCCGGCCCCGCGACCGCGTCGAGGAGGCGGGCGCTGTCGCGCACGCTGCGGGTCACCGCATGGCCGATCGCGGCGCCGTGCCAGGCCTCCCCCGTGAACGGGCCCGTGGGCGTGCGTCCCCGCGTGGGCTTGAGGCCGAAGAGGCCGCAGCATGAGGCCGGGATGCGAATCGACCCGCCGCCGTCCGTCGCATGGGCCATGGGCACGCTGCGCGCCGCCACGTGGGCGGAAGCGCCGCCCGACGAGCCCCCGGTGGTGCGGTCGAGCCCCCAGGGGTTGTTGGCGCGCCCGAAATGCTTCGGCTCCGTCACCGGCGTCAGGGAGAGCTCCGGGACCTTGGTGGAGCCGAGCACGATGAGGCCCGCGGCCCGGAACCGGCGCACGAGCTCGCTGTCGGCCTCCGGCACGAAGCCGCGCCAGATCCGGCTGCCGTTGCGGTAAGGGAGTCCTGCTGCAACGTGCAGGTTGTCCTTCAGGAGAAACGGCACGCCTGCAAACGGGCCCGCGGGAAGGTCGGCCTCGGCGTCTTCGCGCGCCCGCTCGAAGGCGCGCTCCGCCATGCCGGCAAGACGCGGCTCGGCCTCCTCGATCCGGTCGATGGCAGATTCGACCAGTTCGCGCGGGGTTACCTGCCGGCGCGCCACGAGCCCTGCCAGCGCTGTGGCGTCGAAGGCGGCAAACTCGTCCCGCAGGCTCATTCCATCCTACCCCTGTTCGATCCGTCCATCCGCGGCCGAAGCCGGCTCTGACTGAACCGTTGCCTGGGGTTTGACAAGCCGGGCGACAGCGGGCGCGCTCGCGCCCGAGGCGTCGCGGGTGCAACGATGAGTTGGCCTAGACCATTTGGCCGATCACCGTAACGATATAGCCTAATCTTTCTGGCTGGCTTGACTTTCCACAAATTGATAACCTTGCGCGGGCAGAATGTCGGTCCCAGATTCGTCCAATGGCGACCCGCGTGGAGATCAAAGTGTCAAAGAAGTCAGCGAGTGCGGTCGATCAGCATGTCGGCAGCCGGGTGCGGTTGCGGCGGACGTCCATCGGCATGAGCCAGGAGAAGCTCGGCGAAGCTCTCGGGATCACGTTCCAGCAGGTCCAGAAATACGAGAAGGGTTCGAACCGGATCGGGGCGAGCCGGCTGCACCACATCGCCTCCGTCCTGGGCGTCGATGTGGAGTTCTTCTTTCAGGGCATCCCGAAATCCGAGGCGGAAAAGGACAGCACGCGCATCTCCGTGGCGGAATTTCACTCCCTGGCCGAAAGCGACCGCCTTGTGCAGACCTTCGCTCGCCTGCCCGACGATGCGCGGCGCAAGGTCGTGGACCTCGTCGAGCTGCTGGCAGCGGGCATCGAGACGCAGGCGTCGACGCAAGCCGGCGCACCGGCATCCGGCCCCGATGCGCAGGGCCGACGCAAGTCGCCGTGACGGCAGGCAGACCCGCCGTCGAGGCTGGGCGCGAGTCCTCGGGAGCGGCGATCTACTGGCAGATCCGGTAATTGGCCCGGCGGGCACGCAGGTCGAGGTGGAGGTGGTCGGCATGGGCCGCATCCGAGCCGGGCCCGAGCACCGTCGTGAAATAGGGGCAGGCCCCCTTCCGGGCCGCATCCAGGAAGGCCCCTTCAGGCGTGCCGTCCGCCTGACCGGTGACGGCGAGGTTCGGCCGCGCCGCGAAGGCGAAGCCCATCACGTCGACGCCGTTGGCGAACGCATGCTCGCTCATCTTTCCGCCTGAACGCTGGTTGCGGCACTCGTAGGAGGTGCCGATCAGGAGCTTCGCGGGCTGGGTCTTGAGGTGCCGGTCGCTTTCCGGCGTCAGCACGTCCGCGGTCCAGCGCGCAAGCGCCTCCGCGACCGGGCAGGTCATCGTGGCGGCGGGCTCGATCGCCACGTTCTCGGACAGGGCGGAGACCAGCAGCGGTTCGGGTGCGCCGCAGCTCCCCTCTCGCAGGGCCGGGCGGCTCTCGAACCGGACGCCGAGGCGTGCCAGGCGCTCCCGGCAGGCGTCGCCTTCGCTCACCGGCCCCTTCGCCTCGGCCGGCTGCCCGCCCGGCCCTTCGCCGGCCTGTTTCTCCTCCGGCTTTTCCTCCGCGGACGGGTCCGGCCGGGGCGGCGGCAGGGGAGGGTTTGCCGGGAAGGCGGCCGGTGCGGTGCCGCGCGGAGCAGCCGTGGCCCCCTCGGCGGCACCTGCGAGCGCAAGCCCCCCCGCGACGACGCACCAGATCCAACGTCCAGCCATGCAAACGCTCCGCTTCCCGAGGGCTCAACGCACGAGCGCAGCCGAGCGATGCAGGTCGAGCCGAGGCTCGCTTGGGCGGCTTCGTGAGCGGCTCTTCGAGAATTCCACGCGGGGAAGCGGGCAATCGTTGAACGCATCCCATCCTGCCGCGTTCTTCTCGCGAGACCTTTCGTCCGACCGCGGCCCTTTCGCGCCGCGGCCATGCGCCGTGACATCCGGTGCGCCCTATCCGAGGAGCGCGCCAGGGAAAGCGTGGCCATATTGGTTCCACGACGGAACCTGCTGCGCTTCCGGCGGTTTCTTTCTCACGATCTTCAAGGAGGTTGACCCATGAGCGTGGGCTATCAGAACGGCGGAAACGGCCAGCAGCAGGGCGGGGCGGAGTGGGATGCCCTCAAGGACGATGTGGGCGAGATCGCCGGAGTCGCGATGGAGCGGGGCCGCCACTTCCTCGACAGCGCCCGCGAGCAGGCCACTACCTATGTGGATCGGCGCAAAGACGACGTCGCGCATTCGGTGACGGAATTCGCCACCTCCCTGCGGGAATCGACCCGCTCCTTCGAGGATCGGCCGAACATCCAGGCCTTTGTGGACGGCGCGGCCGAAGGGCTCGACCAGCTGGCGGATTCGATCCGCGCCCGCAGCTTCGCGGAGATCTTCAACGACGTCGAGGACGTGGTGCGCCGCCGCCCGACCGCCGTCGCCGCCGTGACCCTCGCGGCCGGCTTCCTCGTCGCCCGCTTCATCAAGGCCTCGGCCGAAGGGCTGCGCGACGAGCAGATGGCTCAGCGCGGCGGACGTGGCGGCGGCCGGAGCGCCCGCACGCAAACCGGATCCGGTGCGCGCGCCGGGTCACGAGCCTGAAGTCCGGGAGAGCAGCATGGCGAATCCAGCTTCCCCGTTGGGGGTGAACGAGAAGGCCGCCCGCGCCTCCGAGCGCCGCGAGGCCGAGGAGCGCGCGGGAGCCTATACGGGCGGCGCCCATACGGCGGCCGGTCGGCCGCCGCATCTGCAGTCCCTGTTCGGCGAAGCGCTGCGGGAATCCTCGGATCTCGCCAGCAAGGAGTTCGCGCTCTTCAAGATCGAGATGACGGAGAGCATCAAGAAGCTCTTCCTCGGCATCGCCATGATGGTCGGCGCGGCGGTGTTCGCCATCGCGGCGATCGGGCTGCTCACCGAGGCGCTGGTCGAGTGGCTCGCCACGGTGGTGAACTCCGAGGCGCTCGCGGCCCTCATCGTCGGCGGCGTCCTGACGGCGATCGCGATCGTCCTCGCGCTGGTCGGCAAGAGCGCCTTCTCGAAGTTCAGTCTCACGCCGGAACGGACCGTGCGTTCGATCAGGCGTGACACTCAGGTCATCTCCGAAAGGGTCTCGTGATGGCACAATCGATCAACGATCTTGAGCGGGACATCGCGGAGAGCCGGGCCCGGCTCGACAACACGATCGACCGGATCCAGGACAAGCTCTCGGTTTCGGGCATCGTCGACGACGTGCTCGGCCAGATGCGCCGCAACCGCTATGCCTCGACCTACGACTCGGCGCTCGAGGTGATCCGCCGCAACCCCGTCCCCGTGATGCTGATCGCGGCCGGGATCGGCTGGCTCCTGCACCGCTCGACCCGGGAGCAGAGGGTCACCCCCGAGGTGGCGTTCCGCCCGTATGACGATGCCGAAATGCCCGTGGTGACCCGCGGGCAGCCGCGCGTCTATCCCGCGGCGCCAGCCGCACTCGATCCGCTGCCCGACACGTTCGGGACCGGCCACAATCCGGCGGCCGCGGACGTCACCCTGGATCCGCTCGGGCCGCGCCCGGATCCCGTCGCTCCCCTGACCGCGACGGGCCTCGGCTCGCGCGTCTGACGCCCCTCATTTTCCGAAGGAGA
This sequence comes from Microvirga sp., assembly GCA_036263675.1. Classification (GTDB taxonomy): domain Bacteria; phylum Pseudomonadota; class Alphaproteobacteria; order Rhizobiales; family Beijerinckiaceae; genus Microvirga. Next base: position 9,393 of record DATAGO010000002.1, on the reverse strand, counting down.
ACCCCATGAGCGATCAGCAGAAGAACGAGCCGAATTCCTCGTCCTCGACCGGCGGCGCCAGCCAGAACAAGGGCACGGGCTCCGGCTCCGACACCCTCTCGGCCGCCAAGATCTCGGCTGGGACCTCGGTCGGCAACGTAGGCCAGTCTCCAATGCCGCAATCGTCATCCGCCGGCTCCGGGGCAGGCTCTTCGGGCGCCTCCTCCGGCGGCTCCTCGGCTCAGAGCTCGACCCTCGCCTCGCACACCTCGAAGCCCATGGGCGGCACGGGCGGCACCGGCGCCTCCACGACGCAGGCCTCCTCGGGCGGCGGCCAGGGGGGGCAGCAGCGCGGCGGTCAGTCGTCGGGCGGGCAGGGCAACCAGCAGCGCGGCGGCGGCTCGTCGGGTGGCCAGAATGCCGGCGGTCAGTCCTCCGGCGTGATGGATCAGGCCAGGGACATGGCGGGTCAGGCCACCGAGACCGCGGGCGAGGTCTACGAGCAGGCCTCCGAGTGGGCCCGCGACACCTACGAGCAGGCCTCCGACTGGGCTTCCGACGCCTACCGCAAGGGCTCGCGCCGGTTCAACAAGGTCGGCGGCCGCTCGATGAAGAGCATGCGCGGCGCCGGTTCCGGCGTGCAGCGCTATGTGGCCGAGAACCCCGTGATGGTCGGCCTCATCGGCCTCGCCACCGGCCTCCTCATCGGCGCGCTCCTGCCCCGCACCCGCCGCGAGGATGAGGCCTTCGGTGAGTGGGCCGACGAGGTCCGCGAGCAGGGCCTGCGCTACGCGCACGAGATGGCGCAGCGCGGCCGCGAATACGTCGAGGAATCCTTCAGCGGCGACGACCCGCGCTTCGCCCACCACGAGAGCGAGTTCCGCGCCGGCGGGCGCGGCGCCGGCAACCGTCACTGACGGCTCCGACGCTCAGGCAAGGGAAGGCGCCGGCCTGCGGGCCGGCGCCTTCTCCGTTTCTAGGCGCCCCTACCCGGGTGATCCGGTTGCCCGTGCGCTGCGTTAGCACTCCATGACCCCGCGCACCCGATCCTCCGCCGCGCCCGCCCCGATCGGGCCGCGGCTCGGCTTCTGCTGCAAGTTCATCCCCGAGGATGGCGACGCGGATGCCGCACGGCGGATGAACCTGTCCACCGTCACCATGGCCTACCTCGCCCGCCAGGAGCCGAAGGCCGCCTTCGACAAGGTCGCCGGGGTGGTGACCCACAACCTCGAGGTCCTGCGTCGCCAGATCGAGCATGTCGCCACGCGCCCGCCGCTGGAGCGCCTGCACCGTCTGGGAAGCCAGATCCTGCCGGGCTACACCCATCCGAGCTGCCGGGAGGTCTACCGCGACCGGGATCTGCGCGGTCTCATCGAGCGCAGCCTCGCCGAGAGCGGCGCGCTCGCCCGCGAGTGCGGCGTGAGGCTCAGCATGCATCCGGGCCAGTTCTGCGTCATCGCCTCGGCGAGCGAGTCGGCGCTGAAGAACGGCATCGAGGAGTTCGAGTACCACACGGAGATCATGGTCCTGATGGGCTTCGGCGGCGCCTGGCACCCTCACGGCGCCCATATCAACATCCATGCGGGCGCGAGGGCTGTCGGCGCGGAGGGGTTCCGGGCCGGGCTGGAGCGCCTGTCCGAGGACGCGCGCCATCTCATCACGGTCGAGAACGACGAGGTGAGCTACGGGCTAGACGACCTCCTCCCGCTCGCCGGCAGCCTGCCGCTCGTCCTCGACCTCCATCACCACTGGATCGCGAGCCGGGGCCAATACATCGAACCCGACGATCCGCGGATCGCGCGCATCGTCGAATCCTGGCGCGGGGTGCGGCCGGTGAGTCACGTGAGCGTCTCGCGCGAGGATCTCCTCCCGGACCACGATATTCATGTGCGCCCCGATTTCGCGGCGCTCGTCGCCGCCAGCGTCAAGCCCAAGGACCTGCGCGCCCATTCGGACCTCATGTGGAACGAGGCCGTAAACGACCTCGTCGCCCGCCATCTGGCCTGGAGCGACTTCGAGGTCGAGGCGAAGCTCAAGAACATCGCCTCCGGGGGGCTCGCCCGCCACGTGGAGGCCCGCCGCGCCTCCGCGGCCGCCGTGTAAGCGGGGCGGACGAGCTTCTTCTACTTAGGAACCTTGGCCGTTCAGATTGCGTTTTGGCTCGGCATGGTTCAAGCCACGGCCTGCCGAACGCAGACCACAAGCCACGGCCTGCCGGACGCAGGCGAACGGACAGCAACGGATCGAGATGATGACGAAGTGGGTCTACACCTTCGGTGACGGCAAGGCCGAGGGCCAGTCGAGCATGCGCGATCTGCTCGGGGGCAAGGGGGCCAATCTCGCGGAGATGTCCAATCTCGGCCTGCCCGTACCGCCCGGCTTCACGATTTCGACCGAGGTCTGCACCTATTACTACGACCACGGCCAGACCTACCCGGCGGACCTGCGCGATCAGGTCGACGAGGCGCTCGCCCGGGTCGGGCAGCTCGCCGGCCGCACTTTCGGGGACGCCGAGAACCCGCTCCTCGTCTCCGTGCGATCCGGGGCGCGGGCTTCGATGCCCGGCATGATGGACACGGTGCTCAATCTGGGCCTCAACGACGTCACCGTCGAAGCCCTCGCCAACGGCTCGGGCGACCGCCGCTTCGCCTACGATTCCTACCGCCGCTTCATCACCATGTACTCCAACGTGGTGCTCGACCTCGGCCACCACCACTTCGAGGAAGAGCTCGACGTCTACAAGGATCGCAAGGGCTACAACCTCGACACCGATCTCACGGCCGACGACTGGCAGCGCCTGATCGTCCGCTACAAGGAGGTCGTCCAGAAGGAGCTGGGCAAGCCCTTCCCGCAGGATCCGCAGGAACAGCTCTGGGGCGCCATCGGAGCGGTGTTCGGCTCGTGGATGAACGCGCGCGCCATCAAGTACCGCGAGCTGCACGCGATCCCCGCGAGCTGGGGCACGGCCGTGAACGTGCAGGCGATGGTCTTCGGCAACATGGGCGAGACCTCGGCGACCGGCGTCGCCTTCACCCGCAACCCCTCGACGGGCGAGCGCGAGCTCTACGGCGAGTTCCTCATCAACGCGCAGGGTGAAGACGTGGTGGCGGGCATCCGCACGCCGCAGGACATCACCGAGCGCGCGCGGCAGGCGTCAGGCTCCGACAAGCCCTCCATGGAGGCCGCAATGCCGGAGGCCTACGGGGAGCTCGTCCGCATCTACGGCATCCTCGAGAAGCATTACCGTGACATGCAGGACATGGAATTCACGGTCGAGACCGGCAAGCTCTGGATGCTCCAGACCCGCAACGGCAAGCGAACCGCGAAAGCCTCGCTGCGGATCGCCGTCGATCTCGCGAGCGAGGGCCTGATCACGCAGGACGAGGCGGTGAACCGCATCGACCCCGCCTCCCTCGACCAGCTCCTCCATCCCACCATCGACCCGAAGGCGGAGCGCAAGATCATCGCGACCGGCCTGCCGGCGTCGCCGGGCGCCGCCTCCGGCGAGATCGTTTTCAACTCCGATGACGCGGAAGCCGCGAAGAAGGCCGGCCGCAAGGTGATCCTGGTCCGGGTCGAGACGTCTCCGGAGGACATTCACGGCATGCACGCCGCGGAAGGGATCCTGACGACGCGCGGCGGCATGACCTCGCACGCCGCCGTGGTGGCGCGCGGCATGGGCAAGCCCTGCGTCTCGGGCGCGGGCTCGGTCCGCGTCGACTACAAGGCCCAGACGCTCACCGTCGCCGGCGTGACGCTGACCAAGGGCGAGGTCGTCACCATCGACGGCTCGACCGGACAGGTCATGCAGGGCGAGATCCAGATGCAGGAGCCGGAGCTCTCCGGCGAGTTCGCGACCCTGATGGGCTGGGCGGACGCCGCACGCCGGCTGAAAGTCCGGGCCAACGCCGACACGCCCCGCGACGCGCGGGCGGCGCGCAATTTCGGCGCCGAGGGCATCGGCCTGTGCCGCACCGAGCATATGTTCTTCGAGGGCGACCGCATCGTCGCGGTGCGCGAGATGATCCTCGCCGACGACGAGGCCGGCCGTCGCGCCGCCTTGCAGAAGCTGCTGCCGATGCAGCGGGCCGATTTCGCCGAGCTGTTCACGATCATGAGCGGGCTCCCCGTCACGATCCGCCTGCTCGATCCGCCCCTGCACGAGTTCCTGCCCCACACCGAGGCCGAGATCGCGGAGGTGGCCCGCACCACCGGCGTCTCGGCCGAGAAGCTGAAGCGCCGCGCGGCCGAACTGCACGAGTTCAATCCGATGCTGGGCTTCCGCGGCTGCCGGCTCGCGATCGCCTACCCCGAGATCGCCGAGATGCAGGCGCGCGCGATCTTCGAGGCGGCCGTCGAGGCGGGCAAGACGACGGGTCAGCCGGCCGAGCCCGAGGTGATGGTGCCGCTCATCGTCACGAAGGCGGAGTTCGACCTCGTCAAGGAGCGCATCGATGCCATGGCGCAGGCCGTGATGCAGGAGACCGGCGCGACCATCGCCTATCAGGTCGGCACCATGATCGAGCTGCCGCGCGCCTGCCTGAAAGCCGGCGAGATCGCCGAGACCGCGGAGTTCTTCTCCTTCGGGACGAACGACCTCACGCAGACCGCGCTCGGCATCTCCCGCGACGACGCAGCGACCTTCCTCGGCCCCTACACCCAGAAGGGCATCCTGCCCTCCGATCCCTTCATGAGCATCGACGTGGAGGGCGTGGGCGAACTCGTGCGCATCGGCATCGAGCGCGGGCGGAAGGTGCGCAGCAACCTCAAGCTCGGCATCTGCGGCGAGCACGGCGGCGACCCGGCCTCCGTGCGCTTCTGCGACGAGGTCGGCCTCGACTACGTGTCCTGCTCGCCCTACCGTGTGCCGATCGCGCGGCTCGCCGCCGCCCAGGCCGCGCTCGGGGGCAAGGTCGCAAGCCAGGCCTGACCGCTCCGGCCGGTCCTGGCAGGCCGAGGACGGCCCTGCGGCTCCCGGCCTTTTCCGCGCGGGCGCAGGAGACGTCACCCAAGCCATGATCGCCGTCGGCCGCTACTTCGTCATCGGGATGCTCGCCTTCGGCGTATTGGCCGGACTCGTGCTGGCCAATGTGCATGCACTCCGCGACCTGCCGGTGCCCGCCATCGTCTGGCCGATCCTGGTCGGGCTCGTGATCGACCTGATCCTGCAGGCATACGCCCGCGAGGGCCGGGTCGAGCCGCTGACCATGAACGAGCGCGCTTTCGGGATCATCGGGGCCGGGCTGATCATCACCGGCATCGTTGCGCTGTCGGGCTGAAGCGGCGCGCTCCGGCCTCCGGACCGGATCCTTTAACCCTCTCTCAACCATACCGCCGGATAACGGACGGGAGCCGGCCCCTTAATCGAGAGGGACCTCGTAGGATCAGCCTCGAACCGGGTGAGTGCGCGCGTGCGTCTGCGGTACCGCCGATCGCGAATGAAATGGGTCTGCGCCACGGTCGCCCCCTGGGCGGTGGCGGCAGGGGTCCTGGTCTCGTTCACGGCTGCGGCCGGCAACGATCCGCGCTCCGGCGTGAGCACCGCCGCCCGCAGCGTTCCCGGCCTTCTGACCAACAGCTCCCTGGTACCGGCAAGCGGGCTTTCCGCGACCCCGCGCCTTCGCGGCGCGGTGCTCGGTGCGCTGATGCCCCAGGGCGGGCTTCGTCTCGACGACGGCGACGAGCCCGAGTCCTCACCCCGCACGCTCAAGGCGGTGCTGAAGAGCGAGGCCTCCGCTCCGCCGGAGGTCGCGCGGGCCCGAAAGGGGGACCCGGCGCGATCCCTCGCGCCCTCCCTGTCGCGCCGGGCCGCCGAGCTGCACGCAAGCCTTTCGGCGCCGGGGATGCGGCTCGTGTTCGCCCGCGACGAGCGCGTCCTGCCGCCCACGATCCTGATGCAGGGCACCCTCGAGGCGCCGGAGGCCGAGCAGGCTTTCGAACCCTGGCAGTACCCGGAACTCACGACCACGAAGCAGACGAGCTCCGTCCAGTCGCCGGCCGCTGCGGCCGCGGGCTCGACGGGCGCCGCGGTCGGCAGCACCACCCCGTCGGTCGGCCGCGCGATCGCGCTCTCCTCGGCGACGCCGGCGCCGCTCGAGGCGACTCCGATGGAGATCGCCGCCGCGCCCGTGGCCGGGATGCAATCCGCGCGCCTCGACCTCGCGGTGCGGCCCGAGAACCCGTTCGAGCGCTCCCTCGATCCGGACCGCCCGCGCTACGCCGACCTGATCGACCCCGACAATCTGGAGCGCGAACGCCGCTGCCTCGCGGAGGCGGTCTATTTCGAAGCCCGCTCCGAGCCCGAGGAGGGCCAGGCCGCGGTCGCCCAGGTGGTGCTCAACCGGGTGCGCAGCGGCCTCTATCCGAGCTCCATCTGCGGCGTCGTCTACCAGAACCGCCACCGTCACCTTGCCTGCCAGTTCACCTTCGCGTGCGAGGGCAAGTCGCTGCGCATCACCGACCGCGAATCGTGGGCGAGCGCGCGGCGCGTGGCGGAATCGGTGCTGGAGGGTCGGACCTATCTCGCGGATGTGGGCTCTTCGACCCATTATCACGCGGATTACGTCCGTCCGCGCTGGGCCAGCAAGCTCAAGAAGATGGACGTCATCGGCCGCCACATCTTCTACAAGCTGCGTCCGGGCCAGACCTGAGCGCCGGGCCCGCCCGCAAGCTGCACCTCGGCGTAGGTCTAGATTCGGGCCGCCGGCCGGACGATCCATTCGGGATCGTTATAGGTGCAATTACACACTTGCGTTTGGCGGGGTGCGATCGGTCAGGTAGGCTGACCTGATCCTCGAGGGTCCCGCCATGGCCGCCACCCGCCGCATCTCGCCCGAAATCGTCGTCTTCGCCGGCTGCCTCATCGCGCTCATCGGGTTCGGGCCGCGCGCCTCGGCGGGCCTATTTCAGGTCCCGATGACGACGGAATACGGCTGGGGCCGCGACATCTTCGGGCTCGCGATCGCGATCCAGAACCTGCTCTGGGGCGTCGGCCAGCCTTTCGCAGGCGCGATCGCGGACCGGTTCGGCGCCGTGCGGGTGCTGTGCCTCGGCGCGCTCCTCTATGCCGCCGGCCTCGTCGTGATGGCGAACGCCAGCTCGCCCGGCGCGCTCCACCTCGGCGCCGGCGTGCTGATCGGCTTCGGCCTCTCGGGCTGCTCGTTCAACCTCGTGCTCGGCGCCTTCGGCAAGCTCCTGCCCGAGCCCTGGCGCCCGCTCGCCTTCGGGGCCGGCACGGCCGCGGGCTCCTTCGGCCAGTTCCTCTTCCCGCCGATCGGCAACATCCTGATCGAGTCCTACGGCTGGCACCAGGCCCTCGTGATCTTCGGCGCCAGCGTGCTCCTCATCCTGCCCCTGTCGCTGGCGCTCGCGACCCCGCGGACGCCCGCCGCCGGCACCGGCCCCGTGCCCCTGCCGAACCAGTCGATCGGGCAGGCGCTCGCGGAGGCGTTCCGCCACCGCTCCTACGTGCTCCTGGTGCTCGGCTTCTTCACCTGCGGCTTCCAGCTCGCCTTCATCACCGCGCACCTGCCCGCCTACCTCAAGGACTTGGGTCTCTCGGCCACGATCGGCGGCTGGACGCTGGCGGTGATCGGGCTCGCCAACGCCTTCGGCTCGCTCGGCTCCGGCTGGCTCTCCACCCGGATGCCGAAGCGCTGGCTCCTGGCCTGGATCTATCTCGGCCGCTCGGTCGCCATCACGGCCTTCATCCTCCTCCCGGCATCGCCTGCGACCTCGATCGGCTTCGGGGTCGCGATCGGCCTGCTCTGGCTCTCCACCGTGCCGCCAACCTCGTCGCTCGTGATGCTGATGTTCGGCACCAAGTACATGGCGATGCTCTACGGCTTCACCTTCTTCTCGCACCAGGTCGGCGGCTTCCTCGGCGTGTGGCTCGGCGGGCTCCTGTACGAGGTCTACGGCAGCTACAGCGTAGTCTGGTGGCTCTCGGTGGCCCTCGGCATCGCGTCGGCCGCCATCAACCTGCCGATCGTCGAGCGCCCCGTGGAACGCACGCCCCTGCCGCAGCCCGCGGAGTAGTCGCGGCCGCGATCCCTCCCTGCCAAGAGGGTGCCCGCAGGGGCGGGTGGGATGGAAGCTCGGTTGTGGGAGGTTGGCGCTTCCACCCCGTCGCTTCGCGCCGACCCGCGCCCGAGCGGGGGGGTCAGGCTCCCGCTTGCCCTCGTCCCCCGCCCGCGCCACAACCTCACCCACAATCCGGGAGGCGATGGGATGGCGACGTTCAGGGCCGTGGTGGTCGAGAAGGGGGAGGGGGGCCAGAGCGTCGCCATGCGCGACTTCGACGAGGCCGACCTCATGGACGGCGACGTCACCGTGCGGGTGTCGCACTCGACCCTGAACTACAAGGACGGGCTCGCGCTCACCGGCAAGGCCCCGGTGGTGCGCCGCTTTCCGATGATCCCGGGCATCGATCTTGCGGGCATCGTCGAGGTCTCCTCGCACCCGGACTTCAAGCCGGGCGATGCCGTGGTGCTGAACGGCTGGGGCGTCGGCGAGACCCATCTCGGCGCCTATGCCGAACGGGCACGCCTCAAGGGCGACTGGCTGATCCCGCTGCCGCAGGGCCTGACCCCCGCTCAGGCCATGGCGATCGGCACCGCCGGCTATACCGCGATGCTCTCCGTGATGGCGCTCGAGCGCCACGGCCTCACGCCCGATCGCGGTCCGGCGGTCGTCACCGGCGCCGCCGGCGGCGTCGGCTCGGTTGCGATGACGCTCCTCGCCAAGGCTGGCTGGCACGTGATCGCCTCGACGGGCCGGCCGGGCGAAGCCGATTACCTGAAAGGCCTCGGCGCGACCGAGATCATCGACCGGGCGGAGCTCGCCGGCCCGGGCCGTCCCCTGGGCAAGGAGCGATGGGCGGCGGGCATCGATTCGGTCGGCTCGCACACGCTCGCGAACCTGCTCGCCATGACGAAATACGGCGGCGCCGTCGCGGCCTGCGGGCTCGCTGGCGGCATGGACCTGCCGTCCTCGGTCGCGCCGTTCATCCTGCGCGGCGTCTCCCTGCTCGGCATCGACTCGGTCATGGCCCCGAAAGCGCGGCGCCTCGAGGCCTGGGCCCGCCTCGCGCGCGACCTCGACCCGGAGAAGCTCGCCGCCATGACGACGACGATCCGGCTCGACGAGGTCGTCGAGGCCGGCCGCCGCATCGTCGACGGGCAGGTGCGCGGGCGGACGGTGGTGGAGATCGGCTAGGGCGGCGTGCCGCCCCGAACGTCATCCCAGGCCGGAGCCCGTCTGGGCGCAGGAGGGGGATCCGGCACCGACCGTGTCACCCCTGGCCGGAAACCTATCCGTTCGGCATTTAGAGGCGCCTCTCCCCCGCTGCCGCTGCACGCCCCCTCCGCGCGCACGCTCCCTCTCCCTCTCCCTGCCAGCGCACTCCCTCTCCCC
>DATAGO010000001.1:0-23712 GCA_036263675.1 Microvirga sp. | reverse complement strand
CCCCCCCCCGCCCCCCCACCCCGACCCTCTCCCCGCAAGCGGGGAGAGGGAGAGGAAGGGAGCCCTACCGGCTCGACCACCAGGCGTTGGGCGGGGCGCCCATGCGGCCGAGGCTTTGCGCGCTGTCCGCGACCCAGCGGGCGTGGTCGGCGAGCGGGGTCACGGCGGTGAAGCCGCCGCAGGCGGTGGCGCGGCGCTCCTCGAAGGCGCCGCTCGACCACGAGACGATGCCGGAGAGCTGATAGCCCGCCCGCGTCTCGACGAGGATCGGCCCGCCGGAATCGCCGCGGCAGGCGCCGGCGCCGGCGCGCGCGGCCATGGATTCCGGGTCCACGACCACGAGGACCTGGTTGGCGACCTGCAGCGGCCCGACCGAGATCAGGCTGGTCTGGCGCAGGGTGCGGGCGGTGCGCCGCTGGCCCTCGGCCGCGATGCCGTAGCCCGCGAGCGTCACGGCGTCGCCCGTGCCGACGCGGCCGGCCCGGCGCGGGTCGAGGGGCGTGTAGTCCGGGCCCAGCGGGCGCTCGAGCCGCAGGAGCGCGAGGTCGATGCCCGGCTGCGTGCGCGGCGTCGTGCCGGGCACGAAGGTCGGGTGCACCGCGATCGCGACCGTCCGGGTCGTGCGCGGGCGGAAGGCGCGGTCGACCGAGACGACCCGGTAGGCCGCGCGCTCGACGACGCAATGGGCGGCGGTGAGCACGAGATCGGGCGCGATCACCACGCCCGTGCACAACTCGCCGAGCGAGCTTTCGACCCGCACCACCGACTGGCGCAGGCCGTTGGGGTCGCGCGTGACCTGACCCCGCACCACCGCTTCGGCCGGCGCGGCCAGCGGCGCGGCGAGGAGGGCGAGGGCGGCGACGCGGGCGGGGGAGGGGATGCGCATCCGGGTAATCTGGCGCGCGCCGGCGAATCGGGCAAGGACCTTGGCGGATGTCCCGCGCGGCGTCCCGCTCTTAGGTCGCAGCCGATCTACTCCCAGGTCGCGGCCGCGCCCCAGCCCGCCAGCGTGCGGTCGATCCAGGCCCGCTGGGGCCCGAGCAGGATGCCCTGCGTGAGCGCCCCGCATCGGCGCCCCTTCGGCCCGGTCGCCCAGGTCGTGACCGCGAACACCGCGGCGCCGTCCAGGGTCAGCGGCCCGCCGGAATCGCCGGTGCAGGCGCCCGCTCCCTTCGCGGCGCCCTCGGCCCAGACCAGGATCGTGCTCTTCCCGTGCGGCTCGACGGCGCGCAGGTCCGCGGCCCGGAACGTGCCCGTGGAGCGCGTCTCGCCCTCGCGCGCGACGCCCCAGCCCGCGACCGTGAGGGACGCGTCCTTCGGGGGCATGGCCCCGGCGAGGGTCGCGGCGTGCAGCCGCTCGGGCAGGGGGTCGGGCAGGCGCACGAGGGCGAGATCGATGGAGCGCCGCCGCGCCGCGACCGCCTTGGCGTCGTAGGCCGGATGCACCGCCTTGTCGGCGGGCTCGATCAGCACCGGCTCGCCGCCCGCGGTCCGGAAATGCACCCGGTGCTCGCTCGTGGTCGTGACGCAATGGGCGGCGGTGAGCACCGCATCCCGCGCCACCACCACGGCGCTGCACATGCCCCCTTGCGAGTTCAGCACCATCACGGTGGCGCGGGCGAGCGGGCCCGTGTCGTCGGCGCCGCCGACGATCGCCGCGGCCTCGCCGGCGACGAGGCAAAGTCCGAGCGCAGCGGCGCTGAGCTGTTTCATCGAACGCATCCCTACGTTGGCGGCGCGCTCCGGCGGCCGCCCTCCCTCGAGCCCGGAGATCCCGATGGTCCCGATAGCGATCGACGGCCCCGCCGTCGAGCCCGTCAGCGTGCCCGAGATGCGCGCATTCCTGCGCCTCGACGACGGCGCCGAGGACGAGCTCGTGGCCGGTCTCGTCAAGGCGGCGCGGCTTCTCGTCGAGGCGTCGTCGCGCCGCATCCTGGTGGAGCAGCGCTGGCGCCTGCGCCTCGACCGCTGGCCGGTCCGGCGCCTCGTGCTGCTGCCGCTCTCGCCCCTCCTCGCGGTCGAGAGCGTGGGCGTGCGCGACGCCGCGGGGACCCTGCAGGACCTCGGCGCGGGCTTCTTCGAGGCCGATCCCGCGGCCGACCCGCCGCGGATCCGCGTCAGCCCGCTCGCCCCGGAGCCCGGCCTGCCGGCGGGCGGGATCGAGATCGTCCTGCGGGCGGGCTACGGCGCCGCCGCGATGGCGGTGCCGCCGCCGCTGCGGCTCGCGATCCGCATGCTCGCCGCGCGCTGGTTCGAGAACCGCGGCGACCTCCTCGGCCAGCAATCCCTCCCGCCCGACATCGACGCCCTCCTGGCCCCCTTCCGCCGCGCGCGGCTGTGACGCCTCTCCCCGCGCACTCCTCCCCCTCTCCCCGCATGCGGGGAGAGGGGGAATGCCGCGGGAAGTGAGTGCGGGTCTCCAACCCCTCCAAGCGAGATCGCCATGAAGCCCAAACCGTTGCCCATCGGCGCGCGGTCGCGCCGCTTCGTGCTCGAGGTGCCGCAGGAGAGCCCGGACGGGTTCGGCGGCGTGGTGCGGCGCTTCGCGCCCGGGCCGCAGCTCTGGGGCGCGATCGAGATGCTCGCCGGCGGCGAGCTCCGGCGCGCCGACCGGCCCGAGCAGGCCGTCACCCACCGGGTCACCCTGCGCTACCGGCCCGGCATCACCGCGGCGATGCGCCTGGCCGCGGGACCGCGCCGGTTCGCGATCCGCGCCGCCTCCGATCCGGACGGCTGCCGGCGCGACCTCGTCTGCCTCGTGGAGGAGATCGGCCCATGACGCGCCCCGCCCCGCCCTCGTGCAGGACCGTCCCCGACGCGGAGGTCTGCCGATGACGAGCCCCGTTCTGGCCCTGCGCCAGGCCATCCTCGCTGCCGTCCAGGGCGACGCCGCGCTCGCCGCGCTGATGGGCGGGTCCGTGCGCCTCCACGACGAGCCGCCGCGCGCCGCCGAGCCCGTCTATGCGGTGTTCGGCGACGTCACCGCCGAGGACGCCTCGACCTCCTCGGAGCGGGGGCACGAGCAGGACATCGCGCTCACGGTCTGGTCGCGGGAGGGGAGCGCCCGCTCGGGGATCGAAGTCGCCGAGCGCCTCGCGGTTCTTCTCGACGACGCCCCGCTCGCGCTCGCCGGTCACCACCTCGTGAACCTGCGCCTGCGCTCGCTGTCCGCCGGCCGCGATCCCGACACCGGCCTTGCCCGCGTGACCCTGCGCCTGCGGGCCGTCACAGAGGTCGCGTGACGGGCACATGCCGCCGCGCGAGCGAGGGGGTGCCCGCAGGACGGGTGTGGTGGAAGCAAGAGCCGAGCAGGAGGCCCACCTCCCTCCCCCGCTTGCGGCGGGGAGGGGTGGGGGGGTCCTGGGGCAGCGCTTTGCATCGCCGGATCTGCCTTTCGCGCAGCGCATCAGAAGCGGGACCACCCCCCACCCTTCGTCCCTCCCCGCCGCAAGCGGGGGGAGGGAGACGCGGTGCCTCCTGACGCTCTGAGCGTCCATCCCACCCGCCCCTGCGGGGCCCCCTCCCTTGGCAGGGAGGGATTTGAACCCGCCCCACGATGCGCTCCAACGCCGAAAGGACACCCCATGCCCGCGCAGAAAGGCAAGGACCTGCTGATCAAGATCGACGATGGCGGCGGCGGGTTCGTCACCGTGGCGGGCCTGCGGGCGCGCCAGCTCGCGTTCAACGCGGAATCCGTCGACGTCACGAACGCGGAATCGGCCGGGCGCTGGCGCGAACTCCTGGCAGGTGCCGGCGTGCGGCGGGCGGGGATCACCGGGTCCGGCGTGTTCAAGGACGAGGCCTCCGACGCCTGCATGCGACAGGTGTTCTTCGACGGCGACGTGCGGGCCTACCAGGTGGTGGTGCCGGATTTCGGCCGGATCGAAGGGCCGTTCCAGATCACGGCGCTCGAATACCGCGGCGACCATGCCGGCGAGGTCACCTTCGAGATGGCGCTCGAATCCGCCGGCGCGCTGAGCTTCGCGGCGCTCTAGCGCCCCGTTTTCACCTGCAAGGAGCCGAACCCATGACCAACCGCCGACGGGGCGAGGTGGCGCTCGACCTCGGGGACGCCCGCTTCACCCTCTGCCTCACCCTCGGGGCGCTCGCGGAACTCGAATCCGCCTGCGGCGCCTCCGACCTCGGGGCGCTCGCCGAGCGCTTCGGCACCGGCCGGCTGTCGAGCGCGGATCTGCTCGCCGTGCTGGGGGCCGGGCTGCGCGGAGGCGGACACGCCCTCGATGCGGCCGCGATCGCGGCGCTGCCGCTGCCCGACGGGCTCGGGCCCGTGGTGCGCGCGGTCGCGGAGCTTCTCGTCGCCGCCTTCGGGGCCGCGCCCGCAAACCCTCCCGCGCCGCAGGGCGGCTAGGCGATGCCTTTCCGTGGGACGAGGCCATGGCCCTCGGCCTCGGCGTCCTGCGGTGGAACCCCGACACGTTCTGGCGCGCGACGCCGGCCGAACTCAGCGCCGCCCTCGACGGCCTCGCGGGCCGCCGCGCCGAACCTCCCGGGCGCGGCGATCTCGCGCGGCTGATGGCGGCCTTCCCGGATCGAACGAGCACGAGCGGAGGACACGCATGAACGGATCCGATCAGGGGGCGGCCTGGACCGGCACCGCCCGCGACACGGCGCGGGAGCTCGAATCCCTGCGCGGCCTCGCCGACCGGTTCGGCGATTCCCTCACCCGCGCCTTCGCGCGCGGCATCGCCCAGGGCCAGGCCTTCGACTCGATCCTGCAGGGCCTCGGCCGCAGCCTCGTCGAGATGGGGCTGCGGGCCGCGCTGGCGCCGCTGCAATCCCTCGTCGGCAACGCGCTCGGCGGGCTGACCCAAGGGCTCGCCGGGCTCACGGGATTCGCCCACGGCGGCGCGATCTCGCGCGGGATGGTGACGCCGTTCGCGCAGGGCGGCGTGATCGCCTCGCCCGCCGCCTTCCCGCTCGGCCGGGGCCTCGGCCTCATGGGCGAGCGCGGCGCCGAGGCCGTGATGCCGCTCGCCCGCGGTCCCGACGGGCGCCTGGGCGTCCGGGGCGGGGGAGGGCGGCCCATGGCCGTGACGGTCAACATCGCGACGCCGGACGTGGAGAGCTTCCGCCGCTCCGAGGCGCAGGTCTCGGCTGCACTCGCCCGCGCGGTCGCGCGGGGGCAGCGGGGGCTGTGAGGGCAGGGGAGGAGACACCCTCCGTCTCATCCCCGGCCGGAGCCCTCGCGCTTCGGGACACCCCCGGTGTCATCCCCGGCCGGAGCCCGCCAGGGCGCAGGGGAAGGGGATCCAGCACGACGACTTGCTGCGAAGCAGCACCTTATGGAATCCGCACAAGGCGCCGCTTCGCGGCGTCATCGTTTCGCTGGATCCCCTTCCCCTCCAGCGGCTGCGCCGCTTCCGGCCGGGGATGACACGGTGGATCCGTTGGCGCTCACGCGCTCCGGCTGGGGATGACACCGAGAGGGTGTCCGCTCCCTCCGGCGCAACCGCTCAGGTCTGCCCCAAGCCGCGCAGGCGCGGGTCGTCGCCGGGATTGGCCCCCAACGGATGGGCGTCGTTCCGGGTCTTCATGTCGCCCGCGAGCATCTGGGCGATCTCGTCCTTGAGGCGCACGCGCTTGCGCTTGAGCTCCTCCTCGACGTCCTCGGAGGCGGGCTCCACCCGGGTCTCGACCCGGTGAATCTGGCGGTTGATGTCGTTGTACTCTTCCGCGAGCCGCGCGAAGTGGCCGTTCGAGGTCTTCAGCGCCGAGATGCGCTCCCGGTCGTCCGGGAACTCCTCGGTGAGGTCGTGCGGGGTGTTGCTCATCCGGCGTCCTCCTGGGGTGGCCTTGCAGCCGTCAACGCAAGGCCGCGCGCCCGGTTCGATTCCGCGCGCTTCTTGGCGCCGCACCCGTCCCGATGGCCCAGCTCGAGGTCCCCGATGAGCGCCGATTTCCACGAGGTCCTGTTCCCGCTCGACGTCGCGCTCGGGAGCCGCGGCGGCCCGGTGCGGCGCACCGACATCGTCACCCTGGCCTCCGGCCGCGAGCACCGCAACAGCCGCTGGGCCGGGTCGCGCCGGCGCTTCGACGCCGGTCTCGGAATCCGCACGGTCGACGCGCTCCACGCCGTGGTGGCCTTCTTCGAGGAGCGCCGCGGCCGGCTGCACGGGTTCCGCTTCCGGGACCGGGTCGACTGGCGCTCCGGGCCGCCCTCCGCCGCGCCGACGTCCCTCGACCAGGCGATCGGCACCGGCGACGGCGCCACGACCGTCTTCCCGCTCGCCAAGGCCTACGGCAGCGCCCACGCGCCCTACCGCCGGACGATCGCCAAGCCGGTCGCCGGGACGGTCCGGGTCGCCGTCGACGGGGTCGAGCAGACGGCCGGAACCGGGTTCGCCTGCAACCCGGCAACCGGCCTCGTGACCTTCGCGGTTCCGCCCGGCAGCGGCGCGAACGTGACGGCGGGCTTCGACTTCGACGTGCCGGTCCGCTTCGATACGGACGAGCTCGAGATCGACCTCTCGGCCTTCGAGGCCGGGGCGATCCCACGCATTCCGCTCGTCGAAATCGTGCCCTGATCCCGTCCGGCCCGGGTGCTCGGCCGGACCGGGTCTGGCCCCGGCTTCGGCGGTCCCGCTCGTCGAGATCGGTTCCTGATCCCGGCGTGTCCCCGCATCGAAGGAACAGCCCATGCGATCGATCCCCTCCGGCCTCGCGGCGCATCTCGCGGGCGAGGTCACGACCCTGTGCCGGTGCTGGCGCCTGACGCGCCGGGACGGCGCCGCGTCCGGGTTCACGGACCACGACCGCGACCTCGCCTTCGCGGGCACCACTTTCGTGGCGCGCACGGGGCTCGAAGCCGCGGAGGCCGGGGCCGAGCTCGGCTTTGCGGTCGGGGGCGGGGAGGTCGCGGGCGCGCTGGTCTCGGCCGGGATCACGGAAGGAGACATCGCGGCCGGTCTCTATGACGACGCCGAGGTCGAGACCTTTCTCGTCAACTGGGCCGATCCGGCCGAGCGCATGCTGCTCGACGCCGGCTCGATCGGCGAGATCCGGCGCGCCGACGGCGCCTTCGTGGCCGAGATCCGGGGCCCGATGCACCGGCTCGACGAGGAGCGCGGGCGCCTCTACCGCGCCACCTGCGGGGCCGATCTCGGCGATGCCCGCTGCGGGATCGACCTCGACCAGCCGGCGTTCCGGGCACACGGTGCGGTCGCCCGCACCGACGGCGCGCTGGCGGTCGCGGCGGAGGGCCTCGACGACGCGGACGGCCTGTTCACCGGCGGGCGGCTGACCTGGACGAGCGGCGCCAATGCGGGCCTCGCGGTCGAGGTGCGCGCGCACCGCAGGGTCGGCGACGACGCGGAGTTCGATCTCTGGCAGCGCGCGGCTTTTCCGATCCTGGCCGGCGACGGCTTCCGCGTCACCGCGGGCTGCGACAAGCGCGCCGAGACCTGCCGGCAGCGTTTCGCCAACATCGCGAATTTCCGCGGCTTCCCGCACATGCCCGGCAACGACTTCCTGATGCGCGTGCCGCGCCAGGGCGAACCCGGGATGGACGGCGGGAGCTTCTTCCATTGATGTCGTCTGATGCCCGAGGAGGCGGGGCGCCCGCTCTGTCATCCCCGGCCGGGGATGACACGGAGCTGGATCCCCTTCCCCTCCAGCGGCTGAGGCCGCTTCCGGCCGGGAATGACACCGTGCCCTTTCCCTCCGCGCTGTCGCTCTCCGACCGGGGATGACACCGAGGGTGGCTCCTTTCGCCCGATCCTCTCGTACCGCAGGATCCCCCATGCCCCACCCCGACCGCATCGTCGCCGCGGCGCGCGCCTGGATCGGCACGCCTTACCGGCACCAGGCCTCCCTGAAGGGCGTCGGCTGCGACTGCCTCGGGCTGCTGCGCGGCGTGTGGCGCGAGATCGTGGGCGACGAGCCCGAGCGGCCGCCGCCCTACGGCCCCGGCGGCGCGGGATCGGATGCGCTGGCGGAAGCCGCCCGGCGCTGGCTCCTCGCGCGGGAGCCCGGAGCGGTCGGCGCCGGCGATGTGCTGCTCTTCCGCTGGCGGGACGGGCTTCCGGCCCGGCATTGCGCCATCGCGACCGCCGCGGGCACGATGGTCCATGCCCATAGCGGCGCCAACGTGGCCGAGGTGGCCTTGAGCCCCTGGTGGCGCCGCCACCTCGCGCACGCGTTCCGGTTCCCGGACGGTTGACCGTGATGCGCGACCTCCCTTCGACGGCGAGCGGATCGTCCTCCGCCACACAGGATTCCCCATGGCGACACTCGTTCTCCAGACCGTCGGTGCCGTCGTGGGCGGGGCCGTCGGTGGGCCTATTGGTGCGGTGCTGGGCCGGGCCGCCGGCGGGATCGCGGGCGCGGCGATCGACCTCGCGCTCCTCGGCGGCGAGACGCGCCAGGTCGAAGGGCCGCGTCTCTCCGACGTCGGCGGGCTGACCTCGACGGAGGGCGCGCCGATCCCGCGGGTCTACGGCCGGGCGCGGCTCGGCGGGCAGCTCGTCTGGGCGACGCGCCTGCTGGAAGTCGTCAATACGGAGACCGAGCGCTCCGGCTCCCTCGGGGCCAAGGGCTTCGGTGCGCCGGAGACCGAGACCACCACCTACACCTACTTCGCCAATCTCGCGGTCGGGATCTGCGAGGGGCCGATCGCCTTCGTCCGCCGCGTCTGGGCGGACGGGCGTGAGATCGACCTCACGGGCCTCGGCATGCGGGTGCATCGCGGCACCGAGAGCCAGGAGCCCGATCCGCTCATCGTCGCCAAGGAGGGCGCGGATCGCACGCCGGCCTATCGCGGCCTCGCCTACGTGGTGTTCGAAGGGCTGGCGCTGGCCCCGTTCGGCAACCGGGTGCCGCAATTCTCCTTCGAGGTCGTCCGCACGGTCGGGGGCCTCAACGAGATGATCCGCGCGGTCTGCCTGATCCCGGGCGCGAGCGAGTTCGGCTACGCCCCGGAGCCGGTCACGCAGGATCTCGGGCTCGGCGCCACGCGGCCCGAGAACCGCCACCAGTTGCAGCGCCGCACCGACGCCGCCGCCTCGCTCGATGCGCTCGAAGCCCTGTGCCCCAACCTCCGGCGCGTCTCGCTCGTGGTGAGCTGGTTCGGCGACGACCTGCGCGCGGGCACGTGCACGATCGCGCCGCGGGTGGAGATCGCCGTCAAGGCGACCGAGGGTGCGACCTGGTCGGTCGCCGGGCTCGACCGCGAGGCCGCGCGGGTCGTGAGCCTGTCGGGCGGCGCGCCGGCCTATGGCGGCACGCCCTCGGACGCGAGCGTCGTCGCGCTGATCCAGACCCTCAAGACGCGCGGGATCCAGGTCGTGCTCTATCCCTTCGTCATGATGGACGTCCCCGCGGGCAACGCGCTGCCGAACCCGCACGACGGCGCCGCCGCGCAGCCGCCCTATCCGTGGCGCGGGCGGATCACCTGCGCGCCCGCGCCGGGGCAGCCGGGCTCGCCGGACGGAACGGCGGAAGCGGCCGCGCAGGTCGCGGCGTTCTTCGAGGGCGAATGGGGCCTGCGCCGCCTCGTGCTGCAATACGCGGATCTCGCCGTGCAGGCCGGCGGCGTGGACGGATTCGTGATCGGCAGCGAGCTCGTCGGCCTCACCCGGGTGCAGGGGAGCGGCGGCGCCTATCCCGCGGTCGAGCGGCTCATGCAGCTCGCCGCCGACGTGCGCGCCGTCGTGGGGCCCGATACGCGGATCACCTACGCGGCCGACTGGACGGAATACGGCGCCCATGTCCGCGACGGAGGCGACGAGATCCGCTTTCCCCTCGATCCGCTCTGGGCCCATCCCGCGATCGACGCGGTCGGGATCGACTATTACCCGCCGATCGCCGACTGGCGCGACGGGCCGGACCACCTCGACCGCGCCGAGGCGCGCAGCCCGTACGACCGCGACTACCTGCGCGCCCGGCTCGCGTCCGGCGAGGCGTTCGACTGGTTCTACGAGAGCCGGGCGAAGCGAAACGCGCAGGACCGCACGCCGATTACTGACGGCGCCTATGGCAAACCCTGGATCTACCGCGCCAAGGACCTGGTCTCCTGGTGGAGCGAGCCGCACGTGGAGCGCGCCGGCGGCGCCGAGACGACCGCGACCGCGTGGGTCCCTATGGCCAAGCCGATCTGGCTTACCGAGGTCGGTATCCCAGCCGTCGACAAGGGCGCTAATGGCCCCAACGTCTTCCCCGACCCGAAATCCTCCGAATCCGCCGTGCCGCCGTTCTCGTCCGGCGCCCGGGACGACCTCATCCAGGCGCGCGGGCTCGAGGCGATCCTGTCCCGGTTCGATCCCGATCTCCCGGGCTTCGCGGGCGACGGCAACCCTGTCTCGCCGGTCTATGGCGGACGCATGGTGGAGCGGGATTCGGTTTCGGTCTGGGCCTGGGACGCGCGGCCCTTTCCCGCCTTCCCGGATTTCACCGAGGTCTGGGCCGACGGCGGCAACTGGGAGACGGGACACTGGATCACCGGGCGCCTCGAGGGCGTGCCCCTCGACCGGCTCGTCTGCGCGATCCTGAAGGAGTTCGACCTCGACCGTCCGGGCGACCTCCTCCTCGACGGCCTCGTTGACGGCTACGTGATCGACCGGCCGATGTCGGCCCGGGCGGCACTGGAGCCCCTGTGCCGGCTCTACGGCATCGATGCCGCCGTGAGCGGGGGCAGGATCGACTGGCGCGGGCGCGGAGCCGGTGCCGCCATCGCCCTCGATGCGGACGCGTTCGTCCTGCCCGCCGACGGACCGGCCCTGCGGCTCGTACGGGCGCAGGAGACCGAGCTGCCGCATCAGGTCGAAATCGGCTTCACGGAGGGGGAGGGCGAGTACCGCCGGGCGGAGGTCGCGTCGCGGCGCCTGTCCGGCACGAGCCGGCGGGAGGCGCGCGCCGACGTCGCGGTCGTCACCCGGCGCGCGGAGGCGCAGCGCCTCGCCGACATCCGGCTCCAGGACCTCTGGGCCGGCCGCGAGGGGGCGGAGTTCGCCCTGAGCCCGCGCCGGTTCGACGTCGAGCCCGGCGACGTGGTGGCGCTCCCGACCGACGCCGGGCCGCGGCTGCATCGCGTGGTGCGGATCGCCGACGGGCCGGTGCGGCGCGTCACCACGCGGGCCGCGGAGCCGGCGGTGTTCGCGGCGCCGGCGGCCCGCGCCTCGCGCCCGCTGCGCCGCCCGCCCCCGCTGCCCGGCAAGCCCCTGGCCGTCGTGCTCGATCTGCCGGTCGCCAGGGGCACGCCGCCGGCGCTGCAACATCTCGCCGTCGCGGCCGATCCCTGGCCCGGCGCCGCGACCCTCTGGCGCTCCGGCGACGGCGAGAGTTTCTCACCCGCGGCGGTCCTGACGGTTCCGGCGGTCGTCGGGCGGACGCTCACCGCGCTCGCGCGCGGCGCCCTCTGGCGCTGGGACCGGCACGCGGCGCTCGACGTGCGGATCTCCTCCGGGAGCCTCGCCGCCGTCCCGGACGAGGCGGCGCTCGCGGGCGCGAACCTGTTTGCCCTGCAGGGACCGGACGGGCGCTGGGAAATCCTCTCCGCGGCCTCGGCCGAGCTGATCGGAGAGCGCACCTACCGCCTGTCGCGCCTGATCCGCGGCCTTGCCGGCAGCGAGCCGGAGGCCGGCCGCGCCGTCCCGGCCGGCGCGACGATCGTCCGCCTCGACGAAGCGGTCGTCCCCCTCGCCGGCGGCCTCGCCGAACTCGGCCGCGCCTGGCGCTACCGGTTGAGCCCGGCGGGGCGGGATCACGCCGATCCGGCCGCCGTCGCGTTCGCGGCGACTGCCGGCCCCGATGCGCTGAAGCCGCTGCCGCCCGTGCGGGCGAGCGCCCGCCGCTCCGCGGAGGGCGTGACGATGCGTTGGATCCGCCGCACGCGGCAGGACGGCGACCCCTGGGACCCGCTCGACGTGCCCCTCGCCGAAGAGGCCGAGCGCTACGAGGTCGACGTGATCCAGGGCGGGGCGGTGGTGCGCATTCTGCGGAGCGGGGAGGCGGCGGCGCTCTATCCCGCGGCCGAGGAGCTGGCGGATTTCGGGATGCCGCAGTCGATGCTGTCGCTGCGCATCGTCCAGATGAGCGCCGCGGTCGGGCGGGGCTTTCCGCTGGAGACGATCGTCGTCGTGAGCTGAGGCGACGCAAGCTCTCGCTCTCCCCGCGCACCAGCCCCCTCTCCCCGCCTGCGGGGAGAGGGGGCTCTCTGCGGGTAGAGGGAGTTCCCCCACCGAGGACCCCCCATGACCGACACGCCCCATCTGGCGCTGCCGCTGCTGGCGGCCGCGCAGGCGCAGAAGCACGTCACCCACAACGAGGCGCTCGCCCTCATCGACGCGCTCGTGCATCTCGCCGTGAAGGAACGTGACCGCACCGGGCCGCCCGGCGCGCCTGCGGAAGGAGACCGCTACATCGTGGGATCCGGGGCCGCGGGCGCCTTCGCGGGGCGCGAGGGGCAGGTGGCCCTGTTCGACCTCGGCGCCTGGCGCTTCCTGGCGCCGAAGCCCGGCTGGCGCGCCTATGCGGAAGCGGATGGATCGCTCCTCGTCTTCGACGGGATGGCCTGGCGGGATCTCGGCCAGGCCATCGGCGAGGCCGACAACCTCGACCATCTCGGCATCGGAACGGCGGCCGACCCGGTCAACCGCCTCGCCGCCAAGCTCAACGCGGCCCTGTTCACGGCGCTGCCGGCCGGCGAGGGCGGCACGGGCGACCTGCGGTTCGTCCTCAACAAGGAAGTCGCGGGCGGCGTGCTCTCGCAGCTCTACCAGAGCGGCTACAGCGGACGCGCCGAGACCGGCCTCGTCGGGGGCGACGACTTCTCGATCCGCGTCTCCGCCGACGGGGGCACCTGGCGCGAGGCCCTGCGGATCGACCGCGCCACCGGCGCCGTCGCCTTCCCGAGCGGCGCAGCGGGCCTGCGCGACGCCGGCAACCTCCTGATCAACCCGGAGGCGAGCGTGAACCAGCGCGGCTTCGCGGGCGGCGCGCTGGCGGCCGGCGCCTATGGCTTCGACCGCTGGAAGGGCGGGCCCGGCGGCTGCACCGTCACCCGCGCGGCGGACGGTACCCTGACGCTCACGGGCGCGCTGACCCAAGTGGTCGAGCTGCCCGACCTCGCCGGCCGCACGGTCTGCCTCTCGGTCGAGAACCCGACCGCTCCCGTCTCGGTCTCGGTCGCGGGCATCGCAGGGGTCATTGCGGCCGGCCCGGGCCGCCGCGCCGTCGCCCTCGCGGTGCCTTCTGGCGCGACCGGAGACGTCACCGTCACGCTCTCCGGGAGCGCCGTGAGCTTCGCCCGGCCGCTCCTCAACCTCGGCCCCGCGGCGGCCCCCTTCGAGCGTCTGTCCCCTGGCGCGACGCTCGCCCTGTGCCAGCGCTATTTCGCCAAGACCTTCGCACCGGCGATCGCCCCGGCCGGCAATGCCGGCACCGGCGGCGCGCTCGTCGGCCATGCGCCGGTCGCGAACGCGATCCCGACCCTGCGCTGGCAATACCCTGTGCCTATGAGGGCCGTGCCCGTGCTCGCCTTCTACAATCCGGTGGCCGCGAACGGGCAGTGGTCCGTCGGAGGCGTCGACGCGGCGGCGTCCGCCACGGTGCCGACGACGGCCGACGCGGCGGCGATCGGGGTGCAGGCCGGAGCGACGCCCACGCTTGCCGCCGGTGCGCTGACCGCGATCCACGTCACCGCCGATGCGGAGTTGTAGCGGCGGCTGGCGGCGTTCATGTCACCGCCGATGCGGAGCTGTAGCGGCGGCTGGCGACCGGGACGCGGGCCCGCTGGACAGCCGGCTTCGGTGTCCCAGGTTAGACCCGGCCCGCTCCGGAGGCTGCCGATGCGACTATTCAGGCTTCATTCAGTGCCGGACCCGCAGGGTTCGGCCATGCGTATCGTTCTGCTGATCCTGGCCTGGTGGGGCGTGATGGGGGCCGCCCATGCGCAGGGCGCGGCGGCGCTTCGCAACTGCCTGGCGCCGCGAGAGATGCAGGAGATCGTGTCGGCCAACGGCGTGGTCGCGCCCGCCAGCGCCGTCCTGGCGGCCCAGCGCCAGGTCCCGAACGCCGACGTGGTGCGCGCCAACCTGTGCCGGAGCGACAATGCGCTCGTTTATGTCATCATGGCTTTGCGCAAGGATGGCCGCGTGGTGCAGGTGATGATCGATGCGCCCTCGGGCCGCATCCGCTCGGTCCGGTAGCGCGATCAGGAGAGTTCCAGCCCGTGCGCCCTTCCGTCGACGCTCCCGCCGTTCTGTAATCCCGATCAGGAGAATCCAACACCGTGCGCCTCCTCGTCGTCGAGGACGACAAGAGCCTCAACCAGCAGATCGTGACCGCGCTCGAGCATGCGGGCTACGCGGTCGACCGCGCCTATGACGGGGAGGAGGGCCAGTTCCTCGGCGAGACCGAGCCGTACGACGCCGCGATCCTCGACCTCGGCCTGCCGAAGACCGACGGCGTCTCGGTGCTCACCGCCTGGCGGCGGGAGGGGCGCAAGATGCCCGTCATCATCCTGACCGCCCGCGACCGCTGGAGCGACAAGGTGCAGGGCTTCGACGCCGGCGCGGACGACTACGTCACCAAGCCCTTCCACATGGAGGAGCTGCTCGCCCGCGTGCGCGCCCTGCTGCGGCGGGCGACCGGCCACGCCACGAGCGAGATCGCCTGCGGCCCGGTGCGGCTCGACACGCGCTCGGGCCGCGTCGTCGTCAACGGCACGGCCGTAAAGCTCACCTCGCACGAGTACCGTCTCCTGTCCTACCTCATGCACCACACCGGGCGGATCGTGTCGCGGGGCGAGCTCACGGAGCACCTCTACGACCAGGACTTCGACCGCGATTCCAACACCATCGAGGTCTTCATCGGCCGCCTGCGCAAGAAGCTGGGCGTCGACATCATCCAGACGGTACGGGGGCTCGGCTATCTCATCGACGAATCCCGCACCGCCTGAGCCTCGGGGGCGTTCGGCGGTGTGGTCGGCCCTCAACGTCCTGGCCGGCCGTTCGATCGCGGTCCGGCTTGCGGTCTCGGCCGTCTTCTGGAGCTTCGCGATCCTGCTCGTCGCGGGGCTCATCCTCGTGGCGCTCTACCGCGACAACACCGAACGCGCCTTCGACCAGCGGCTCCTCGTCTATGCCAGCAACCTGGCCTCCGACCTCGTGGCGCCGGGACCGCCCGACCGCGACCTCGGGCCGATCGGCGATCCGCGCTTCGAGCTGCCGCTCTCGGGCTGGTACTGGCAGGTGGGGCGTCCCGACGCGGCGCCGCGGGAGGTGCGTTCGTCGAAGTCCCTCTTCGGCACCCAACTCGGAGGCCTCGTTCCGCCCGGCACCGAGGTCCCGTTCGGCGAGATCCGGCGCGGCTACGGCCCGGCTCCCGACGGCCGGCTCCTGCGCCTGGTGGAGCGGGACATCGACCTCGGCGAGGACGGCCGCTACGTGATCCGGGTCGCCGGCCTCGCGGAGGACATCGACCGCGACGTGCTGCGCTTCACCTCCGCGCTCGTCGTCACCTTCGCGCTCCTCGGCCTCGCGCTCGGCTTCACGACGCTGCTGCAGATCCGCTTCGGCCTCAGGCCCCTGCGCGACCTCCGAGCGGGCCTGAGCGCGATCCGCGGCGGAGAGGCCGAGCGGATCCCGGGCGAGTATCCGCAGGACATCGCGCCGCTCGCGCAGGACCTGAACCTGCTCCTCGACACCAACCGCGAGATCCTGGAGCGCGCCCGCACGCAGGTCGGCAATCTCGCTCACGCGCTCAAGACGCCGTTGAGCATCATCGTCAACGAGGTCGAGAACGCGCCCGACGACGTCACCGCGAAGGTGCGCGAGCAGGCGACCGTGATGCGGGACCAGGTGAACTACTACCTCGACCGCGCGCGGGCGGCGGCGCTCGCGGGCACGCTCGGGTCCATCACCGAGGTCGAGCCGGTGGTCGCCGGCCTGACGCGCACCTTCACGAAGATCTACCGCGACCGGGACCTCGCGATCGAGGTCTCGATCCCGCCCGGCACGCGCTTCCGCGGCGAGCGGCAGGACCTCGAGGAGATGATCGGCAACCTCATCGACAACGCCTGCAAATGGGCCGCGACCCGCGTGGCCGTGACCGTCGAGGTCCACCGCGAGGACGACCGGTCGCGGCTCGCGGTCCTCGTCGACGACGACGGTCCGGGCCTGCCGGCGGAGAGCCGGGCCCAGGTCCTGAAGCGCGGGCGGCGTCTCGACGAGACGAAGCCGGGCTCCGGCCTCGGCCTGTCGATCGTGGCCGACCTCGCGGCGCTGTACCGCGGCGCGCTCGCCCTGAGGGATTCGCCGGCCGGGGGCCTGCGGGCCGTCCTGGACCTGCCGGGCGACAGCGCCTGATCGCCGTTTCCGCTCTGCCGTCATCGGGGCCGCCTTCGGGCGGCCCTTTCGTTTTTGGAGGAGCACCGCATGAGGCCCGGCATTCACGACTTCACCGTGCAGCGAGGCGGGAGCGGCGAGATCGCGATCCGCCTCAAGTCGGAGGACGGCGCCGGCGTGCGCACGCCCCTCGACCTGACCGGAAGCAGCTTCGTGCTCAGCGTGGCCTGGCCCGGCGGCGCCTTGCGCAGGGCCTCCGACGATGCCGGACTCGACGTGGATCTCGCGGCCGCCGCGGTCGCGTGGAGGCCGGCGCCGGCCGAGACCCGGCTCATCCCGGAGGGGCGGATCGCCCGCTACGAGTGGGAGCGCCGCGATGCCGACGGGCACCAGCAGATCCTGCTGGCGGGCTTCGTGGTCGGGGAGGGGGGCCTGAACGATGACTGATGCCGGGGGTGTGACGACGGGTCGGGGACAGGCAGGGAGGGGCGCATCATGACGGGCATCGTGGTCGAAATCGTGAATCCGCCGGCCATCGTCGTGGAGGCGGGCGGCGACGCGGCCCAGGTGATCCTCGTCGAACAGCATGGCGTACCGGGACCGTCCGGACCGGAGGGCCCCGAGGGGCCTCCCGGGCCGCAGGGACCCGCCGGCGCGAAGGGTGATTCGGGGAATCCGGGGCCGGTCGGGCCGCAGGGACCCGCGGGGCCGAAGGGCGATCCCGGCGCCGTTGGCCCCGCCGGGCCGCAGGGGCCTGCCGGTGCGAAAGGCGACGCGGGCGAGGCGGGTCCCGCCGGCCCGCAAGGAGCGGCCGGTCCGAAGGGAGACACCGGTGCCGCCGGCCCGGCCGGTGCCCAGGGGCCTGCCGGGCCGCAGGGCGATGCCGGACCGCCCGGTGCCGCCGGGCCTGCGGGGCCGCAAGGCGCGACGGGACCGAAGGGCGATACGGGCGCGGCGGGGCCGGCGGGACCAGCCGGGCCGCAGGGTGCCGCCGGGGCAACCGGACCTGCGGGTCCGACGGGCCCGGCCGGACCGCAGGGCCCTGCCGGTGCGAAAGGCGATGCCGGCGATGCAGGCGCCGCCGGGCCGCAGGGACCGGCGGGCTCCCAGGGACCCGCAGGCTCCCCGGGGCCCGCAGGGCCTCAAGGTCCGGCGGGCCCGGGCGTGCCGGCCGGAGGTGCGACCGGCCAGGCGCTGCGCAAGTCCGGACCCGGCGACTTCGCGACGGCCTGGGGCGGCGCGCTGCGGCTCGACCGCGAGGCCGCCGTCCCGGCATCGCCCGCGGACGGCGCGATCCTGTTCACCCGCAGCCAGGCCGGGCGCCAGCGGCCGTCCTTCCTGGCGCCGGCGGGCGCGGCGGCGGGGATCCAGACGCTGCTCGCCTCCCACAAGATCGGGTGGTGGGGGGCAGCCGGGGGATCGGCGACCGCGCAGAGCGTCGGACTCGTCGGCACCGTCACCGGGACGGCGACGGCGCGGACGGTGGCGACCGACAACCTCTTCAAGAGCACCCGCAGGCTCGGCATCGTATCCGGCAACACGGCCGGCCTCACGGCGGGCCTGCGCGACGGCGGCGTCGGCAAGTACTGGCGCGGCACCGCGCCCAAGCTCGGAGGCTTCGAGTACGTGGTCCGCTTCGGGATCTCCGCCTATTCGGCCGGAATGCGCGTCGCCGTCGGCCTTCTTGCGACCGTGAGCCTGCTGCCCAACGCTGACCCCTCGGCGCAGACCAACGCGGTGTTCCTGGGCAAGAACGCCGCCGACACCACGTTCCGGATCATGCACAACGACGGCGCGGGAGCCTGCACGGTGGTCGATCTCGGGCCGGATTTCCCGGCCGACACGCAGGAGGTCGATCTCTACGAGGCGCGGTTCTTCTGTGCGCCGAACGGCGACCGGATCGGGGTCTCGGTCGAGCGCCTCAACACCGGCCACGTCGCCGAGGCGACGCTCACCGCGGACCTCCCGGACGCGGGCACCCTGCTGGGACTTCAGATCTGGCTCAACAACGGGGCCGCCGCCGCTTCCGTCGCACTCGACATCGTGAGCCAGTACATCGAGACGGATTACTGACGCGGGCCTGGCATGACGAATCGGGGCGAAAGGTCATGCAGGGTCCACCCGGCGGGGTGCCCCGCATGGTGGACCGCGGCGGAACCGCCCGCCATCCGCCGCTCCGGCCCTCCAAGCGACACCGTGTCGCCCGAAGGTGCCATCGTGCTGGGGGGACCCGCGGGCTAAGTAAGCGGCATGACGCTCTGGATCCTGCTGACCCTGATGACGGTGACCGCCGTAGCGGCCGTGCTGTGGCCGCTGTCGCGTCATCGCACCGCCGAGCAGGGCGCGGATTCCGACACCCAATTCTACCGCGACCAGATCGCCGAGATCGATCGGGACCGCGAGCGCGGGCTCCTCTCCGAGGCCGAGGCCGAAGCCGCCAGGGCCGAGGCCGGGCGCCGCCTTCTGCGCGCCCAGCCGCGGGAGCACGGCCGCCCCGATCTCGTCGGCGAGCCGGCCCTTCGCCGCCGCCGCGCCGTGTCGGCACTCGCCCTGTCGCTCGTTCCCCTGCTGGCGCTCGCGGTCTACGGCGCCTTCGGCTCGCCGCACCTCGCGTCCAGCCCACAGGCTGCGCGGCCCCCGGCCAGCGCCGATCAGCTCGACTTCGCCTCCGCGCTCGCCCGCATCGAGCAGCACCTCGCGCAGCGCCCCGACGACGGCCGCGGCTGGGAGGTGGTGGCGCCGGTCTACATGCGGCTCGGCCGCGCGGAGGATGCGGCCCGCGCCTACGAGGCCGCGCTCCGGCTGATCGGCCCCGACGCGGACCGGCTCGCCAATTACGGGGAGGCGCTCGTCGCGGTGCAGGACGGCATCGTCCCGGCCGAGGCCCGCACGGCCTTCGAGAAGGCGCAGGAGCTCGACCGCTCGCATCCGAAGCCGCGCTTCTATCTCGCCCGCGCCGCCGAGCAGGACGGCAACCGCGACAAGGCGAAGGCCGAGTACGGCGCGCTCCTCGCGTCGTCGCCCGCCGATGCCCCTTGGGTCCCGGTGGTGCGGGAGCAGCTGGCCCGCCTCGACGGCACCGCGCCGCCGCCGGCGCCCGACCGGGAGGCGATCCTCGGCATGGTCCAGGGCCTTGCCGACCGGCTCGACGCTCAGGGCGGCAGCGCCGAGGAATGGTCGCGCCTCCTGCGCTCCTACGCGGTGCTCGGCCAGCCCGACAAGGCCAAGGCCGCGCTCTCCAAGGCGCGCCAGGCGCTTGCGGGAGATCAAGGCGCGGTGCAGCGGGTCGAGGCTATGGCTCGGGATCTGAAGATCACCGACGACAGCAAGCCATGACCCGCAAACAGCGTCGCCTGACCCTGATCGGTTTCGCCGGCGGCGTCCTTGCGCTCGCGCTCGGGCTCGTTCTCTACGCCATGCGCGACACCATCGTGTTCTTCCATGCGCCGGCGGACGTCGCCGCCAAGGGCGTCCAGCCCGGCACGCGCTTCCGCCTCGGCGGCCTCGTCAAAGAGGGCTCGATCAAGCGCGGCGAGAATCAGCAGATCACCTTCGTGGTGGTGGACGCGCAGAGCTCCCTGCCCGTGCGTTACCAGGGTCTCCTGCCGGACCTCTTCCGCGAAGGGCAGGGAGTCGTGGCCGAAGGCGTGCTCGAGCCCTCCGGCAC
The DNA here is from genome assembly GCA_036263675.1 of Microvirga sp. Taxonomy (GTDB): domain Bacteria; phylum Pseudomonadota; class Alphaproteobacteria; order Rhizobiales; family Beijerinckiaceae; genus Microvirga. Next base: position 3,744 of record DATAGO010000001.1, on the reverse strand, counting down.
CTTCAAGGCCGATACGGTGCTCGCCCGCCACGACGAGACCTACATGCCGCGCGAGGTCGCCGATGCCTTGAAGCGCCAGGGCCACTGGCAGGCGGACGCGAAGCCGCAGCCGGCCGCGACCCACTAGCCGCCGCAGCCGCCCGCCTGCCCGATTCCGAACCGCGCTCGCGCCCTGCGGCGTCAGGGCCACTGGCATGGGATGGAAAAATCCCCACAACAGGCCGGTCAAGAGAGGATTTCCACGGCGTGCTCGTCGAGGCAGGACATTTCGCGCTCGCGCTGGCTCTCGGGCTCTCCCTGATCCAGTTCGCCGTGCCGCTCTGGGGCACCCGCACCAACGATCCCGTCCTGATGGGCGTGGCGCCGCCCGCGGCGCTGGCGGTGCTCGCCTGCATCGGCTTCGCCTTCGCGGCCCTTACGCTCGCCTACGCGACATCGGACTTCTCGGTCCTGAACGTCGTGCAGAACTCCCATTCCACGAAGCCCTTCATCTACAAGCTCACGGGCGTGTGGGGGAATCACGAGGGCTCGATGCTGCTCTGGGTCCTCATCCTCGCCCTGTTCGGTGGCGTGGTCGCGGTCGCGCGGAACAGCGTGCCGCCGCGCCTGCGCGCCAACACGCTCGCGGTCCAGGCCTCGATCACCGTCGCCTTCCTGGCCTTCCTGCTGACGACGTCGAATCCCTTCACCCGCCTCCTTCCCGTCCCGCTCGAAGGCCAGGACCTCAACCCGGTCCTGCAGGATCCCGGCCTCGCGATCCATCCGCCGCTTCTGTACATCGGCTATGTCGGCTTCTCGATCTCGTTCGCCTTCGCGATGGCGGCGCTCATCGACGGACGCATCGATGCGGTCTGGGCGCGCGCCGTGCGGCCCTGGACGCTCGGCGCCTGGGTTTTCCTGACGCTCGGCATCGCCATGGGCTCGTACTGGGCCTATTACGAACTCGGCTGGGGCGGCTGGTGGTTCTGGGACCCGGTCGAGAACGCGTCGCTGATGCCCTGGCTCGCGGGCACGGCGCTCCTGCATTCCACCGTCGTGATGGAGCGGCGCGACGCCCTCAAGGTCTGGACCGTGCTGCTCGCGATCCTGACCTTCTCGCTCTCGCTTCTCGGCACCTTCCTGGTGCGCTCCGGCGTGCTGACCTCGGTGCATTCCTTCGCGGTCGATCCAACGCGCGGGCTGTTCATCCTTGCGATTCTCATCGTGTTCATCGGCGGCTCGCTGACGCTGTTCGCCTGGCGCGCGCCGGCGCTGCAGCAGGGCGGCTTGTTCGCGCCCGTCTCCCGCGAGGGCGCGCTCGTGGTCAACAACCTGCTTCTCGCCACCGCCTGCGCGACCGTGTTCATCGGCACGCTGTATCCGCTCGCGCTCGAGGCGCTGACGGGCGAGAAGATCTCGGTCGGGGCGCCGTTCTTCAACCTGACCTTCCTGCCGATCGTCGTTCCGCTTCTGCTGCTGGTGCCCTTCGGCCAGACGCTCGCCTGGAAGCGCGGCGACTTCTACGGCACCGCGCAACGCCTGCTCGTTGCGCTCGGCCTCGCGATCGCGGCCATGCTCGTGCTGCTCGCCGTCACGGCCGGCGGGCCGGTCGCGGCGCCGCTCGGGATCGGCCTCGGCCTCTATCTGGTGCTCGGCGCCTTCAACGAGATCGTGACCCGCTCCTGGCGGCGCGGGACGAGCGCGACGGTCGCGTTGCGCAAGGCCGCCGGCCTGCCGCGTTCCGCCTGGGGCACCGTGCTCGCCCATGCGGGCGTCGGCGTCACGGTGATCGGCATCGCGGCGAGCGCCTGGAGCGTCGAGGCGATCGGCACGGTCCGGATCGGGGAACGGCTCCCGGTCGGTCCCTACGAGGCGCGCCTCGACCGCGTGGTCCCGCGCACCGGCCCGAACTACCGCGAGGATGCCGCCACCCTGACGATCCTGCGCAACGGCCGCGAGGCCGGCAGCGTCGAGACCATGAAGCGAGTCTACCTCACCCGCGGCATGCCCACGACCGAGGCCGGCATCCTGACCTTCGGGACCAGCCAGGTCTATGCCAGCTTCGGCGATCCGCAGCCCGACGGGTCGATCGGCCTGCGCCTCTACTACAAGCCGCTCGTCCTGCTGATCTGGCTCGGTTCCGTGATCATGGCCCTCGGCGGGGCGGTCTCGCTCACCGACCGGCGCTTCCGGGTCGGCGCGCCGGTCCGGGGCAAGACCTTCCACGCACTGCCGGCGGCGGCGGAATAGCACCCGCCATGCGCCTCTCGTTCGCTCCTCTCCTCGCGCTCCTTCTCCTCGCAGCTCCCGCCCATGCGGTGCAGCCGGACGAGATCCTGAAGGATCCCGCCATGGAGGCGCGCGCGCGGGACATCTCCGCCGGTTTGCGCTGCCTCGTGTGCCAGAACCAGTCGATCGACGATTCCGACGCGCCGCTCGCCAAGGACCTGCGCGTGCTCGTGCGCGAGCGCCTGAAGGCCGGCGACAGCGACGGCGACGTGCGCGACTTCGTCGTCCAGCGCTACGGCGAGTTCGTGCTGCTGCGGCCCGTGGTCGGTGCCCACACGCTCGTCCTGTGGCTGACGCCCGTCCTGGTACTCGCCCTCGGCGGCCTCGGCCTCTACGGAGCGCTCCGCCGCCGCCCGGCCGCCTCGGCTCCGCTGGACGCGCGCGAGCGGGCGGAACTCGACCGCATCCTCGGCGGGACCGGTCGTTCCGATCCGGCCTGAGGCGATCGAGCTTCTGCTGCCGGGCCGGTCGCGGAATTCGGGCTCGCGATCAATGGCCGGACCCGGCCCGAGGCGCCCGGGCCTCAGCTGCGGCGTCGTCCCCATCCCGCCCTGAGGCCTAGGCCGGGCGACCCAGTTGGATCACGCCGCCGCCCTGCGCTAAACTCCGTTCCGGAATTGGTTCAGGGGTGCACCATGCCGCTTCGCCTGGCGCCGACGGCGTCCGTCCTCGTCCTCGTGGCACTCGCCTCCGGTGCCGCCGCTCAGACCGCCGCGCCGCGATCGCCGATCTCGGTGGAGCTCGGCCGTGCGGAGCGCGAGATCGTGCTGCAGCCCGGTCACAGCGACGTGCTTCAGCTCCCCCGCCCGGCCCGGACGATCATTCTCGGCAGCCCCAACATCGCCGATGCGACCCTCAACGGCGAAACCACGGTCGTGTTGACCGGCCAGCGGATCGGACTGACGAACCTCATCATCCTCGACGCCGCCGGGCGCGAGATCACGCGGGCCGCCCTGCGTGTCGGCCCACGCGAGACCAAGGTGGTGATCCGCCAGGGCGCGAACGTGCAGCCCTATACCTGCAAGCCCGCCTGCACGGCCGATCCCACCGCCGCGAACCGGGTCACCCAGTATTCCGGCCCCTGGGGCACCAGCACCGTCGTCACGACGACCGGCGAGCTCCCGCCTGGCCTCATGACCCCGCCGCCGGGCACGCCGCCGCCCCCGGCCGCGCCGCAGGCTCAGCAGCAGTAGCCGCGTGATGGCGATCCCGGCCGCACAGGATTGAAGCTCTCTCCCGCGCAGCCGGCGGCCCCCTGGCGGAAATCCGCAAATGGCGCCAAACCTGGCAGGCCGGCGCCGAGCGCGCGGCCGGCCGGCAAGCGCGGGGCGTTCGGTGGACTGGGACAAGATCCGGATATTCTACACGGTTGCGGAAGCCGGGAGCTTCACGCGGGCTGGCGACGATCTGGGCCTGAGCCAGTCGGCGGTAAGCCGGCAGATCTCGGCTTTGGAGCGGGAGCTGAAGGCGCCGCTG